>CACASB010000001.1 GCA_902535155.1 uncultured Pelagibacteraceae bacterium
ACTAAGTCTTACTGTCTCCTGTGGAACTTCCTCAAATTTAAAAACGTCTTCTAAAATATTTGATAAATCTAAACCCTCGTCTAATTTAGACTTGTTTTTAATTTCTTCTCCTTCAAGTACTTTTTTAAATTTTTTACTTGAGTCATTAACTTTAATATTTTTTACAATTTTGGGATTAATTTCTGAAAAAAGAGGGATAATAAAAGCTATTAATATTATCATTAAACTTGAGCATCCCGTTAAGTATAGAGTTTTAAATTTTTCGAATCCAAACTTAAAAGTTGTTTTTTTTTTAATGATGATACCTCGAGACGATAAAAATTTCTGAAGCTTAAGAAATTGATTTACGTTGAAATTTTTTTTTATTAATTTATTTATAAAAATTTTTTTCAAATGGCCTCAACTTCTTTAACTTCTGGAATATAATGACAAAGTAAATTTTGAACTCCTTGTTTTAAAGTTAAAGCAGCGCTAGGACAACCAGAACATGCGCCTCGAAGTTCTACTTTGACTATCCCATCTTTAAATTCTTTAAATTTGATATCGCCACCATCTCTTGCTACCGCAGGTCTAATTTTAGTTTCCAATATTTTAATAATTTGACCCTCTAAAGTTGATGTGTCTAGTTCTATTTTTACTTCTCTATCTGAAATGACATTTTCATTTCCGTTAGCATAATAATCGTTAATAAAAGATACAATAATATGTTTTAGCTCTTCCCATTCAAACTGATCGTGTTTATTTACAGAAATAAAATTATCAGAAAGAAAAATACCTTTTACTCCTTGTATTGATAAAATATTTCTAATCAACTCGTTGCTAGTCTTACTGATTTCCGTAATTTCTATTGGTCCAATTAAGGATACTCTTTTCCCAGGAAGGAATTTTAATGAATTCGGATTGGGTGTTATTTCTGTTTGCACAAACATTTATTAAATATAGGTATAAGATAAGATTTTTAAAGTAAATAATACTCAAAAACCAAATTTTTTCTTAATATCTTTTATTTTTTTTGATGATAATTTATAGGCTTTTTCGCTACCATCTTGTAAAACTTGATCAATATAGGAAGGATCCTGTTTTAATTTTTTAATTTCCTTTGAAATTGGTGAAATTTTTTCAACAATCACATCTGATAATTGTTCTTTGAAAAATGAAAAGTTTTTGTTTTTAAATTCATTCAACAAATTTTCAATTTTTTTTCCAGATAAGCTTGAATAAATTCCAATTAAATTCTCAATTTCAGGCCGAGATTTTAAATTGTTTATATTAGTTGGAAAAGGATTGGTGTCTGTTTTTGCTTTTTTAATTTTATTAATTATTTCTACTTCTGTATCAGTTAAGTTTATTCTGCTTAACTCAGAAGGGTCTGATTTGCTCATTTTCTTATTACCATCTTTTAAACTCATAATTCTTGCAAAGTTTTTTTGAATTAAGGGCTCCGGGATTTTAAAAAAATCTGGTGCATCAAAATCAGTATTAAATTTTTTTGAAATATCTCTAGCCAATTCCAAGTGCTGTTTTTGATCCTCGCCTACAGGAACGTGAGTTGCATCATATAAAAGAATATCTGCAGCCATCAAGACTGGATAAATATAAAGACCAACACTAGCCTTTTCTTTATCTTTTCCAGCCTTTTCTTTAAATTGTGTCATTCTATTTAACCAACCAATCCTAGCAACACAACTTAATAACCAAGAAACTTCTGAATGAGCTGATACAGACGACTGATTAAATATTATACTTTTTTTTGGGTTGATGCCACACGCTAAAAATGTTGCTGCAGTATCTCTAATATTTTGTTTTAAGATTCTCGGGTCTTGTTTTATTGTAACAGCATGTAAGTCAACTACACAAAATAAACACTCGTTATTTTCATTTTGTAGGTCAACAAAGTTTTTAATCGCCCCAATATAGTTGCCCAAATGTAGATTGCCAGTAGGTTGTACACCAGAAAAAATTTTTTTAACTCCCATATTAGTACTTTATTTTAATATCACTCAATTTGAAAGCTTTAGTAATCAATGAAACTAAGAAATAAATTACTATACTCAATATTACTAAAAAAATCAGATAGATAAATTTATAGTTATTTTCAAAAGACAATTGGTTATCAAAATAGTAAAGTAAGTTTTGAAGGCTTATTCCCATTATAATAGTTGAAACAGTAATTCTTATAATTTGTATTATTAATTTTTTTTTTAATTTAAAATAATTTTTTTTATGTAAATAAATATATAATAAAATAGAATTAATCCATGATGATATTGATGTTGCAATTGGAATTATAATGAAGCCCAAATCTTTAAAATAATAAACACTAATTAAAATATTTGATAAAACTGATATGGTAGAAAAATAAAAAGGAATTTTAGTATTATCTCTTGCAAAAATAAAACTTGAAAATATTTTTATTAAAGAAAATGCAGGTAGTCCTAGAGAAAAAAATAATAAAGCTTTAGCAGAATTTCTAACAGTTGTTTTATCAAAAGATCCGTAGCCAAATAATGAAGATACAATCTCCTCATTTGCAATTATTAGAGCTAACATTGCTGGAAAACTTAAAAGTATTGATAATTCTAGAGATTTATTTTGTATGTTATCTATTTCCAATTGTTTATTTTGCTGAATGTATGATGATAACTTCGGAAGTATGATCGTTCCTATTGCAATACCTGCAATTGCAAGATTTATTTGATAAATTCTGTCAGCGTAATATAAAATAGAGACCGCACCTGCTTGGAATGAAGCAATTATTGTTCCTACTAAGATATTTATTTGAGTTACACCAGAAGAAAAAATACTGGGTAATAATTTTTTAAAAAACAATTTTACCTCTTTTGTAATATTAAATTTAAATTTAAATTTTGGTTTAAAAAATTTTTTAACAAATAATATTAGAAAAATAGCTTGTACAAACCCTGCTATTGATACTCCATAAGACAAATAGATAACTAATTTTTCACCTAAAACTTTTCCAAAAACTAATATTCCAATCATTATTATGTTTAGAATAATTGGTGCAGCCGAAGCTGCAGCAAACCTATTATGTGAGTTTAAAATAGCCGAAAAAAAAGATGCCAAACTAACAAATAATATAAAAGGGAAGGTAATTTTTGTTAATTGAATCGCTAAAGCAAATTTTTCTGGATTAGATTTAAAACCAGGAGCAATTAAAGATACAAAGAAAGGCATGAATAGCTCAACTAAAAGTACTAATGCAAATAGAAAAATAGTTAAGAGGTTGAAAATATTATTGGCAAAATTTTCTGATTTTTTTTTTCCTTTGACTAATTCTTTTGAATAACTTGGCACGAATGCAGCATTAAATGATCCTTCGCCAAATAATCTTCTAAAGGTATTTGGAATTCTAAAAGCAACAAAAAAAGCATCGGCTATAGGTCCAGAACCAAGAAATATTGCAATAAGTATATCTCTTAAATAACCCGAAATACGACTAATCAAAGTATAAAAACTAAAAGTCCCGGTTGACTTAATTATATTCATAAATCATATTAGTCTTAATGTTGGCTCAATTGTATACATAATTAATAACAATGAAAAAAAATAAAGTTGAACATTACTCAGATAAAGAAGCATTAGAATTTCATAATAGCAACAAATCGGGCAAGATTGAGATTATTTCATCAAAACCAATGACTTCAAAAAGGGATCTTGCACTAGCTTATTCGCCTGGTGTTGCCGCGCCTGTAAAAGCGATTGCTGAAAACCCTGACCGAGCGTACGATTATACAACTAAAGGAAATTTAGTAGCGGTAATTAGTAATGGTTCTGCAATTTTAGGTTTAGGTAATTTAGGAGCCATAGCATCAAAACCTGTTATGGAGGGTAAGGCTATATTATTTAAAAGATTTGCAGATATAGATTCAATTGATATAGAGATTGACTCTAGTGATACGGAAGAAATAATTAAATCAATAAAAAATATTTCTAAAAGTTTTGGAGGAATAAACCTCGAGGACATTAAAGCGCCCGAGTGTTTTATTATAGAGAGAAAATTAAAAGAAATATTAGATATTCCAGTTTTTCATGACGATCAACATGGTACAGCAATAATAACAAGCGCTGCATTAATAAATGCATGTGACATTGCTAAAAAAAATTTGAATGAAATAAATGTAGTTATTAATGGTGCTGGGGCATCTGCCATGGCGTGCGCAAAGCTCTTTATAAATTCAGGAGTAGATAAAAATAAAATCAAAATGCTTGACTCAAAAGGAGTTATTTATAAAGGCAGAGATAATTTAAATGAATGGAAAAATGAGTTTTCTATTACAACAAATGACAGAAGTTTAAAGGATGCTATTAAAAATGCTGATGTTTTTTTAGGGTTATCACAAGCGGGGGTTCTCAAAAAGGACATGGTAAAAAATATGGCAAAAAATCCTATAATTTTTGCCTGCGCTAATCCTGATCCAGAGATTACTCCTGAGGAAATAGAAGAAGTTAGAAACGATGCAATTATTGCAACTGGCAGGTCAGATTATCCTAATCAAGTAAATAATTTAATTGGCTTTCCATATATTTTTAGAGGAGCTCTTGATGTTAGATCAAAAACAATAAATGAAGATATGAAAGTTGCTGCTGTGCATGCTATAGCTTCGTTGGCTAGAGAGAGAGTTCCAGATGAAGTAGTTGCTGCGATGGGCGGAGAGAGACCATTTTACGGAAAAGACTATATTATTCCATCAACTTTTGATCCAAGATTAATAAGCGTTATACCCCTAGCAGTTGCAAAAGCTGCAATCAAAACTGGCGTAGCCAGAATAGGAATTGAAAATTTTGAGAATTACTCAGAGCAACTAAAAAATAGGCTTGATCCAACTGTAGCTGTGATACAAGGTATAAACTCACAAATTAAAAAATATCAAAAAAAAGTTGTATTTGCTGATGGAGAAGATGAAAATAATCTTAAGGCTGCAATTGCATTCAAAAACAGCAGGTTGGGTATTCCTATTTTAATTGCGAAAGAGGAGATAGTTAGGAAAAAATTGAACGAAATTGGATACGGAGAAAACTTTGATATTAAGATTATTAATTCTACGAATGAGGAATTAAGAAAAAAATATACAGAATTTTTATTTAAACGACTTCAAAGAACTGATGGATTATTAGAACGTGATTGCGATAAACTCGTAAGAAATGATAGAGTTACTTTTGGTGCGTGTATGGTTTCATGTGGAGATGCAGATGCAATGGTTACTGGCAATACTAGAAGATATTCAGCATCTTTAGAAAAAATTTCTAAAGTCATTGACCCAAGACCAGGTGAAATAATGTTCGGCTTAAATATGATAGTTAATAGGGGAAAAACTATTTTTATTTGTGATACTACAGTGATCGAGTACCCAAATGAAAAACAATTGGCTGAAATGGCAATTTCAGCTGCTAGAGTTGTAAGGCTTTTTGGATTTGATCCCAAAATAGCTTTTTTATCTCATTCTACTTTTGGACAACCAACTACTGATAGAACGAAAAGAATAAGTGATGCAGTGGAGCTTCTTAAAAAGAAAAATGTTGATTTTAAATTTGATGGTGAAATGCAGCCAGATGTTGCTTTGGAGGATATGTTTCAAGAACTATATCCATTTTCTGAAATTGTTGGAAATGCAAATGTTTTAATTATGCCAAGTCAACACAGTGCAGCAATATCATACAAAATGATACAATCTATGAGTAGAGCAAAATTAATTGGGCCACTTTTGATAGGTCTGGGACAAGCAATTGAGATAGCTCCATTGAGAAGTTCAACATCTGATATATTGAATTTAGCATCTGTTGCAGCATATTCAGCTGAAATAATCGATTACAAAAAAAATTAATCTTTTTGAATTCTCAAATCCTCTACCAAGAGAATACTAGCAACAACTTTATTTACATCTAATATAGAATTTGCCTCATCAATAACTATTTCTAATTCGTTTTTATTTCTTGCTATTCCATAAATATAAATATTTTTTTTATAAGTATCTATTTGATAATTACCTGATTTTGTATTTTTATTTACAATTAAAGCAGCTCGTAATTGAGAAGTGATTAATGTGTCTTTAGCTGATTGTTTGAAATTAAATTTTTCTTTAATTTTTATATCATTTCTTACAGATCTAACTCCACTAGTTTCCCATGCAATTTTTGTAATTTTTAATTTTTCTTCAGGATTATCAACCTTACCAGTGATAAATATTCTGCCGTCTAAAACCTTAGTTTTAACAGACAAGAAATATTTTTTTTCTTCAATTGTAAGTCTGGTAGTTAAGTTCTTTTCCATGATGGAATCATCAATTTGTGTTCCTAAAGATCTTGGGTCAATTGCTACTGAAACTCCAGTTCCAAACAAACCTCTTGAGCTAGTACCTGAACAGTTGTTTAAGAAAAAAAGTAGTATTAGAAAATAAAAAAAAATTTTATTTTTCATTTTTAAGTTTTAGACAAAAATTGTAAATTACTTTTTTTGGTATTTTTTTATTAGAGAATTTTTTAATGATATCTTTTATACTTTTATTTTTTAGCATTTTATTAATAATTTTTTTATCAGATTCGGTCGGAAAACTAAAAGGATTTGTACTTTCTTTTATCTCAGAGATAACAATCGTAAGTTCTCCTTTATCATATAACTTAATCTTTTTTAAGTCTTCAACTTTGCATCTAATAAATTCTTCATGAATTTTTGTCATCTCTCTACAAAGAACAATTTCTCTTTTACTAAAAAAATTTATGAATTGTTCTAAATTTTTAATCAATTTTTTTGGTGGAATAAATATAACTATTGAATAATTAATTTTGGAAAGAAATTCCAGTTCTCTAGTTAGTTTATTTTTTTTTTCTTCTAAAAAACCATAAAAAATAAATTTGTCTGAAAAACCGCTTATTGACAAAGAAGCTATAACTGACGAAGCTCCTGGTATTGGAATAATTGGAATATCATTATTTATACATTCTCTCACCAATATTTTTCCTGGGTCTGAAATTGCTGGAGTTCCCGCATCAGTGATAATTGATATTACTTTACCACCCTTTAAATCATTTATTATATCTTTGGTCTTTTTTCTTTCATTAAATTTATGAAATGCAGTAAGTTGTGTTTTTATATTATAATGGTTTAAAAGCTTTATAGAAACACGAGTATCTTCACACAAAATTAGTTCTGAATTTTTTAGAATTTCAAGTGCTCTTACTGTTAAATCTCCTAGGTTTCCTATGGGTGTAGAAACCAGATAAAGACCTTTTTTTTGTGATTGTGATATCATTAAATTAAAACTTTATTATATAATATATAATATGAAAAAATTACTTAATTTAATATTTTTTGTATTCATATTTTTTATTTTCACTAATAAGCTTTTTGCATTTGAGGAAAAGATTAAAATTGGGTTGTTGTTACCTTTAAGTGGACAAAACGAAGATATTGGAAAATCGGTGTTAAGGGCTGTAAGTTTAGCTATTAATAAAATTGATGATCCAGTTTTAGAAATTTATCCAAAAAATAACTTAGATAATTCTGATGATAATATTAAAGCAGCACAAGAGCTTTACGATCAAGGTATCAGAATATTTATTGGACCAATCTTTGACAAAAACATAAAAAATTTAGGAAAATTTAGTGATGCAGTATTTATAACTTTTTCCAATAAAAATAAAAGTACACAAAAAAATTTGATTTACGCAGGTGTGAATGCAACTTCCCAGATGGCTGCAATTAAAAAATTTCTTGAAGATAATGATATTACAAAAACTATTTGCCTTATTCCCGAGGCCGATTTTAAAGAAGAAATTAAAAACGGAATTTCTCAAACAAAAATAAATTTAAAAAGAATTTTTTATTATGATACAGAACCGACAGGGATTACAAAAAGAATTGAGAAAATTACAAGGTATGATGTTAGAAAACAAAATCTACTTGATGAAATTAAAAGAATAGAAAATTCTGATGATCCAAATAAAGAAAAAAAAATAAAAAATTTAGAAAAAAAGGACACTATAGGTAAATTAGGTTTTGACTCAGTTATAATTTCAGATTTTGATGAGTCGTTAAAAAGTGTAATAACGTCACTTATTTACACAGATGTATCCACAAAAAGGGTTCATTTTATAACTCTAAATCAATGGTTCGATGATAGTTTGCTTAAAGAGGACAGTTCACAAAATATTTATTTTCCATCAATTGATAAAAAAAATTACGATAACTTTTCGAATTTATTTTTTAAAAAATTTAAAAGTTATCCAAATCAAATTTCTTTTTTAAGCTATGACTTAGTTGGACTAGTTTATTATTTAAAAAAAAAAAGTTTAGAAAATACAAATAAAATTTTTGATCAAAAAAACGTATTTAAAGGAAAAGCGGGTATTTTTAAGATCAAAGATAAAAAAATTAGTCATGTTCTTAATTTTTATAAAGTTGAAAATGGCAAGTTTATAAAAATTTTTTGATTTTTTGAAAAGCTTTGTATCTATGATCAATTTTATATTTTTTTTTCGGTAAAATTTGACCAAATGTTTTTCTTGATCCACGAGGGATAAAAATTGGATCATATCCGAAACCCTTTGTTCCAACTTTTATATTAGAAATTCTTCCATCAATTTTCCCAGTTGCAGTTTTATATTTTCCACTTGGCCAATAGATTGTTAAGGCACAAATAAAATTAGCCTTTATTTTTTTATTTCTCCAATTCAGAATTTTTTTGTCTAATTTTTTAAATACTTTCTTAATTGCTAAATCAAAATTGTTGTTTTTTCCTCCCCAACGAGCTGAATAAATACCGGGTTGATTGTTTAAAAGTCTTATTTCTAAACCTGAGTCGTCTGACATACAAATTTGATTACTCTTATCTGAAAAAAACTTGGCTTTTATGAGAGAATTTTCTTTAAAAGTTTTTCCATTTTCCTTTGGACTTTTTAAATTAAAGTCAGATGTTGAAAAAATTTTAATGTTTTTTGGCAATAAAGCTTTAATTTCTCTTAATTTACCCTTGTTATTAGTGCCAATTAGCAGTTGTGAAATTTTTTTAGATTTCATCTAGAAATATTCATTTTACATACCATATAAATAACTATGGAAAAAGAAAACGAAAATACCTTAAAAGTAGAAAATAAAGAAGAAATAGTAAATGATGAAAGAAACTCTGAAAAAGAACAGAAGGTGGAGTTAACTTCAGAAGAAAAATTAATAGAGACAGAGGAAAAGTTAACTAGAAGTTATGCTGAATTAGAAAACCAAAGAAGAAGATACGAAAAAGAAAAAGAAGAAGCCTATGAATTTGGGGGAATGGCACTAGCGAAAGAATGTTTAAATCTGACAGACAACTTAGAAAGATCCAAATTATCTATTATTAATGACGAAAGCCTTGAAAGAAATAATAAGGACAAAATAATTGAACATCTTGATATTATTTATAAAGATATATTATCAATTTTTAAAAAAAATCATATTGACGAAATATCTGCTCTTGGTGAAAAATTGGATCCAAACAAACACCAGGCTATGCTTGAAATCGAGGATTCAGAAAAAGAACAAGGTATAATCGTTCAAGAAATTCAAAAAGGATTTACTCTAAAAGGAAGGTTGCTAAGACCTTCGTTAGTTGGGGTTTCAAAAAAAACTCAAAAAAACCAGGAAAAACAACAAAAAGAGGAGAAAAATTAATATTTGTTATAACTTGTAGATTAAAAATTAACACTTATATGAACGATATAACTTAACATTATGAGCAAAGTAATTGGAATAGATTTAGGAACAACAAACTCTTGTGTAGCGATTATGGATGGTACACAAGCTAAAGTTTTAGAAAACGCTGAGGGAGCGAGAACTACTCCTTCTGTCGTTGCATTTACTGAAAATGATGAAAAATTAATAGGACAACCAGCTAAAAGACAAGCAGTAACCAATCCTGAAAATACTGTTTTCGCTGTTAAGAGATTAATTGGAAGAAACTTTGATGATCCATCAGTTAAAAAAGATATAGAAACTTCACCATTTAATATTGTGAATTCAGATAAAGGAGACGCGTGGATAGAAGCAAAAGGTAATAAATATTCTCCTTCTCAAATTTCCGCTTTTATTCTTCAAAAAATGAAAGAGACTGCAGAAAAATATTTAGGCCAAGAAGTAAAAAAAGCTGTCATTACTGTACCAGCCTATTTTAACGATGCACAAAGGCAAGCAACTAAAGACGCTGGAAAAATTGCAGGTTTAGAAGTCTTAAGAATTATTAATGAACCTACAGCAGCATCTCTTGCTTATGGATTAGATAAAAAAACTAACAAAAAAATCGCGGTTTATGATTTAGGTGGTGGAACATTTGATGTTTCAATACTTGAATTAGGTGATGGTGTATTTGAAGTTAAATCTACAAATGGTGATACTTTTTTAGGAGGTGAGGACTTCGATAATACAATTGTTGAGTATTTATTAGCGGAGTTTAAGAAAGATAGTGGTATAGATTTAAAATCTGATAAACTTGCACTTCAAAGACTGAAGGAAGCTGCAGAAAAAGCTAAAATTGAACTTTCTTCAGCAGCACAAACAGAGATAAATCTTCCTTTTATTACAGCAGACAAAACTGGTCCTAAGCATATAAACTTAAAAATGACTAGAGCAAAACTTGAAGCTTTGGTTGAAGATTTAATTAAAAGGACTATGCCACCATGTGAAACAGCTCTTAAAGATGCTGGTCTTTCAGCGGGTGAAATTGATGAGATAGTCCTAGTTGGTGGTATGACTAGAATGCCAAAAATTATAGAAGAGGTTAAAAACTTTTTCGGCAAAGAACCTAATAAATCTGTAAATCCTGATGAGGTTGTTGCCATGGGCGCAGCTATACAAGCTGGTGTATTACAAGGGGATGTAAAAGATGTTTTACTGTTAGACGTCACACCTTTGTCTCTTGGTATAGAAACACTAGGAGGAGTATCGACAAAATTGATTGATAAAAATACAACTATACCAACTAAAAAAAGCCAAGTATTTTCAACAGCTGAGGATAATCAACCAGCTGTATCTATTAGAGTTCTTCAAGGTGAAAGAGAAATGGCCTCAGATAATAAAGTTCTAGGTAATTTTGAATTAGTTGGAATTGCTCCAGCTCCAAGAGGGGTGCCCCAGATTGAAGTCGCATTTGACATTGATGCTAACGGTATAGTCAATGTATCTGCAAAAGATAAAGGAACTGGTAAAGAGCAAAAAATTCAAATTCAAGCATCGGGAGGCTTAAGTGAAGAAGAAATTAATAAAATGGTTAAAGAAGCAGAAGCCAATAAAGATGCTGACAAGAAAAAAAGGGAAGCAGTGGATGCAAGAAATCAAGCAGATACTTTATTACATTCAACTGAAAAAAATCTAAAAGAGCACGGCAGTAAGGTTTCTGAAACAGACAAAAAAGCAATTGAAACCGCATGTTCAGATTTAAGAAACTCTCTGAAAGGTACTGATGTTGAGGATCTTAAAAAGAAAACACAAGATTTAGTCCAGGCATCTATGAAATTGGGTGAGGCTATCTATAAGTCACAACAAAGCGCTAAACCAGAAGATGGTGCAAAAGATAAAAAAGAAGAAGGAAAAAAAGACGATAACGTTGTTGACGCAGACTATGAGGAAGTAAAAGACGAAAATAAAGAAAAAAGTGCCTAATAGCTAACAATTGTTTGTCTAATAGTTATGGCAAAAAGAGATTATTACGAAGTCTTAGGTGTAAATAAATCAGCATCATCAGATCAAATCAAAGCAGCTTACAGAAAACTTGCTGTAAAACATCACCCAGATAAAAACAAAGGAGATAAAGCTTCTGAAGAAAAGTTTAAAGAAGCATCAGAGGCATATCACATTTTATCGAATACAGAGAGAAAACAAAATTATGACAATTTTGGACATGCTGCATTTGAAAATGGAGGTGGTGGTGGTGGAGGTTTTGGCAACTTCGATTTTTCTAATCACTTCTCAGACATATTTGAAGATTTTTTTGGTGATTTTGGTGGAGGAGGAAGGAGAAGTAGAAAATCAAATTTTAGAGGATCTGATTTAAGATATGATCTATCTATTTCACTTGAAGAAGCTTATACAGGAAAAAAACAAGATATAAAATTCTCAACTTCTGAAAAATGTCAGATTTGTAATGGTAGCGGTTCTAAGCCAGGAACAAGTGTTGGTTCGTGCACAATGTGTGGTGGTAGAGGTCAAATAAGATCAAGCCAGGGTTTTTTTACAGTACAACAAACATGTCCTCAGTGCTCTGGTACAGGAGAACAAATTACTAATCCTTGTGATGCTTGTGGTGGACAAGGAAAAAAACAAGCTTCAAAAAGATTATCGGTAACTATACCTAAAGGTGTGGATGATGGAACAAGAATCAGGTTAGCTGGAAAAGGTGAGGCAGGTTCAAGGGGCGCATCAAGTGGAGATTTATATCTTTTTATAAATGTTCATACACACGATTTATTTAAAAGAAGTGAGGAAAATTTATTTTTTGAATGTCCAATATCTATTGCTGATGCGGCGCTAGGAGCATCTATAGAAATACCAACTATAGATGGGGGAAAAGCAAAAATTAAAATCCCCTCTGGAACTCAAAGCGGTAAACAATTTCGTCTAAGAGGAAAAGGCATGCCTTTAATGAGGAATGGTGGAGTTGGTGATTTATATGTACAAGTAAACACAGAAGTCCCTATTAATCTTAATAGAGAACAAAAAGAACTTCTTGAAAAATTTAGAGAAATCGAAAACGAGAAGTCTAACCCGAGTATTAAGAAGTTTTTTCAAAAAGCAAAAAACTTCTGGAAAAATTGATTTAACTTAATTTTATGAATCTTGAGGTAATTGTACCAATAATAGCTTTGATAGGCGTGCTCGCGCTAGTTCTACCAGGCTTCATTCAAACTAATTATAACTTAAAGATATTAGTTAAGAATCTCTCAGTATGGATTATAGTGATAGCTATAATATTAATATTTATATATTTTATATTATAAATAATAATTAATTATTTTCTGTGCAGATATCTTTTATAACTGGAACACTTGAGCAGTCACCACATTTAGTTACTTGAACTAAACATCCACTATCAAGCAATTTTACATCAACAACTCTATCACATTTAGAGCATACTGATGAAATAGTTAATCCACATTTTTTACAACTAAATTTTTGTGTTTGCATATCTTAAAATAGGAAATTAAAAAAATTATTCAAGAAATAACGTATAATATTGATTATCATTATCACAAAAAAACCAATTAAAAACATCTCTTTAAAAAAATCTTTATGAATGATAATCATTATCAACAAAATCTTTATATGAAAATAAATTTAACTATCACAGGCTGCATGGGAAGAATGGGACAACAGCTTATTAAGTCCTCAAATAAAAATAAAAACTTTAAGTTAGTTTCGCTTACAGAAAACTTTAAGATTAATAAAAAGATAAATAATATTTTGCCCGAATTTAATAATGTTAATTCGTTCAAAAAAACTAATGTAATAATAGATTTTACTATTCCTAAATGTACTCTAGAAGTTCTTAAAATTGCCTCTAAATTGAGAAAAAGGGTTGTTATAGGCACAACTGGTTTTACTAAAAATCAGGAAAATCTAATAAAAAAATATTCTAAAACAATTCCAATACTTAAAGCTGGGAATATGAGCTTGGGCATTAACTTATTAATGTATCTGACTGAAATCACTTCTAAATCTCTTGGAGATAATTTCTTAAGCAAGGTTTTTGAAGTTCACCATAAGCACAAAAAAGATCATCCGTCTGGCACAGCTTTAATGCTGGGAAAAGGAATAGCTGTTGGAAAAAACAAGAACCTTAGTGATTTAATTGGAAAAAAATATCTTAATAAAAAATTTTTTCCTTATGGAAAAAAAATAAATTTTAATTCTATGAGAAAAGGTGAAGTAGTTGGTGAACATGAGGTAAAATTTTCTAGTGGTAAAGAAATTATAACTTTGAATCATGAAGCATTTGATAGAGCTTTATATTCTGAAGGTGCTCTGACCGCAGCAAAATGGTTGATGAACAAAAAGTCAGGACTTTACTCAATGAGAGATGTATTGAACTTTAAATGAGTTCAAAAAATGCCGATAAAATCAAAAGAGCTAAGATAGTACTAAAGATACTTGATAAGACTTATCCAAGTATTAGTGTTCCACTTAAAAGTAGAAATGTATTTACCTTATTAATTTCTGTACTTTTATCTGCACAATGCACAGACGTAAATGTTAATAATGTAACAAAAAGCATTTACCCAAGATATTACAAACCAATTCATTTTGTAAAACTTGGAAGAAAAAAAATTGAGAAGTTAATAAGAAGAATAGGAATATTTAGAATTAAAGCAAAAAGTATTTTTTACTTGTCTAAAACTTTAGTAACAAAATATAATAGTAAAGTTCCATGTACCTTCGAACAATTAGAGGAACTGCCAGGAGTAGGTCATAAAACTGCGAGTGTGGTTATGTCTCAAGGTTTTGGATACCCTGCTTTCCCAGTAGATACTCATATTCATCGGCTTGCTCAAAGATGGGGGTTAACGAATGGTAAAAATGTTGTTCAAACTGAAGAAGACTTGAAGAGTTTATTTCCAAAAAAATATTGGAACAAACTTCATTTACAGATTATTTTTTACGGTCGAGAATATTGTAAAGCTCGTGATTGTTACGGTATTTCTTGTAAAATTTGTACGAGTTGTTATCCTAATAGAAAAAAACCAATTAAAACTAAAAAGGCTTAGCATGAAAATATTAGGTATAGGTAATGCAATTGTAGATGTGATTTGCAAAGTTGAAGATGATTTTATCCAAAAAAATGGTCTTACGAAAAGCACTATGAAACTTATTTTCGAAGAAAAAGAATTTAAGCAACTACTATCTAATCTAAAAATCGAAAAAACTGTTTCTGGTGGATCTGTTGCAAATTCTATAGTTGGTCTCTCTCAACTCAAAAACGAAGTTGGTTTTATTGGTAAAGTGAGTGATGATGAATTAGGTGGAAAATATGAGGAAGGATTAAAAGAAGAAAACGTTCAATACTTTTACTCGAAAAAAAAGGAAGAACTACCAACAGGTACTTGTTTAATTTTAGTAACCCCAGACTCTGAGAGAACAATGTGTACGTTCCTCGGGACAGCAGGTAAAATTAATGAAAATGATGTTGATACAGATGCCATAAAAAAAAGCGAGATCATTCTCCTAGAGGGATATTTATGGGACGAAGGAGATCCTAAAAAAGCTTTTGATAAAGCAATAATTAATGCAAATAAAGTTGCAATGTCTTTATCAGATCAATTTTGTGTTGATAGACACAAGTCTCATTTTTTAAATTTAGTCAAAAATAAATTAGATATAACATTTGCTAATGAACAAGAGATTATGTCTTTAACTGATGCTAAAAATTTTGATGAAGTAATCAATTTTGCAAAAGGTCTTAAAAAACTATTGGTTATCACAAGAGGTGAAAAAGGTGCAATTTCAATTAATGGTGATGAAATTACAGAGTGTGGTATTCAAAAGAATCTTAAAATAGTTGATCTTACTGGTGCTGGAGATTTATTCGCTGCAGGATTTTTACATGGTCATGTAAACGGTCTATCCCAAAAAGAATGCTTGGAAAAAGGAACTGAAATGTCCTCTAAAGTCATTCAACAAATTGGTGCAAGAATATAATAATTAGTTTTAATGATTGATTTTGCTGTAATAGGATCAGGAATATCAGGGGCTACAATATCTAATAAATTGAATAAGAAATACTCCATAAAGGTTTTTGAAAAAGCAAAAGGAGTTGGTGGGAGGAGTTCTTTTAAAAGATTTAAAAACAAGATAGGTTTTGATCATGGTCTTCAATATTTATCTCCAAGATCTAAAGAGTTTAAATCTTTTACGAAAAAACTTATTAAAAAAAGAATTATTAAGCTTTGGAGAGGTAATCATGAATTTTTAAATAAAAGGGTAAAAAGAGACAAAAAACACGTCAAATTAATTGGGGTAAGAGGTAATAATGATATTAGTAAACATTTATTAAAAAAAATTAATTGTAAATTTCAATCAGAATTATCAGAAATAAAAAGACAAAAAAATTGTTGGCTTCTTAAATTCAAAGATAATAGTAGCGCTTACACAAAGAACTTAATTATTACTGCTCCATTTCCGCAAGTAAAAAAGTTAACATCTAAGTTCGTGAAAACAAAACTTTTTAAAAACAAAGTAAAAATGAATTCAAGCCTTACAGTATTATTGATGACAAACAAAACCAGAAGTAATGTTAGTAGTTTTTTTACTAATGATAATATTTTAGGATGGGTTTCAAATGAGAATTCAAAGAGAAGGTTTAAATATAACAGAGACTTATGGGTTCTCCAAAGTACGTATGAATATGGTAGGAAACATACTGATAATTATAGAAATAAAACAAAATACTACACTAACGTTTTAATCGATAGATTCAAAAAATTAACCAGTTTAAAAATAAAAAAAATATACTTCACACATATCCACGGTTGGAAATATTCATCTAATTCAAAACCTTTAAAATTACAAAGTTACTGGAATAAAAAAATTGGTTTAGGAATTTGTGCTGATTGGTTTGGTGGTCCTAGACTTGAGAATGGATGGTTGAGCGCTAATAATTTGTATAAGAAAATTATCAAATAGATTTTATATAAATTTATTTAACAGTAAAAAAGGCATCCATTAATAATAACTTTTGGTCTTTGTATTTGATTTTTGAAATTGAAATTAAATTATAGTTAAACTTCTTTAAGTAAGTTAAAACATCATAAAAATTTGGTTTAACTTTTTTATACCTCTCTACAAATGAGAGTTCTATTTTTATTAATCTTATATTTTTATTTTTTAAATTTTTTTCCATACCTTTTAAAACATTCATTTCTTCACCTTGAACATCTATTTTGCAAAAATTGATAATTTGATTATTATTAAAAATCCTATCGAACTTTTCTGTTTTTACCTTAAATTTTTTTTTTAATTTTTTTATAGATTGATACAAGTCGTTTTGCTCATACAAACTTGATTGTGATGAAATATCATATTGATAAAAAATCTTATTTTTATTTGAATTAGATAAAGCCAAATTATAAGTATTCAAGTTAAAGTGAGAATACTTTTTTTTTAAATCTTCACTGAGACTTTTAATTGGCTCAAAACAAATTACTTTTTTAAAAGAAATAAAATTGGTCAAGAAGTCTAAATAACTTCCTTCGTTTGTTCCAACATCTACATACAAAATCTTTTTTTTTTTAAAAAAGGAATTAATTAATTTTTTTTCATCATTTATTGATGAAAATAAATAAGATATGGCATCATCTAATTTTTGATAGTATTTAAGTAACATAATTGTATTATTTATTAATAAAAGATTATGAATTTAGAGCTTATAAAAAAAAATTACCATATCACAACTTTTATTTTACTCTATTTTAGCATTATTTTGGGTTTCATATTTGATGAAAATACAACTTCGGGACCTAAATTTGATTTTTTTAATGTATTAAAACAATTATCTCTTTTTGAGGAAAATTTTAAATTTACTTTTCTAAATTATGATAAAATAGAAACTCCAACAAGGATATCACCAATATTTATAATAATAATTTTCTATCTGAAGAAAATCTTTGTTGATTTGGATTTTGTGAGATTTGTTTTATTGAATATCATTCTTTTAAATCAGATTATATTTTACAAATCTCTAAAAATAATTTTTTTCAAAAAACTTGGAATAAATAAAAAAATTCTTTTTCTAATTAGCTGTATAATATTTATTTCTCCGTCTTTGAGAGCAAATGCAATTTGGCCAGAAAGTGCAATGCTCGGTTTATTATTTTTCAATATATCGCTTTATTATTTTTTAAAGTTTAAAGAAAATAGAGAGAGGTTCCTTTTTTTTGGTTTAAATATTTTCTTTTTAGCTATCGCTGCTTATATAAGACCTAGTTTTGCTGTTTTTTCTATATTCTTTTTATTTTATCTAATTTTTAATATTAAAAATTTTAAACAAGTAATTTTCGCAATATTGTTAAATCTTACGTTGGCGGCTCCAGCCTTTTATTATCTATTTTTTCTAGATGTTTTCTTTATTAGTAGTGGTGTAGGGGGGAATGAATTAGATTTTAATTACTTGTCAAAAATACCAATAATTTTATCAATTGTCGTTTTTCATGCAATTCCTATTTTATATTATAAAAGTTTTTTGATTAAAAATTTCGTTATTAGAGAAAATTACTCGATATTAATTTTTACTATAATTACTTCATTAATACTAATTTTAAATTTTAAATATAATATTAACTTTTCAGGCGGGGGGTTTTTTTTACACCTATCAAATTTTTTATTTGATAGTGATTATTTGTTTTTAACTTTAATAGTATTTTTTGTTTTTATCTCACTTAAAATAGTGAATTTAAATTTTAAATCAAATTTATTGATTTTTTTGATTTTAATTTTAATGGTTCCTCAATTTTCAATTTATCATAAGTATTATGATCCTTTATTAATAATTCTTTTTTTTACAATATTTAATATCGGAATAAAAAAAGATTACTTTATTAAAAATAATTTTATAATCCTATATACGTTTAATATTATTTATTTTATGATAACACTGGTTAACAGTTATTACCTAAATTATTAAAAAAAATGTCTAAAAGATATAGTGGTAAATCATTTAAGGATTCAAGTGTAATGAAAAAACCTAAGTTATCTTTTAAAGAAAAGAGAAGAATTAAAAAAGAAAAAAAGAAAAACAAAAATTGATAAATAAACCAATAATTTTTTTTAAATTAATTTTATTAAGTTTAATTTTAATTAGTTGTAGCGAAAATAATAAGTTAGAAAACGTTAATAAAATTTTATTGTTTGGAGATAGCTTAATGTCTGGGTATGGGTTAGAAGAAAATCAAGCTCTTTACTTAATACTAGAAAATGATTTAAAGGAGGCCGGATATAATATTAAAGTAATTAATGGTAGTGTTTCAGGGGATACTTCTCAAGATGGTTTGGTTAGAATTGAAGAATATACTTTTAATGGTGAAATCGATTTGATTATTTTAGGATTGGGAGCAAATGATATGCTTAGAAGAATAAATCCAAATCAAACTGAGGACAATTTAAGAAAAATAATAGAAATTTTAAGAGACAAAAATATAAAGACAATTTTAGCAGGCATGAAGGCTCCTCTATCAAATGGTTTAGGATATAAAAGAAAATTTGATAACATTTATCTTAAATTAGCAAAGGAATATGACTTAATCCTAATTCCTTTTTTATTAGACAAAGTAGCATTAAATCCAAAGCTTAACCAAAATGACGGTATTCACCCAAATTATGATGGTGCTAAAGTGATTTCAGAAACATTAAAAAAAAGTATAATTAATTTACAGTGAAACTTACATATCGCCCAGAAATAGATGGCCTTAGGGCCATAGCAGTTGTTGCTGTTATCATCTATCACGCTCAAATTACAATTTTAAATTATCAACCATTTAAAGGAGGGTTTATTGGTGTTGATATTTTTTTTGTTATTTCCGGTTATTTGATCACATCAATAATATTAAAAGAATTATTAGCCACTGGATCATTTTCATTTAAATATTTTTATGAAAGACGAATTAGGAGAATTCTTCCAGCATTGTTATTTGTGATGACTCTAACGCTTCCTCTTGGTTGGATGTATCTAATACCAGTTTCCTTTATTGATTTTTCTAAGTCAATTTTATATTCACTAGGATTTAGTTCTAATTTGTATTTTCATTATAGTGGTCAACTATACGGTGCTGAAAATGCTTTATTAATACCATTTCTTCATACTTGGTCACTATCTGTTGAAGAACAGTACTACATATTATTTCCAATAACTTTGCTTTTTATTTTTAAATATTTTAAAAAATATATAATTCATATCTTGTTTGTTTTTTTCTTCTCCAGCTTGTTTTTAGCTGATTGGGGAAGCAAAAATCATGCCTCTTTTGCATTTTATGCATTACCTACAAGAGGATGGGAACTTATTTTAGGATCAATCCTGGCTTATTTTGAGTTGAAACTAAGACATAGAAATAAAAATAAATTATTTAATTTAGTCATGCCGTCTGTTGGTTTGATTTTAATTTTATTTTCTATCCTTTTTTTTCATGATCAGATGTTTCATCCGTCATTTAAGGCGTTGATACCTGTTCTGGGTGTATGCTTAATTATATGGTTTTCTAATAAAGACGAAATTGTTACACGAATACTATCAACTAAGCTATTTGTTGGTATAGGTTTGATTTCATATTCTTTATATCTTTGGCATTATCCTATTTTTGCATTTGCCAGAATTATTGAATTTACTCAAGGGAATGTAATTAAAAAAATTTTATTAGGACTCATAATATTAGTTTTGTCTATTTTTTCTTACTATTTCATTGAGAGACCCTCAAGAAATAAGAAGATTAGTTTTAATAGAATAATTAAAGTTTTAGTCTCGACAATTTTTTTTCTATCCATCTTTAATTTTTTAAGTGTTAGTCAAAATGGTTATGAAAATAGAGCAAACCTTCCTAAGGTTTTGGTTAATGCAAGTAAAAAACTCGAATATAGAAGTATGCAACAAAATAATATTTCATGTCACGATAGAATAGGAAGAAATGGTTTTTGTATATTTAACGAATTACCAGACAACATTGGTGACATAATTTTATTAGGAGACTCTCAAACAGATGCCTTATTGGGTAATTTTGTAGAACAAGTTTCAAATACTAAATTTAGATTAATACATATGAGCTATAGTGGGAACTTGTATCTACCAAATTTTGTGAGAGTGAATAAAAAAAATAAAATTATCGTACAAGATGAAATTTGGCATGATTACAGGAGTGAATTTCTAAATAAGAAAACACATAAAAATACATATGTCATTATTTTCGGAAGATATGATTTTTACTTCGAAAAAAATTTGAAAATCTCTAATAATCTAATTGTTAAAGTAGAAGAGGATTATTCCTACATTGAAAGAAATAAATTAGATCTGAAATATGAAGAAAGAATTAAATTATTTAAAGAAAAATTTAAAAATACAATAGAAAATTTATCAATAAATAAAAAGGTTTTTGTTTTATATCCAACACCTGTTTCAGGTGAAAAAATTTTTCAAAGAATTTTAAAAAATAAAAAAAAAATATCTGAAAATAAAAAATATTATCTAAGTGATATTGTTAACTATTCATCAAAATTTCATAAAGAATATTTTTCTGAAGAGATAGAGTTATTGGAAAGTTTAAATTCTGATAACGTCTATAAAATTAAATCAGATGAATTATTTTGTCCTGATGAACAATGTTTTCTTTACGATAATGAGAATGTATACATATTTGATACAAATCATCCTTCCTATAAAGGAAGTCAAATGATCAATGATTTGATAATGAAAAAAATTAATCAAATTGAGTTAAAATCAAATTAAATTTTGAGTTGTTATTACTTTTTGATAAATAAAACATCTATAAAGCTTATACCTTTTTTAACATAGTAAACTTTTAATATTTTATGAAAAATAAAGTTTCTTTGGTACAAAAAATTAATTATCTCAGAAGGGTTGTAAGTTTTGATATTCTGTAGTCTTAACTCAATGATGCAATACTCAACAACTCCTAGTAATTTTTCCGATCCTTTTAAAACTTCGAGCTCATAACCTTCAGTGTCAATTTTTAAAACAGTATTTTTAAGATCTTCACATGAAATTATGCTGTCGAGAAAATCTAGATTTACTTGAATTTTTTTTTCTAACTTATAATCCTCCCTTTGTAAAAAAGAGGAGGTGTGGCCAAAGTCATAAAAATCAAATATCCCTTTATTATTACCTGCTGCAAATTTGTATAATTTCCCATTAAATTTTTTTAATAAAATATTTTCAATATGTTTCCAAAAAATTGGGTTTGGCTCAACAAAATGAAAATATGCCTTCGGAAAATTTTTGAGAAGTTCCTTAGTTCCGTGGGCTACTCCGACATCAATAACATTATCAATTTTTAAATCAGCTAAATAATTTATTTTTTTTGAGTAAAATAATTGGAAATTAAAAATTTTAAATATTTTTCGTAAAAATTTAAGTGCTTTTAATTTTTGTTTATAATTAAGCATATTGCATAACAAGGTTTAAACATATAAATTATAAAAAATATACACTCCACAAAGTAAAGTAAATATATTAGTTGATTACAATAAAGTTTTTTTATTTCTCAGGAATCTTGGGATAATTATTTAAATTAAGGGGCGTTCTGTTGCTGGGTGCCCCAAACCCCAAAGAATTTATCCTTTAAACATTTCTAGTGCTTTATTAAGAAGATCTACTGATTTTTTGTGCTCACCACTATCGTGGGCCTTCATTCCAGCATCTCTTAATTCTTGAGCTTCTGCAATTTTTGCATCAAGATTTTTTGCCATCATTGGGCATGAACCTGCAAATACAGAACTCGAAAATAATACAAAAGATAAAATTAACGCTAGTTTTTTCATAAATATCCTTCCGTGTTTTTAGATATGGTTATTGATTATTAAATTTTAAGCAACAGAGTGTCACACTAATTAAGCTATAAAATCTTAGTTATTAAATATATATAGTCTCAATGTTTATAGCTATGAATAGATTTAAGATTGTACTTGGTAAAGAAAAAAACTTTGAGAGTGTGTGGAGAAATAGAGATACTCATTTAAAAGGTGTGCCAGGCTTTAAAGAATTTCATCTAGTTAAGGGAAACACTAACGAAGAATTCACTTTATATGCATCACACAGTATATGGAATTCAAAAGAGGATTTTATCAATTGGACTAAATCAGAAGCCTTCAGATTGGCTCATAAGAATGCGGGTCAACATCAAGACCTTTACTTGGGCGCACCTAACTTTGAGGGATTTGAGGTAATTTTATAATGATTGAACAAAGCATTACAAATTTAACTGCAATACTTTTGGGAATTATGCTTTTTTTTTCATTTGTTGTTGCGCCATCTACATTTAGATTTTTAAATGAAAAATATGCTAGAAAATTTATAAGGGGTATATTTCCTTTATACTACTTACTAAATCTTGGTATTAGTCTAATTGTGGTGTTATTGATCGCTTACTTGAGTGATTTTACTCTTAAATTTTACTTAATGTTGTGTATTTTTATTTTATTTTTTATCTCTAATTTTTTTTTAATGCCATTAATAAATAAATTTAAAGATAGGAAAGAGGAAAAGTATTTTAAAATATCACATTTTGTATCTGTGCTTATAAATCTGGTGCAAATGATATTTCTATCAATAATACTAATAAAATAATGAAATCTGATTTAAATAAAAGAACTTTTATAAAATGGTTTGGAATTACATTTTTTTCCTTTTTTTTAATACCACTTAAATTTGCAAAAGCTGTTACAAAAAAAATCATTAATGAAAATCTCACCAAAAAACAAAAAGAAATAATGTTTAATGAAGGGACAGAAAGGCCATTTACAAGTGATCTTTTGAATGAAAAAAGAGCAGGTTTTTATCATTGCGCAAACTGTGGTGCAAAATTATTTGCATCAACTACTAAGTTTGATAGTGGAACTGGCTGGCCATCTTTTACTGAAGCTTTGCCAGGTGCTTTTAAAACCAAAATTGATTACTCATTTGGAATAAAAAGAATTGAATATCATTGTGCTAAATGTGGTGTGCATCATGGTCATGTGTTCGCTGATGGTCCAAGCGAAACAGGAAAAAGATTTTGTAATAATGGTCTATGTTTAATTTTTAAGCCGACAAGTAGTAACTAATCTATTATTTTTTTCTTTTAAAACTGCCTTTGCCCTTTTTAGGTTTGATTATTCTAGGTTTATATTTTTTTGTAAACAAATCTTTTTTAAGTGGATTTTTCTTACTCATTGATTATGTATCCATCTTTTTTACTTTGAATAAATAAATCATCATTAAAAGTATCTTTTATTTTTTTTCTTAATCTATAAATATGAGTTTCAACAGTATGTGTTTCTAGATCATCTCTATATTTCCAAACCTCTTTTTGAAGAAAATCTACTTTAACAGGCTTATCTTTATTTTTTAGAAATATAATAGTATCAATTTCTCTTTCAGTTAATTTTAATTCATTGCCAGATTTTTTTAATTTTCTGGTATTAATATCTAAAGTATATTTGTTTACAGTAATATTTGACTGGGCTGAATAACTTTGTTGTATTAACCTGGCATTTAATTGATCAATTAAACTTGATATTTTTATAGGAAATTTTTTAATACAATGAATTTGTTTTTCATCTGTTTTACTTTTTATAAAGGTAAAATCTTTTTGATTTACAAGAACTATTGAATTTTCCAAAATCGTTCTGTCTTTGTCTATTTTTTTAAATAAATCTTTTTTTTCATTAAAGTTATGGATCTCATAATTAAAACAGTCTTTAATTTCTGTAATAATTTTATCTAATTCTGGTATATTTAAAATATGCAATTTTCGAGAAAGCATCAGATTATATTATGCTATTAAAATTAAAAAATAAAGAATACTTAATTATTGATGAATTTAAGTTTAAATGCTCTATAGGTAAAAACGGTTTAAAATCAAAAAAAAAAGAGGGAGACAAATGTACTCCAAAAGGGAATTTTCGCATTGGAAAAGTTTATTATCGCGCAGACAGACTTAATAAGCCTGAAACAAATTTAAATACAAAAATTATTACAAAAAACATGGGATGGTGTGATGACCCTTTTAATAAAAATTATAATAAAGAAATCATTCTTAATAAAAAAAATAAAGGTGAAAAACTTTTTAGAAAAGATTACGCTTATGATATTTTAATTACAATTGAATATAATACAAAAAATATACGTGCATTTAAAGGAAGTGCAATTTTTATTCATTTAACAAAAAACTATAAACCTACCTTAGGATGTATTGCTTTAAAAAAAAATGATTTATTAGTATTACTAAAAATAATTAAACCAAATACAAAAATTAAAATTAATTAATCTCTAGAGCCAAATATTTTAGAACCAATTCTTATAAATGTAGAGCCTTGTTTTATGGCTTCTAAATAATCATTAGACATGCCCATGCTAATCTCCGTTAAACCCAAATTATTAGACAATTCATTCATTTTTTTAAAATAGGGTAAAGAGTCTTTATCAAATGGTGGGATGCTCATTAAACCAATTATTTTTAAATTAAATTCTTCAATACATTTCCTATAAAAATTTTCTAAATCAGCCTCATCCACCCCTCCTTTTTGAGGTTCGTTCCCTATATTGACTTGAATAAACATTTTGGGTTTAAAATTTTTTTTAATTTGTTGTTCTGAGATTTTGCTAGCAAGTTTTAAGCTATCTAAAGAATGAATATAATCAAATAAAGGAAGTACAAATTTAACTTTATTAGTTTGCAATTTTCCTAATAGATGAAGTTTAATGTTGGGGAAGTCCTGTTTGATACTTGCCCATTTTTCAAGAGCCTCTTGAACTTTATTTTCACCAAAATCATTGTGGCCCTCGTTTATAACTGGCAATATGTGACTGATTGGAAAAGTTTTGGAAACAGCTACTAGTTTTACATTCTTTTTTTTTGAAATTTCTTGCTTTATTAAATTATAATTTTTTAATACGTTTTCCATATGTTCAAATCTATTTACTATTATATAGATAAATTCAATAGAGATGAAATTGACAAATTAGATATTTCAATCTCTATAATTTATAGAAATTATACAGATAAAATTAACATTAAAGAAATTAAAAATTTATTAAATTGTTGCAAAAAGAGGAATAGAAAAGTTTACATATCTAATAACTTAAAATTAGCTTTAAAATTTAATTTCAACGGTATTTATATACCCTCGTCGAATAAACTTTTAAATTTTAAAAATATCGCTAAGAAAAAATTTGAGGTAATTGGATCAGCTCACAATATTAATGAAATAATTAACAAAGAAAAACAAGGCTGCACACAGATTTTTTTATGTCCAGTTTTTAAAACAAAGAAAAATAAAAGTTTTTTGGGGCCCACGAAGTTTAACTTAATTAGACTTTGTGCAAGAAAAGATATCATTGCCCTTGGTGGGATAAACAATGAAACTATTAAATATTTAAAAATGTGTAATATAAAAGGCTTCGCAGGTATATCTTGGATAAAAAAAAACGGCCCGAGTATAAATACTGGGCCGTTTTAAATTTAGTATAAAATTAAATTAGAACGCAAGTCCTAAAGCAATTTCAGTTACTTTTGAGTCATCAGCGTCTTCATCAAATGCTGGGTTTTCCACTTCCATTTGATAAGCTTTGATTGACATACCACCCATTGAGTATGCAAGTTGAATTGCATCAATCTTTTGGTCTACGTCAGCAATCGCTGTCGTTGCGTGATCCTGAGCATTATATGTCTCAACTGACTCAGTGTAAGAAATTGAGAAATTGTCGTTTACGTTAAACGCAATACCAATTTGATCACCCTCTGTGAAACCACCAGATGTTCTTAGTGTTTTCGGAGAGTCTGTAGCAACTACAGCTGTTTGTGCAACACCAGCATCTACATAGAACTGTGAGTAACCAACTGATACTGGACCGAAGTTATACTTCGCATACCAAACACCGTTGAACTCATCTTGTACTGCATCAGCTGCACCTGCTGCTGCTGCACCATTGACTGGAGTTACGTTTTCTCTTGTAGCACCATAAACACCAATTTTAAGAGCATCGTAACCAATTGTTATACCAGCTTCTTGACCTGATCCGTATGTTGCGTTTGCTGTTTTTGCAATACCACCGTCACCTGTTTCAGCGTCGTTTGCATCAGATGCATAACCTACGTCTAAAGTTATTGACGCACCACCGAATTCAAATGTAGGTGATGTGTATGTAATGTGGTTGTTATCCATGAAGTCACCAACTTTGTTTTGCGTAACAGTTGCAGTAATATCTGAAATCTGTTCGTAAACTTGTGGTACTTCTTCATCGTATTTGTAGTGAGCTGCACCGCTGTGATGACCTAACAAGAACGAACCAAATGATGGTGTCGAAATTGATAAGTAACCAGACGTTAAATTGTCCTGAGTGTCAACAGTAGCTGTTGCAATAGTAAATGTTGTACCATTGTCAAGCTCACCTGAACCTGTAAAAGCAACGTCTTTATCTACACCGATTGCTTTACCAGTTGTGTTATTTATGCTGTCAGCATGACCCCACTTGTAAGTGACATTAGCACCACCAGTGACTGAAAGCTCTCCAGCATGAGCTGATACTGCTACTAACGAACCCGCTAGAGCTGTAAGCCCAACTTTTTTAAATTTATTCATAAAGTACTCCTTTGTTTTAATATTCATATGAATAATGGGTTTCTATCAAAATTATTGTTCTGAAAGCTCAAAATTCGCTGTAAATTAACATTTTTTATAAATGTGTGATAAAAATGTCACGATAAAATCATTGGATTTTGTGACATTTTGTTATAATTCATAAATTTATATTTTTAAGCATATTTTTTATGAAGACATCTAAATATTTAATTTTTTTGGTGAGTTTAGCAATTCTTGTAGGCCTAAACTCATGTGGTCTTTACAAAAGATCAGACGTTAAAGAAAATCCTGTAAACGTGGAAGATAGAGTTAGAAAGAATATTCAAGAGGGCAGAGGTGTTAGATTTGGTAAGGGGGCAACTAGAGGTGGGGATTTTGATTTTGCATCATCTAACCCTTTATGGAGAGCCTCAATTGATATATTTGATTTTGTTCCACTTACAAACGCTAGTTACTCTGGTGGTATATTAATAACAGATTGGTTTTCAGCAGAAAATAAAGATTCTGACAAAACAAGGGACTTAAAAATTACAGTAAAATTCTTAACAAATGAAATAAGAGCTGATGCGGTGGATGTAACTGTGTTTGAAAAAGTTTGTGAATTAAATAAATGTAAAACAAACAAGGTTCAGTCAAAATTGGAAAATGAAATAAAACTTGCCATTTTAAAAAAAGCTACACTTATGGAAAAAGAAGGTTTCACAAAATATTATGAGACAATTGGAAAGAACAAAGGCAAAATTCTAGAGATGAAGAGAAAATAATTATACATAATTAATAATTTTGTGGAAAGATATAATTTTAAATTAGTCGAAGAAAATTGGCAAAATTATTGGCAAAAAAATAAAAGTTTCAAAACTGAAATAAACAAAAATAAAAAGAAATTTTACTGTCTAGAAATGTTTCCATATCCATCTGGTAAAATTCATATGGGGCATGTAAGAAATTATACTATTGGTGACGTACTAGCTAGATATAAAACATTACAAAATTACAATGTTCTACACCCAATGGGATGGGATTCCTTTGGTATGCCAGCAGAAAATGCAGCTAAAGAAAACGATTTAGACCCTAAAGATTGGACGGAGAAAAATATCTTAATAATGAAAACACAACTTAAAAAATTGGGTCTTTCGATCGATTGGGATAGGGAAATCTCTACTTGCTCTCCTGAATATTACAAACACCAGCAAATGTTTTTCTTAGAACTTTTTGATAAAGGTCTTATTTACAAAAAAGAAAATTATGTAAATTGGGATCCTGTGGACCAAACCGTATTAGCAAACGAACAGGTGATTGATGGTAGAGGATGGAGATCTGGTGCAATTGTTGAAAGAAAAAAGTTAAGTCAGTGGTTTTTCAAAATTTCAAAATTCTCAGATGAGCTTTTAAAAGGACTGGATAATTTGAATAATTGGCCCAACAAAGTGAAAATCATGCAAAAAAACTGGATTGGGAAATCTTATGGTTGTGAAATTGACTTTAAAATTGAGGGAAATTCTTCGGTTGAAAAAATAAAATGTTTCACTACTAGGCCTGACACGTTATTTGGGTTTTCTTTCTTAGCTTTATCAGCCGACCATCCATTATCAAAATTTTATGAAAACGATGTCTCTTTTCAAAAATTCAAACAACAATGTTCTAAAACAGGAACTACAGAGGAGTCTATTGCTCAAGCTGAAAAAATAGGATTTAAAACAAATATGATTGCGGTTAATCCTTTTGATAAAAATATGAAAGTGCCCGTTTATTTTGCTAATTTCGTTTTAATGGATTATGGTTTCGGTGCTGTTTTTGGGTGTCCCGCTCATGATCAAAGAGACTTTGATTTTGCAAAAAAATATAATTTACCCATCAAAACTGTAGTAAAACCCAATGATTTTAAGGGTGATTATAACGTTGATGATGAAGCTTTTGTTGGTGACGGGGTATTAATAAACTCTTCATTTTTAAATGGTTTAAAAACTCCGAAAGAAGCAATCTCTAAAGCAATTGAAGAAATTGAGCAAAGAAATGCAGGAAAAAAGAAAGTTACTTTTAGACTTAAAGACTGGGGAATTTCTAGACAAAGATATTGGGGCTGCCCCATACCTATAGCTTACGACGAAAAGGGAAACTTTGTTACTGTACCAAAAGAACAGCTACCGATAAAATTACCTGAAAATATAGTTCTTAAAACAAAAGGAAATCCCTTAGATCACCAGGTGGAGTGGAGAAAAATCTCTATAAATGGAAAAAGTTATAAATTGGAAACTGATACACTCGATACATTTGTAGACTCATCTTGGTATTATCTTCGTTTTTGTTCTCCAAAAAATAAAATTTATGGATATGATTTTAATGACATTAAATATTGGATGCCTGTAGATCAATATATTGGTGGTGTAGAACATGCGATATTACACTTGTTATACTCAAGGTTTTTCATGTTAGCCTTAAGTCATGACAATAAAAAATTCATTGATAAAGAACCATTTGAAGGCTTATTTACTCAAGGCATGGTATGTCATGAAACTTATAAAGATAAAAAAAATAATTGGCTAAGTCCTGATGAAGTATACTCGGAAGATGGTAAAAATTTTTTTAAAATTGAAGATCAAAAAGAGAAAGTAATTGTTGGGTCATCTGAGTCTATGTCAAAATCAAAAAAGAATGTAATTGACCCCGAAAAAATTATTGAAAATTATGGTGCCGACGCAGTAAGACTATTTATTTTATCGGATAGTCCACCTGAAAAAGATATACAATGGTCTGAGCAAGGTATGGTTGCGTCTTACAAATTTATTCAAAAGTTCTGGTTACTTCACAAGAAAGTTGTTGAAAAAATCAAATCAAACAATAAAGGTTCTAATATTGAAGGCTTGAATGTATATACTAATAAATTAATCCAAAAGTTTTCAAATAACCTGGAAAAGTTTAATTATAATGTAATTATAGCAAACATTTATGAAACGTATAATTTTTTAATAAAAGAAATCGAAAAAGATTATAAATCTGATATTCTTAGGGAAAATTATATCAAAATTTTAACCTTAATAACGCCAGTTATACCTCATATAGCATCGGAGGCTTTTAAAGAATTAAACCATGAGGATGGCCTTCAATGGCCTAAAGCTGATGATAGGTTCTTGGATGATAAATTTGTGAATATTGTGGTTCAAATAAATGGTAAGAAAAAATCCCTTGTCAAAGTTGAAAAGGATTTAGAAGATGATGAAGTTATTAACACAGTTAAAAAAAATGAAAAAATTTCAAATTTTTTAAGTGATAAAATCTTATTAAGGCATATTATCATTAAAAATAGATTGGTTAATTTCATAGTTAAATGAAAAATATTTTTTTTATAATAATTTTTCTGTTCTTAAATAGTTGTGGATTTACACCTATATATTCATCAAAGGATAGCAATTATAAAATTATGAGTTTTCAAAAAAATATTAACAATAATCTTACAAATTATATTCAAGATAGTGTCACAATGCTTTCTAATGACAATGCTAAAAATGTTTTAAAAATAGATCTTAATTTTAGTGAAAATATTACTGTTATTCTAAAGGATTCGAAAGGTGATCCAAAAAAAAACAGGCTAACTATCAATGTAGATTTAGAGATTTTTGATATAAATGATAATTTAACCTTATCTGAAAAGTTTTTCGAAAGCTTTGAGTACAATATCGATGATAATAAATTTACTTTAAAACAGTACGAAAAAAATATAAGACAAAATTTAGTAGAAGAAATAACCCAGCAAATAAACACTTTTTTAGCGCAAACAATATGATTTTGAAATCCTATGAAATAAATAAAAAAGATATTTCAAGTTTCAATCTTATTTTAGTTTATGGAGAAAATACTGGATTAAAAAAAGAGATTATAAACATAATAAAAAAAAAATTTTCCGGAAAAGAAATTAAGTATGACGAAATAGATGTTTTAAAAAATAAATTACAATTCTTTAATGAATTTAAAAATAGATCATTATTTGATGAACAAAAAATTTACATTATAGACAAATGTTCAGATAAAATATCAGAGATTATTTTTAATTTACATGAGGACGAGATCGATGACCCAATTATAATAAGTTGTGGAGTTCTTGAAAAAAAATCTAAACTTAGGAATTTAATTGAAAAATCTAAAAAATCTATAATTATACCTACATATAAAGATAACTCTGAGTCTTTGATTAATATTGCAAAAAAAATTTTTGATGAAAAAAAAATTAGTGTGTCCTATGAAACGTTAAATCTGCTTGCTAACAGATGTAATGGAGATAGAGGGCATCTTATGTATGAGCTAGACAAAATTTCAAATTATTCATCCGATAAAAAGGTTATATCTTTAAAAGAAATATCTACACTTACTAATTTATCTCAGAATTATAGCGCAGCTGAACTTGCGGATGCATCATTAAGTAAAAATATAAAAAGGACTAGGGAAATTCTTAATGAAAATAATTATTCACAGGAAGATACTTTTTTTATTTTAAGAGTTTTTCTTCAAAAAGCAAAAAAAATACTAAATCTTTTAGAAAATATGAAGAATGAAAAAGATATAGAAAAAGTAGTAGCTGTGCATAAACCACCAATATTTTGGAAAGATAAACCTATGGTAATAAAACAACTCAAATTATGGTCTTTTTTAACTATAAGAGATCTAATTTATAACTTGAATGATTTAGAAATTGAAATAAAAAAAAATAATAATCTAAATTTAGTTTTATTAAAAAACTTTATTTACGAGATATTAGAAAAAGATACTAATAATTCTTCTTTATCGTCTCAATAATTCTATTAAGTTGATCTAACTCTTTATAATTAAAAATTATAGATCCTTTATTATTTTTTTTGTTTTTTATCTCAACACTCATACCAATTTTTTCCATGAGATTATGCTCTAATATTCTAATATTTGGATCTTTGTGACTTGCTAATTTTTTACTAGGTGTTTTATATGCCCTAACTAGATTTTCCGTTTGTCTAACAGATAATTTTTTTGATAAAATTTTTTTTGTAATTGATAAACAATTTTCTAGGCCAACTAAAATTTTAGCATGTCCTGGAGATATTTTGCTTTCTTTTATCAATTCAAGCACTTCATTGGGCAAGCTTAGTAACCTTAATGAGTTAGTTATATGACTTCGACTCTTTCCGATAAACTTAGCGACTTGCTCTTGATCATAAGAGAATTCATCTATTAATTTTTTGTAACCCTCTGCCTCCTCAATAGCATTTAAGTCGTGTCTTTGTACGTTTTCAACTATTCCGAATTCTAGTGCTTTTTTATCGTCTGCTTCTATCACTACAATTGGGACTTCGTGTAAACCTGCATTTTGGGCAGCAAGCCACCTTCTTTCGCCAGCAATTATTTCGTATTTGCTATCTCCGTTTGAATTCCTAACAATTATTGGCTGAATAATTCCTCTTGATTTTATAGACTCTGTTAATTCATTTAAACTTTCTTCATCAAATTTTTTTCTCGGTTGATATTTATTTCTTGTGAGATCACTTATATTAGCTTTAGTACTTGATGTTACTTTTCCCTCACCAATTAAAGACGATAAACCTCTACCAAGTCCCTTTTTACTTTTAAAGCTTATCATGCAGCAGTTTCTAAACTTTCTTCTTGAGCTAAAAATTCTTCTGTAAAACTAATATATGACTTGCTACCTGGGCATGATTTGTCATAAAATATAACTGGCATACCGTGCGATGGAGCTTCCGATAATCTTACATTTCTTGGTACAACATTTTTGTAAACTTTTTCTTTAAAATAATTTCTTGCCTCAGTTTCAACCTCGTTAGAGAGGTTGTTTCTCTTATCGTACATGGTTAAAAGAATACCTCTAATTATTAGTTCGGGATTTAATCCTACTTTAATCCTCTCAATAGTTTTAATAAGTTGAGTAATACCCTCTAGGGCAAAAAATTCTGCCTGAAGAGGTACTAGGAGAGAGTGAGAGGATACTAATGCCATAACAGTCAACAAGCTAAGGGATGGAGGGCAATCAATAAGCACATAATCGTATAGTCCTCCAGAATCGTTTAAATATGCGGTCAATTTCTCCTTTAAGATATAAGCTCTACGACCATCATCAGCTGTTTCTACTTCCAATCCAGATAGATCTACATTTGAGGTGATAATATCAAGATTAGAAAACTTTGTTTTTAAAATTGCTTCATCAATTTTTTTTGCTCCACTCAAAACTTGATAAATTGAATTAGAAGATTGATCAATATTTGATAATCCTAAACCTGTTGTAGCATTTCCTTGTGGATCTAAATCTATCACTAAAATTTTCTTGTTATTTAAAGAAAGTCCTGCCGCTAAATTTATCACTGTTGTAGTTTTGCCTACTCCCCCCTTTTGATTTATTATTGATATAATTTTTTCTTTCATATTTTTCTTAAATTATTTATTTTTACGATCACAGAATTCACATCTGTTAAACTTTTTATAATTTGATAATCAAACTTCCAGGATTTTAAGCATTCATTAATTACAACTCTTCCACTTTTACCTAAGAAAAATATTAACCTGTTATATTGAACAAATTTTTTGTCTATTAATTCTAATATTGTTTGAAGTGGTTTGAATGCTCTAGCTATAATTATGTCTGCTTTCAATTTCCTCTCCTCAAAAATGTTTTTTTGTTTTACTTCGGCATTCAAATCAAAGTGCTTGATCATCTTTCTTAAAAAATTGCTTTTCTTCTGACTTTTTTCATAAAGTTCAAACTTTATTGTTGATCCTTTTTTTTTGAAAATAATTGCTAAAACTAAGCCTGGAAGACCAGATCCTGACCCTAGGTCTACACAAGTTTTAGCGTTTTTATCAATAATATCAATTACTTGCGCTGAATCTATTATATGTCTTTTGATTGAGTCCCTCTCTGAAGATTTGCTTATTAGGTTCATTATTTTGTTCTCGCTTAATAAAAATGATCTGAATTCTTCTAGGGCGGGAAATGTTTCACGTGAAACGTTTAATGTTTCTAATTGAGAATATTTTTTAAGATTTGATTCGATCAAGCTATATGAGTAATAGACTTTCTTTTAAGATGTGACAATAGAATAAATACAGCCGCAGGGGTAATTCCGTCTATTCTTAAGGCTTGACCCATTGTTTTTGGCCTAATTTGCTTAAATTTAGACTTTACTTCATTAGAAAGACCTGAAAAACTATCATAATTGATGTCAGATGGTATTTTAAGGCTTTCATCTCTTTTAAAAGCTAAAATATCTGCATTTTGTTTCTTCATGTAGCCTTTATAGTGAGCATTAATTTCAATCTGCTCCTCGATTTCACTTGAAAAATCACCAATTTCAGGCCAAATTTTCTTAATTTTGCTCATTTTGACACCTTTTTGTGCTAAAACAGAGTTTGCCGTTCTATAAACTCCATCTTTTGCTATTTTAACTCCGTGTTTTTCTGCCTCAGATGGGGAAATTTTCAATTCATCCATTTTTTTGCTCAATTTTACTAATTCTGCTGATTTTTCATAATATAAATTCTTTCTTTCTGATTTAACTAGACCAAATTTGATACCAATCGGGGTAAGTCTTAAGTCAGCATTATCACATCTTAAAGATAATCTATATTCGGCTCTTGAGGTAAACATCCTGTAAGGTTCAGCAACACCCTTTGTAACTAAATCATCTATCATAACTCCAATATATGCTTGAGATCTATCTAGAATTAGTGGCTCTATTCCCTTAATTGATAGAGCAGCATTTGCTCCTGCTATTAAACCTTGTGCTGCTGCTTCTTCATAACCTGTGGTTCCATTGATTTGACCAGCTAAATAAAAGTTTTTTATCTTCTTCGTCTCTAATGTTAAAAAAAGCTCTCTAGGATCAACATAATCATACTCTATTGCGTAACCAGGTCTTAATATTTTAACATTCTTTAAACCATTGATATTGTTACACATTTCTTGTTGTAATTCTATTGGAAGGGAAGTTGAAATTCCATTAGGGTACACTGTATTGTCTTCAAGCCCTTCTGGTTCCAAAAATATTTGATGCCTTGTCTTATCCTTGAATTTAGAAATTTTGTCTTCTATTGAGGGACAGTACCTTGGTCCCACCCCTTTTATACTTCCTGAATACATTGCGCTGCGTTTAATATTTTTAGAAATTAATTCATGCACATTTTGATTGGTGTAAGTTATTCCACAGCTAATTTGTTTGTTAATAGTTTTTTTTGTTAAGAAGGAAAAAAAAGATATTTCTTCATCTGGATGTTGTTCTTCTAAATTTGAATAATCGATCGTATTACCGTCTAACCTAGGCGGGGTCCCTGTTTTTAACCTTCCAATTTTGAATTCATATTTTCGTAACTGTTCACTTAAACCAGTAGTAGGCTTTTCATTATATCTACCTGCAGGAGTTCTTTTACCACCAATATGTATCATTCCATTCAAAAAAGTGCCTGTTGTAAGTATTACCTTGTTAGAATGAATTTCTTTTCCAGAAGAAGTTAATATACCATTTATACTATTTTTATTAAATATAAATCCAATTACAGAGTCAGAAAAAATGCTTAGATTACAGTAGTTTACAAGTTTATTTTGCATATATTTTTTATATAATGATCTATCACTTTGAGTTCGAGGTCCTCTGACAGCTGGCCCCCTGCTTCTATTTAATAGCTTAAATTGTATACCAGATTTGTCAGCCACATCTCCCATAACACCATCTAAAGCATCTATTTCTCTAACTAAATGGCCTTTACCTAAACCACCAATTGCTGGGTTACAAGACATCTCACCAATAGAAGATTTATCATTAGTAAAGAGAGCTGTATTTACTCCTAATCTTGCAGAAGCAGCTGCAGCCTCACAGCCCGCATGACCACCACCGATTACTATAACGTCATACTGTTTATTCTTTTCCATTACTTGAATTTATATTTGAAATCTTTTTTTACAAGACTATCTTTAATTTTATTAATTAATTGAAAAATAAGGTAATTTAATAGGTAATTAGGGGTTATTTGCCTATACAGAAATCATTGAAAATACTAGATAAAATCTCTTCTACATCAACTTTTCCAACGACCTTACCTAAATTCTTTACTGCAAATCTTAAGTCCTCAGCAGCTTTATCAAAATCTTCGTTTAAATTTTTATTTTTAAAATCTTGTAAAGAAAGAATGCAATTATTTAGATCAAGCCTGTGACGTTCTCTAGTAATAAAAACATCTGTACTTGTATATAATGATTTTTTTAAAATGTGTTTAATTTCTGATATTACTTTATCAATATTGGTTTCTTTAAGAACAGAAATAAGAAAAGGATTATATTTTTTTAATTGCTCAGGAACTTTAAAATCATATAAATCTGTTTTATTAACTAATAAAATTGAGCTTTTATCGAATAAATCATTCAAAAAACCAAAGAATTCAACATTTTTTGGCTCTATTATTACTATTCTTAGGTCTGCTTCATCTGCTTTTTTAAACGCTAGTTTTATACCTTCTTTCTCTATTATATCTTTTGATTCCCTAATACCTGCTGTATCTGAGATAATAACTGGAAATCCATCAAAATTTAAATGAGTTTCTAGAACATCTCTTGTTGTGCCAGCTATTTCAGAAACAATTGACACTTCCCTTTTTGAAAAATAGTTCATGAGGCTTGACTTCCCTGAATTTGGTGGACCAACTATAGCAATTTTGAAACCTGTTCTAATCTTTTCACCAACTTTATTATCATCAAGTATTTTTTTAATTTCTATTTCAATATTTTCGACTTCTTTTTTTATATTTTCAGTTATATTTTCAGGAATATCTTCTTCGGGAAAATCTATTTTAGCTTCCATAGTTCCTAATATTTTAATTATTTTTTCTCTAATATTTTCAAATTTTAAGAAACTTTTTCCTTTTATAATACTTTGAGCTTGATCAATCTGAATTTGTGTTTCTGCAGCTATTAAATCTCCTATTGCTTCTGCTTTTAATAAGTTTATTTTACCGTTAACGAAGGCTATCTTAGTAAACTCTCCTGCTTCTGCCATTCTACATTTTTTTGTACTCAAAAGGTTGTTTTGTATTTCTGTAATTACACCTCTGCTTCCATGAACATGAAGTTCTGCCATATCCTCGCCTGTGTAGCTATTTGGAGCAGGAAACCATAAAATTATACCCTCGTCTATTAAGCTAGAATTGTTGATATTGTTTATTTTTAGGAGCTTTGCTTTTCTAGGAGGTGGTAAATTTTTATTTGTAATTGATTTAATAATATTACCTGTTTCTGGGCCCGATATTCTAATTACAGCCACCCCTGATTGTCCTGGTGCTGAGGATAGTGCAAAAATCGTCATTAATTTAGTATATAATGTGAATTACTAAAGAACATAAATAATTTTTAGATTTAATGTGAAAAATTTCCAGTTTAAACTGGCTTATTCATAGAATTAAAAAATTCTGTATTAGATTTAGTAGCTTTTAATTTGGAGTTTATGAACTCAATTGCATCCATAGACCCCATTGGAGCAATAATTCTTCTTAACACATTCATCTTTTGAAGATCATTTTTGTCAAATAATAATTCTTCTCTTCTTGTTCCAGATTTAGTTATATCTATTGCTGGATAAATTCTTTTTTCTGAAATCTTTCTATCGAGTATTGTTTCACTATTTCCTGTTCCTTTAAATTCTTCAAAAATTACCTCGTCCATTCTACTACCGGTATCAATCAATGCTGTAGCTATTATCGTTAGTGACCCTCCCTCTTCAATGTTTCTTGCAGCACCAAAAAATCTTTTTGGTCTTTGAAGAGCGTTAGCGTCAACACCTCCTGTTAAAACTTTACCTGAGCTTGGCACGACTGCATTATAAGCTCTACCTAAACGAGTTATTGAGTCTAATAATATAATTACATCTTTTTTATGCTCTGTTAGTCTTTTGGCTTTCTCAATCACCATTTCTGCTACAGCAACGTGTCTTTGAGCTGGTTCATCAAATGTGGAGCTAATGACCTCTCCTTTAACCGTTCTTTGCATGTCTGTAACCTCCTCTGGTCTTTCGTCGATCAATAGCACCATCAATGAGCACTCAGGGTGGTTAGCTGTTATAGAGTTTGCAATGCTTTGGAGTATCATAGTTTTGCCAGCCTTCGGCGGGGAGATAATTAATGATCTTTGACCTTTTCCAATTGGGCTAACTAAATCAATTAATCTTGATGTTAAATCAGGTTTTTTTTCGGTTTTGTTACTTTCTATCTCCATAACTAATTGTTTATTGGGATACAGAGGTGTTAGGTTATCAAATGCTATTTTATGTCTAGATTTTACAGGATCTTCATTGTTAATTTTGCTTACTTGTAACAAAGCAAAATATCTCTCACCTTCTTTAGGGGCTCTTACAGGGCCTTCAACAGTATCACCAGTTCTAAGACCAAATTTTCTTATTTGATTAGGGCTTACATAAATATCATCTGCACCAGGTAGATAATTTGATTCTAATGCTCTTAGAAAACCAAAGCCATCTTGTAATAATTGCAAAACTCCCATACCAGTTATTTCCTCACCTTTTTCAGCAAGCTTTTTAAGTATCGCAAATAAGATTTCTTGTTTTCTTAAAGTGCTAGCATTCTCAATACCAAGTTCTTCTGCATGAGTGATAAGCTGTGCGGGAGAGTTTATTTTAAGTTCTTCGATTTTCATGTTAGGGGAAATTTTATAAAGGTGAAGATAATATAAACATTATTAGATACTTTTCAACCCTACATAGGCTTTAAAATGGCTAAAAAAACTATCAATATTAATAAAACCGTGGGGATTTCGTTAATTATTCTAAAAAATTTAGGAGTGTTGTTATTAATGTTCTCATTGAAAGCCCTTAAACAATGTCCAAGATAAAAATGGTAACCTGTTAGAGTAATTACAGCGACTATTTTTATTAAAAACCATTTAGCTTGTAGTAATTCTATGCCTTGAAAATGAATTATGGATACACCAAAAATCCAAGATAACAACATTGCCGGATACATAATATAAAAGTAAAGGCGTTTTTCCATAATTTTAAAAACACTAGATATGTCATTATTTAATTTATTTTCTGAGTGATACACAAAAATCCTTGGTAAATATAAAAGACCTGCCATCCAAGAAATAACCGCTATTAAATGTAAAGATTTTAAAACTAAATAAAGATTCATTTTTTTACCAAATAAGTATCCACCAAATTTTGAAGTAAATTTATATGATCCTCATTATCATTTAAACATGGTATTAAATCAAAATTTTCCCCACCAGAATCAATGAAAGACTCTTTTCCTTGAATAGCTATTTCTTCTAATGTTTCTACACAGTCTGATGCGAAACCAGGACAAATAACTAATATATTCTTTTTTCCTTGCTTTGGAATTTCTTCTAAAGTTTTATCTGTATAAGGTGTTAGCCACTCCTGTGGGCCAAATCTTGATTGAAATGTTGTCATAATTTCAATACTTTTAAATTTTTCTTTTAAAAGCCTTGTGGTTTTCATGCAATAACAGTGGTAAGGATCACCTTTTTCAAAATATTTTTTTGGTATTCCATGATATGATGCAATAATTAGATCTGGTTTCCAATTAATCTCAGAAACTTTCTTTTCAATAGAATTCACAATTGCGTTAACATATAGGGAATTTTCCTCATAATGAGATACAATTTGTAAGCTTGGTTGCCACCTTAATTTCATTAAAGATCTAAATACTTCGTCACAAACTGTTGCTGTTGTTGGTGATGCATATTGTGGGTAAAGAGGTAATATTATTAAATTTTCACACCCTTTTTCTTTAAGGTCCTTAATCTTTCCTTTGATACTTGGTGATCCATATCTCATAGCAAAATCTACTATTACGTTTTCCATATTTAGTTTTTTGGATAATTTTTGCGTCTGCATCATGGTATAATATCTAAGTGGAGACATATTTTTATCCTTCATCCAAATTTCTTTGTAAGCTTTTGCTGTTTTAGAAGGTCTAAATGTTAGTATAAAAAGATTTAAAATTACCTGCCAAATAAGAGGGTTTACTTCTATTACTCTTCTATCAGATAAAAATTCTTTAAGGTATTTTCTTATATCCCACCACCCTGTGCTATCTGGCGTACCAAGATTAATTAGCAACACTCCAGTTTTTCCATAGTTTACTTTAGGGTGATTTTCACTCATGAGTAATCTTTAACTAATTTTACTAAATAATCTACCATACTTGGGTCGGTATTTGGTAGCACACCATGACCAAGATTAAAAATATATGGTTTATTTTTAAATGCATCTAAATATTTTATAACATTTGTTTGAAGGTCTTTTTTACTGCCAATTAAAAAATTAGGATTCAGTCCACCTTGTACGGTTACATCTATAGTTTCGGAAATCTCTTTTGGGTCAGCATCATAGTCTATACTAATAACGTCTGGCTTAACAGCACTCACATAGTTTTTATAATTATTAATTCCTTTTGGGAAACATATAACGGGTATATTTTTAGACTTTACAAAATTAACCAGATTTCTAGTAGGCCTGTATACAAATTTGTCATAATCTTTTTCATCTAAAAGACCTACCCAACTATCAAATATTTGGATAATTGTTGCGCCGTTGCTAATTTGATTCTCAATGTGAATTTTAAGGAACTTTATTATAATTTTTAATAAATCGTCAATAAATTTTATGTCTTTTAGATTGCTGCCTATATCTTCATTTTTAGGAGATTTCTTATTTAACATGTAAATTAAAATTGTCCAAGGAGCCCCTACAAAACCTATTAGGTCTTTATCTTTCAGCTCTACTTTATCTTTTGTTTTTTTTATAGCATTATAAACAGGTTTTAATTTTTCAGAAAATTCGGATTCTCCTATTTTTGAGATTTTAGGAAAATCAATGTCTCCTAATAGTGGCCCAAAATCTTTTTTAAACTTTACTGATTGACCTAGTGCATATGGAACTAACAAAATATCTGAAAATATTATTGCGGCATCGATATCAAATCTTTTTAGTGGTTGTACTGTGATTTCAGAAGATAAGTCTTCATCTAAACATAATTTTATAAAATCAGTGTTTTTTGACCTAATGTTTCTAAATTCTGGTAGATATCTACCCGCTTGTCTCATTAACCAAATACAATTAGTGTTTGATTTTTTATTTATACAATCTAGTAAAGCAGTCATAATAATAGATATAGTAATACTTATATTATTTGTAGTAGAAATGTTAATATTGAATATTACTATTTTTTAACACTTTTATAACATTTTTTTCACATTTAATTTGTTTAAATAAATCATAAAAATTAAGGTGTTTTTATATATTATAATTTTTATTCAAAAATTAGTATATTGGTTATAAACATGTTTTAATATGTTATTAAAAAGCTTTTTTTTTACTTTAAATAATCAAATTTTTAGGTTTGTTTATAAATTAATATTAATACAAAAATCTTTATAATTTATACATGAGTAATACATATGAAATTTATTTAGTATCTGATTCAACTGGAGAGACGTTGGAGAGAATATTTCTTGCTATTAAAGCTCAGTTTAAAAATTTCAATTACAAAACTCATTATTTTTCATTTACCAGAACCGAAAACCAAATTTTAAAGATTATAGAAAATTCTGCTAAAAATAAAAACTCTATTTTTTTATATACAATAGTTGATAATAATCTTGCTCAATTTTTATCAACAGAGTGTAATAAAAAAAAAATACCCTGCTTTGGAGTACTAGGAGATCTTATTTTAACTTTTTCAAAATTATTAAACCAAGAAGCAAATCATATTCCAAGCGGTCAACATATCATGAATGAGGATTACTATAAGAAGATCGAAGCAATACAGTTTACCATGAATCATGATGATGGAAATTCTCTAGAAGATATAAATAAATCCGACATTATTTTACTGGGAGTAAGTAGAACTAGTAAAACACCAACTTCAATTTATTTAGCCAACAAAGGCATGAAAATCTCAAATATACCTTTGATAAACGATCAATCAGTTCCTGACTTTTTAAAGGAGAAGCCAGATTGCACATGTGTTATCGGTTTAACAGCTGAACCAGATAGGCTGGTCGATTTAAGAAAAAATAGAATGCAATCCATAAAAGAAAATGAAAATAAAAACTATATAGATTTTGAAAAGATTAAGAATGAAATTGAAACTTCTAAAAAATTATTCCAAAAATATAATTGGCTGACAATAGATGTCACAAGAAAATCAGTAGAAGAAACAGCTGCTTCAATTCTAAAGATTCACGACATATTTAATCAAAATGAATAAAATTGTATTAGCTTCTAAAAGCGAAGTAAGAAAAAAAATTCTATTAGAGAATGGAATATTTTGCAATGTTCAACCATCTAAAATTGATGAAGATGTTATAAAACAGTCCCTGCTAAAAGAAGGTGCGTCGCCAGAGATCATATCAAAAAACCTAGCGGAATTAAAAGCAAATAAAGTAAGCAATAAAATACCAGAAGAATTGGTTTTGGGAGCAGATAGTGTAATAGATCTAAATGGTGAAATAATATCAAAACCAAAATCTAGAGAAGAGGCGCTTGATATTTTAAAGCAAATGAATGGAAAATCTCACTTTTTAATTAGTTCTGTTTGTATATCACAAAAAGGAACTATGATATGGAATCATACTGATAAAGCGGAGTTAGTTATGAAAGATTTTAGTGAAAATGAACTTAAAAAATACTTGACTAAAATTTCAGACAAAAATTTATATGCATACAACGTTTATCAAATAGAAGGGGAAGGAAAGGAACTATTTAGTGAAATAAGAGGGGATAAAAACACAATAATGGGCCTACCAATTACAAAGATCAAGGCTTACTTAGAGGAATATAAATGAAAAAATATTTTGTGATTGGTAATCCTATTAGCCACTCTCTCTCACCGGAGTTGCATAATTTTTGGATTAAAAAAAATAATATCAATGCACTATATAAAAAAATAAAGTTAGAAGAGTCAGATCTAAAGAATTTTATTGACAAGTTAAGAAATGATGAAATTCACGGTATAAACGTAACGGTTCCATTTAAAAATAAAGTTATAAAATACTTGGATAAACTTAGTCTGGAAGTTGAAACAACAAATTCTGTCAACACTATTTACAAAAGTGGAAATGATATAATTGGTCATAATACAGATGTTGCGGGTTTCGAATTGGGACTTAGGCACTCCAAAATTAATGTTTTACATAAATCAGTATTTATACTAGGCGCGGGTGGAGTAGTCTCCTCAATCATATTTTCTTTATTAAGTATGGGTTGTAAAAAGATATATTTAACTAACAGAACTATCGAAAAGGCCGAGAATATTAAAAATAAATTTGATGAAGTGGAAATATTGAAATGGGGTGAAATACCAGATTTTGATATTGTTATAAATGCTACTAGTGTTGGTTTAAAGGGGGATAGTTTAGACTTAGTACTTAATGTAAAAGATAAAATTTTTTATGATGTTATTTACAATCCAAAAGAGACACAATTTTTGAAAGAGGCAAAAAAAAATGGTAACAAAATCGAGAATGGCAAATTTATGTTTATTTATCAAGCCAATCAATCATTTTCAATATGGAACAATGTGATACCTAAAATTGACGACGAGGTGTTAAAGATATTAGGATGATTAAAATTAGTTTAGTAGGGGACATTGGTTCAGGAAAAACATATATTTCACGGCTGTTTAAGGCACCGTATTTTTGCGCAGATATTGAAGTTAAAAAAATATATAGAAATAATAGAAAATGTTTTTTTGCTCTAAAAAAAAAATTTCCTAAGTTTATTAAAACATTTCCTGTAAAAAAAAAAGAATTATCAAATGTAATTAGAAATAATATATCCGACCTTAAAAAAATTAGTTTGATAGTCCATCCCATTGTCAGAAAAAAACTAAACGTATTTTTGAAAAAAAATAAAAAGAAGAAAATAATCGTTCTAGATATACCTTTATACTTAGAAAATAAAATGAATAAAAAAGATGATATTATAATATTTATTAAAACAAAAAAAAGTGACGTTGACAAGAGACTTAAAAAAAGAAAGAGCTTTAGTAATAGAATATTGAATACCCTTAGAAAAAAACAATTGCCACTTAATAAAAAACAAACTAGGTCAAATTATATTTTAACGAATAATTTTAATAGTATAAACATAAAGAAGAAGGTTAAAATATTAAAAGATAAAATTTTAAATGATAGAAGTAGTTCTTGATACAGAGACAACAGGCTTATCAGTAGCCAATGGTCACCGAATTGTTGAAATCGGGTGCATAGAACTAAAAAATCAAGTGCCCACATCTAAAACTTTTCACTGTTATTTAAATCCCCAAAGAAAAGTTTCTGAGGATGCAATGAAAGTACACGGTTATACAGATGAGTTTTTATCCGATAAAAAGTTTTTCAGAGATATTGCGAATAATTTTTTAAGCTTCATTGAAAATAAAAAATTAGTAATTCATAATGCTGAATTCGACATTTCACATCTAAATAATGAGCTAAAATTAATTGGTAAAAATCCAATAAACAAAGAAAATGTTATTGATACATTAGATATAGCTAGGGAAAAATATCCCGGTTCTCAAATTAGTTTGGATGCACTTTGTAAAAGGTTTAGAATCGATAATTCAAGAAGAAAACTTCATACAGCATTAATTGACTGTGAGCTTTTATCTAAAGTTTATATTAATTTGATAGATCAAAAAGAGCCAAAATTAGAGTTTGCTGCAGAAGAGTTAAAATCATTAAATAAAAATATAAAAATTGATTATTGTAAAAAGATTATTGGTCCATCTTTTGAGGAGGTGGAAAATCATAAAATATTTAAAAAAAAATATTTAAAAAAAAACGCTTAGCCTTTTCTTTCTTCAAATAATTTTTTGAAATCTACTCTATTTTCAAATTTAACATCTGGGTAACCAGAATAGGTTAAAATATCTAGAAATATTTTTTCAATTTTAGGATAAACCTCTGTAGGAACATCTTTTAAAAAAATTGGTTCTAAAACTTCTTTAGTATTTACATCTTCATCAATTTTAACAATTACTGCATAAACCATTTCAAAATAACTATGTTTTATGCTTTCCTCATTTTCCTTAAATTTTGTTGATATTGATACTTCGGCCATTTTACTTTTTAGAGGCTTTGTATTGATATCAATAAATAGTTTATATTTTGAGATATTTTCTTTTGTAAAGATGTAACTTTCAATGTCTTTAGTTTCAGCAGAAATATCTTTTATAAATTCCCCAAGTATTCTGTATTTTTTCTCCATTATTTATCTTTATCCTCATATTCACCTTCTATCAAATCATCTTTAATTTTATTTTTTGTATATTTTTTGCCTATAAACTTAAAAATTAAATTTCTAGTTAATGGTATAATTAAAAGAAAGCCAACAACATCTGTCGCAAATCCTGGAATGATTAAAAGTACAGCAGCTACTGCTAAAGCAGCTCCAGACATTATTTCATAAACAGGTATTTGGTTTTTATAAATTTGTGTAACCCCAGACTTTAAAGTGCTTAGCCCCTGCAATCTTACAAAGTAAATACCAATTATTGCAGTCGTAAGAATTATTAAAATCGTATTAAAAGCCCCTATTTGACCTCCAATTTCAATAAAAAGGTATATTTCTAAAAGAGGAACTAACAGAATAATTAAAAAAAGTGTGTTCATTTGTCATTAATCTAATTTGCTAGTTGAAATTAAGCAATAGAGTAAATAGTATAATAATATGAGTTATAGCTTCGAATATATAGATATAATACTTTTAGCAATGATAGCGGGTTTTATTTTTTTAAGACTTAGAGGTATTTTGGGAAAAAAATCTGGTTTCGAGGAAGACATAACACAAAGCTTTCCTCACGAGTTTCCAAACACAAAAACCGTTAAAAAAACAAATTTTGATGTATTCGATGATAAAGCTAAATCAGAATTTTTGTCAGGCGCAAAGGTTGCTTATGAAACGATAATTACAGATTTTTCTAATGGAAATTTAAAAAATATTAAAAACCTTTTAGAAAGAAAAGTTTTTAAACAATTTGAGGAGGCTATAGTAGAAAGAGAAAAACAAGGCAACAAATCTGAGACTACTTTCATAGGCATTAATTCTGCTGAAATAAAAAATCATGAGCGGAATGGCAATTTTCTTGAAGTAACTGTTGAATTCGTAAGTGAGATTATTTCATGTGTAAAAGATAAAAATTCAAAAATTGTAGCAGGTGATCCAGAAAAAGTTAAAAAAGTTTATGACACCTGGAAATTTTCAAAAGATGTAAAATCAAACGATCCAAATTGGTCATTGATTGAAACTAGTGTGTAATTGAGTAAAAAATTATCTAACAAAGATATAAAAGATTGGAAAAATTTCGTAGAAAGTAACGAAAAAGTTCACAATAAAGATAACACCATAGATCAAATAAAATTTAAGAGAGAAGCAACGATAGATCTTCATGGATTTTCCCTAGAGCAAGCTAACAGAAGTGTAGAAAAATTCATTACCGATTGTTTTAAAAAAAAAGTATTAAAATTGAATATTATTACGGGAAAGGGACTAAGATCAAAAGTTGATAAAGATCCTTACCAGTCAAAAGATTTAGGTATTTTAAAATATTCCGTGCCAGAATTTATAAAATCAAATACTGATTTGATGAAAATTATAAAAAAAATTGACGATCAAATAGACAATAAAAATACAGGTTTTTTTTTCGGTATTCTTAAAATTATAAAATAAACTTTGATAAGTCGTTATCTTTCACTAACTGTCCAAGATTTTCTTTTACATATTTAGAGTCTATCACAATTTTTTCTCCAGATCTATCAGTTGCGGTGAAACTAATTTCATCAAGAATTCTCTCAATTATTGTATGAAGTCTTCTTGCACCAATATTTTCTACAGATGAGTTAACTTCAGTTGCAAGATTAGCAATAGTCTCGATACCGTCCTCAGAAAATTCTAAATCAACATTTTCTGTTTTAAGTAATGCTTTGTATTGTTTGATCAAACTATTATCTGGTTCTTTTAAAATTCTTTTAAAGTCATCACTTGTAAGAGCATCTAATTCCACTCTTATGGGTAATCTTCCTTGAAGCTCAGGCAATAAATCTGATGGCTTCGCTAATTGAAAAGCACCAGATGCAATGAATAAGATATGGTCAGTTTTTACTGGTCCATACTTTGTGCTAACTGTGGTACCCTCAATTAATGGAAGCAGGTCTCTTTGAACACCTTCTCTTGAAACATCCCCTCCAACTCTGTCAGTTCTCCCTGAAATTTTGTCTATTTCATCCAAAAAAACTATACCATTGTTCTCAGTAACATTTTTTGCTGATTTTATAATCTTATCTTGCTCAATTAGTTTGTCCGCTTCTTCATTTAGTAAAATTTCGTGAGATTCTTTGATAGTCATTTTTTTCTTTTTTGACTTACCTCCCATAGATTTTCCTAACATATCACCAATATTTATCATTCCAATGTTGGCGCCTGGCATTCCTGGAATTTCAAAACTTGGCATGTTATTAGATTCGTTAGTTGCAATTTCTATTTCATTATCATCTAAGTCTCCGTCTCTAAGTCTTTTCCTGAAACTCTCTCTTGTTGCAACAGATGCTTTATTTCCGACTAAAGCATCCAATACTCTCTCTTCAGCTAATTTTTGAGCTTTTGCATGAACTTCTTTTCTTTTTTTAACCTTTTCCATTGCAATAGCTATTTCAAGTAAGTCTCTGATAATTTGTTCAACGTCTCTTCCAACGTATCCAACTTCAGTAAATCTTGTAGCTTCAACTTTTACAAAAGGTGCCTCAGCTAATTTTGATAATCTCCTAGATATTTCAGTTTTACCAACTCCGGTTGGACCAATCATTAAAATGTTTTTTGGCAATACTTCATCTCGCATATCCCCTGTTAGAGCTTGTCTCCTCCATCTATTCCTTAACGCAATAGCTACAGCTCTTTTAGCTTTATTTTGACCAACAACATATCTATCTAATTCTGATACAATTTCTCTTGGCGATAATGAGTCAATATGGTGTTGTTTTTTTTCCTCAGCTTTTTTTGGGAATGTTTTTACGTTAGATTTTTCCATTAAATTTTTTCAACTCTTATATTGTTATTTGTAAACACGCATATATCAGCAGCGACCTGTATAGCCTTTTTCGCAACCTCCTCTGCCTTCAACTCTGTATCCATTAATACTTTTGCAGCAGCTAAAGCGTAATTTCCACCTGAACCAATTCCAATGACGTCTCCTTCAGGCTCTAGAACATCTCCTGTTCCTGAAATAATAAAACTTTTTTCTTTGTCACCAATTGCCATAAGAGCTTCTAGTCTTCTCAAATATTTGTCTGTTCTCCAATCTTTAGCTAATTCAACAGCAGCTCTCGTCAAATTTCCTGCATGTTTTTCTAATTTTGCTTCTAATCTTTCAAATAAAGTTAATGCATCAGCTGTTGATCCAGCAAATCCGGCGATCACATTTCTTTTCTCAATTTTACGAACTTTATTGGCATTACTTTTGATCACTGTATTTCCCATACTTACTTGACCATCGCTTGCCACAACTACGTCATTATTTTTTCTTACTAGTACTATTGTTGTCATATTGATTAAATGGATATTAATTTTAAATGTTCAAGTGTTAATTTAACTGTTATTGATATAAGCGGATAATGCATATATATCTTACTAAATATGAAACGAAAAGCAGAGATAAGTAGAAAAACTAAGGAAACCAAAATTGATGTGGCAATAAACATCGATGGCAAGGGTAAATTCAAAATAGATACAGGCATTGGTTTTTTGGATCACATGTTAGAACAATTATCAAAACATTCTTCTATTGACTTAAATGTAAAAGCTAAAGGTGATACACATATAGATCTTCATCACACAACCGAAGATACAGGTATTGCAATTGGCGAATGTTTAAAAAAAGCATCAAAAAAATTTATAGGTATTAAAAGGTATGCTCACACAATGATTCCTATGGATGAGACTTTAACCAGAGTTGCTTTAGATGTATCAAATAGACCATACCTTATTTGGAAGGTTGATTTAAAGGTAGAAAAGCTTGGTGAAATGGATACTGAATTATTTAAAGAATGGTTCCAAGCGTTTTCACAGGCAGCTGGAATAACATTACACATAGAGAATTTATATGGTGACAATAGTCACCACAAGGTGGAGTCTTGTTTTAAAGGCTTAGCAAGATCTTTAAGAAGTGCACTTGAGATTGATCCACGAAATAAGAACGTAATACCATCGACCAAAGGTTCTTTATAAGAATTAATGAACGTAATAATTGTTGATTACAAATCGGGGAACATAAGTTCTGTTATCAATTCATTCAAAGAAGTAGCCAAAGATAAAGTTAAAATTCATGTTACTTCTGATCTAAAAAAAATAAAATCGAGCGACAAAGTTGTTTTACCAGGGCAAGGCTCATTCAAAAGTTGTACCGATGCATTAAATAGTATTAATGGCCTAGTTGAAACCCTAAATGAGTTTGCAATTAACAATAAAAAACCGCTGCTTGGCATTTGTGTTGGTTTACAAATGTTTGCCGACGTAGGATATGAAGAAACCGAAACAAAGGGCCTAGGTTGGATATCTGGCAAGGTTTCAAAAATTGATAATAAAAATGGAAAGTATAAACTTCCTCATATAGGCTGGAACCAAATTGAAATTGTAAAAGAAAGTAAAATTTTTAAGAATATAGAAAATAATTCTCATATGTATTTTGTACATAGTTATGAGTTTATACCAAATGATAAAAATTTAATTTCTTCAACAACGGATTATTCATCAAAAATTATATGTTCTGTCGAAAAAGAAAATATATTTGGGACTCAATTTCATCCAGAAAAGAGTGATAAAATAGGATTACAACTTATCGAAAATTTTATAAATTTATAGTTATGAAAAATATTGACTTATCTACTTTAGAAGGAAAAAAAGTAACAGTTTTAATTGAGAAGGCAGATAAGTTATTAAAAGAAAATCTTGAAGGCAAAATTCATGCTCATAAGATTTATAATTTAATTTTAGATCAAATTCCTACGAAATATGATGAATCTAATTTACATGTACTAAGAGGTGTGTTGAGGCAAAAAATCTGGAATTGTGAAAGAAGCTTTTTTTGGAATGAAAAATTCTTTTCACAATCTGGTCAAGATAAGATTTTAAAAGATCACTTTTTTAAGGATAAAAAAAAAGGGTTCTTTGTGGAGATCGGAGCGTTTGATGGGATTGAAGGAAGCAATTGCTTTTATTTTGAAAATGCTCAGGCATGGGACGGTATTGCAATTGAGGCATCAAAAATTCAATTCAATAAGTTAAAAAAAAATAGAAAATGTAAATTATTCAATGAAGCAATAAACTCAAAAGAAAAAGATGTGGAATTTATTGAAGTTCAGGAGGGACTTACTCAAATGAGTGGTATAGATGATGAAAATTTTATAGCCAAAGAATTTATAAACAAAGACCCAAACAGTAAGATAGGTAAATTTAAGACAAAAACAGTGACCTTTGAAAAAATTGTACCCACTAATATGATCATAGATTATTTGTCTTTGGACATAGAGGGTGGAGAAATGGATGTTTTGGAGTCTATTGATTTTAGCAAATATAAAATAAAGGTTATTTCAGTTGAAAATAATAGTCCTGATAAAATTAATTTTGAATTATTCTTTAAAAAAAAAAATTATTCGTTTTTTGATAGAGTGGGACAAGATGAAATATTTTTTAATAATGATTTCTTTAAACTAAACTAATGAAAATATTTCCAGCAATAGACATCAAAGATAAAAAGTGTGTAAGATTACTTAAGGGAGATTTCAAAAACAAAACTGAGTACGAAATTTCTCCAGTTGAACAGGCTGAAAAATATAAAGATCATGGATTTAAAAATTTACATATTGTTGATCTTGATGGAGCTTTGATTGGCGAAACTGTAAATATAGATATTATACAGGATATAATTATTAAATTTGATCTAAAGATTGAGATTGGTGGAGGCATAAGAAATCTTGACAGTATTCAAAAATATATTGATGTCGGTGCTGAGAAAGTTATTTTAGGAAGTGCTGCAATTAAAAATAAAAAGTTTTTGAAAGAAACATGTAAAAAATTTCCAAATAGAATTGCTTTAGGCTTGGATGCTAAAGATGGGTATTTGTCAGTATCCGGATGGAAAGAAAATTCTAATCAATTAACTTTAGATTATTTAAAAGAAGTTAATGATTATGGTGTTAGCAGACTGATTTATACTGATATAAATCGAGACGGGATGAAACAGAGCCCAAATTTCGAGGAAACAGCAAAAGTTGCCGAATTATCAAACTGTCCTTTAATTATATCTGGAGGAGTTTCGTCAATAGATGATATTAAAAAAGCCAGGAACATGGAAAATATTGAGGGTATAATAGTTGGTAAAGCTATTTACGATGGTGATATTAATTTAGATGAGTTAGTTAAAGAAGATGCTTAAAAACCGAATTATACCTTGTCTAGACGTTAAGAACGGGCGCGTTGTAAAAGGTATCAATTTTGTGGACTTAAAGGATGCAGGTGATCCAGTTGAGCAAGCAAAAATTTATAGTGATGGCGGCGCAGATGAGATTTGCTTTTTGGATATTACTGCTTCAAACGAGAATAGAGATACAATTTATGAAGTAGTTAAGAAAACATCCAAGAAATGTTTTGTTCCTTTAACTGTTGGAGGGGGAGTTAGAAGTATAGAAGATATTTATAAACTACTTCATTGTGGTGCTGATAAAGTTTCAATAAATACTGCAGCAGTTCAAAATTCGAAAGTAGTTATCGATAGTTCAAAAAAATTTGGCTCTCAATGTATTGTTGTTGCAATAGATGCAAAACGAAATGGAAAAAATTGGGAAATATTTACCCACGGGGGAAGAAACGGCACCGGTATAGATGCAATAGAATATGCAAAAAAAATAGAAGAATGTGGTGCAGGTGAATTGCTAGTTACTTCAATGGACAGAGACGGAACTCAAGTTGGTTATGATATTGATCTCATGTTTAAAATATCATCAACTGTTAATATACCGGTGATTGCATCTGGAGGAGTCGGTAATCTTAATCATTTAGTTGAGGGAATTAAATTAGGAAAAGCGAGCGCCGTTCTTGCAGCTTCAATATTTCATTATGGAAAACATTCCATCAAAGAAGCAAAGGAATATTTGGATTTAAAAGGAATTCCTGTTAGAATTTAGAATGCTTAATGTATTAGAGGATTTATTTAATCTTGCAAGAGCAAGAAAAACAAATCCAATTGAAGGTTCGTATACTAATAAATTATTAAAAGACAAAAATTTTAGTAAAGAAAAAATTTTAGAAGAAATCAATGAACTAATCGAGTCTGTTGATAAAAACGGTAATAAAATCCACGAAGCAGCAGATGTCTTATATCATTTAATTATGTATTTAGAATCTAATGAAATAAAAATTGAAGATGTGATGACGGAACTAAAAAAGAGAAAAAAATAATTGATGAGATTGAGGTTATGGAATGACCTATGATGATAACAATATATTTGCAAAGATTTTAAGAGGAGAGATACCTTGTGAAAAAATTTACGAGGATGAATATGTTTTATCTTTTTACGATATTAATCCTCAAAAGAAAATTCACGCCTTAGTAATACCAAAAGGCAAATACATCGATTTAGATGATTTTGCATCAAAGGCCTCTGAAAAAGAGATTTCAGCATTAATTAGAGGCGTCAACACTGTTGCAAAAAAATTACAAATTTCTTCTGATACGGGAAAAGGATATAGAGCTATAGCGAATATAAATGAAAACGGTGGACAAGAGGTACCCCATCTACATTTTCATCTTTTTGGTGGAGAAAAAGTTGGTAAAATGGTGGAATGATGATTCCTGTAGAAAGAAATTTTCTGGAAATAAGAGATTTAAAAAGTCTTAGATTTAATGCATCTAAACAAAATAAATTTTTAATTAAAAAAATTAAACCTGATTTTCAATTAAATAAATTTTTCTATAAGCAAGTAGGAAAGAAACATAGATGGATAGACAGACTTAGTTGGACGGACGAAAAATGGATTAATTTTATTTCTAATAAAAATTTAGAAACTTATGTTATTAGTGAGTCTGAAGACTTGATTGGCTTTTTTGAACTTCTGTATAATCCAAAGTTAAAAGAAACAGAGATTTCTTATTTTGGTCTTCTAGAGGAGCATATAGGAAAAGGTATTGGAGGATATGCTTTAAGTGAGGCAATAAAAAAGTCATTTGAAAAAAATATCAAAAGAGTTTGGCTTCATACATGCACACTTGATCATCCAAACGCTTTAAAAAATTATATAGCAAGAGGTATGAAAGTCTTTAGAAAAGAAAATATTAACATATTGGATAGTTAATTAAATTTCTCTAGGTCAAAAATATTCTCATTGATAATTTTATTTATATCTTTAATCCTAATTTCAGTTAAAACTGAATTATTATAGATATCTGTGGTTTTCCAACCTTTTATATGTAATTTTTCTTTATCAAAGAAAACTTTTATATCAGTATCTTGATATTTTAAATTAGTAAATAGTTCCCCATATTCATTTCTTACATTGTTTTTTATAATTTGATTAATTAAGTACTGCTTATCTAAAATTGAATAAAAAGTTGTATTTTCTAATTTATAAAAATTTGGAATATTTGAGTTTTTACTTTTGACAATTAGATTTTTACCATCAGAAACAAGAATTTTCCCTGAATTATCATACTTACAATTTATTTTTCTATTAAAAACTAAAATGCAATAACCAGTTTCTTTGTTTTGATTAATTTGTTGTATAAACTTAAAACTGTAATTATTAGCCTTTTCTAAATTATTTATTATTTTTTTTGATACATCTGAATAAACTTTAGTTATTAAAAAAAAAAAAATTGAGACACTTATGAAGAAAAATCTCATTAGAGAACTTCTCTTTTTCCTACATGGTTAGCTTTACTAATAATTCCTTTTTCTTCCATCATATCAATTATTCTAGCTGCCCTGTTATAACCAATTTGGAGTTTTCTCTGGAGAAATGATGTCGAGGCTTTTCTTTCTGATTTTATAATTTCCAAAGCAGTTTCGTATAATTCGTCAAGCTGTTCATTATTTTTATCACTATTAGAATGATCTTCTGTTTGATCTGATAAATTTAATATTTCATCCACATACTCAGGTTCACCTTGTGATCTTAAAAAATTATTAATGTTTTCTATTTCGTTTTCAGAGACAAATGGTGCATGAATTCTTGTTATTCTATTTGCTGAAGACATGTAAAGCATATCGCCTTTTCCTAAAAGTTGCTCAGCACCTTGTTCACCAAGTATAGTTCTGCTGTCTATTTTAGAGGAAACTTGAAAGGAAACTCTTGTAGGAAAATTTGCTTTAATGGTTCCTGTTATAACATCAACACTAGGTCTTTGAGTTGCCATTATTATATGTATCCCAGCTGCTCTAGCCATTTGAGAGAGTTTTTGAATACAATTTTCAATTTCTTTACCCGCAACCAGCATTAAATCTGACATTTCGTCAACTACTACTACAATATAAGGCATAGGTAGTTTATTTTTAGAATTATATCCTCCGATATTTCTTACACCTACTTTTGTCATTAATTTGTATCTATTCTCCATTTCTTTTACCACCCAGCTCAAAACAGTAGCAGCTTTTTTTGCTTCAGTAATAACCGGACATAAAAGATGTGGGATTCCTTCGTACGTTGAGAGTTCTAACATTTTTGGATCAATCAAAATAAATTTGCATAAGTCTGGTTTGTGCCTATATAAAAGGGAAAGCAATATAGTATTTATACATACCGACTTACCCGATCCGGTTGTGCCTGCAATTAACAAGTGAGGCATTGATGATAAGTCACCAATTATGGGTTGTCCAGATATACTTTTTCCAAGTGCAATAGGTAAAATTAAATCTTTACTACTAAATTTTGAACTATCCAATATTTCTCTTAATGACACATTATCTCTCTCTAGATTAGGTAACTCGATACCTATTGAACTTGAACCTGGAATAACCGAAATTCTTGCAGACTCTGAACTTGTATTTCTAGCTATATCATCTGATAAATTTATAATCTTAGAAACTTTCACACCAGCCGCAGGCTCAAATTCATTTAAAGTTACAACTGGTCCAGAACTAATCTTTCTAATTTTACCCTCTACGCCGAAGTCTAGAAGTATTTTTTCGAGAAACTCTTCGTTTATATCTTTTCTCAAATTATTTTTTTTACTTTTCTCTTTTGATTGTTCTAATAAGTCAAGATTGGGCAAATTAAACTCTCTTTTATCGTCATAATTCTTTTCATTTTTTTTATCAAAAGAAAAAGTTTCTTGAATATTATTATTTTCAACAAACATTTCTTTTTTAGTATTTGCTACTTCATTTGAGCTAATATTTTTTTTATTTTTAAAAATTTTTTTGATAGATGATAACCATTTTAATCTAAAGTTAATACTTATAAGAAATAATACTATGAATAGTAATAATTGAAAATAATATGACAATTCAGAGTGCAAATTTACAATTTTAAAAAATATTTTGTTATAGAAATAGTCTCCTACAAAACCACCATTTCCATTGATTATTAGAAAGAAAGCCTCATTATAAAATTGAGTAAGAAAAATAGTTCCAATTATAGAATAACAAATTATGTAAAATAGACAGTTAAGAATTTGTATTAAATTTTTTTTGATAGATTATCGCTATTGATAAAAATATCAAAGTTATTGGTAAAAAATATGATATTAAACCAATTGACTGAAGTAAAAAATCAGCTCCAATACTCCCATTTATTCCTAAAACATTATTTATGCCTATATTTTTTGGATAAATAAAATTTGGATCATTTGGATTATAACTAATTAAAGCCACAAGCATAAGTATTGAAAGGGCTAATATTGAAATCCCAATAAATTCGATCAACCTTTTTAAGGCAAAATCTTTAATTTTTTCAATATTATTTTTAATATTCATAAAGAATCAAATTTATCACTTTGTATCATTTAATATTTGTTGTTAAAATTAAAAAAATTATGACTATTTGTTTAATAGGAAAAAATTTAACGACGTTAGTATTATCAAAAATTTTAATTAATAAAGGTATTAAAGTAGATTTGTATTACTCTAACAATAAAATAGTGAAAGATATGTCCAAAACAATCTCCAGAACAATTGGATTATCTAACGACAGTATTGAATTTTTAGAAAGTCAAAAAATACTAAGTAAAAAAAAATGTTGGGATATTAAAAAGATTAATTTGTACAAGGGTGAAAATTCTAAAAGTTTTTTAAATTTTAATTCGCAGAAGAGTAGTTTTTTTATGGCTTACTACAATGATTTTTATAAGACGTTAGAAGCTTCGTTAAAAAAAAAAAAACTAATTAATATAAAGAAAGAAAAAAACCAAAAATCTTTTTCAAATATACTCAGAAAAAATTATGAAATAATTATTATTAGTGACACAAAAAATCATTTATTTAAAAAATATTTTAGTAAGCACGTTAAAAAAAACTACAACAGTATAGCTTTTACAACCATTATTGAGCATAATAAAATAGTAAATAATGTTGCAGAACAGTATTTTACGAAGTTCGGGCCATTGGCATTTTTACCTATTTCAAATACAAAAACTTCTATAGTTTTTTCTATATTTGATAAAGATCTTACAAAAAATAATTCTAAAGTTTTAAAATTAATAAAAAGTTATAACCGTCTTTATAAGATAAAGTATGTTAGCCCTCTACAACAATTTCCAATAAATTTATCTCTTTCGCGTAATTATTTTCATAAAAACATTTTATCATTTGGAGATGCCTTGCATAAGATTCACCCCCTAGCAGGTCAAGGATTTAATATGACCCTAAGAGATGCTAAAATTTTAAGTCAATTAATTAAAAAAAAATTGGACCTTGGATTAAATTTAGATACAGTTTTAGAACAGTTTGAGATTGAAAGAAAAAATTCAAATTTCGTTTTTGCTATGGGAGTAGATTTTTTATACGAATTTTTTAAATTAAATAACAGATATAACATAAAATCCATCGACAATCTTTTTAAGTTTATAAATAAAAATATTTTTATTAAAAAGAAATTAGAAAGTTTTGCTGATAAGGGATTTATTTTGTAACTATTGTAACGTTTTGTTACTAAAGTTATCTGAAGAATAAAGCTTGATTATTTGTTCTAATTTCTTTTTCCTAAATACTAAATCTTTCGCCTCCAAAAGCATTTGTTTTTCCTCTTTCGAAAATGGAGAAGCCATTGAAAGGGTATTTAAGGTTTGATCTAAACTTTGTTTTTCAAGTTCATTCCAATTTATCACATAACCTTGCTTTTCAAAAATATTTTTAAGATCATTAAAGATAAGATTTAGATCTGAAAAATTAATATTTACTTCTTCATTATTTAAATCATTTTCAAATCCTTTGTAACTTATTTTAAACTCTCTAAAAGGTTTTCCATTATTTACTTCATCAATTATGTTAAACCTAGTTATTCCATTTAAAACTATTACATATCTACCATCATCTGTTTCATTAAAACTAGATATTTTGCCTAAGCATCCTACTTTAAAAAGTTCTGTTTTTTTTGGGTTTACTAATCCTTTTGGTTGAATCATGCCAATCATGCGATTAGACTTTATACTTTGATCAATCATCTGGAGATATCTTGGTTCAAAGATGTTAAGCGGTGCTGAAGTTTTTGGAAAAAATATAAAATTTGAAAGTGGAAATACTGGGATGATACCAGGCAAATTATCAATTTTATTCATACCTAAAAAAATTAACAAATTATTACTAAAAGATCTATGTTCATATTGATGCATTATTGTATTAAAAAAGTAGCTTATTATTAAAAAAATATAATAATTTATGAATAAATTAAACGATGAAAGCTTGTATTCTAGAGGGCTAGAATATTACAAAAAAAATCAATTAGATAATTCATTAAATTTTCTAAATAAAATTAAAAAAAAAAATTTAAATACATTAAAATTAATTTCTCAGATATATATAACAACTAATGATTTTAAGAATGCAAAGATAGCCCTAGTTAAAATTCTTGGATTAGATAAAGAGAACTTGTTTGCTCTAAATTCCTTAGGAGATTTAAATAAAATTGAAAAAAATTACTTAGATGCAGAAAAATTTTATAAAAAAACAGTTTCTATTGATGAAAATTTTGTCCCTGGCTATTTTAACTTGGCGTCAATTTATGAAGTTAATGGTGAATTAAAACTTGCAAAAAAAAATTATCTCAAAGTAGTTGAAATTGATAATAAAAATTATGCAGCATATTTTAATTTACAAAGATTAGAGGAAAATTTAATTACAGAAAAAATAATAAAAAAAATCAGTAATGAGCTAAATATTAATCAAAATTTAAAAGATAAAAATATTGCGTATGGTCATTTCGTGCTTGCAAAGGATTATAGAAAAAAAAAAAAAATAAACATGGAGATAAAAGAATTGTCTAGAGGTCATAAAATTTTTTTCGATTCAAATCCAGCAAACAAAGAAGCCACCAAATATTGGTTAGAAATAGTTCCAGAAATGACAAATAAAAGATTTATATTTGAAGATACTGACAAAAATAAAATTGAAATAAGTAATATAGAACCAATTTTTATTTTTGGAATTCCAAGATCAGGAACAACTTTAGTAGAAACGATAATTACATCTGGAGAGGAAAAAATTTATAATGCTGGTGAAAATTTTATTTTACAAAAAGCTTTGGAAAACTCACAATTAAATAAAAAAATATTTGAGTCAGAAGAGTCTATAAAAGTAGATATCGGTTTTTTGAGAAAAAATATTATTAACAGTTATATGGAACAATTTTCTATCAAGTCTGGTAGTTTTAAGTTTATTGATAGAACAATGACAAATTTCTTTTTTTCTGAGCTTTTATTAGAACTATTCCCGAACGCTAGAATTATAAATTGTAGAAGAGATAGTTTTCATAACCTTGTAGCAATTTATCAACAATGTTTAAATAATTTACCATGGTCTCATAATGTCAGAGATATTAGAAAGTATATCTCTATTTATAATTCTAAATTAAAAAATTTGAACAGAACTTACAATAAGAATATATTAGATGTTGAATTAGAAAAACTAACGGAATTTCCAGAGAATATTTCAAAAGAAATAATGTCTTTTTGCAAACTGAATTGGTCTGAAAAAGTTCTCAAATATTATGAAAGAAAAGACCTAATATGCACTACGGCAAGCAATATACAAATAAGAGAAAAAATTTTTAAATATGATAGCGCAAAATTTTTACCCTACCGAGAATATTTTTGATCATTTAATAAAAAAGTCTATTGCTTAATTTCATAAAAGCATTTAGTTTCAACTTAGTTTTATATGCGGGCGTAGCTCAGTGGTAGAGCGTCTCGTTGCCAACGAGAAGGTCGTGGGTTCAAGTCCCATTGCCCGCTCCAAAAAAATTATTATGGACGATTTATCAAAAAAAAAATGTGTACCTTGTGAAGGAGGTATTCCATCCTTCAATCTAGGTGAAATTCATAAATATCTAAAAAAAGTTGATGGATGGGACGTCAAAAAAAATGAAGATGAAAATTTCTATCTTTTAAAAGAATTTAAGTTTGAAAATTTTGTAAATGCTCAAGATTTTGTTACTAAAGTAGGAGCTATTGCTGAAACAGAGGGTCATCATCCAGATATATGGTTTGGCTGGGGATATGCAAAAATTAAAATATTTACTCATGCTATAAATGGACTAGCAGAAAGTGACTTTATCCTCGCTGCTAAAATTGATAAAATAAATTAGTGTCTAAAATGTCTAGTTTTTGAAAAAACTAATACAGTGTTTGTATTGTTTGCAAATTTTATAATTTCTTTGTCTCTTATTGACCCATAGGGCTGAATAATTGCTTTTACACCAGATTGCACAAGTGACTCAATTCCATCAACAAAAGGAAAAAAAGCATCTGAGGCAGCAACTAAATTCTCTGTGTTATGATTAAATTTTTTCATTTTATTTACTGCAATTTCACAACTATCTAATCTGCTAGGTTGCCCTGAACCAATACCCACCGTTGAATTATTATTTGTTAATACAATTGCATTAGATTTTACAAATCTACAAATATTAAAAGCGAAAATAAGGTCATTAAACAATTTTTTATTAGGTTTTTTTTTTGATACAACCTTGAACATATTTTTATTAAAATTTTGATTATCAGAATTTTGTAAAATAAAGTTATTAGAAAGTGTATTCAAAACTATTTGATTCGAAATATGTTTTTGGTTATTTTTAATAATTCTTAAATTCTTTTTTTTTTTTAAAATTGACAAAGCTTTAATATCAAAATCGTTTGCAACTATAACTTCAAAAAATTTATTGCTTATCTCTTGAGCAGTTTCAGATTTAATTTTATAATTACAAATAATTACTCCACCAAAGGCACTTATCGGATCACAATTAAAGGCCTGTTTAAAGCTAGAGAATTGATTTTTATCAATTGATACTCCCGATGGATTAGCATGCTTAATAATAGTTGTACCTACTCCTTTTGGTAAGCTATTTATAATATCAAGTCCGGAATAAATATCGTTATAATTATTGTAACTTAATTTCTTACCATTTAATTTTTCTAGCTGATTAACATCCCCCTCAGAGTAAAACGCTCCTGATTGATGTGGATTTTCTCCATATCTTAATTTGCTTAATAATTTACCATTTAATGTTATTTTATTTGGATACCTATTATCAACAATTTTGTTAAAGTATTTTGAAATATTCGCATCGTAATAAGCTGTTTCATTAAAAGCCTCTTGTGATAATTTTTTTCTAAAATTAAGAGATGTTGAACCTTTATAACTATTCATCTCGTGAATTAAATTATCTAATTGATAATTAGATGTTATTACAGCTACATCCTTAAAGTTTTTCGCTGCAGATCTTACTAATGCCGGACCACCAATATCAATATTTTCAATCACCTTATTTTCATTCCTAGTGTTAAGAACAGTTTTTTCAAAAGGATAAAAATTAACAATCACAAGGTCTATATTTTTAAAATCTTGTTTTTTTATTTGATTTAAATGTTTTTTGTTATCTCTCTTAAAAAGTATCCCAGAGTGTATTTTTGGATGAAGAGTTTTTACCCTACCGTCTAAAATTTCCTGAAACCCTGTAAAATCACTTATTTCGATACATTTAAATTTGAGCTTTCTAATATATTTATAAGTTCCTCCAGAACTTAAAATTTCAACTTTAAATTTTCTAAGAGTTGGTAAAATTTTATTAAGTTCAGACTTGTCAGAAACTGATATGAGAGCTCTTGTTATTTTTCTGTTCATATTTTTCTAATTTCCCATTTTATTTTTTCTTCTTCACCTGTGATTTCTCCATGTACATAAATATTTTTATTTTCGGCGTAGGAGTCTTTTTTGCCGAAATATAACCCTGTTTCAATGCCAAAATTGCTATGATTACAAGAGAATCTCCATCCAGATTTTTTTAGTTGTAATAAAATAGACTGCTTGTCTTGAGTCTTTATTGCATTTGTGCTTGGCAGTAAATGAAATCTTATGTCAAAACAAACTTTTTGAAATTTTTTTTTGCTAATGATTATATCTTCTCCTATATATTTAAATTCTTTTGGAAAAAATTTAATACTTCTTTGATGAAGAATACCGTATTCTTTAAAATAACCGTCATGTATTCCTTGCATTTCCCAAATTTCGTCGTCATGAAAAATTTTTTTGTTTGTTACTTTCACATTATTTTCCAAAGAAAAGTAACCCAATTTATCTTTTTTAAATTTACACGAAGATCTGTCATCAATTGAGAGGGTAGAGTGTGCTGCTGTTGATTTAGATAAAATATTTAATTTATGATTATACTTTTGAAAGTACCCGCAATTAGTGATTACTTTTTCTTTATCGTGAAAAATCTCAAAAGATAAGGCGCCAGATTGATAATCAGCAGAATATTTCTTATCTGGTGTTGGTCCAAAATCAATTATAATCTTATCTTTTTTATTTTTAATAATTGAATAACCTCCAACACTATTAAATTTGTTCTTAAATTTATAACCATGTTCTTTTATATATTTTTTAAATTCAGTGGTATCTAAATTATGGTTGCCATTAAATAAAAAAGTACCATCGTTTTCTTCAAAATAAAAATTAAAGGATTGGCCGAGATAGAATATAATTTCATTTAAATATTCTGGAATATCAGTATTAGAGTCTCTTAGTAATTCTCTTATTAAAACAAAATACTTTAAATAAAAAATTATCTGTCTTGGGTTTCTAGATTTTGGAAAGCCATCATTATCGAAAATTGTATTAATTATTTTTTTTAGTAATTGAAATCCAATGCTTAAGTATTGCATCTGATGTTTAAAACATAAACCACCCATAATGATAGCAGAACATCCAATCATTTTGTCGTTTACAAGTTCAGTATTTTTTATTTCATTAATTAAATGATTTAATTGTTTTTTTATAATTTTTGTAAAATTTATTTTAAAATTTTCATTACCTTCATGATAAAAGTAGTTGCTATTTGCTATCCAAGAAATAACTCTTTTTGAAAGTGTATCTAGTTCCCAACTTTTAGAACTGTAATTATGATTAAAATTTGCCCAATTAGATATCACAGATCTAGTAACTTTTTTCGAGGACTTTAAATCGATAGTGAATAACCAAAAAAAACTATGAAGTTTTTTAAAGTCTTTTTCTGACAAATTTTGATTTTCCCAGATACTTTCTATATTGTAATTCTCAATCCTATTTTTCCGGTCTTTAACTTTCATTATACAATCAAATATCTTAAGGTGTGGAATATACTCAAAACCACCATTAAAAACTTTTGAAATTTTATTATTATAAATACTTGAGTTTAAGTAAATTTTTCTAATTTGTTTCGCAATATATAAAAAAGGATTATTTATAGAATTTTCTTTGTAACCCATGCAATGTCTAAATAGTTTTTAAAAAATTTATGTTTTTCTTTATGTCTCCATTATTCTCTTTGAAAATTGTTGTGCCTGAAACTAATACATTTGCTCCAGCTTCAAGAACTTCTTTAAAATTTGAGAAATTTATTCCACCATCAACTTCAATATCAAATTTGAAACTGTTCTGATCTTTAATTTCACTTATTCTTTTAATTTTTTTTAGAACATCTTTAATAAATTTTTGACCTCCAAATCCCGGAAAAACACTCATTACTAAAACTAAGTCAATTTGATCTAGATATTTTTCTATTAATTCAATTTTTGTGTCTGGATTTAAAGATAAACCTACTTTTTTTTTATATTTTTTTATCTCATCAATCGACTCTTGCAATGAAGTGGTTGCTTCTGGATGTATTGTAATTATATCAGCACCACTTTCTGCATAATCTTTTATATATTTGTGCACAGGTTTAATCATCAAATGTACATCAAAAGGAATGTTAGTATATTTCCTTAAAGCTTTTATAACTGGAGGACCTATAGTTAGATTTGGTACAAAGTGACCATCCATAACATCTACATGGATCATATCAGCTCCACTACTCTCTAAATTTTTGATTTCTTGACCAAGCTTGCTAAAATCGGCAGATAAAATAGAGGGTGATATTTTTATTTTTTTCATTAATACTTATTTATTAGTATCAATTTTTGTTTTTTTTTGAATTATTTTTTACCAAATATTTGATAAATTTGAGATGCAATTTCACTTTCCAATGGAAAAGAAAGCATACCCATCACCGAATAACCCATTAAGTAAGGCATAAGGTAAAATCTGAACATATAGAAAAACCAGGCAACGTATAGTGGTACTAAAGGCTTTATAATAAATGTTGGGGTAACAAATCTGAAAATTGATATTAAAGGATCTGTTAATTTAACAAAAACTTTCATAAAGAAAAAACTTGAGTCTTCTCTTTGAAATATATTCATAGCTACTCTGCCAATTAAAGTCCACATAATCATACCCATGACATAATCGATTAGGTATATCAAAGGATGAAAATTCGCAGACATAATTAAATTTTATGAAAAAGATTAAGGGGCGAAAAATTTCCGCCCCTTATAAAATTAAATAGTTAGTGTTGTTTTCCTAGTATAGCTTTACCACTTGGTACACGAACTTCGTCTACCATTTTCTGTGTGGCAGCATCTGGTGCTTTAGTCATTAAGCTGACTACCACCATCAATACTAAACTTACTACAGATCCAACAATACCAAATGTTAACTGAGTAATATCTAAGAAACCAGGATAACCACTTCTAACAGCAATTAAATATGCTGTTCCTGCGGCTAGTCCTCCTAGCATTCCCGCGACTGCTCCCTGAGCATTTGCTCTCTTCCACCATACTCCAAGTACAAGTGGGAAGAATAATCCTGACATCGCAAAGTCAAAAGCCCAGATAACTGAACCTAAGATACCTTGAATTTCAAGAGCTGCAATTGTTGCTCCAGCAAAACCAATTAATACAAGTAGAACCCTTGCAACGATAAGTCTCTTCGCTGTTTCTGCTTTAGGGTTAATCATCTTGTAGTAAATGTCGTGAGACAATGCATTTGATATCGCTAACACTAATCCATCAGCTGTTGACATGGCAGCAGCCATACCTCCAGCAGCAACTAGACCAGAAATTACATATGGTAATCCTGCTATTTCAGGAGTTGCCAATACAACGGCTTTACCACCCATGAAGAACTCGTTTAATTCGAGCGTTCCATTTCCGTTAAAGTCGCTTACAAACATTAAGTTTGCTTGGTTCCAGTTTTGGTACCAGTCTATTGCTTGTACCTCAGAAATTGATTTACCAATAATTCCTGTTGCTAAGTTAGGATCCATTAACGATAGTTTAGATAATGTAGCTAACATTGGAGCTGATGAATAAAGTAGGAATATAAAGAATAGTGACCAACCTACTGATCTTCTAGCAGCTTTTACACTTGGAGTAGTAAAATATCTCATCATAACGTGTGGTAATGAAGCTGTTCCAGCCATCATACAAACCGCTAATGAAATAAATTTCCAAGGTGTAGTGTTAACTTCAGCATGCGCTTTAGTTATACCTGATAGTCCTTTAGGAACCTGTTTTAGATCTGCCGCAGAGTTTTTAATACTTCCCAAACCAAATTGAGATTCTAACTCGGCTATTCTGGCAACTTCATCAGCTAACATTAAGTGTGGAAATACTCCAGCACCCATTTTATTACTGATCCAGAATACAGGTAGCAAGTAAGCTATAATCAATACAATGTATTGAGCTACTTGCGTCCATGTAACTGCTCTCATTCCACCAAGCATTGAACACATCAATATACTTGCTAACCCTACATAAACAGCAATGTTAAAAGGAATATCAAGTGCAACTGATGCAATTGTTCCTGTAGCATTAATTTGTGCTGTTACATAAGTGAATGATGCAACTGTTAAGACTATTACCGCAGATAGTCTAGCTAAGTTTCCGCCATATCTTGTTCCAATGAAATCTGGAACTGTATAACAACCAAATTTTCTTAAATATGGTGCTAACAGCGAAGCAACTAGTACGTATCCACCCGTCCAACCAACAAGTAACGCCATATAACCATAACCTTTAAAGTAAATTCCACCAGCCATCGCAACGAATGAAGCACCAGACATCCAGTCTGCTGCTGTAGCCATTCCATTGAACACTGTTGGAACTTGCCTTCCAGCTAAGTAATATGCATCCACTTGAATTGTTCGAGATAGGTAACCAATTAGTGCATAAATTAAAACTGTGAAGAGCACAAAGCAAATACCAATTGCTTTTGCTGACATCCCAGCTTGTTCTCCAATCGCCATCAAGATTATGAAAACTATAAAACCACCGGTGTATGTTCCATAAATCTTGGGAAGATTGTTTATAAAATTACCCTTAAACATTAGTCATCCTCTCTTTCAGAAAAGCCGAACTCTTCATCAATCTTTTCTTGTCTTCCCGCAAACCAAAAAATTAGTATTACGAAAATTCCAAGAGAACCTTGACATGTCATATAATATGACAATGGATATCCAAAAGGTTTAATAGATGATGATTGCATTTCGGCACCGAAAAGAAAGATGCCAATAGAGAAAACAAACCAGATAGCTAACGTTATAAAAAGCAGGCCTCTAGTCTTTTCCCAATGTTGTGCTTGTTTTGACATTTTTTTCCCTCCCTATAGGTTAAAAAACGAAAGATTACTCATTATGAAAAATATTGGAACCCCTAAAATTCTCGTATTTTTTGCTATTTTATAATATATTTCAACCTAAAGTATATATATGGGCCTAAAATATAGTTTCAATCTGAAAGACATAAAAATCGAGGACTTCAAAGTTTATCTCTTTGCGTTGTTTAAGGGAATTTTACCAAAAAAAAAGATAAGAAATTTTTTAGATTTAGAAGAATTTATTCAAAAAAAATCTGCATGGGTTTCTCAAGTAACTTTATATAATTATTTAAAAACTAGAATGGGAACTAAATATGTTTTACATTTTAACGATGATGTTTTTCTTGAGTCGATAAATTTAGCAAAATGGAATATTTATATTATAGCCTTACAAGATCTAACCTTTTTCACATTTTCATATATTCATAATAACTCTAATTTAGATGATTTTGAAAAATCTAAAAGAATTTACGAAACAATAATTGACGAAGAAATTAAAAATGGTATGCCAGAAGCCATAGCAACCCATGGAAAAAAATCTTTTTTTGAAAGATATGAAAAAATTGATTGGAAAAAATATTATAGCTCACTTCCATTTAACCCTAGTGCTTTAGCTCTCTATAAATGGGCTCCTATTGCAGAGGAATTAAAAACTCTAGACAGAAAAATTGTTTTAAACTCTATGATACTTAAGTGGGATAATATTAAAGATGAATTTATAAAACTTATAAAGTTCTAAACATTTTTTCTATCATCAACTAAACTTTGCACAACACTTGGATCAGCTAAAGTTGTTGTATCACCAAGTTGATCATGTTCGTTTGCTGCAATCTTTCTTAATATTCTCCTCATAATTTTTCCTGATCTTGTTTTTGGTAATCCTGGAGAAAAGTGAATTAGATCCGGAGTAGCGATTGGACCTATTTGTTTTCTAACCCATAACTTTAATTCTCTTTCCAAATCACCATCTGCTTTTTCACCTACATTGAGAGTTACGTAGCAATAAAGACCGTTACCTTTTATATCATGAGGGTATCCGACCACAGCAGCTTCAGCTACTTTTGGATGTGCAACGAAAGCACTTTCAATTTCAGCTGTACCTAAATTGTGTCCTGAAACTATTATAACATCGTCTACTCTTCCTGTTATCCAATAGTAACCATCTTTATCTCTTCTACATCCATCACCAGTAAAATATTTTCCATCAAATTGAGAGAAGTAAGTTTCTATAAATCTTTTATGATCACCATAAACGGTCCTCATCTGACCTGGCCAAGATTGTGCTATACAAAGCCTACCCTGCGCTTCTCCTTTTAATACTTTTCCATTTTTATCAACTATGACAGGTTTAATACCGTAGAAAGGCTTCGTAGCAGACCCAGGTTTGAGGTCAATGGCTCCGGTTTGTGGGCTTATCAAAATACCACCAGTTTCTGTTTGCCACCACGTGTCAACAATTGGACACCTGGAGTCACCCACAGTTTTATAATACCACTCCCAAGCTTCAGGATTTATTGGCTCACCAACTGTACCTAATAATTTTAAAGTTTTTCTTGAAGTTTTTTTAACAGGTTTATCTCCCTCTCTCATTAAGGCTCTAATCGCAGTTGGCGCTGTATAAAAAATATTGACCTTATACTTGTCTACAATTTGCCACCATCTAGATGAGTCAGGATATGTTGGAATTCCCTCAAACATTAAAGTCGTAGCACCATTAGCTAAAGGTCCATAAATAATATAGCTATGGCCTGTGACCCAGCCTATATCTGCAGTACACCAATAAACATCTTTTGGCTTATAATTAAAAATATATTGATGTGTCATTGATGCATAAACTATATAACCACCTGTGGTATGAAGAACTCCTTTAGGTTTGCCTGTTGATCCTGAAGTATACAAGATAAAAAGAGGGTCTTCTGCATTCATTTCCTCAGGTTCACAATAAGATGAAACATTTTTTGTTATGTCGTGATACCAGACATCTCTACCATTATCCCAGTCAATATCACGACCTGTTCTTTTAACTACAACACATTTTTTAACATTTGGACAATTTATTAATGCTTCATCTGTAATAGATTTTAAAGGAATTGTTTTTCCACCCCTTATACCTTCATCAGCTGTAACCACATAGTCAGACTCGCAATCATTGATACGTCCTGCTATACTATCAGGAGAGAAACCTCCAAAAATAATTGAGTGGATAGCACCAATTCTTGCACAAGCTAACATTGTATAAGCTAGCTCAGGTATCATTGTTAAATAAATTGTGACCCTATCTCCTTTTTGTACTCCAATTTCTTTTAAACCATTTGCAATTTTACAAACCTCGATGTGCAACTGCTTATATGTTATTTTTTTTTGCACTTTTGGATCATCTCCTACCCACATAATTGCAGTTTTATCTTTATTATTTTTAAGGTGTCTATCTATACAATTGGCTGATGCATTTAGTGTTCCATCATAAAACCACTTAATATTCACATCTGAACTACTATATTTTACATCTTTAATTTTTGTATAAGGTTTTATCCAAGAAATTCTTTTACCCTCTTTTCTCCAAAATCCATCATTGTCCTTTAAAGATTGACTATATTTTTTTTCATAAATATTTTTGCCTACAAGGGCTTTTTTTAACCATTCTGATTTGACTTTGTAAATTTTTTCTGATGATTTGCTATCTTTAGTTTTTAATATTTTAACTTTTTTTTTATGTCTTGTAATTTTTCTAGATTTAGTTTTATATTTTTTTTTGACTTTTCGCTTAGTTTTTCTTTTTTTTAATTTTTTTGCCATAATTTATTTTTTGATATTACTCATATTATTTAAAATCTTCCAGCTTTTAGAGTCAATAGACATTACTGATAATCTGCTTTGTTTTACAAGGGGTAATTGTTTTAGATGCTCAATTTTCTTTATATTTTCTAAACTAATTGGATTTTTTAATTTTTTTTCAAATTTAACTCTCACTGCAACAAATTTTTTCATTTTATCCGTTGGATCGATAAAGGCTTCCTTTACTACTTTTACAATGCCAACAATTTCTTTGCCTATATTAGAATGATAAAAAAAACAGAGATCACCAGTTTTCATGTCCCTTAAATTTTTGGCCGCTTGATGATTTCTTACCCCGTCCCAAATTGCACCTTTGGCCCCAGCTTTAAATTGTTGATCAATAGACCAAACGTCAGGTTCTGATTTAAGTAACCAATAATTCATTTTTTAAGTTTCTATTATATTTATATTATTATAAAAAATTGATAAATTAAATTTTAATGGATATTAGATTAAACAAAATTTTAGATCTTATTAAAAAAAAAGATTTAATTTCTGCAAAAAGATTGTGTTATCTAGCAAAAAATCTAGAAGACAATTCTCATTTTCAAAATACATTTGGGTATTTACTCTATAAGTCTGGAGAAATAGATGAAGCTATTAAAAAATGGCAAACAACTATAAAAATAGATCCAAATTATTTTTATGCATTTAATAACTTGGGAAATGCATATGCAAAAAAAGGAGAGTTCAATAAAGCAGAGGATAATTTTAAGAAAGCAATCAAAATTAAACCTGATTATTTTGACGCTTGTTATAGTTTAGGGAATACTCAATTCAAAATGTCTAAATTTGATGAAGCATTATTAAATTTAGATAAAGCTATAAATCTAAGACCTGGTTATGAGCCTGCTTTGAAAAGCAGAGTGATGCTTTTAAGAAAAATGAGTAGAGACAAAGAGGCTTTGGAAACATTAAATAATTTAATTTCAATAAATCCAACAGATGCCGAACTCCTTTTTTCTAAAGGTCAATTACTTTCTAACCTTGGTAGAAAGAATGAAGCTATTACTAGTTACAAAAATACATATCTTATAGATCAAAATTTCCCTTTTATCCTTGGTTATCTTGTAGAAGCAAAATTGGCTAATTGCGAATGGCAAAATATTAATCAAGAGTTTGAAGAGATAAAAAGAAAATTAAATAAACAGGAAAAAGTTTGTCCACCTTTAATTATTTCTAATTTTTGTGACTCCCCTGACTTACAGAGTTTAGCAGCTAAAATATGGAATAAAAAAAATGAAAGAAGTGAAATGATAGATTTTAATATTGATGAGAAGAAGGAAACAATAAATGTAGCTTATTTTTCAGCAGATTTTAGAGATCACCCTGTAAGCCATCTTTTGACAAATATTATAGAAAAACATAATAGGTCTAAATTTAAAATATATGGTTTTTATTTTGGTTCAATGCATAATGAAAAAGATATTTATTATAATAGGATCAAAAAAGCTTTTGATAAATTTTATGAAATAAAAAATTTAAGCGATGACCATGTAATAGAATTATGTAGGGAATTAAAAATCGATATAGCAATTGATTTAATGGTTCATACAGGAGGAACAGAGTATAGGCCAGATATTTTTGTTAAAAAATGTGCTCCAATCCAGATTAATTTTCTTGGTTATCCAGGAACTAGCGGATCTAATCATTATGATTATATAATTGCGGACAAAACTATTATACCAGAAAAACACAAAAAATTTTATTCAGAAAAAGTAATTTACTTACCTAACTCGTATCAACCTAGTGAACTAAATAGACCAGTATCAGAAGATAAAAGTTTCTCAAAAAAAGATTTTAATTTGCCTGATAACAAGTTTATTTTTTGTTGCTTTAATACTCAAAAAAAATTCATACCTGAAGTTTTTGACACTTGGGCAAATATACTATCTAAGTGTGATAAAAGTGTTTTTTGGCTAATGAATGTCGGCAAAGTAGCTGAAAATAATTTAAAGACAGAAATCGAAAAAAGGAACATTAATTCTAACAGACTTTTCTTTGCAGATAAATTACCTATCCAAGAGCACAGAGCTAGATTAAGGTTTGCTGATTTATTTTTGGATACATTTCCTTACAATGCTCACACAACATGTAACGATGCACTCTGGGCTGGAGTTCCTGTTTTAACAATAATTGGAGACTCCTTCCCTAGTAGAGTTGCAGCAAGTATATTAAACACAAGCAATTTAAATGAACTTATTAAAAATTCTTTAAAAGAATACGAGGAAATGGCTGTAAAAATTGCTCATGATCCAGAATACTTAAAGGAGCTTAAAAATAAAATTTCAGAATTTAAAAAAAAAAATCCATTGTTTAACAGTGAATTATTTGCAAAAAATTTAGAGAAAAGTTTTGATCTTGTAGTAGATAGGTATAAAGATAATTTAAAACCTGATCATATGATTATAGAATAACTCCAGCACCTTTTAAAAATTTAGCATAAGGATCAAGAGGCCATCTGGGTTTCACACTAAAAGATAACTTACTGTATTTCTTTTTTTTATATTTTTTCAAACCTACGATTGCAATCATTGCAGCATTGTCGGTACATAATTCAGTATTAGGAAATATTGCTTTCATTTTCTTTTCTTTACATAACTGGCATATGGTTTTCCTGATTTTCTTGTTAGCACTTACTCCCCCAGCTACAATTAGATGATTTGACTTATTATCTTTCTTAAACTCTTTAATCGCAATAGTTGTTTTTTTTTTTATTATTTCAATAATCGTTTTCTGAAAAGACGCAGCAAGATCACATTTATCTTGTTTTGTTTTAATTTCTTTTTGTAATCTGAAAATTGCTGTTTTTAGTCCTGCAAATGACATATTGCATCCTCCTTTATAAAAAATTGGTTTTGGTAAATCAAATCTATTTGGATCACCGTTTAAAGCAAAATTTTCAATTTTAGGACCACCCGGAAATTTTAATCCTAAAATCTTAGCTGTTTTATCGTATGCTTCCCCCAAAGCATCATCAATCGTCGTACCAATTCTTTTATATTTACCTAAACCTTTCACAATAAGATACTGAGTGTGTCCACCCGAGATTAACAAAAGTAAATAAGGATATTTTATATTATTTTCAAACATTGGACTCAAAGCATGACCTTCCAAATGATTTACAGCTATTAATGGTTTTTTCAAAGCTAATGATAAAGATTTTGCAAAACTAAAACCGACAGATAAACATACGACTAAACCTGGTCCTGCTGTAGCCGATATAGCGCTTATATCATTTAGTTTTACTCTGCTTTTTTTTAGAGCTTTTTTTGTAATCATTTCAATTTTCTCTAAATGACTTCTTGCTGCTAACTCAGGCACCACACCCCCAAATTTTTTATGGATCTCTTCTTGGCTTGATACAATATTAGCCAATATTTTTGGCGGTTTTGTTCCATTATCTTGGATTATTGAAACAGCAGTCTCATCACAGCTTGTTTCTATGCCCATTATAAATATTTTTTTTTTCATAAATAATTTAATTAATATATGTAAAATTAAATATTATGAATAAAAAAAAAATAATCATAGGAGCTAGAGGAAGTAAATTAGCTATTAAATATGCTGAACTTGCTATTAGAAAAATCAAAAAATTTTATAGTGGGAAAATTGAGTTAAAAAAAATTGTCACAAAGGGAGATAGAATTTTAAACAGGAGAACCTCTGATATTGGTGGCAAAGGAGAATTTGTGAAAAATATTGAAAAAGAGTTAATTTCTAAAAAAATTGATATAGCTGTTCACTCATTGAAAGATATTCCATATGAAGAAACACCAGGTTTAAATATAAAAACATTTCTTAAAAGAAATTCGCCAAAGGAAGTACTGATAAGCAGAAACAATTTATCTTTTGAAAAGTTAAGGAAAAATTCGATTATTGGTACATCTTCTTTTAGGAGAGAATTTCAATTAAAAAAGATGAGGCCTGACTTAAAATTCAAACTTATAAGAGGAAATATTGATAGTAGAATAAAAAAAATTTACAAAAAAAAATATGATGCAATTATTTTAGCTAAGGCAGGTTTAAAATTTTTAAAGATGACTAGTTTAATTACACAAGAATTTGATTGTAGCAAAATTATCCCATCGGCAGGTCAGGGCATAATTTCTCTACAATCAAGAAAAAATGATAATAAAATTAATAAACTTTTAGAAAAAATTAATGACAAAGACACAAGAATTAGAGCTACGACTGAGAGAAAAGTTTTAAAAATTTTAAAAGGTGACTGTAGTACAGCAGTTGGTATCTATTCATTCATTCAGAAAAAAAGACTTGTTTTAAAAGCTGAGCTATTTTCTGTTGATGGAAAATTTAGATATTTTTATGAATATTCCGACACACTTGGTAAAGCATTAAAAATTGGATCAATTGTTGGAAATTATTTAAAAAAAATATCTCAAGGTAAATATAAAAATTAAAATGCACATTTTAATAACTCGTCAATTACAAGATTCAAAAGATTTAATTCAAAAATTAAAATCTAATGGGTTCAAAGTTTCAAACTTACCTCTATTAAAGATCAATAAATCAGATTATAATGAAATAAAAATTAATAATCATAACGCAATCATTTTTACTAGTTCTAATGCAATTAAATTTCTAGACTTAAAGAATATTAGTAAGAATATTTTATGTTTTTGTGTTGGGTCGTATACAGAAAAAACTGCAAGGTCCAATGGTTTCCAAAATGTATTTGCAGCTGATGGCAATGTTAGAAATTTGAAAGAACTTGTACAACAAAATTTATCAGTAAAAGACAACAAAATACTTTACGTGAGTGGAGATATTGTATCATATCCTTTAGACATAGAGCTTATTTCCGAAGGGTACAATGTTGAGAGATTGATAAATTATACTGTTAAACATAACGAAATTTTAGATTTATCATTTATAGAATCTTTAAAGAAAGATATGCCAAATTTAGTCTATGTTTATTCTGAAAATAGTGCGAAAAGCTTTTTAAACTTAATTAAAAAATATGAATTAGTTGACTACTGGATGAATACTAACTTAATGTGCATTGGTGAAAAAACATCATCAGTTTTAAATGTGGTAAAATGGAAAAAAATATTTTTATTTAATCCTGGTGAAGAGGAATTTTTATTATATAAAATTTAAAATATGGAAGTTTTTATTAATTTAAAAAATTTATTTCTTTCTGTTTGGGATAAAGGAATTTTAGGAATTGATATAGGTCAGATACTAATTGGACTAGGAATTTTTTTAATATTTCTGATTTTTAGAGGTCTAATTAGCAAACTAATTATAAAAAAACTGGAGCTTATATCTAAAAGAACAACCAACAAATTAGACGACACTTTTGTCAAAGCTATGGTAGGACCAGCACGTTTTTTACCTATAGTTTTAGGTTTTTTCTTTGCAAGTTATTATATGACGTTTGCTGAGGATACCAGATCTTTTGTAGATACTATAAACAGAACTTTAATCACGATTTTATTATTTTGGATTATTCATCAAATAATTGAACCAATTTCATATATTTTAAGTGGATTAGATAAAATCCTTACAAGAGAATTAATAGGGTGGATAATTAAATCTTTAAAAATTCTTATATTTATTTTAGGTGCTGCTGCTGTTTTAGAATTATGGGGAATAAAAATTGGACCAATTATTGCAGGATTAGGCCTTTTTGGAGTAGCCGTTGCACTTGGAGCTCAAGATTTATTTAAAAATTTAATATCTGGGATTTTGGTTCTGGTAGAAAAAAGATTTAAAATGGGTGATTGGATACTAGTAGAAGGCACAATTGAAGGAATTGTTGAAAAAATAGGATTTAGATCAACAACAATTAGAAAATTTGATAAATCATTAGCTATAATTCCAAATTTTCAGTTTGCTGAAAATGCCGTTATTAATGTAAGCCAAACAACTAATTGGCTCATAAGCTGGATAATTACCTTGCAATACGACACAACAGTTGATCAGTTAAAAAATATTAGAGATCAAATTGAAAAACATATTACGGAAAATGATGACTACGATAAAAAAGTAGGGCTCGCAGTTAGAGTAGATAAATTTTCAGACAGCTCGATAGATATGTATGTAAGATGCTTCACTAAAACTAATAGTTGGAACGAATGGCTAAAAGTAAAAGAAAAATTAGCCATTGAAATAAAGCAAATAGTTGAAAAAAATGAAGCCTCTTTTGCTTTTCCAAGTCAGTCTATCTACGTCGAAAAAAAATGATAGCTCTATTTTATTTATCATTACAAATTTTAAAATTATATTCTTATGTTGTTATAGCTAATGTTATTATTAGCTGGTTAGTTGCTTTTAATATTTTAAATACTACAAATAGATTTGTTTACTTGGTCTTGGATTTTACATATAGACTAACAGAACCTTTTTTAAGAAAGATTAGAGGTTTTATACCTAATTTGGGTGCTATCGATATATCCCCTGTTATCCTTCTTTTGTTGATATGGTTTCTGGAAATGTGTATGAAACTTTATATAGCACCATTAATTTTTTAATTTAGAATGATTATAATAGACGGAAAAAAAACTGCTGCAGATCTGAGACTAGACCTAAAGAATGAAGTAGATAATCTAAAAAAAAAATTTAATAGAGCCCCTGGTTTATCAGTTATACTTATCGGCGAATATGCACCAAGTAAAATTTATGTGCGTAATAAAGAAAAATCAGCATTAGAAATAGGCCTTAAGTCAGAGATTATAAAATATCCTGAAACAGTGGATGAAAAGACTGTTTTGGATAAGATTCATGAACTTAATAAAGATGAAAATGTTTCTGGTATTTTGGTACAACTACCTCTTCCAAAACACATTAATAACAAAAAAGTTATTGATGCAATTAATCCAAATAAAGATGTAGATGGGTTTCATCCTTATAATGTAGGAAGTTTGTCTTCAGGCTATGAAAGCTCTATTCCCTGCACTCCACTTGGATGTTATTTACTTATTAAAACAATAGAACCAAATCTAAATGGAAAAAAGGCAGTAGTTTTAGGGAGATCCAACTTAAATGGAAAACCAATGACCCAACTTTTACTAAAAGAAAATTGTACGGTAACTATTGCTCATTCAAAAACAAAAAATTTAAAAGAGGAATGTCTAAAAGCAGATATTCTTGTAGTTGCTGTAGGAGTCCCAAAATTTGTGAAAGGTGATTGGGTTAAAAAAGATTCCATTGTAATTGATGTTGGAATAAATAAAACAGAAAAGGGAATTGTTGGCGATGTAGACTTTGAGGAAGTTTCTAAAACTGTAAAAGCTATAACACCAGTACCAGGTGGGGTTGGACCGATGACAATTGCATGTTTATTAAAAAATACAATAGAATGTTTTAAAAGATCATCAGTCTAAATCAATAAGTATTTGATTAAATTCCTCACCAGCTTTTGTAGTATTGAATAGCTTTTCAATAGCTTTCTTTTGATAATATTTTTTTATTTCTAATAAATTTTTTTTATTTGCAGTGTCGATTGCTAATTCAACATACTCGTTTTTATTTTTAACTATTGGGGGATTGTCGATTTCCATCTGCAAATAAGCAGCACTTACGATCCTAGATTTTATAAATTTGGTTGGCATTGTAATTGTTGGTGTTCCGTATACCATTGACTCGTGAAATGAGTTACCTGCACCAAAATATAATGGATCTAATAACACAGACGATGTTCCCAAGTGGTTTATGTAATTGTCTCTAGTAAGTGGATCAAGAAAAATAACCCTATCTAAATCAAAAAATTTAATTTTCTTAAAACGATCAATTAACTTATTGAAATAAACTTTATTGTTATCTTTAATTAAATACAAAACTCCTTTTTTATCTTTCTTGAGTATTTCAGCTAAAATATGATCAAAATCGGGATGAAACTTAAACATTGTTTGCGGACATGAATAAATATTATTTTTAACTAATTCGTTATCTTTTAATTTTTGTTTTATTTTTGGCATTTCATAAATCATTGGCAGGTGTTCCATTAATAATAGTTTTTCCGAATAGCTTTTTGAGGTTTCGTTTGTAACTAAACTTTTAGAACATAGAAAAAAATCTATACTTTCACTACCTGTTGTTTCAGGATGACCCCATGACATTATTTGATGTTTGGCAAGTCTGATTAGGGATAGATAGTACATCTCAATTGACATACCGATATCTGGATAAAATAAAATATTAAATTTTTCATTTTTAAAAAAATCGATTTTTTCGCTCAATTTTTCTGGAAGTCGAATGTTCTTTAAAAGACCATTTTTTTCTTTTTCAATAAATTCATTAAAAAGATCACTGTTTTTTGTTTTTTTTGAGTGAAGTACAAATATATTAAATTTTGACTGGTCAAGACTAAAAATAATATTCTTAAATAATCTGCCAATTGTATGGTTAGTAAAAAATTCCGATACAAAGCCTATTTTTATTTTTTCATTTTCTTTTTTTTCAGAAATACAATTTTCACTCAATTCTCTATAAATTTTTCTTAAAGCTTTTACACTTTTGATATTTAATTCGAGATTATCATGTTGATTATAGGAAGATTCGTAGTGAGGAGTTTGTATTATTTGATCATTATCATAATTAAGTTGCTCGCTATTTTCTAAAATTTGATCATAACATTTGCCTATTTTTTCTCTAAACCTATTAATTTCTTGATTATCCTTTACAATTACAGGAAATAATAATTCTTTTTGGTATTTCCATTTTGTGTCCATCAATTTTTTTTTTAATCCTTCGTCAATTAAATCTATCATCTCATCAATTTTATCTTGGCTTTTCAAAATAGTTGCATAAAACTGATAAACATATGGTTCATTTTCATTTATTTTTATGACTTTTTTGATTGTATTTTCAGCATTATGAAAATCTCCAGAAAAAGCATACGCATGCAATAAATTTCTTAAAACTGATAAATTTTCCGGATATTGAGCCAGGATCTTATTAAACAACTCAATTGATTTAATGTAATTCTTATTTTGTAAATGATTATAAGCAATTTTAAATAATTCTTCTGTAGAAATTTTATTCACAACTTAGTTTAATATTGAATAACATTACACTAATACAAAAAAATTAAAAATATATTATGATAATTTTGATCTTCCACCATCAACACCAATTATCTGACCAGTTATCCATGAACTATCCTCAGATAATAAAAATTGTGCCATTGCGGCGGCATCCCTACCTTCGCCGACTCTTTTCATTGGGTGAGCTTTAGCTACACCCTCCGCAATTAATTTATTTTTTAATATTGGGTCAGCTATTTTTGATTTAGTTAAACTTGGTGCAATACAATTAACCCTAATGTTTGGCGCAAACTCAGCAGCTAAAGACACTGTTAGTCCTTCAATAGCGCCTTTAACAGATGCTATAATACTATGATTAGTAAATCCTCTCTGAACTGCGACTGTAGAAAACATGACTATGGAACCTTTATTTTTCTTTAAGTTATCTTGAAAGTTTTTAATAGTTTCAACTATTGGAAAAAAATTTAAATTTAAGCATTTAATAAAATCATCTTTTTTAATAGCTCGAACAGGTTTAAGGTCAATAGACCCAACACAATATGCAATTCCAGCAATTTCCTGATTTTCAAATTCATTTTTTAAATTTTTAATAGATAGCTCATCCAAAACATCGACAACACTGTATTTACAACCAAGCTCGGACGATAATAAATTTAGACCATTTTCATCTCGACCTATGAGTTGAACATCTTGATTTTTGCCAACCATTAATTTGGCTAAGTTTGAACCGATAGAACCTGTCGCACCAAAAATTAAATATTTTCCTGACATATCGTATATTAATATTTATAAATAAATTATGAAATTATTTATTATACTCGGAAATCAATTATTTCCATTAAAATATCTTAACCGCTTCAAAAAAGACCACCTTTTTTTCATGGCAGAGGATAATGGTTTATGCACTTATGAAAAACATCATAAACTTAAAATCCTATTATTTTTGTCATCAATGAGATCATTTTTCGAAAATTTAAAAAAAAATAATTTCAAAATTTCATATTCTAAAATTGAGAATATATCTTTTAAAGAAGATTATTTTTTAAAAGTAAAAAAAATTTTAAAAAAAAATAAAATTAGTGAAATTACTTGTTTTGAAATTGAAGATAAACCATTTGAAAAAAAGATTATAGATTTTGCAAAGAAAAATAAAATAAAGCTTACCGTAATTACTTCTCCAATGTTTCTTAATACAAGAGATGATTTTAAAAAATATTTATCTAAGTCAAAAAAACCATTCATGGCAGTTTTTTATAAAGAAACTAGAAGAAAGATGAATATCCTTATGAACGGTGAAGATCCTGTTGGTGGCAAATGGAGCTTTGATGAAGATAATAGAAAAAAATTACCTAAGGGAACTAAAATTCCCACATTTCCAAAAATCAATCAAACAGCTCACACAAAAAAACTAAAGAGTATTATAGAAAAGAAATTTGCAACTCATCCGGGTTCAACAGAAAATTTTTGGTTTGCAACAGAATATAAAGATGTTCTAAAATTATTAGAATTTTTTATAAAGGAAAAATCAAATTTATTTGGTGATTATGAGGACGCCGTTGATCAAGGCAACAATATATTATTTCATAGCGCTCTTAGCCCCTATATAAATTTAGGTTTAATAACTCCAGAAATAATTTTAGAAAAAATTTTAGAAAGCCATAAAAGGAAAAAGATTAGAATAAATTCTTTGGAGGGATATATAAGACAAGTAATAGGTTGGCGAGAATTCATGAGAGGAATATATCAAAATTTTGATAACAAATTAGAGAATAGTAATTTCTTTAGACATAATCGTAAGATGAAACCTAGTTGGTACCAAGGAAATACAGGTTTACCTCCTTTAGACCATGCTATCAAAAATGCGAATGATTATGGTTGGTCACACCATATAGAGAGATTAATGATTTTATCAAACCTTATGAATCTTTGTGAGATTAAACCGATATACGTTTATAAATGGTTTATGGAAATGTTTGTTGACTCATCAGACTGGGTTATGTCTCCCAATGTTTATGGTATGGGATTATTTAGTGACGGGGGAATATTTGCGACCAAACCATATATTTGTGGATCAAGTTATTTTATGAAAATGATGGATTTTAAAAAAGGGGATTGGTGTAATGCTATGGATGGATTGTATTGGAGATTTATTAACAGAAATAGAGCATTCTTTTTAAAAAACCCACGATTATCCATGATGGTTAGAATTTTTGATAAAATGAAAACCGAGAGAAAAAAATTGATTTTATCAGAGGCGGAAAAATTTATTAAATCTAATACTTTTTAGGCTAAAAATTTATTTTTTATAAGATAAAGTTTTATCAAGCCAAATAAGGATTGAATAATTAATTTAAAGTTAACCGAACTCTCACCTCTTTTACGATTTACAAATATTGAAGGTGTATCAGATATTTTTAAATTATTCATTTTCAATTGAAGTAAAATTTCAGATAGAACTATAAAACCATCTCCAATATTACCACATTTAGAAACAACAATATTTAATGCTTTTTTAGAGTAAATTCTATAACCATTTGTATAATCAGTAACTCCGACATTTAGTAAAATTCTGGCAAGGAAATTAGCAAGTAAAGAAAATATTCTTCTTTGTATTGACCAATTGTATATTTTGCTGTTTTTGAGATATCTACTTGAAACTAACAAATCCAATTTATTTATCTTAAAGGTATTTAAATTTTTTTTAAGCTCCTCTGGTTTATGAGAAAAATCAGCGTCCATCTCTACAAAAACTTTAATTTTGCTATTTTTTAATGCTTTTTTAAATCCATCAATAACAGCAGATCCTCGACCTTTTTTATTTCTTCTAAAAATATAATTTATCTTTTTCTTTTTAATAAAATATTTTTTTAAATTATAATTTTTGGTATCGTCAACAATAAAAATTGTTGAATTTGGATATAATTTTAATAATTTCTTACTAAGTTTAAAAATATTTTCTTTTTCATTATATGTTGGGATAACTATACCGATCATATTATCTGTGCTAATCTTAAAATATAAGTTATATATATATAAATTTTCGATTAAATTTAAATGAAAAAAAGTCTTGATGTTTACTTATTCTATTATTTTTTTATTCTACTAATTTTTTCATATATTTTTTTATTTACTAAACATGAGGTTGGAAATGACTCTACAATTTCCGAATGGTTTATTAATTATGAGGGTGGTTTTACAAAAAGAGGCATTGTAGGCCAAATAGCTATCGAGTTATCAAGATATTTTCAAACTAGTTTGAGATGGACAATTTTCATATTACAAACACTAACTTTAACATTATACTTCTTTTTACTATTCAATTTTCTTAAGAATCTTAAGTTTGAAAGAATAATTATTTTATCCATCTTCACACCAATTTTTATTTTATACCCGGTTGCAGAAATTGAAGTTCTAGCTCGAAAAGAGATAATAGTATTTTCATTATTTTTGATCTATTTATTAATTCCAAGAAGCAGTAGTTTTAAATTATTTTCTTTAGTTTTTTTTTTAACATTAAGCATGTTAATTTGGGAACCTGTAATATTTTTTTTTCCTTTAATATTAGTTTTTGAAATTATAGAAAATAATATACAAAAATTTGATCTTAATTTAATAAAAATTATTTCTAGCTTCATACCAAGTTTAATAATTGCATTAATTATCATTTTTAATCCACTAAATGGCAGAGAACATGAAGTTATGGCGTTAGTTTTAAAAAATGAATTCAGCCAAGATTGTTATATGTCTTGTGATAGAATATTATCGGTAAAAATTAGTGATAATATTCAACAAGTAACTGATAGATATTCATTTGAAGTATTTTTAAGATATTCTTTAATAATTATTATAGGTTTTTTTCCCTTAGGTGTTTTGTTTAAAAATTCTTATCTAAAAAATAATAAACTATTTATTTTTAAATATTTTGGTAAACCAATTAATACATTTTTTATTGCTCTTTTGCCTATTACTGTACTGTTTGCCATGGCTTTTGATTGGGGAAGGTGGGTGAATATTTCATATGTTTTTCTAGCATTAATATATTTTCAACTGATATTAAATAATTTTTTAATCTTGGATATAAAAAAATTAAGACAAAATTTTTTATATAAAATTAAAGGAGTAACATTCGTTACTTTTTTCATAATTTTTTGTTTCGGTTGGAACCCTAAAACAGCTGTTTCAGGAGACGTTGCTTCTTTTCCAGGTTATAGAATTCCTTATAATATTTTTAAAATATTATCAAACTAAAGTGGTATATCTATAAAGTTTAAAATGTCATATTGAAAATATGAAAAATTATTCGTAAAAATGAGTTATAATAAAATCTATGACAATTAAAGTTTTTTTTAATAATTCTTGTAATGTGTGCAGGTTAGAAATTAATCACTACAAAAAAATTTCAGATAATAATTTAGAATGGGTTGATATTACTAATAATCAACAAGCAGTAAATCTAACATCAAAATCAAAAGAGGAACTTCTAAGAAGGTTGCACGTAATTGATAATGGAGAGGTTATAGGAGGTGCTAAAGCATTTATAATTATTTGGTCTAAAATACCTAAATATAACTTTTTAGCAAAAATTTTAAGTTTTAAACCTCTATTTTTTTTATTTCATTACGCTTATGAATTTGTGGCTTATTTTTTATTTTTAAAAAACAAACACCAGCTTAATGAAAAAACAAAACCTACCAACTAAGTTGTGCCTAGTTTGCGAAAGACCATTCAAATGGAGAAAAAAGTGGAGGCTAAACTGGGAAAAAGTTAAATACTGCTCTAAAAAATGTTCATCAAAAAGATAAATTATTTATATAAAATTTTAATTATTTTTTTTTTAATATCATCAATTAATTGTTCTCGTGCAGAATTTTTCAAAGATATTTCAAATATTATTGAGGTTAATGAAAGTAGATTAAGTTACGGGGTTTCGGTTACTGATATCAATACAGATGGAAATAATGAATTTATAGTCACAGGTTTTGGTTATCCTAACTTGGCTTTGGGTTACGATGATGGCAAATTAAAAAACATAATACAAGAGGATATCTTTTTAGATCAATCGAGAAAAACTATTGGTGTTGCAGCTTGTGATATAGATAAAGACGGTTTTGAAGAAGTTTATTTTTTAAATACAGATACCTATAGTGGAACAAAAAAATACTCTGATAGATTAATTGATAAAAATAATACTAAGTATTTTGACTTATTTGAGTTAGAAAAAAACAGAGAAAATTTAAACTTAACAGCTGGTAGATCTGTAGTTTGCGTCGATAGAAAAGGTGATGGTGAATATGGTATTTATGTAGCTAATTATGGTGGACCAACAAGATTTTATGAAATTGAAAATAACAAAATATTAGACAAAGCAGAAAACTTAAATTTGGATAAAGTTACTGGTGGAAGAGCAGTAGTATCAGGGCATATATTAACAGATAGAGCTGATATATTTGCATCAAACGAAAGAGGTGCCAACTTTCTATTAAAAAATAACAACGGTAAATTTGATGATGTTGCATTTGAGTATAGAGTTGATGATGTGATACAGAATGGAAGGGGGACAGCATTATCAGATATTTATTATAGGGGAAGATTAGATATTTTGAGTGGTAATTGGCTTGGTTATCATAGGGCATATGTTTTAGAAAAAAATGAATTTAGGGATATAGGAAATAAAGCTTTTGATAAACCATCTAGAATTCGGACAATTATCTCTGCTGATTTTGACAATGATGGTTATGATGAAGTTTTTATGAACAATATCGCAGAACCAAACAAATTATTTAAAATAAATGAAAATGGAAAATTTAAGGAAATAAAATTAAAAACGGCCCTTGAGACCGAAGGATTTGGTACTGGAGCAGCTGTAGCTGATATAGATAATGATGGAATTTTAGAATTATTAGTTTCTCACGGAGAAAGTAAAGCTCAACCGTTGACTTTGTACAAAGCAAAAGTAGAAAAAAAAAGTAAATATTTGAGAATCAAACCTATTAATAAATTTGGAGCTCCTGCTAGGGGAGCGACGGTAACATTATTGTCTGACCAAAGAAAGCATTCGAAAACAATAGATGCTGGGTCTGGCTATTTGTGCCAAATGGAGCCTGTGGCACATTATGGAATTAGAAAAAAAGAGAAAGATTTTAGGGTAGAGGTTAAATGGACTAATGGAAAAAAAGTCTTTATAGATAAAATTAAACTCAATCAAACTATTATAATAAAACAAAAATGAAAAATACCTTTTTCAAATTCTTTTTAGTTCTTGCAGTTTTTTTTCAATTCGAATTAGTTGCAGAAGAAAAAAATTATCATAAAGAATTAATAACTGATTGGTCTAGAATATTTCCTGACAAAAATAGAAATGCAGCTGGACCTAAATTTTTTAAATATGTCATAGATAAAAAGATTAATTATAAGGATTTCATTGAATTTAATAAGTTATATTGCGGTGTTTCTGGATCATTAATTGATCCAGGTAGCGATTCAGAGTTTTTGTTTGTTAAAGAAAGTGAAACTAACAATAAAATTTGTGGTAACTATTATAGATGCTGTGTGCCATGCTCTTGCGATATTATGAAGTATTCAGAAGTTCAAAAAATGAAGTATAATTTTACTGATGGTTTAAAAGAATTCTACGTTATAACAATAAAAAATCCTTGTAACAAAAGTGATTTTCCAAACAGAGTAAATAAAGATTATTTTTGTGATGGCAAAAAAATCAATAGTGATCAGGTTTATAATCTGAATAATAGGATAGTAATAGGCTTACTACATAATGGAAGAAGTTGTAAAACTGATGATATTGATTTAGTCAAAAATCATCAAATTACTGGTCGATACTGCGATCTAAGAAATAATACACCCCTAGAGGAACTAGATGCAGGCATGGGTGACATCTTCATAAAACTTGCAAGATAAAAACTCAAAAAATTAAGTAAAGTTTGAAATAATTTTTGGAATGTAACTCTTAAAATTAAAAAAACCTTTATTACAATACTGCCAAGAATACTGATCAAGTTTTCTATATAAAAAATTCATTTTTAAATTATTTAAATTCAGATAATCTAAGTTTTCACCAGTAGTTGGATACAATCCAATATTTTTTTCATCGATTTTTTTAATTTCGCTTATATCAATTATTTCACAATCAATTGATTTTTCTTTTAATCTTTTTTCTTGATCAAGAAATAAAAGATACTTAAATTTTGCGACTTTTTCACCAAGTTTTATTGATCTGTTTTCATTTTTATTAGAGATTAAATATATTTTTTTGAAACAAATATTTTTAAAGTCAGTGCATTCAAAAGAAAGATTATTATCAAAAATTAATAAATTACTTTGATCAATATCCTGAGAATTTTGAAAATCTTTTTTTATTATTGAATAAGTTCTTTCTGAAACTTTTGGAGGAGCATTTTCATTTAACTTAATATTTTTAAATCTATTATTGGTGAATTTTTTAATATTCCATTCGCTTGCTAGATAGTGCTTTCCTTGGGTTTGAACTCCAGCAACCCATCTCCATCCAAGGGTATTTGATGCAGCATCACCATCGAAAAGGTGCTGCATAAAAAATTCTGCACCAAGTTGCCAAGGTAAATCAAGTGTAAAAATCCAAATACTGGCAAACCACATTCTAGTGTGATTGTGGAGGTAGTTATTATTTTTTAACTCATTTACCCATTCATTAAAGCAATCAATATTAGTTTTTCCTATTTTTGCATTTTGATAATTTTTATCATCTTTATATTTTTCTTTAATATTTCTTAAGTCAATTAAATAGTCACTCCAAACATTAGGTCTTAACTCTAGCCATCCTTTCCAGTACGTTCTCCAAAGTACTTCTTGTATAAACTTTTCATTTTTTGAAAAAGAAAACTTTTCAAGTGATTTTTTTATAATTTCGATTTCATTAAGAATACCATGTGTGACATAAGGTGATAAGCATGAAACATTATCTCTTTTATCAGCACCAAAATCAAAGTTTCTTAGCTTTGAATAATCAGAAAGATTTTTTTTAATAAAGTTATCTAATTTATATATAGCTTTTGCTCTTGAAGCTTCAAAATTCATATTTGACTATCTTAATTTTTTTTTGTGAAAATTGATAAATCTTTCAACATTATATTTATTAAAAGTTTTATTTTCTTCAAAAGAAACTTTCTTCATTGAGTAAGCACCACTTCTAGTAATTCTGGATTGAATTGTAACATTTCCCTTGTAAAGTTTAAGCTTAATAATTCCATTTACCTTGTTTCTTTTTTGATCTACAATTTTTTGTAATTTAAATCTTTCTTTTGAAAACCAATAGCCATTGTAAATTAATTCAGCATATCTTGGCATAATCATATCTTTTTTATGCATGGTGTCTTTATCTAATGTCACTGACTCCATTGCTCGATGAGCAATTAAAAGTATCGTTCCTCCAGGTGTTTCATAAATTCCTCTTGATTTAATTCCGATAAATCTATTTTCGACTAAATCAACTCTCCCAATACCATTTTTTCCACCTAGTTGATTTAATTTATCTAAAATTTTTTCTGGAGATAATTTGTTTCCATTAACACTAATTGGGTTACTATTTTTAAAACCAATTGAAACATATGCTGGTTTATTAGGTGCTTTTTCAGGTGAAGATGTTCTTTGAAAAATAAATTCGGGAGCCAAATTTTTTGGACTTTCTAGAACTTTACCTTCAGTTGATGTATGAAATAAGTTGTCATCTACTGAAAAAGGTGGCGCTCCTTTCTTGTCCTTTGGAATTGAAATTTTATGTTTTTTTGCATATTTGATTAAATCAGTTCTTGATTTTAATTTCCAAATTCTCCATGGGGCTATAACTTTCATTTTTGGCCCAAAATAATGATATCCTAATTCAAATCTTACTTGATCATTTCCTTTTCCAGTTGCACCATGCGAAACTGCAAATGCTCTGAATTTTTTTGCAACTTGTATTTGATCTTTTGCAATTAATGGTCTCGCAATAGATGTACCTAGTAAATAAACACCTTCATAAATGGCGTGACCCCTAATCATTGGAAATACGTAATCTTTTACAAAAATATTTTTAAGATTTTTAATAATTATTTTTTTAACACCTAACTTTTTTGCGTTTCTAATAATTTTCTTTTTATCCATTTCTTGGCCAATATCGGCTGTGTAAGCAATAACTTCAGCTTTATAGTTTTCTTGTAACCATTTAAGAATTATAGATGTATCTAGACCACCTGAGTAAGCTAAAACTATTTTTTTCATTAGACTGTTATTTTGATTTCATTAGCTACAATTTTTTTTTGCACTATTGTATGCTTTTGTAAAACCCATTAGCGAGTAGTGATCAATTGTTTGAGACCCAGATTTATTATAACCTGTTATCATAATTCTTGAGCCTTTTTTCATTACACTAATCATTTTTTTTTCAACTTTATTATTAGTTATCCAAGCAAAGTTATCTTTGGATATATCAAACTTGATTTTGTTCTTACCTGATTTTGCTAATATTACATTTTGTACATTGTATTCGTATCCCGATGTAATACTTATCTCATCAGAAATTTTTTCTATAGGTCTAAAACTTATAAACAGTCTTGCTTCTCGTGCATTATTTTTTGGAGATTGCAACACTGGTTTAGATTGAGCAAAGCATAATTTAGAAACTTCGTCAGTCACAACTATTGTTTCCCAATCTTTGAATTTACCAATTTTTTTTATTTCTTGTGCATTTAATGAAGCAAAACCCAAAATAAAAATTAAAAGAAGTAATGTTGTTTTTTTAATTATGGACATGGATTTGGATATAGTTTTTGTACTTCATTAATTTCATCTATTATCTCATCATTAAGATTTATATTTACACTTTCTATATCGGTTTTCAACTGCTCCATTGTTGTTGCCCCGATTATCACACTAGTCACGAATGGCTGAAGTTCACAGAATTTCAAACTCATTTGGGATAAATCCAAATTGTACTTCTTTGAAATATTAAAGTATTTTTCAATGGCTAATTGACCGTTTTCAGTTTTATATCTTGAAAACTTGTCTCCAAACAAATACATCCTAGAATTTTTTGGTAATTCTCCATTTCTATATTTTCCAGTCAAATAACCAAATGCAAGAGGTGAATAAGCTAGAAGACCACTTTTTTCTCTTGCCGAAATTTCAGCTAAACCTATTTCGTAAGATCTATTTAAAAGACTGTAAGGATTTTGAACAGACATCATTCTTGGAAGCTTTTTTAACTTTGAGATTTCCAAAAACTTTGACAATCCCCATGCTGTCTCATTTGAAATACCAATGTATCTAATTTTACCACTTTTGATTATTTTATCTAAAGTGTTAAGAATGTCTTCAAACTTATTCCAATTATTATCATCTTTATGTTCGTAACCCAGTCTTCCAAAAAAATTGGTTTTTCTTTCTGGCCAATGTAATTGATATAGGTCGATATAATCAGTTTTTAATCTTTTAAGACTATTATCAACAGCTTCGTTTAAATTTTTTTCATCATATTGGTTTCCACCACCTCTAATCCAACCCGGTCCAGGACCAGATACTTTAGTTGCTAATACTATGTTGTTTCTTTTTTTTGTTTTTGTAAACCAGTTACCAATCATTTCCTCTGTTTTACCATAGGTACTTTCTTTTGGCGGTATTGCATATATTTCAGCAGTATCCCAAAAATTCACATTTTTTTCTAATGCGTAATCCATCTGATCAAATGCATCTTTTTCTGAATTTTGTTCACCCCATGTCATAGTACCGAGACAAATTGTACTAACATCTATATCTGTATTACCTAGTTTCTTAAAATTCATAATTTTTAATAATCTTAGCCAGTTTTGACCATTGAATATAAGTTTAAAATAATTATATTATATCTATGGATTTTAACAGACAAAATATATTTCAGGCAACAAGTGTTAAAAAAAACGTAGCATGGGACGCAGGCTTAAGATCTTACATGTTGAAGGTTTACAACTATATGTCCACAGGAGTTCTTTTGACAGGTATAATTTCACTTTTATCATTTAAGATGTCTGTGGTTACAGACAATACAGGCGTGATCATGGGACTTACAAGTTTTGGAAATGCCATTTTCAATTCAGGTTTGAAATGGTTAATAATGTTAGCCCCATTAGGTATTGTTTTTTATATGAGTTTTGGAATTAACAAAATGAGTTCTGCTAAAGCACAAACTGTATTTTGGATATTTGCTTCACTAATGGGATTATCTTTGTCTTGGATACTTTTAGTTTACACAGGAGTAAGCGTTGCAAGAGTTTTCTTTATAACATCAGCAACATTTGGAGCAATGAGTATTTACGGCTACACAACTAAAAGAGATTTGACTAAATTAGGTTCATTTTTAATGATGGGTCTGATCGGAATAATTATTGCATCATTAGTTAATATATTTTTAAAATCTGCAATGATGTATTTTGTTGTATCAATATTAGGTGTTTTAATATTTGTTGGTTTAACCGCATACGATACTCAGAAAATTAAAAATATGTATTCAGCAAACGACACAATTGAAATTTCTGGTAAAAAAGCAATAATGGGAGCATTAACACTTTATCTTGATTTCATTAATCTATTTATTATGTTGTTGAGACTTTTCGGTCAAAGAAGATAATTACATTTTTTTCCAATCTATATCTTTAAGTAGCTTTTCCAAGTTATCCGAATTTCTTATTATCCTGTTTCTACTATCTGTAATTAAATATTTTAAATTTTTATTTGAAGGTTTGAAGTTCTTGCTAATATTATAAACAGCATTTTCAGCGGCGTTTTTAAACACATTAAAACTTACTCTTTTAGAGGAAATATGAAGCCCATAATCTTTCCAAGATCCCTTAGAAACCATTTTAGCATACAAATCTAAAATATTTTTTAATTCTTTTTTTTCAAAAAAAAATTTATTTTCTTTTTTTATTAAAGAGTTATCGATTACAAGTTTTAAATCTCTATTCATTTAATTTATATCTATTTATTAGAGGGATTTGAAAGGCTGTAAATATTATTGTAATTGGTAACATTCCCCAAACTTTAAAATTTACCCAAAATTCCTCTGATTGTGTTCTCCAAATAAACTCATTTAGTATTGCTAAAAAAATGAAAAAAAACATCCACCTTGTATTAAGTTTTACCCATCCCTCATCGTTTAACGGCATGGTTTTACCTAAAATTTTTTTTAAAACTGGTTCTTGAGTAAAATACTTTCCAAAATAAAGTACAAGTGCAAATATTATATTAATAATTGTAGGCTTCATATATATATAGACTGGATCTTTAAAATAAATTGTGAGACCACCAAAAAATGCTATTAAGACACCACCTAAGAGCGGAACATAAGGTATTTTTTTTTCTAATATCCAAACTATAAATACAGAGATTATTGTCGCAATAATCAATGGCGGTATGGCTACCTGCATATTTTTTCCACTTTTATAATAAAAAGTAAAAAATATTATTAAGGGGCCGAAATCAGTGATGAATTTTATTAAAGACTTATTCACAGGCTGATCCTATCAGATATGCAAAAATTTAATATTTTTTTTATTGATTTTTTTTTGAGAATACACATATTTAAGTTGTGACTATTCAAAAAGCAAAATTTTCAATAGGCGATATCGTTAAACATAAACATTTTGATTTTAGAGGGGTTATCTATGACGTCGATTTTGAATTTAACAATTCTGAGGAATGGTACGAGTCAATACCTAAAAATGTAAGACCAAGAAAAGATCAGCCCTTTTACCATCTACTCGCAGAAAATGATGATATTACCTATGAGGCCTATGTTTCTGAACAAAACCTCATTAAGGACGATTCAGGTGAGCCAATTAAACATCCTCTCATCAATGAGATTTTTTCGGGTAAAAAAGGCTCAACCTATTTTAAGCCCTCAAATTAGCTGTCATTTTTTCAACACATTTTTCTCAAAACTTAGACAAATGATTTTTCTATAAATAATTAAACTGATCAAGGGTGTTAACGTTTCCCTTCAATTATCTCCCTCAACATTCTTGATCAGTTTATTATCACATTATATAAATAAAAAAATGTTATCTATAATTACCGAAAAAAGTAAAAAAATATTAATTTCATCAAGATTTAGAAATTTAATATTCATATTATTTTTAATTTGTCTGTCAGTAGGTTTATTCGAGGCACTTATATTATCCCCGCAAGATTACCTTCAAAGCGACTCTGTAAGAATTATGTACGTACATGTTCCATCAGCATGGATTTCTCTAGGAATTTTTTCGATTATCGCTTTTTTATCTCTTGGGGTTTTGATTTTTAAAAATAAAAACTTTGTATTGATATCAAAAAGTTTAGCTCCATCAGGATTTATTTTTAACTTAATAGCTTTAGTTACAGGTTCAATTTGGGGCAAGCCAACCTGGGGTACATGGTGGGCCTGGGATCCTAGAATAACTTCTATGTTGGTATTATTTTTATTTTATTTTTTATACTTGTTATCTTGGAAGATTTTTGAAAAAAACAAAGCTATTACAATTTCATCATACATTTCAATTATAGGGGTGATTAATGTTCCAATAATTAAATATTCTGTGGATTGGTGGGCAACCTTACACCAACCTTCATCAATTAATGTCTTATCTGAAAGCACTATACACTCTTCTATGTTAATTCCTTTATTTTTAATGACTGCGTCATTTGCACTATTTTCAATATTGATTTTTTTGATGAAATATAATGTAGAGTTGATAAAAGTAAAAAATAAAGGCTTAGATAGAATATGATTTTAGATTTATTTATTATGAATGGGTATGGTTTATATGTTTGGTCTGCATTCGCATTCACGTTATTCAATTTTTTAGTTTTATATAAAGTGACAAGCAAACAATTTATTAAAGAACACGATAAATTTGCTAAAAAATATAAATCTCTAGACTCAGATCAAATTATTTTAGCTCACAAACAATCAACAAATAGAACATTTGTAAGAACAGTTGCTCACAAAATCTAATCTAGATTAATGTATGGTAAAAAAGTTAGATTAAGAATTATATTTATAATTTCTTTACTAACTACAATTATTTTAAGCATTTATATTATTCTAAAACTGCTAGAGGATGATGTTGTGTATTTCAAATCACCCACTGAAATCAAGCTGTCTCAAGAGAAAATAACAAAAAAAATTAGAGTAGGTGGAATGGTTAAAAAAAATTCTGTAATCTTAGAAAATGAAAAAATTCTGTTTATAATTACAGATTTTAGAAACGAAATAAATGTTATTTTTGCAGGGACTATTCCAAATTTGTTTCAAGAGGAAAAAGGAGTAGTAGCTGAGGGAGTATTAGAGGATAAAAATTTATTTATTGCTGATAAAATTTTAGCTAAACATGATGAGAATTATATGCCCCCAGAAGTTAAAGAAAGTCTGGAGCAAAAATGACAATATCTGATTTTGGCTATCTCTCATTATTATTTGGACTAATATCTTCTTTTATTGTTTTCTTTTTTTCAGTTTTAAATATTAAAAAAGATTTATTTAATTTAGAAAAAAAAATATATAAATTTCTTACTCTTCAATTTTTTTTTGTTATTATAAGTTTTTTTATTCTATTATACTCTTTTTTAATATCTGATTTTAGTAATGAGACTGTCTATAGTAATTCTCACACGACAAAACCTATTTTTTATAAAATATCAGGTTTATGGGGTAATCATGAAGGAAGCTTACTTTTGTGGTTATTAGTACTTACAAGCTTTATATTATTTTTTTTCTTTAGTTCTAAAAATGAGCCAAAAAATTTTAGACATTATACTGTAATATTCCATCAAATAATTGTAATTGGTTTTTTTATATTTGTTCTAAAAACTTCAAACCCATTTGATATTCTTTTCCCAATTCCGTCTGAAGGACTTGGATTAAACCCAATACTTCAAGATCCAGCACTAGCAATACATCCGCCAATTTTATATGTCGGATATGTAGGGACATCGATTATATTCGCTTCTGCTCTAGCAGCAATGGTCACTGGCTATGTTAACAATCTTTGGGCAAAGAATTTAAAAAAATGGGTTTTAATATCTTGGACTTTTTTAACAGGAGGTATTCTTTTAGGTTCGATTTGGGCATACTATGAATTAGGGTGGGGAGGATTTTGGTTTTGGGACCCAGTTGAAAATATTTCTTTAATGCCATGGCTGAGTTTGACTGCCCTGTTGCATTGTATCTCTACTTTAGAGAAAAGAGACCTTTTAAAAAATTGGTCAATTATATTAAGTATAGTTACCTTTATGTTAAGTGTTACTGGAACATTTCTAGTTAGATCAGGAATTCTTAATTCAGTACATACATTTGCAAATGATCCATCAAGAGGAATTTACATTCTAATTTTTCTATTTGTTATAATATTTATATCGCTTGTAATCTTTTTTATCTTTGAAAGTAAAAACATAGAAAATAAAAAAGAAATTTTTTTTTTAAGTAAAGAGACTTCAGTTTTGATTAATAATTGGTTTATGATTTATTTTTTAAGTGTTGTTTTAATAGGAACAATATATCCAATATTTTTAGATGTAATTACGTCAGAAAAAATTTCGGTTGGGCCTCCATTTTATAATAAACTTTTAATACCTTTCTTGGTTCCATTCTTTTTGTTTATGTCTGTCGGACCAAGCATGAATTGGATCAAGACAAATATAACGTATAAAAGAAGTTATGTTTTCTACTTTTTATTCACGACTGGTGCAACAATTATAACTGTATATTTCTTATCCCAAAAAAATTTATTAATAATAATTCTAATTTTTTCTCTAGTTCTTCTAAGCATTAAGACATCTGCTAATTTTTTAAAAAAAAATACTAATCATGGTCAAAATTTATCTCATTTAGGTTTTGCAATGCTAATGTTATCAATTTTATTTAACAGTGTAAGTTCTACAGAGATTATAAAAAACATTAAAGTTGGAGATAGTTTTATTTCAAAAAATGAGAAAATAACTTTTAAAAAAGTTAAAACCGAAGAAAAGAAAAACTATTCTTCCGTAATTGGAGTTTTTGAAATAAAAAATGACAATGATAGAATAATCAAACTTAATCCTGAAATCAGAGTCTATAATCAACCAGTTATTGCAACTAGTGAGGCAGCGATTAAAACAACTTTATTTAAAGATAGATTTATGACAATTAATTTAATTAAGGACGAACAGTTATTTAATGTTAGGTATCAGAACAAACCATTCATGATTTGGATTTGGATTTCAACAATGATAATAATTATTGGAGGTACATTTGCAATTTTTAACAAAAAAAAAAATTTTAATTAGTTTTGCATTATTAGCTTTTTTAATATTTTGTTTTGTTACACTTAATAAAGCGCTAAATGAAAATAAAATATATTCTCCTATATTTAAAAATGAGCAAGTTATCTACTTACCAGATTTGAATTTACCTAAATTATTCTCTTCTGATGAAATACTCTTAGGTGAAGTTGCTAAATATAAAGAGTTTTCTTTAGTAAATATATGGGCATCATGGTGTGTTCCATGCAGAGATGAAAATGATTTTCTAAAAAGTTTAGAAAATATAAGTTCACTTCAAACTATTGGAATAAACTATAAAGATAAAAAAAAAAATTCTATAAAATTTTTAAATGATTATGGCAACCCATTTAAATATAATTTAGTTGATTACGACGGTACAGCGTCAATAAAATTAGGTGCTTATGGTGTTCCAGAGACTTTTTTAATTAACAAAAATAGAAAAATATTACTCAAGATAATAGGCCCCATTAATAATGATCATATAAAACGGATTAGAGAGATTACAAATGATTAAGAAAAAATTTATAATTTTAGTTTTTCTATTTATTAATATTTTTGGAAATTGTTATTCTGAAAACAAGCCTTATTCGAAACTTGAAAATGAAATTGCAAAAAATTTAAGATGTTTAATTTGTCAAGGTCAATCTATATATGATTCTAATTCAGAATTTGCTTTAAGTATGAGAGTTTACATTAAAGATCAAATAAATAATGGTTATTCAGAAAGTCAAATTTATAATATGTTGGTCAAAAAATATGGTCAATGGATTGTTTACGATCCTGGATATTCAAAAAAAACCTTTTTATTGTGGTTTATACCAATATTGTTTTTTTTATTAGGTGGTGCAATAATATATTTAAGAATATATAAGAGTAAAAAAATATGAAAAACTTTTTTAAATTATTATTAATACTTTTCTCATCTATAATAATATTTGAGAATACATTTGCCGAAGATAAACAAAAAATGGATACTGGGCATAAATATAATGTATATACAGGTATGTTTGACTTCAGTGATGAAGGAAAAAAATCTCAAATCCTTGGAATCCAACATTTGAATGATAATCTTTTTAGAGATAGTTTTATAGGCACAGTTAAACCTGTCACTGGTTTTATGCTAACTGCTGACTCAGCATCATATTTATATACAGGAATTCAGGCAGAATATAATATTGGTAAATTAAATCTAACACCTAGTTTCACCCCGGGTTTATATCATGAGGGGAACGGAAAAGATCTTGGTCATTTGGTGGAGTTTAAAAGTGAGCTTCAATTATCACTTGATTTATCACCTAGTACAGAATTTGGTTTTTCATATAACCATTTATCTAATGCCAGTCTAGGAGATAAAAATCCTGGGGCAAATAGTTATATGTTTAATTTTTCAAAAAGCTTTTAAAGTATCTTAATGAATTTAAAAGATTGCCATAATTTTAGTGACTTTAGAACTTTAGCTAAAAAGAAATTACCATCTCCGATATTCCATTATATTGATGGTGCTGCAGATGATGAGATTACATATAATCGAAATACATCTGCATTTAATGATGTGGACCTTGTTCCAAATGTATTAAGGGGTGTTGAAAATGTAGATTTATCTACAACGATTTTTGGGAAAAAAATTGATTTACCATTTTATTGCTCTCCCACAGCTTTGCAAAGACTCTTTCATTATGATGGAGAACGTGCGGTTGGAAAAGCTGCTCAAAAATTTAATACAATGTTTGGAGTATCAGCTTTAGCCACAGTAAGTGTGGAGGAGATATCTTCAATGATCGATACACCTAAAATGTTTCAATTTTATTTTCATAAGGACAGAGGATTAAATGACTCTTGCTTGGAAAGGGCTAAATCAGCTAAATTTGATGTAATGGCTTTAACTGTCGATACTATAACAGGTGGAAACCGTGAAAGAGATCTGAGAACTGGATTCACTTCACCACCAAAACTGACTTTGTCAAGTTTATTTAGTTTTGCGACTAAACCAATGTGGGGAATAAATTACCTTACAAAAGGAAAATTTGAATTACCTCACTTACAAGACTTTGTAAAAGAAGGAACCAGTACAAATTCCTCAATAGGAAATTATTTTTCTACTATGTTAGATCAGTCTATGAATTGGAATGATGCTGAAAAATTATGTTCTAAGTGGGGTGGTCATTTTGCATTAAAAGGAATTATGAGTGTTGAAGATGCAAAAAAAGCAGTTGATATAGGATGCACTGGAATAATGGTTTCAAACCATGGCGGAAGACAACTTGATGGATCAAGATCACCATTTGATCAACTTTCAGAAATAGTTGATGCCGTGGGAGATAAAATTGATGTTATTTGTGAAGGTGGATTTCAGAGAGGCACTCATATGCTTAAAGCTCTATCTTTAGGAGCTAAAGCTTGTGCTGGAGGGAGACTATATCTTTATGCATTAGCTGCGGCAGGTCAAAAAGGTGTTGAGAGAGCTTTAGGACAATATAAAGCTGAACTACAAAGAGACATGAAATTAATGGGCTGCACCAAAATAAGCGACCTAAATAGAAGCAATTTAAGATTTAGAAGATAGTGAGTTTAAAAGATTGTTATAATTTTGAAGACTTTAGAAGATTAGCAAAAAAAAAATTACCATCCCCAATTTTTCACTATATAGATGGCGGCTCTGATGATGAAGCAACCTTAAGAAGAAATACAGACTCTTTTAATGAGTGCGATTTAGTTCCCAATGTCCTTGCTAGTGTCGGTAAACCAGATTTATCAACTACTTTATTTGGAAGAAAAATAGATATGCCCATATTTCTTTCACCTGCCGCAATGCAAAGACTTTATCATCCTGAAGGAGACAAAGCTTCAGCAAGAGCAGCTGAAAAATATGGAACTTTTTATAGTATGTCCTCGATGGGCAACAACTCTATTGAGGAAATATCGAATATCTCAAGTGGTCCAAAGTTATTTCAACTTTACGTCCATAAGGATCGTTCGATTTCCGACGATTTAATAGATAGATCAAGAAGATCTGGTTTTGACGCAATGTGTTTAACAGTAGATACTTTGGTTGCAGGCAATAGAGAAAAGGATCATAGGACAGGATTTACAACACCTCCAAAGTTAACTTTAAAAAGCTTAATGAGTTTTGCAATGCGTCCTGAGTGGGTGTTTAATTATTTAACTGGAAAAAGATTTGAACTTTCAAATGTCAAAAAAAAAACAGATAAAGGAACAAATATTGCTAAATCAGTAATAGAATATATAAATGAGCAATATGATCCAGCTATGAACTGGAAAGATGCAGAATATTGTGCCAAAAAATGGAATGGACCATTTGCTTTAAAAGGCGTGATGTCTGTAGACGACGCTAGAAGAGCAATCGATATCGGATGTACTGCAATAATGGTATCAAATCATGGTGGACGTCAACTTGATGGATCTAGAGCACCTTTTGATCAAATCAAGGCCATATCAGATGCTGTCGGTGATAAGTTGGAGATTATTTTAGATGGAGGAATTAGAAGAGGAACGCACGTTCTAAAAGCCATCGCAGCAGGCGCAAAAGCTTGTAGTTTTGGAAAAATATTTTTGTTCTCTTTAGCCGCAGGTGGTCAAAAAGGTGTTGAGCGTCTCCTTCAAAACATGCACGATGAGATTAATAGAAATATGGTTCTAATGGGATGCAAAAATTTAAAAGAGTTGAATAGTTCAAAATTAATTTATAGAAATAGTAAATAATTTAAATTTATGAAATTAGCAAAAAGTTTAGATAGATTGGGAACAGAGACTGCGTTTTCAGTTTTGGCAGAGGCGAAAAAACTAGAAGCCACTGGAAAGCCAATGATACATCTTGGTTTAGGTCAACCTGATTTTAAAACACCTAAACATGTGGTTGAGGCGGCAAAAAAAGCTTTAGATGATGGACATCATGGGTATGTTTTGTCTAATGGAATTTTGGAATGCAGACAAGCAGTTACAAGAAAAATTAAAAAACTTTATAATCAAGACGTTGATCCAGAGAGAATTATAATAATGCCAGGCGGTAAACCAACAATGCATTATGCTATACAATGCTTTGGTGAGCCAGGAGTAGAAATAATTCACCCAACACCAGCATTTCCAATTTATGAGTCAATGATCAATTATACAGGCTCAACTCCTGTACCTTACGACCTTACTAAAGATAAAGATCTAAAATTTAATGCAGAGGAAATATTGTCTTTAATCACTGATAAGACAAGACTTTTGATACTTATTAATCCAAATAATCCAACTGGAAGTTTTGTAGAAAAATCTGAAATTGATAAGCTTGCACAAGGTTTAGAGAAACACCCTCATGTAACAATTTTAAGTGATGAAATTTACAGCAGACAAATTTTTGATGGAAAAGAAATGCCAACCTTTTTTAATTATCCTAAATTAAGAGATAGACTAATTGTATTAGAGGGCTGGAGCAAAGCTTATTCGATGACTGGTTGGAGATTAGGTTGGAGTTTTTGGCCAGAACATTTAGTAGAGCATGTAAATAAATTATTGATTAATAGTGTTTCCTGTGTAAATGCGGCTGCTCAGTTTGCAGGTATTGCAGCTTTAGACGGACCAGACGATTCGATTCATGAAATGATGGAAAAATTTACCGCCAGAAGAGATCTTATTTATAAAGGATTAAATGATTTACCAGGTATTGAATGTAGTCTACCTGGAGGAGCATTTTATGCTTTTCCAAAAGTTAAAGAGACCGGCATGAATGGCAAAGAATTTTGTAAAAAGGCAATGCACGAAGCTGGTGTAGCTATTGTGCCAGGTACAGCATTTGGTCAAACTTGCCAAGATTATGTGAGATTTAGTTTCGCAGCCTCAAGGGATAATATTTCTCAAGCATTAGAAAATATAAAAAAGATGCTAAAATAATTAAGTATTTTTTTTACTGAATTTATATAGTATCATTACAAAATGAATAATGAAGTCCAATCAGAATTAAAAAAAATATTAAATACAAGGTTTTCTCAGTCCGAGTCAACAAGGTTAACATATTCAAGAGGAGAAGACACATACGATCCTATTTTATCTAAAGCCGTAGTCTTCCCAGAGACAAACGAAGAAGTTTCAAAAATATTAAAAATTTGTAATGAACACAAAATACCTGTAGTGCCTTTTGGTACTGGTACCTCTCTAGAAGGGAATGTGGTTGGAAATGATCAGGGTATAACAATCTCACTTGAAAAAATGAATAAAATACTAAGTGTAAATGTTGAGGATTTTGATTGTAAGGTTCAAGCTTGTGTCACGAGAGAGCAGTTGAATGAGTATTTAAGGGAAGACGGCGTTTTTTTTCCAATAGACCCAGGTGCCAATGCTGCAATTGGTGGTATGGCTGCTACTTCTGCATCAGGAACTATGGCAGTAAAATACGGTACTATGAAAACGGTAATATCAGGACTAACAGTTGTTTTGCCAAACGGTGAAATTATTAAAACAGGCAGTAGAACAAAAAAAACTTCTGCTGGGTATAATTTAACAAATTTATTTATCGGTTCCGAGGGTACCTTAGGAATAATTACAGAGGTTCAACTAAGGCTGTCACCAATTCCAGAAAGTATTATGAGTGCAGTTTGTCATTTTAAAACTCTAGAGGAGGCAGTAAAAACAGCTCAAGAAGTAATTCAATATGGCATACCCATCGCAAGAATTGAAATGCTTAATAAAGATCAAATGGAAATTAGTATAGAGTATTCGAAACTCAAAGATGTAGAAGCAACTCCAACATTATTTTTTGAGTTTCATGGCTCTGAGATATCAAATAAAGAATCAATAGGTGTTGTTGAAGAGATTTCTAAAAATAACAATGGCAGCTCTTTTAAATGGGCAAAAGATTTAGCTGAAAGAAATAAACTGTGGCAAGCAAGGTGGGACGTTTATTATTCAGTTAAAGCTCAAATTAATAATGGCAGAGTTTATTCAACCGATGTTTGCTTGCCAATTTCTAAAATTACAGAGTGTGTAAATTTTGCAGATGCTGAGGCTAAAAAATTTGGCCTAAGGGCTCCTATGGTTGGTCATTTAGGTGATGGTAATTTTCATGTATTACTTCCTTATGATCCAGAAAAAAAAGAAACTTACCAAGCAATAAGAAAATTTAGCGATATACTTATAGAAAAAACATTGGAACTAGAGGGCACTATTACGGGAGAACATGGGGTCGGACTTCACAAAAAAGATTATCTTCTAAAAGAACATGGCGATAATTTACCAGTTATGAAGTCCATAAAACGGACTATAGATCCAAACAATATCATGAATCCTGGTAAAATTTTTGACTTAAATTAATTAAGTCGAATGAAAAAAATATTAATCACCAGAAAATTATTAAGATCAAACGAGGAGAAAGCCTCAAAATTGTGGGATGCTACTTTAAATTTAAATGATGAGCTTTATTCTCAGTCTAAGCTTATAGAGTTAAGCCAAGGTTGTGATGGAATTTTAACTTCACTAACTGATAAAATGGACCAGGAGACTATTAATAAATTGCCTGAGAGCGTACAAATTCTATCAAATTTTGCAGTAGGGTTTGGGAATATTGATTTAGCTGCTGCAAAAAAAAAAAATATAGTAGTAACAAATACTCCAGAGGTTTTAACAGATGCAACAGCTGAAATAGGAATTCTATTGATCCTTGGAGCTTGTAGACGAGCAAGTGAAGGTATACAAGCTGCAAAAGACTCCAATTGGAAATGGTCAGCAGATTATTTGATAGGCAAACAGTTAACAGGTTCAAGATTAGGTATTCTAGGGATGGGACGGATTGGTCAAAAAATCGCAAAAATTGCAAGGTCGCTGGGTATGATAATTCATTATCACAACAGATCTAAATTAAGCTCTGAAAAAGAGCAAGGCGCTTCTTACCATGACAATTTAAAAAGTTTGATGGAAGTATCAGATGTTTTATCTGTGTGTTGTCCAGCTTCAAAAGAAACAATTAATCTAATTAATAAAAAAACTCTGGAATATTTACCAAAAGGTGCAGTTGTAACTAATGTCGCTCGTGGAGATATAGTTGATGATGATGCTCTATTAGACGCACTAGAGAGAAGAAAAGTCTATGCAGCAGGTTTAGACGTCTATAAAAATGAGCCTAATTTAAATCCAGGATATCTCAAACATAAAAGTGTTTTCATTCTTCCTCATTTAGGAAGTGCCACCAAAGAAACAAGAACAGCAATGGCAAATCTTGCAATAGATAATATTGAGGAATTTTTTAAAACCGGCAATTGCAAAAATAAAGTAAATTAACAAAATAATACTACCTTTAGTTGTAAAAAATTAAGTTTAGAACAATTTTAACCTAAGACTCTAAGTTCGTTTTATGCTTTAATATTACGAAGTTAATTAACTAAAAGAGGAGAAATAAATGATTAAAGAAAAAAAATCGTTGAAGGGAAAAATTCCTTCAAGACGTAAGTTCTTTAAAGCGGCGGCAGCAACTGGTGCAGCAGCAACAGCAGCAGTGGCAATGCCAAATATTGCATTCGGAGCTCCACAAACTCTAAAAATGCAAGCTGCATGGCCAAGTGGTGCTAACATCTTTTTTGAAATGGCAGGCGACTATTGCAAAATGGTCAACGACATGTCAGGCGGATCACTCAAAATTGATTTACAGCCAGTAGGAGCAGTAGTAAAGACAAGTGAAATCGGTTCAGCAGTAAGTACAGGAGCTGTGGATATGGGTCACTGGGTAACTGCTTATTGGTATGGTAAAAATCCAGCTGCATCTTTGTTTGGAACTGGACCATCTTACGGAATGTCATCTCAGGAAGTTATGGGATGGATGGAGTATGGTGGAGGAAGAAAACTGTATGAGGAGACAATCGCAAAAGTTGGATACGATTATACAGGTGTATTCCATATGCCAATGCCAGCACAACCATTTGGTTGGTTTAAAAAGAACGTAACAAAAGTATCTGATGTTAAAGGTATGAAGTACAGAACTGTTGGTCTTGCTACTAACGTTCTTACTGCAATGGGAATGGTCGTAAGACAGTTACCAGGTGGTGAAATTCAACCAGCTATGAAAACTGGTTTGATTGAGGCAGCTGAGTTTAACAACCCAACTTCAGACTCTCAATTTGGTATGCAAGATGTTTCTAAGCATTATCACTTAGGAAGCTTTCACCAATCACAAGAGATGTTTGAAATACCAATAAACAACAAAACATTTAATAGTTTATCTCCAGCGAACCAAGCGATATTAAAAAATGCTGCTTACGCTGCAAATACAGATAACTACTTTAAAGCATTAGTTAGATATTCAGCAGATTTATCTAAATTAATGAATCAACATAAAGTAAATGTTTACCAAACTTCAGACGAGATCTTAGCTCAACAATTAAAAGGTTGGGATAAGGTAATCGGTGATTTTACTAAGAAAGATGCTTTCTTTAAGAAAATTGTCGATTCTCAAAAAGCATACGCTAAGAGAGTAATGAAATACTTGCTGATGAATCAGCCTAATTACAAGCTTGCTTATGAAAATGAGTTTGGACCTATCGGAAAAGTAAAAATATAATTTAAATATTTTCTTAATTAAGGGGGCCATTGGCCCCCTTTTTTTTGTTTGATTAATAGATAGAATTTAACGTAAGGTAATATAATGAGATCTTTCATAAAATTTGCTGACACTTTAAGCGCGTCAATGGGAAAAGCGTTTTCTTGGTGCATAGTAATACTTATGGGAGGAACTTGTTATGAAGTAATAATGGCTTATGCTTTTAACAGCCCAACACTTTGGAATTTTGACTTCAGTTTGCAGATGTATGGTGCAATTTTTATGATGGCAGGGGCTTATTGTTTGTCTACAGAGGCACATGTTAGAGGAGATGTAATATATAGATTATTTCCTACAAGAGTTCAGGGGTGGATAGATTTAATTTTATATTTTATTTTTTTTTTCCCTGGAATTTTAGCTTTAGCATTTTATGGATATGAATACGCTGCTTTGGCATGGAAAATAAAAGAAACTAGCTGGAATAGTCCTGCACAAATACAAATTTATATGGCAAAATCTTTAATTCCTTTATCTGGAATTTTATTAGCAATTCAAGGTATTAGCGAAGTGTGTAGAGCAATTATTTGTATTAGAACTGGGCATTGGCCAGAAAGATCGTCAGCTGATGCTGTAGAGACAGAAAAAATATTAATGAGAACTTCACAAAAGGACGAAAAATCAGATGTTATTTGAATTAACAAACCCTGAGATAGCAATCTTAATGATGAGCTTATTTTTATTTGCTGTTCTATTGGGTTTTCCAATTGCGTTTACTTTATTAGCTATGGGAGTTGGATTTGGTTACTACGCATATTTTGATCCAGCAAGGATGGACCATATGTTTGATAATCGGATATTTTCACTTCTCGTTTCAAATACTTATACCATAATGGATAATACAGTTTTAACAGCGGTGCCTTTGTTTTTATTTATGGGGTATTTAGTCGAAAGAGCAGGAATAGTAGCAAAATTATTTTTTGCTATAAGACTTGCGTCTCATAGGCTTCCAGCTTCAATGGCTGTTGCTGCTCTTGTAACTTGTGCGTTATTCTCAACAGCTACAGGAATTATTGGAGCTGTAGTAACTTTAATGGGCCTTTTAGCATGGCCGGCAATGGTAAAAGCTGGTTATGATAAAAAATTTGCCTCGGGAGTAATTTGTTCAGGTGGATGTTTAGGAATTTTAATTCCACCAAGCATCATGCTTATAGTTTATGCTGTAATTGCACAGTTATCTCCGCTAAGACTTTTTGCTGCAGCAATATTTCCAGGCCTAATGTTAGCAGGACTTTATATCTTATACGTAATTATTAGAGCATATTTTAACCCCTCTTTAGCACCTAAACCCGCTGCAGAAGAAATTCCCCCAAGAGCTGAAATCTTAAAAGAAGTGTTAGTTTCTTTTGTGCCCTTGTTCTCTTTAATAATTTTGGTTTTAGGAACAATTTTAGGTGGATTGGCTACACCTGCAGAAGCAGCAGCTGTAGGTGCATTTGGAGCTCTAGTATTATCTTATTTTTATAAATCTCTTAAATGGAAAAATTTTAAAGAGTCAGTATTTTTAACTGCAAAAACTAGTGCAATGATTATGTGGCTATTCGTTGGATCTTGGACGTTTGCTTCAGTATTTTCCTATTTAGGTGGACATGAAGTTTTTGAACATTTTTTTAAATCAATGGATATTCAACCTTGGCAATTTCTAGTTATTACTCAAATAATAATTTTCTTACTTGGCTGGCCATTGGAGTGGACAGAAATATTAATTATATTTGTGCCAATATTTTTACCACTTGTAGAGTTTTTTGGAGTAAATCCTTACTTCTTTGCAATGTTAATAGCTTTAAATTTGCAGACATCTTTTTTAACACCTCCTATGGCAATGTCAGCTTATTATCTTAAAGGTGTTCAAAGTAAAAATGTTGAACTAATGCAAATCTTTAGAGGTATAATGCCGTTCTTAGGGATCGTAATCTTTGCAATGGTTTTAATGTATATGTTTCCTGGAATAGCGCTTTGGTTACCTGATACTTTATTCGCAGAATAAATATTTATGTCCAATATATTTTCATTAAAAGTATCTGAAATAGCAGATAAGATTAGAAATTCAGATTTGAACTCAGTTGATTTATGCAAATCCTATATTGAACAAATAAATAAGTTTGAAAAGGATGTCAAAGCATGGGCTTATATAGACAAAAAACTTCTTTTAGAAAAAGCAGAGGAAGCAGACAACCATAGAAGATCAGGAAAAGTAGTTGGACCACTTCATGGCATTCCAGTTGCCCTTAAAGATATTGTAGGAACCTACGACATGCCAACTGAATGTGGAACTGTTTTAAGAAAAGGTAAAACAGAGTCACAAAATGCAGAAATAGTAGATTTATTAAAATCAGCAGGGGCATTAATTATGGGAAAAACGAATACTTCTGAATTAGCCTATCTTGCTCCACCTAAAACTAAAAATCCTCATGATTATTCAAGAACTCCAGGTGGATCTTCAAGTGGATCTGCAGCTGTTATAGCCTCACATATGGCCCCCTTATCAATAGGATCTCAAACTGGAGGCTCAGTAATAAGACCAGCATCTTACTGTGGAGTAGTCGGTTACAAACCAAGTTATGGATTAATATCGCGTAATGGGGTTTTAAGAACCTCTTATAATCTTGATCATATTGGAGTTTTTGGAAAAACAGTTGAGGATATAGCTTTACTTGCAAAAGTATTAATTAAAAAAGACTCTTATGACAAGGCAACAATACACTATTCATCAGAATTTATGTTAGATGAATGTAAAAAGGGTCCAATGTTTGATCCAAAATTTATATTTTACAAGACCGACAGTTGGAAAAAAGTTGATAAAAAATCAAGAGAAGCATTTGAGTATTTTATTAAATCTTTTAAAAAAAACATTGAGGTATTCGATACACCTTCATATTTTAAAGATATAGACAAACATCATAGAATAATACACGAATCTGACTTAGCAAATAATTTTCAAGTTTATTACAAAAAATCAAAATCAAAACTTTCAAAAGAAATGCAATCTGCCATTTCCAGAGGCATGAAGTATTCTGCAAAAGAATATTTAGATGCAGTTGATTTTATGGATAGAAGTTACGAGTCGTATAAAGAAGTATTTGAGGATTATCATGGAGTATTAAGCCCATGCAGTACTGGTGTAGCTGATAAGGGTTTAAAGAGCACAGGTAGTGCTGACTTTAACAGGGTATGGTCGTATATGCATACTCCAGCAATTTCTCTACCTTTACTTCAAGGTGAAAATAATTTACCATTAGGAATTCAATTAGTTGGTGACAGATATGACGATAATAGATTTTTAGGTGTAGCCAACTGGTTAGAAAAAGAAAGCAACAAATTTAATGAATAAAATTACACTTATCGTTGGTTTAAGCTTTGCAATATTTTTTTTAGTTGGACTTGCAACAACATTAACTAGATCTATGATGATTGGATTTACCGACGTATTACCAGTGTACATCCTGATGGGAATAGCGATTGCAATGATGATATACGAGACTTTTTTTGATAAATCGTAGTACACTTTGTGATTAAAAAAGAGCTTCTAGCTTATACTTTACTTATAATTCAACCTGTATTCATGGCGAGCAATCTTGTAGTTGCAAGAGGTGGAGTTGAATTTATACCACCAATATCACTTGCCTTTTGGAGGTGGTTAACTGTTTTTTTAATTCTTTTATTTTTTAATTACAAAATTTTCTCAAAAAAAAAAATTATATTTAAAGAATATAAAAAATTATTCTTCTTAGGATTTATGGGGTGTGGAGTATGCGGGGCTTTTCCATTTATAGCTGGACAAACTACAACAATAATAAATATGGGTATAATTTATACTTCTTCTCCTATTTTTATAATTCTTTTGAGTTATTTTTTTTTTAAAGAAAAAATGAATTTTCCTAAAATAGCTGGATTAATATCTTGCTTAATTGGAGTTATAATTATTATCATTAAAGGAGATTACCTGGCATTAATCAATTTAAAATTTACAAAAGGCGATCTTTGGATGCTGGGAGCTTCAGTCGGCTGGGCTTTATATTCTATATTTTTATTTTATTGGAAATCTTCGCTTAAGGTATTTGAACGGTTCACGCTAATATCTTTTTTTGGTGCACTAAGTTTATTACCTTTTTATTTAACTGAAGAAATCTTTTTAAAAAATACTACATTTGATGCCAATTTCATAATTTGGGTATTATTTGCTGCAGTCTCACCAGGCATAATCGCATTTTCTTTGTATACGTATGCTCAAAGATATTTAGGAGCAACTACAACTGGTTTCACTTTATATCTTTTTACTGTGTATGGTGCGTTTTATGGAATTTTGTTTTTTGGTGAAAATTTAAAAACTTTCCATGTTTATGGAACAATATTAGTATTTCTAGGCGTTTATCTAGTTAAATATAAAAAAAAAAATGTATAAGAAAATTTCAATGTTTATTTTAAATTCAGTTATTGCTTTAATACTTATTTATTTAATAGTTGTGATGGTAATTTTCTTGTCTCAAAGAAAACTAATGTATCATCCTAATGAAAATAATTATCTTGAAGAAAACCAATTAAATCATGGAATTAAAAAGGTTTATATAAATTCTGATTTTAAACTTTTGGGCTGGTATCATTTTAAAAGTAAAAAATTTAAAACATTACTCTTTTTTCATGGCAATGCAGGAAATCTTCAAAATAGAATTTATAAATTAAACGATATTTCAAAACTTGATTTAAATTATTTGATTATATCATACAGAGGATTTAGCGGTAATAAGGGTAAACCAAATGAAATCGGTCTTTACAAAGATTCTGAGGCAGCAAAAAAATGGCTAAACAATATTGGTGTATCTGACAAAGACATAATTTTATACGGTGAGTCCTTAGGAACAGCAGTGGCAGTTGATTTAGCATCAAAAAATAAATTTGCAGGCATAATACTAGAGTCGCCTTTTACATCAATGGTCAAACTATCAAAAATATATTATCCGTATTTGCCAGTGAAAATACTTCTGAAAGATAAATACGAATCGATTAAAAAAATTGGTAATATAAATTTTCCTAAAATGGTAATGCATGGTGACAAAGATAAAATTGTCCCTTTCAGTATGGGGAAAGAAATGTTCGAAAAGTTTTCTGAACCGAAGTTAAGTTATTTTAGAAAAGGTGATGACCATATGATGGAATTTGATGAAGAGTTATTAGAAAAAATTAAAAATTTTTTAAAATTATATAGTGATTAATTAAAATTGATGAAATTTTTAGAAAAACTTTCACTATCAAAAATTTGAAGATCATCCTCTTTTTCACCAAACCCCAAAGCGATAATCGGCAACTGAAATTTTTTAGAAACTGCAATTAAAATACCACCTTTTGCTGTACCATCAAGTTTGGTCATAATTAACCCTGTGATTGGTATAATCTTATTAAATTCTTCAACTTGATTTATAGCGTTTTGACCAGATGTAGCGTCTAAGACTAAAATTACATCTTGAGGTGCTTTCTCATCTATTTTTTTTATTACATTTCCAATTTTTTTAAATTCATCCATTAAATTTTTTTTATTTTGCAATCTACCCGCGGTATCTATTAAAGTAATATCTATATTATTGTTCTTTGCAAACTCCATAGCTTTATAGGCAACAGATGCAGGATCGCTTCCTGGTTCAGATTTAATTATTTCACAATTTATTTTTTTTGACCATCTCTCCAACTGATCAATTGCCGCTGCTCTAAATGTGTCACAAGCTGCAAAAATTACTTCATTTTGATTTGATTTATAAAGTTTTGACATTTTTGCAATTGTTGTGGTTTTGCCCACACCATTTACTCCAGAGATAAGAACTGCTTTTTTCTCTTCAGTTTTACTAAAAAAATTTTTTTTTTCTAAAGGTTTCAATAAAGAGTTTATATAATTATTTATAATATTTTGAATTTCCTCAAGTTCGTTCTTACTTGGATCAATTTTACGATTAGAAATTTCTTCTCTAATTTCAGAAGATGCTTTTACTCCAACATCAGATTGGATCAAAAATTCTTCAATTTTTTCTAATTCTTTATCACCAATTTCTTTGTTAATTATGATTTCTTTAATACCTTTAGAAAAATTTGAAGTAGTTTTTTTTAAACCGTCTTTAAATTTTTTGAAAATATTAATCATAGGTTTAAATTAATTTTTTCTATATTAGATACATTTCCTTCCATAAGGATATTTCCATTAACGTCCTTATTTATTTTGATCTTTCCTAATTTAAATTCAATTTCAGTAGGATAAATTGAAACTTTATTTATTTCACCTGCTATTGCCGTAGCACACGCTGCAGTACCACAAGCTTTAGTCAAGCCTGCCCCTCTTTCCCAATGTAAAACCTTAAAATGTTTATCATTAATTTTTTTCGCAAATGTCACGTTTACTTTTTCTGGAAACAAAGAATTACTTTCAATCTTAGGCCCTATATCTTTTATTTGAATTTTATCTAAATCTTCAGTAAAAAAAATTATATGCGGATTTCCAACATTCACTGCTGTCCCTGAAAGATTAAGATCATCTATTTTAATTTCAACATTCTTTGTATCTACTTCTTTTGCCAAAGGTATTTCATTCCAATTTGTTTTAGGAATTCCAATATTAGTTTGGATATTATTCTCATTTAAGATTTTAGATTTTAGAATACCGCTCTCTGTTTCAAATGTGATTTCACTTTTAGCATTTTCTTTTGACAAAAGGCTCGCTACGCATCTCGTACCGTTACCACAAGCCGCTGAGTCAGATCCATCAGAATTTTTAAAAATTAAATAAGCATCAACTTTTTTACTTTTTTTAACTAAAATTAATTGATCGCAACCAATTTTTTTTCTGTCACAAATACTTTTTATTTGAGACTTATTTAATTCAAAGTCACTATCTCTTTGATCGATAATAACAAAATCATTTCCTAAACCATCCATCTTATATGCTTTAAAATCCATATATTTATACTTAACTTATTTATTGACTTTTTGAACCTCTATTATAGTTTCTCACCACTTCCGCAAAAAAACAGCATTTTGCGGTGTCTTTGGAAACAAAGAGATCGACGCCAGTCAGCGAGGGTTCGCCCACTGGTGCGATGACTGCTGGATTAAAATATGTTTGAAAATTTAACTAATAAATTCGAGGGTATACTCGAAAAATTTAAAAAATCACCATCACTTGATGAAGGTCAAGTTGATGATGGTTTAAGATTAATAAGACAAGCTCTATTAGAAGCAGATGTTTCTTTAGACGTCGCAAAAGAATTTGTTAATAATGTTAAACCGAAGGTTTTAGGTAAAGAAATTCTAAGATCAACAGCTCCTGGGCAGATGGTTGTAAAAATCGTCTATGACGAACTTGTAAATTTCTTAGGTGATAAAAATCAAGAAATTAATTTAAAATCTAATCCACCAATTTCAATTATGATGGTAGGACTACAGGGATCTGGTAAGACAACTAGTACCGCAAAGTTATCCAAATTTTTAGAAAAAAATAACAAAAAAAAGATTATGATGGCAAGTTTAGATATCTATCGTCCTGCTGCTCAAGACCAATTAAAAGTTCTTGGCGAACAAAATAATATTCAAACACTGCCAATAATAGAAGGTCAAACACCTACAGATATTTGCAGAAGAGCCTTAACAGCTGCAAACCTTAATGGCTCAGATGTTATTATTTTTGATACCGCTGGAAGAACACAAATCGATTTACAGATGATGAGTGAAATAAAACAAATAGAGGAAGTGATAAAACCAACTGAGACAATACTGGTCGCTGACTCATTAACTGGTCAAGTAGCTGCTAATGTAGCAAAGGAATTTGGAAATACAGTCAAACTTACAGGAATAATTTTAACACGAGCCGACGGAGATGGAAGAGGTGGCGCAGCACTTAGTATGAAACATGTTGCAAATGTGCCAATTAAATTTTTAGGAATAGGAGAAAAAATTGAAAATTTTGAAATTTTTCACCCTGACAGAATTGCAAATAGAATATTAGGTATGGGAGACATCGTCTCTCTAGTTGAAAAAGCAGCACAAGACATTGATGAGGAAAAATTAAAAGAAGCTGAAGAAACTTTAAAAAAAGGTCAATTTTCACTTGAGGATTATCTCACACAATTAAGACAAATGAAAAAAATGGGTGGCATAGAAGGAGTAATGTCCTTTTTACCAGGTGTTTCAAAATTAAAATCTCAAATGGATCAAGCGGGAGTCGACGAAAAAATTATAACTCAAAATGAGGCAATAATATTGTCAATGACAAAACAAGAAAGAGATAATCCTAAAATAATAAATGGATCAAGAAAAAAAAGAATTGCTAATGGCTCTGGCACAGACATAGCCACTATCAATAAATTGTTAAAACAATTTAAAATGATGTCTGACATGATGAAAAAAATGTCAAAAGGAAACACAAAAGGGTTGATGGATAAAGGATTACCACCAGAACTCTTCAATCAATTAAAATAATAAAGGAGAAAAAAATGTTAAAACTTAGATTATCAATGGGCGGAACAAAAAAAAGACCAGTATATAAGATCGTTGTAGCAGACAGCAGATTCCCAAGAGATGGAAGATTTATAGAAAAACTAGGATATTTCAATCCACTTTTACCAAAAGATAAAAAAGATAGAGTAGGACTTGAATCCGAAAGAATTAAATATTGGTTAAGTCAAGGAGCAAAACCAACCACTAGAGTTGCAAGAATTTTAGGAGAGAATGAATTAATTGAAATGCCTGTAGCCGGCAATAATCCTAATAAGGCTATTCCTAAAAAAGACAGGAAAAAACAAGACGCTGGTGCTGAAAAAACAGAAGAGAAAAAAGCTGATGCTCCAAAAGAAGCCCCAAAGACAGAAGAGAAAAAAGCTGATGCTCCAAAAGAAGCTCCAAAGGCAGAGGAAAATAATAAATAATGTTTCAAGTAAAAATATTCACTTTATATCCAGATTTCTTTCCAGGAATTCTAAGCAAAGGTATCTATGGAAGAGCAATTGAAAAAAGTTTGTGGAACTTGGATGTAATCAATATTAGAGATTATGCAAAGGATAAGCATAAAACAGTTGATGATACTCCTTACGGAGGTGGTGAAGGAATGGTTTTAAAACCTGATGTAGTTGCAAAAGCACTTGATCAAAATTTAATGAAAAATGAAAAGATTATTTATCTAACACCTAAAGGAAAGACGTTTGATCAAAAAAAAGCAAAAAAATTTTTGAACGATAAAAAAATAAATATTCTTTGTGGTCATTTTGAAGGTATTGATCAAAGAGTTATAGAGTCCAGAGGTATTGAAGAGATAAGTATCGGGGACTACATCTTATCAGGTGGTGAGACAGCGGCATATGTAATTTTGGATAGTATATTAAGACTTGTGCCAGGTGTTCTAGGAAATGAAAATTCTTATAAAGATGAAAGTTTTGAAAATGGTTTATTGGAGTATCCTCAGTATACAAAACCACAAATATGGGAAAAAACAGCAGTTCCTGAGGTACTTTTATCAGGAGATCATAGCAAAATTAAAGACTGGCGTTTATCCCAATCAGAGGCTATAACACGCCACCGAAGACCAGACTTGTGGCATAAATATAAAAAAAATTAAATTGATAAACATACAAATGAAAAATATTGAAGAAATAAACAGAGCGAACGTAAAGAAAATCTCGGCAGAAAAAAAATTACCAGATTTCTTTCCTGGAGATGTAATCAAAGTTGGTGTTAGAATTACAGAAGGAAAGAGAGAAAGAATCCAATATTTTGAAGGCGTTTGTATCGCAAAAAAAAATAGAGATATTAACTCTTCATTTACGGTAAGAAAAATTTCATTTGGTGAAGGAGTTGAGAGGACATTTGCACTCTTTAGTCCAATTGTTGATACTATTAAAGTCATAAGATCTGGAAAAGTAAGAAGAGCTAAATTATACTACTTAAGAGACAGAACAGGGAAATCGGCAAAAATTGCTGAAAAAATTAAAAGGAAAATCGGTATTGATATAGAGACAAAACCTGAGGGAGTAACAGAGGAAAATGTGGTTAAACAGTCAACAAAAGATGTTAAAGTAGAAACTCCTGAGGATGAAAAATCTCCATCTTTAAAAAAAGATGAGAGTCTTAAAGAAGATAGCACTAAAAAGGCTAAATAAAATTAAACTTTTTTAAATGTCAAAAACTTTATACGATAAAATCTGGGAAGATCATTTAGTACATCAGCAAGAAGATGGCACATCTTTGTTATTTGTTGATAGACATTTAATACATGAAGTTACTAGTCCCCAAGCTTTTGAAGGCTTAAGAAATTCTAACAGGAAAGTTAGAAATCCTGAATTAACACTTGCAGTTGCAGATCATAATGTTCCAACTACAGACAGATCTAAAGGTATTGCAGATGAAGAGTCTAAAATTCAAGTCGATACGCTTGGAAAGAACTGCGTAGAGTTTGGGATAAAACTATTTGGAATGTCTGACAAAAGACAGGGCATAGTACATATTATTGGACCTGAACAAGGATTTACACAGCCCGGGAACATAATTGTTTGTGGAGATAGTCATACAGCAACTCATGGAGCTTTTGGCGCATTAGCTTTTGGCATAGGTACTTCAGAAGTTGAGCATGTATTAGCAACCCAAACGCTGGTTCAAAAAAAATCAAAAAATTTAAGAATAAGCGTTAATGGTAAATTACCAATCGGAGTAACGTCTAAAGATGTAATTTTACAAATAATAGGAAAAATCGGAACTGCGGGTGGCACAGGTTATGTCATTGAATACGCAGGAGATGTTATCTCATCATTGACAGTGGAAAATAGAATGACAATTTGCAACATGACCATCGAAGGCGGAGCAAGAGCAGGATTGATAGCTCCTGATGAAAAGATATTTAGATATTTAAAAGGTAAACCAATGGCACCGAAAAACGAAATCTGGGATAAAGCAGTTGAATATTGGAGTAAACTTTATTCAGATAATAACGCTGATTTTGATAAAGAGGTTTCACTGAAAGGAGAAGAGATACAGCCAATGGTTACTTGGGGTACATCACCACAAGATGTTATTACAATAGATGGAAAAGTCCCAAATCCTTCTGATGAAAAAGATAATGACAGAAGAAACTCAATTGAAAGATCTTTAAAATATATGGGTCTTAAACCAAATACATTAATTAAAGATATAAAAATTGACAAAGTTTTCATAGGCAGTTGTACAAATGGTAGAATCGAGGATTTAAGAGATGCTGCTAAAATTCTAAAGGATAAGAAAATTGCATCTCATGTAAAAGCCATGGTCGTTCCAGGATCTGGGTTGGTGAAAGAACAAGCTGAACAAGAGGGTTTAGATAAAATATTTTTAAATTCTGGATTTGAGTGGAGAGAACCAGGATGCTCCATGTGTTTAGCAATGAATGCTGATAAACTTAAACCAGAGGAAAGATGCGCTTCAACATCTAACAGAAATTTTGAAGGTAGACAGGGCAGAGGTGGTAGAACACATTTAGTTAGCCCAGCCATGGCAGCAGCAGCAGCAATTTCTGGAAATTTTGATGATGTAAGAAAGTATAAAAATTAATGAAAAAGTTTAACAAATTAAAAAGCATTCCTGCGTACATGCCAATAGTTAATATCGATACGGATATGATAATTCCTAAACAATTTTTAAAAACTATTAAAAGGACAGGTTTAGGAAAAAATCTTTTTTTCGAGATGAGGTATGATAATGAAGGTAAAGAAATTTCTGACTTTGTTTTAAATAATGAACCTTACAATAAATCGAAAATATTAATCACTGGTAAAAATTTTGGATGTGGCTCATCAAGAGAACATGCACCATGGGCACTTTTAGACTTTGGTATTACTTGTGTAATAAGTTCTAGTTATGCGGACATATTTTATAACAATTGTTTCAAAAATGGGATCTTACCAATAACTATTAAAGAGGAAGCAATAAAAGAATTATCTGAATATTCTACAAGGAAAGAAGAAATATCTATAAACCTGGAGGACCAGTCTATAAAGTTTGGGAATAATGAAATTAAGTTCGAAATTGATGAGTTTAAAAAAAAATGCCTTCTAGAAGGTTTAGATGATATCTCTCTTTCGCTAGCACAGTCTTCAAAGATTTCAGCTTACGAAAATAAAGTAAAATCATCAAAGCCTTGGATTTTTAATGATTAAAGTAAAAAAAAGAAAAATTTTACTTTTACCCGGGGATGGTATCGGTCCAGAAGTAATCAATGAAGTAAAAAAAATAATTGAATGGTTTAACAAAAATAGATCCCTTGATTTCGAATTAGACCAAGATTTAGTAGGTGGGGCTGCGTATGATAAATTTAAAACTCCTATTACCGACGAAGTATTTTTTAAAGCTTTAGAATGTGAAGCGGTAATTTTAGGTGCTGTAGGAGGCCCTAAATGGGATAACTTAGATTTTTCTAAAAAACCAGAAAGAGCATTACTCAAGTTAAGAAAAGAACTTAAACTTTTTGCAAATTTACGACCTGCTATTTGTTTTAAACAGTTAGTTGAGGCCTCTAGTTTAAAACCTGAAATAGTTTCAGGACTTGATATAATGATCGTAAGAGAATTAACTGGAGGAATTTATTTTGGTGAACCAAGAGGTATAAAACCCATCGATAATGGAGAAAGAAAAGGAATTAATACTCACACATATACATCTAAAGAAATTGAGAGAGTTGCAAAAGTTGCTTTTGAATTAGCCAAAAAAAGAAATAATAAAGTTACTTCTTGTGAAAAATCAAATGTTATGGAAGCTGGTCAATTGTGGAAAGAAGAAGTAACAGCTCTTCACAAAAAAGATTATAAAGATGTAAATTTAGAACACATGCTTGCAGATAACTGCGCTATGCAGTTATTAAGAAATCCAAAACAATTCGATGTAATAGTAACTGATAATTTGTTTGGAGATATGCTCTCTGATGAAGCGGCAATGCTTACAGGATCATTAGGATTATTGCCTTCGGCATCACTTGGTGCAAAAGATAAAGATGGAAATTTAAGATCAATGTACGAGCCTGTACATGGTTCTGCTCCAGATATCGCAGGCAAAGGTATTGCTAATCCAATTGCAACAATTTTAAGTTTTTCAATGGCTTTAAAATATTCTTTAAATTTAGATAAAGAGTCCACAGAATTGGACAATGCAGTTCAGAAAGTCTTAGATGATGGATTAAGGACAAAAGACATTATTTCTGAAGGGAAAAAAGAAGTTTCAACCTCCATGATGGGGGATGCGATTATTGCGTGTTTGCAAAAATAATTAAATTATCTTAATTTAGGGGTAGTAAAAAAATGACAACTTATACAGCACCAGTTGAAGATATGATGTTTCTTTTCGAGAAATTGAGAGACAACAAGAATTATAATGACTTGGCAAAGTACAAAGAAGTAAGCCCGGATCTTGTTAAAAATATTTTAGAGGAAGCTGCGAAAATAAATGAAAACCTAATTTTACCACTTGCAAAGGCAGGTGATGAAAATCCTGCTGTGTTAGAAAATGGTATAGTGAGAACGCCCCCTGGATACAAAGAGGTTTATCAAAAATACATTGAGGATGGATGGACATCATTATCGTGTGATCCAAAATATGGTGGACAAGGAATGCCAAGAACTGTAAGTGCTTTTTTTGACGAAATGATATCATCAGCTAGTTTAGCATTTAAACTTTATAGTGAGTTAACACTTGGTGCTTATAACTGTATTCATCATCATGCATCAGAAGAAATCAAAAATAAATATCTTCCAAAAATGGTTGAGGGTAAATGGAGTGGCACAATGTGTTTAACAGAGCCAATTTGCGGAACTGATTTAGGTTTATTAAAAACAAAAGCAGTAGAGCAACAAGACGGAACTTATAAAATTACTGGACAAAAAATATTCATTACTTCCGGTGACCATGATTTGACAGAAAATATTATTCATTTAGTAATTGCTAGAGCAGCAGACTCTCCGAAAGGAACTAAAGGAATAAGTTTATTTTTAGTTCCAAAATTTAATGTAAAAGAAGATGGAACAATTGGTACAAGAAATGGAATATCGACAGGTTCAATAGAAACAAAGATGGGTATTAAAGGCTCAGCTACTTGTGTTTTAAATTTTGATGATGCAACCGGGTTTATGATTGGTCCTAAAAATAAAGGATTAAGCCAGATGTTTACTATGATGAATTTAGAGAGAATAGTTGTTGGAATCCAAGGTTTAGGTATTTCAGAAATAGCTTATCAGAATTCGTTAAGCTATGCGAAAGAGAGAAAACAAGGAAAAAGTAATAACAATAAATCACAAAATGGAAATGCTGACTTAATTATTGATCATGCAGATATAAGAAGATCTTTATTAAATATGAAATCAATAATTGAGGGAGAAAGAGCATTATGTTTCTGGTTATCTCAACAAACTGAAGTGAGCTTAAATCATAGCGATCAGAAAATTAAACAAGATGCATCTGATATGGTTTCCCTAATGACACCAGTTGTAAAATCATTATTTTCAGACTTAGGGATGGAAATAACAAGTGATGCGATGCAAATATACGGTGGATATGGTTATACTAAAGATCAAGGTATAGAACAATTATATAGAGATAACAGGATAACTCCAATTTATGAAGGAACTAATTCAGTGCAAGCAGCTGATTTAGTTTTTAGAAAATTATCTAATAAAAATGGAAATATAATTAATAAGTTTTTGCAGCTAATGAAATCAGAAATTAATTCAAATAATGAAAAAATAAAACCGTTTATTAAAGAATTTAATAATTATTTAGATATTCTAAAAATGTTTAGTGAGTGGACTGTTGATAGGACAAAAACGAACAAAGATGATGTAAGTGCTGCAGCAAATGACTATTTAAAGACACTCGGATATATTTCAATAGCTTTTGCCTGGATCAAAACTCTTGAGGTAAGTTTCAAAGATTATGAAGAAAATAAAAAATTTTATGACGACAAAATAAACACTGCTAAATTTTATTTTGATAAAGTCCTACCCAGAGCTGAACATCACTACAAATCTGCTATCTCGGGAAGCTCAAATATTATGAATTTTAATTTCAGTTAAAAAATGAGTCATTACGACACTAACTTAGATAAAAATAACGCAAATTATGTCCCTTTAACTCCACTAAGTTTTCTAGAGAGAGCAAAAGATATTTATCCAGACTACGAAGCCTTAATCTACGAAGATAGGTCTTATACATGGGATCAAATTTATAAAAGATGTACTAAATTTGCGAGCGCACTAGAGAAGATTGGTATTAAAGAAGGAGATACCGTTTCAGTGATGGCTTTTAATACGCCTGAAATTTTTGAAACACATTATTCTGTGCCTATGACTGGAGCAGTTTTAAACACTATAAATACAAGATTAGATGCAAAAACAGTTGCCTATATTATTGATCATAGTGAAGCGAAAGTATTAATTGTTGATAGACAACTTCATTCAGTTTTAAGTAAAGCTCTAGAACTAGCAAAAAACAAACCTTTAATAATTGATATCTATGATAAATTCGCTGATCAATCATTGCTGAAACAAATTGGTGAAAAAGAGTATGAAGATTTTTTAAGCACTGGTGACGAAAATTATGTTTGGAAGAGACCAAAAGATGAGTGGCAGGCAATATCACTTAGTTATACTTCAGGAACAACTGGTAATCCTAAAGGTGTTGTCTATCACCACAGAGGTTCCTACTTGATGTCTACTGGAAGTGCTATTGCATGGAATATGCCTAATAGATTAAATTTTTTAACAGTTGTTCCAATGTTTCATTGCAATGGATGGGGATACCCATGGACAATTCCAATGTTAAACGGCAGGACAATTTGTTTAAGAGCAATTGATATTAAAAAAATATTTGAATTGATTGACAAATTTAAGATTACCCATTTTGGTGGAGCGCCGATCGTTTTAAATATGATTACCGGTGCCTCTGAAAGTGATCGTAAAAAGCTAAATCATAAAGTTTACGTTTTAACAGCTGGAGCGCCACCTCCAAGTATAATATTTAAAAAAATGGAAGCCCTGGGGTTTGAGGTAATGCATGTCTATGGTCTTACCGAAACTTATGGACACATACTTCAATGTGCATGGAACGAAAGTTGGGATTCATTTGATGAAGACAAGAAAAATGAAATTAAAGCTAGGCAAGGTGTGAGGTATCCAAATACTGAGGATGTTATAGTAATGGATCCTGAAAGTATGAAGCCCGTACCAAAAGATGCAAAAACTATTGGAGAGATCATGATTAAAGGCAATATTGTTATGAAAGGTTATTTTAGAGACAAAGATGCGACTGATAAGGCAATGTCCCATGGATGGTTTCATTCTGGAGACTTAGCTGTCGTAAATCCCGATGGGTATATAAAAATAAAAGACAGATCTAAAGATATAATTATTTCGGGGGGAGAAAACATTTCCTCTATAGAAATTGAAAATACTTTATCCAAACACCCATCTGTTTCAATTGCAGCTGTTGTGGCTAAACCCGATGAAAAGTGGGGAGAAGTCCCTTGTGCTTTTATCGAAAAAGTTAAAGATAAAGAAGTAAGTGAAAAAGAATTAATAGATTTTTGTAGAGAAACCTTAGCAGGCTTTAAAATACCAAAAAAAGTTGAATTTTGTGAGCTTCCAAAAACCTCGACTGGTAAAATTCAAAAATTTGAGCTTAGAAAAAAGGCCAAGGAAATAAATTGATTTTAGAAATTGACAATAAGCAAGTCTTTGCTTCTAACGCTGGCAAGGACTTAGACAAGAATAAAGAAACTATCTTTTTATTGCATGGCAGTGGGTTAACACATATTGTTTGGTCTCTAACAGAGCAGTATTTATCAAATAAGAATTACAACATATTGTCTATTGATTTGCCAGGGCACGGAAATTCTGATGGGCCTTGTTTAAATACAATAGAACAAATTTCAGATTGGCTAGATTTAGTTCGGGATCATATAAATGTAGATAAAATATCAATCATAGGTCATTCTCAAGGGTGTCTAGAAGCAATAGAATACGGATCAAAATATAAGGATCGTGTATCAAAAATGGTACTTCTTGCTGGCTCTTATAAAATGCCGGTAAATCAAGACCTTATAGACTTAGCAGACTCAGGTGACAAAAAAGCTGTGCACTTGATGATGAAATGGGGATATGAAGGATCAAAAAAATTTATTGGTGGAAACCCAGTTGAAAAAATTATCAATTCGTCAAGAGAGGTTAAAGACATACTAGCTGTAGATCTTAAAGCTTGTAATGACTATCTAAATGGCAAGGAGGCTTCAAGCAAAATAGAGTGTCCAACATTTCTAATATTTGGTTCTCTTGATAAAATGGTCCCAGCTGAAAATGGAAAAAAATTTGCTGATTTAATAAAAAACTCAAAAATTGAGATTTTAAATGAATGTGGACACATGATTATGTTTGAAAAAGCTTTTGAAATGAGAGAAAAGGTGTTTGAATTTTTGAAAAAATGAAAAACTTTCCAATTGTAAAATCAAGAAGATTAAGAAGTACTCCTTATACTGACAGAGTAGAAGCTCAAGGTGTAACTGGTTATACAGTCTATAACCATATGTTACTTCCAGTTTCATTTAAATCAATTGAGTCGGACTATGAACATCTAAAAAAATTTGTGCAAGTTTGGGATGTTGCAGCAGAAAGACAAGTGCAAATCTCCGGCAAAGACTCAGCAAAATTAGTTCAATTAATGACATGTAGAGATTTGTCAAAATCACAAGTAGGAAAATGTTATTATGCACCTTTAATTGATGATCAAGCAAATTTAGTAAATGACCCAATAATAAATAAACTTGCAGATGATAAATGGTGGCTTTCGATAGCCGATTCAGATGTGATATTTTTTGCAAAAGGTTTAGCTGCTGGTAATAAGTTCGACGTAGAGATAACAGAACCAAACGTAAATATTTTAGCTGTTCAAGGACCTTTGTCCGATAACCTTATGGCAAAAATATTTGGTGAAGAAATTAGACAGTTAAAATTTTTTAATTTTAAATATTATGAATTTAAAGGGAACAAATATTTTATTGCTAGATCTGGTTGGTCCAAACAAAGTGGTTTTGAAATATATGTTGAAGAAAATAAAGCTGGCCAAGATTTGTTTGATTATCTATTTGAATATGGAAAAGAATTCAATGTTAAAGCAGGATGTCCGAATTTAATAGAAAGAATAGAGTCAGCTTTATTATCTTACGGAAATGATTTTGATAACAGAGATAATCCGTTTGAAGCAAATTTTGATAAGTTTGTTAATTTAGAGTCGGATGTAAATTTTTTGGGTAAAGAAAAATTAAAGAAAATTAAGCAAAACGGTATTAAAAGAAAATTAATGGGTGTTAAGATTGATCATAATAAAATTGATATGTATTGTGAAAAAACATTATATGATGATGATAATAATGTAGTTGGTCAAGTCAGGTCTGCAGCATATTCCCCTACATTTAAAAAAGTGATTGGAATTGCAATGATCAATAAACCTTATTGGGATGCAAAACATCAATTTAAAATTGATATTAATGAAAAAATATTTTTAGGAACAGTTTGCGATTTACCTTTCATTTAGTATAACTTAATCAACATGAATATAGCAATTGTAGGAGCAACAGGAAATGTTGGAAGAAAAATTATAGAAATTTTGGAAAGAAAAAACTTTTCAGTAACTAATCTATACCTTCTAGCATCTTCTAAAAGTTTAGGGTCAAAAATTATATTTAAGGATAAGGAAATTGAAGTAAGCAACCTTGAGAACTTTGATTTTTCAAAAGCTGACATCACATTTTTTTCTGCAGGTGGAAAAATTTCAGAAAAATATGTTCCTATAGCAGCAAAACATACAGTTGTTATAGACAATTCAAGCTATTTTAGAATGGACCCGGATGTCCCTTTAATTGTTCCCCAAGTCAATTCTAAAGAAATAATAAATATGAAAAAAAATATTATAGCTAATCCCAATTGTTCAACTGCTCAACTTGTAATAGTTTTAAAAAATCTGAATGATACTTTTAAAATTAAAAGATTGGTAATATCAACTTATCAGTCTACATCAGGTGCTGGAAAAAGGTCTATGGATGAGCTTCTCGACCAAACAAAAAAAATTCTTGAAAATAAAAAAGTTAAAAGTGAAAATTTTACTAAACAAATAGCATTTAACGCAATACCACACATAGATAAATTTAGTACAGATGGATATACGAAAGAAGAAATTAAAATGATACAAGAGTCTAATAAAATTCTAGGATCAAATATAGATATTACAGCGACTTGTGTAAGAATTCCTGTTTTAATATCACATGCAGAATCTGTTAATATTGAGTTTGAAAATGAGGCTTCAATTGATAAAGTTAGAGAAATTTTAATTCAATCACCTGGGTGTAAAGTAATTGATGATAGGAATGATGGTGGATATATTACCCCGGTAGAAGCTGAAGGAAAAAATGAAACTTTTATTTCTAGAATTAGAAAAGATAATAGTAAAAAAAATGCTGTTAACATGTGGATAGTTTCAGACAATTTATTAAGAGGGGCGGCTTTAAATGCAGTGGAAATTGCAGAGGCATACGTTAAAAATTAATAATGAAAGATAACAATCCTATATCTCCACACATACAAATTTATAATTGGCATATTTCATCACTTGTATCAATCTCTCACAGAATTACAGGAGTTTTAAATTATTTATTGTTAATACTTGTTTGTTTTTGGGTGATTAGCCTGATATTTGGTCCAGAAAATTATCAATACTTTAAAATATTTTCAAAGTCGATTGTAGGTAAGTTTTTTATTATTGGATTTATTTGGTCATATATATTTCAGATTTTAAGTGAAATCAGACATTGGTTCTGGGATATGGGTTATGGTTTTGAATTGAAAACAACAAAGATAACAGGTGTATTAGTAATATTAGGATCATTTACTTTGACAATAGTATTATATCTACTCAATGGAGTTTTGATTTAATGTTACAAGCTACAAAAAAGTGGATATTTCAAAAGATTGGTTCTGTGATTATGGTACCTTTTATGATTTGGTTTTTGATAAATATTATTTCAATATTCAGTGGAAGTTACGATGAAGTTATCAATTTTTTTACCTCTCAGCCTTCTAAAATATTGTTTTCTATTTTTATAGTAAGTATGTTTTTTTACTCAGCGCTAAGTATAAGTGAGATATTTGAAGACTATATTAAGCACGAAAATGCAAAAAAATACGCAAATTTGGGTGTTTTTTTGTCATCTTTAATTATCCCGATAATTACAATAATTACTATAATATATTTATAAATTATGAAATCTTACAAAATAATTGATCACGAATATGATGTAGTTGTATTAGGTGCCGGAGGCTCTGGCCTAAGGGCAGCTGTTGGATTAAGTGAAGCGGGACTCAAGACAGCTTGTATCTCGAAAGTTTTTCCAACTAGAAGCCACACATCTGCAGCTCAAGGTGGAATATCTGCAGCTCTGGGCAATATGGGTGAAGATGATTGGCGTTGGCATATGTATGATACAGTTAAAGGAGCAGACTGGTTAGGTGATCAAGACTGTATAGAGTATCTTTGTAAGGAAGCTCCAAGAGCTGTTTTGGAATTAGAAAAATATGGTGTTCCTTTTAGTAGAACAGATGATGGTAAAATTTATCAAAGACCCTTTGGTGGAATGACAAAGAATTATGGCAATGAACCAGTTCAAAGAACGTGTGCAGCAGCAGATAGAACTGGTCATGCAATTCTACACACCCTATATGGTCAAGCTTTAAAACATAACACTGAGTTTTTTATTGAATATTTTGCTTTAGATCTTTTAATGAAAGATGGTGCATGCAAAGGTTTAATTGCTTGGAATTTAAATGATGGCACAATCCATAGATTTAGATCTCATGTTACAATAATAGCAACAGGTGGTTACGGAAAAGTTTATTATTCAGCAACTTCTGCACATACTTGTACTGGTGATGGAAATGCTATGGTTTTAAGAGCAGGGCTACCTCTACAAGATATGGAGTTTGTACAATTTCATCCAACAGGTATTTATGGTCACGGAACTTTAATATCAGAAGGAGTTAGAGGTGAGGGAGGTTATCTATTAAACTCTAAAGGTGAAAGATTTATGGAGAGATATGCTCCTAAAGCAAAAGATTTAGCTTCAAGGGATGTTGTTAGCAGATCTATTGCCGTTGAGATAAACGAAGGAAGAGGAGTTGGTAAGGATAAAGATCACGTTCATTTACATTTAGATCACCTAGACAAAGAAGTTATAGAAGAAAGATTACCTGGAATATCAGAGTCTTCAAGACTATTTGCGAACGTTGATGTTACTAAAGAACCAATACCAGTAGTACCAACTGTTCATTATAATATGGGAGGTATACCTACTAATTATAAAGCGGAAGTTCTTACGCTTAATGGTTCTGAAAAAACAGTACCAGGATTAATGGCTATCGGCGAGGCCGCATGTGTATCTGTTCATGGAGCGAATAGATTGGGATCTAATTCATTAATTGATTTAGTTGTTTTTGGTAGAGCAGCTGCAAAAAGAGCATCTGAATTAGTAAAATCTGGTCAACCTCATGAAGATATTTCAGAGTCAGAGACTGATAAATGTCTGGCAAGATTTGATAAACTTAGAAACTCTAGTGGTTCTAATAATACAGCAGATTTAAGACTTTCAATGCAAAAAACAATGCAGTCGAAATGTGCAGTTTTTAGAACTGAAAAAACATTAAAAGAAGGTGTTGACCAAATAAGAAAACCCTTTGAAGGTATGGATGATCTATCAGTTAAAGATAAATCTTTAATTTTTAATACAGATTTAGTTGAAACATTGGAATTTGACAATTTAATTAGACAGGCTATCACAACAATGGACTCTGCTTACCATAGAAAAGAAAGTAGAGGAGCTCATGCTAGAGAGGATTATCCAAAAAGAAATGATGAGAAATATATGCAACACACATTATCATGGTGTGAGGGCAAAAAGACTAAAATAGATTATAGACCAGTCCACAGATCAACTCTAACAAACGATGTACAGTATTTTCCACCACAAGAAAGAATCTACTGATGGTTCAAATAAGTTTACCCAAGAATTCAAAGCTTGAAAAAGGTAAATATTATAAGGATAAAACTGGCTCTAATAATTTAAGAAAAGTTAACATTTATAGATGGGATCCATCCACTGGCGAGAATCCTAGAATCGATACATATGAAGTTGATATGAATAATTGTCCATCCAAAGTTCTAGATGTTCTAAATAAAATTAAAAATGAAATTGATCCCTCTATTGCTTATAGAAGATCTTGCGCACATGGTGTTTGTGGTTCTTGCGCAATGAACATGGATGGAAAAAATGGTTTGGCATGTACCAAACCTCATTCAGAGATAAAAGGAGATATAAATATTTACCCTTTGCCACATTTAAAAGTGTTAAAAGACTTAATCGGAGATTTGAGTACACTTTATAAACAATACCAATCAGTTGAACCGTGGTTAAAAAATTCGAATAATTCTGGTAATACCGAAAACTTACAGTCTAAGGAAGATAGAGCTAAATTGGATGGTCTTTATGAGTGTATTATGTGCGCGTGCTGTTCTACAGCTTGCCCTAGCTATTGGTGGAATGGAGATAAATATCTTGGTCCAGCCGTTCTACTTCAAGCTTACAGATGGATAATAGACTCAAGAGATGAGGATAGAAAAGCAAGATTAAAAAAAGTGGCTGATGAGTTAAAATTATATAGGTGTCATACAATCATGAACTGTACAAATGCATGTCCAAAAGGTCTTAATCCTGCAAAAGCTATAGCATCTATAAAGAAAATGCTTGCAACAAGTTAATTAGTTAATTAAATATTTTTGCCAATGAATTTAATACAACATTTCGTAAATGGTAAAGTTTTTTCTGGTTCATCTAAAAGAAGTGGAAAAGTTTTTAATCCCGCAACAGGATCACAAGAAAGCGAAGTTTCACTTGGAACAAAAAATGATCTAGACCAAGCTGTTGATATAGCGTCAAAAGCTTTTGAAACGTGGTCTCTAAAACCACCAATACAGAGAGCAAGAGTTATGTTTAAATATAAAGAATTAATAGAAAAAAACTCGGATGAATTAACAAAATTAATAGTTTCTGAACACGGTAAAGTTTATGAGGATGCAAAAGGTTCACTAACAAGAGGTTTAGAAGTAGTTGAGTTTGCTTGTGGTATTCCTCAAATGTTAAAAGGAGAGTTTACAGAAAATGTAGGCACTGAAATTGACAGCTGGTCAATTAGACAACCGCTTGGTGTTTGTGCTGGAATAACCCCTTTTAATTTTCCTGCAATGGTTCCAATGTGGATGTTCCCAATGGCAATAGCTTGTGGAAATACATTTATTTTAAAACCTTCAGAGAAAGATCCCTCATGTTCAATAAAGTTAGCAGAGCTATTTACAGAGGCTGGTTTACCCGATGGTGTTCTTAATGTTGTCAATGGAGATAAAGAGGTAGTTGATGCAATTTTAACAAACAAAAAAGTCCAAGCGATAAGTTTTGTTGGTTCAACACCAATCGCAAAATATATTTACGAGAATTCTGCAAAAAATGAAAAAAGAGTGCAAGCTTTAGGTGGAGCAAAAAATCATTGTGTTGTTATGCCAGACTGCGACTTAGATCAGGCGGTGAATGGCTTAATGGGTGCAGCTTATGGATCTGCTGGAGAAAGGTGCATGGCTCAATCAGTAGCGGTGGCTGTAGGAAACATTGGTGATGACTTAGTTAGCAAGCTTTCAAAAAAAGTTGATGCTCTAAAAGTTGGTCCTGGAATGGATAAAAACTCAGAGATGGGTCCTCTAGTTACCAAAGAACATCTCGAAAAAGTAAGAGGATACGTAGATTTAGGTGTGAAAGAAGGCGCAAAACTTGTTGTAGATGGAAGAAATATAAATTTACAAGGGTATGAAAAAGGTTTTTATATTGGCGGGTGTTTATTTGATCAAGTGAAAAAAGACATGAGAATATATAAAGAGGAAATATTTGGTCCTGTTTTGTCAGTCGTAAGAGCAAAAGATTTCAATGAAGCAATTGATTTAGTTAATGAACATGAATTTGGTAATGGCACAAGTATTTACACACGTGATGGTGATACTGGAAGAACATTTGCAAGCAAAATTAAAGTTGGCATGGTCGGAATTAATATACCTATACCAGTGCCCGTAGCATTTCATAGTTTTGGAGGGTGGAAAAGGTCGTTATTTGGAGACCAACATATGCATGGCCCCGAAGGTGTAAGGTTTTATACTAAATTAAAAACAATTACTTCTAGGTGGCCTTCAGGTGTTAGATCAAATCCTGAGTTTATAATGCCAACAATGAAATAGAAAATACTATGACCAAAATATCTTTAATTGGAGCAGGACAAATAGGAGGAACACTAGCACATTTGATTGGTATAAAAGAATTAGTAAATGAACTAGTTTTATTTGATGTAGCGAGTGGAATTGCTAAAGGCAAAGGGTTAGACATTGCTCAATCTTCGTCTGTCGATGGTTTTAACGTAAAATTTTCAGGGACAGATAACTACGAAGATATCAAGAACTCTGATGTAATAATAATAACAGCTGGCGTTCCAAGAAAGCCAGGCATGAGCAGAGATGATCTATTAGGTATAAATTTAAAAATAATCAAACAGGTAGCCAATGGTATAAAAAAAAATTCTCCTAATGCATTTGTAATTTGTATAACAAATCCATTAGATGTAATGGTCATGGCTTTACAAAAATTTTCTGGATTACCAGCTAATAAAGTTGTTGGGATGGCAGGAATATTAGATAGCTCAAGATATAAATTATTTTTATCTTTAGAATTAGATGTGCCAGTAAAAGATATCGAAGCAACGGTAATGGGCGGTCATGGTGATACTATGGTACCATTGCCTAGATTAACAAAAATATCAGGCAGACCTCTTTTAGATTTAGTTAAAGAGGGTAAAATTACATCTGAAAAACTTGAAAGCATTAATCAAAGAACTAGAGATGGTGGAGCAGAAATAGTTAAGTATCTGGAAAAAGGATCAGCATTTTATGCTCCTGCGGCCTCAGGAGTTCAAATGGCCGAAGCTTATTTGCAAGATAAAAAACTAACTTTACCATGTGCTGTAAAATTAGATGGTCAATATGGATTTAAAGATGTTTATGCAGGGGTTCCTGTAGTAATTGGAAGCAAAGGTGTCGAAAAAATTGTGGAGATTGAATTGAATAATCAAGAAAAAAAGGAATTTATTCACTCAGTAGACACAGTAAAAAAATTATGGGACGCCGCCACTAAAATTGATCCTGAATTAAAATAATGAATATCCACGAACATCAAGCAAAACAAATTTTAAAAAAGTATGGTGCAAATGTTCCCATAGGCGATTTTGCCTTCACAGTAGACGAGTTGATTGAAAAAGCAAAAAAGATTAAAACCGAAAAATATGTTTTAAAAGCACAGATACATGCTGGAGGCAGAGGTAAAGCTGGAGGTGTTAAAATACTTAATAATATTGAAGAATTAACAAATGCCGCAAAAGAGATGTTGGGAAAGACTCTTATTACTCATCAAACTGGTCCAAACGGTAAAGAGGTGAAAAGACTTTATATAGAAGAATCATCAAAGATTAAAAAAGAATTTTATTTATCATGTCTTATTGATAGAGCAAGTTCAAAAATCGCTTTTATTTCAAGTGATCAAGGAGGTATGGACATCGAAGAAGTAGCACAAAAAAATCCTGAAAAAATTATTACCACTAAAGTAGATTATTACGAGGATATAGACGAAGAATTTTGTAAAAAAATAATTAAAATTTTTAATTTAAAGGGTAAAACAGAGATACAAGGAATAAATTTAATAAAATCAATTTATAGAATGTTCATATCTACTGATGCAAACCTGGTAGAAATTAATCCATTAATATTAACCGAAGATGATAATTTAATTTGCTTGGATGCAAAAATGAATTTTGATGACAATTCTATTTTTAGACAGCCAGAAATTCAAAGTTTGAGAGATTTAAATGAAGAAGACCCATCAGAAATTGAAGCAAGTAAACATGATTTGGCTTATATAAAATTAGATGGATCGATTGGCTGTATGGTCAATGGAGCAGGCTTAGCAATGGCTACCATGGATATAATTAAATTATTTGGACAAGAGCCAGCAAATTTCTTAGACGTTGGTGGTGGAGCTTCAAAAGAAAAAGTTTCAGCAGCATTTAAAATTATACTCTCAGATCCAAACGTTAAAGGAATATTAATAAATATTTTTGGAGGAATTATGAGATGTGATATTCTTGCACAAGGAGTTGTTGAAGCAGCAAAAGAAATTAATATTGATGTACCACTTGTAGTCAGGTTAGCTGGAACAAATTATAAAGAAGGTAAATTAATTTTAGATAATTCTGGATTAAAAATTATTTCGGCGTCAGACTTATCAGATGCTGCAAACAAAATTGTAAAAGCAATAAAATAATGTCTATTTTAGTTGACAAAGAAACAAAAGTAATTTGCCAAGGATTTACAGGATCACATGGTACATTTCACTCTGAGCAAGCCTTAAAGTATGGAACTAATCTTGTTGGTGGCGTAACTCCTAAAAAAGGAGGTCAAGAACATTTGGGAAGACCAGTTTTTAATACTGTTAAAGAAGCTAAGGATAAAACTGGTGCAAATGCTTCAATGATTTATGTGCCAGCAAAATTTGCTGCAGTTGCAATAATTGAAGCATTAGATGCTTCTATAGAGTTGATTGTTTGTATCACTGAAGGGATACCAATATTAGATATGTTAAAAGTTAAACAGAAATTATCAAAATCTAGATCAAGATTAATTGGGCCTAACTGCCCAGGTATTATTACACCTGATGAATGTAAAATTGGAATAATGCCAGGAAATATTCATAAAAAAGGAACAGTTGGAATAGTTTCTAGATCAGGCACATTAACTTATGAAGCAGTTGCTCAAACTACAGATAATGGACTGGGCCAATCGACTTGCATCGGTATTGGAGGCGACCCAATAAATGGAACGAATTTTATTGATTGTATAGATCTTTTTTTAAAAGACGACAAAACAAAGTCTATACTAATGATCGGAGAAATTGGTGGATCTGCAGAGGAAGAGGCTGCTGAATTTATTAAAAATCATTCTATCAAAAAGCCTATGGTTGGATTTATTGCAGGAGTTACAGCACCGCCCGGTAGAAGAATGGGGCATGCTGGAGCAATAATTTCTGGAGGTAAAGGAAGCGCAAAAGACAAAATAAAAACTATGGAAAAAGCAGGTATTACTATCGCTAATTCTCCTGCTGAGTTAGGCAAAACACTTTTAGATAAATTGTCCCTTTAAATAAAGGAACTTTGTATTATAACTAATAAATATAAATGAGCTCCTCAAACAACCTAGAAAATAAAAATGCAACTTTTTTAAGTAAATCTAATAGCGGATTTATTGAAGAAATGTATGTAAAATTTATAGAAGGAGATCCAAATTTACCTGAGAGCTGGAGAAGCTATTTCGAAAGTCTAAATGAGGATTTAGAGATTATTTCTAAAGAAATTCAAGGACCAAATTGGAGTCCTAAGAAAATAAAAATTAATCGAAGTAATTTCAATTACCAAAATAATTTCTCAGCAAAAAACATAAATGCAGACAAAAAAGTTTCAGATTCTATAAGAGCCATAACATTAATAAGGGCTTACAGAACAAGAGGCCATTTAATTGCAAATTTGGACCCCTTAGGTTTAATGAAAAGGGAATATTTGCATGATTTACATCCTAAAGATCATGGCTTTACAGCAGATGATCTTAACAGAAAAATTTTTTTAGATAATTATATGGATATAGGGCATGCAACGATTAAAGAAATAACAAATAATTTAAAAAAAATTTACTGCTCAACAATTGGTGCAGAGTTTATGCATATTACAGACCCAGCTGAAAAAGTTTGGTTTAGAGAAAGGATGGAAAAAAAAGAAAACCAATTAAATTTTACAAAAAACGGAAAAATAGCAATTTTGAATAAAATAATTCAAGCAGAGGGATTTGAAAAATTTTTAGCAAAAAAATATATTGGAACTAAAAGATTTGGACTAGACGGTGGTGAGTCCCTAATCCCGTCTTTAGAGCAAATAATTAAAAGAGGCGGTCAATTAGGTGCAAAAGAAATTAAAATTGGAATGCCTCATAGAGGAAGATTAAATGTTTTAGCAAATGTTTTACAAAAGTCATATAAAAGAATTTTTAATGAATTTGCTGGAGAGTTTTCAGTTACACACGATGATTCTACAGGTGATGTGAAATATCATCTTGGAGCATCTTCAGATAGAGAATTTGATGGTAATTCTGTTCACGTAAGTTTGACAGACAATCCATCACATTTAGAGGCAGTTAATCCTATAGTGCTTGGACAAACTAGAGCAAAGCAATTTTTTCATAAGGATGAAGAAAGAAAAAAAGTAATTCCAGTTTTAATTCATGGAGATGCTGCGTTTGCTGGACAAGGTGTGGTAGCAGAATGCTTTGCGATGTCAGGTCTAAAGGGACACAATACTGGTGGAACTATTCACATAATTGTAAACAACCAAATCGGATTTACGACGAGTCCTAGATTTGCAAGATCGAGCCCATATCCGTCTGATTTAGGTAAAGTTGTAGAGTCCCCGATTTTACATTGTAATGGAGACGACCCAGAGTCAGTTGTTCATTGTGCAAAAATCGCAATAGAGTTTAGACAAAAATTTAACAAAGATGTTGTAATAGATATGATTTGTTATAGACGATTTGGTCATAATGAGGGAGATGAGCCTTCATTCACTCAACCACTAATGTATAAAAAAATTAGGGCACATCCAACTACACTAAATATTTATGGTAAAAAACTTGTTGAGGAAAATACTTTATCTCAAGATGAGTTTAATAAAATGAATTCAGATTTTAAGCAACTTCTGGACAACCAACTTAAAACTTCAAAAGATTATAAACCAAAATTAAATTGGTTCGAGGGAACATGGTCACGATATCAGCCTACAAAAGGTAAAGATAAAAAAGGAATTACTGGAGTGAATACCGAAAAAATTAAAAAGATATCAGAAAAAATAAACTCAATACCCTCGAAAATATTTCCCCACAAAACTATAGAGAGAGTTTTTTCTCAAAGAGCAAAAATGGTTATAGAGGGTAGAAATATTGATTGGTCAACTGCAGAAAGCTTAGCTTTTGGTACTTTGCTTGAGGAAGGTTTTCCTGTAAGGCTAGTTGGACAGGATTCAGGCAGAGGCACATTTAGTCAAAGACATTCAGTAATTAGAAATCAAAATGATAATTCAAGATATGTACCATTAAATAACATTTCAAATAATCAAAAAAAGTACGAAATAGTTGATAGCCTTTTGTCTGAATTGGCAGTTCTAGGTTTTGAGTATGGTTATAGTTTAGTTGAACCAGAAACGCTAACTATATGGGAGGCACAATTTGGAGATTTTGCAAATGGAGCACAAGTAGTTATAGATCAGTTTATAGCATCAGGAGAAAGAAAATGGTCAAGAGCCTCAGGACTTGTGATGCTTTTGCCTCATGGATATGAAGGACAAGGGCCAGAGCATTCATCAGCAAGATTGGAACGTTTTTTACAATTATGTGCTCAAGATAATATTCAAATTATTAATTGCACCACACCTGCTAATTATTTTCATGCTTTAAGGAGACAAATTCATAGGGAATTTAGAAAACCATTAATTATCATGACGCCCAAATCTTTACTAAGACATAAATACTGTGTGTCAAATTTAGATGATTTCAATAAATCCAATTCTTTTCATAGAGTCTTAGAAGATCATGCTTTAATTAAAAATTCTAAATTTATAAAAATTAAAAAAGCTAATAAAGTTAGAAAGGTTATAATTTGTTCGGGTAAAATTTATTTTGATTTACTTGAAGCTAGAGAAAAAAATAAGGTTGATGATGTAATTTTTGTAAGGATTGAAGAACTATACCCATTCCCTGTAAAATCTTTAACTAAATCTATTAAACCATATGTCTCAAATTCTCAGTTTTTTTGGTGTCAGGAGGAGCCAAAAAATATGGGTGCGTGGTCGTCTGTAAGAGATTATATTCAATGGACTTTAGATAATTTAGGAGTTAAAAAGAAATTAGATTATATTGGCAGAAAAGCCGCAGCATCGCCTGCTACTGGATATGCTAATAGACATGCTAAACAACAAAAAGAAATTTTAGATAAAGTATTAAAATAGATGTCAGAAAAAATAGTTGTTCCCATACTTGGAGAGAGTATAACAGAAGCGACAGTTTCGAAATGGCTTAAAAGCAAAGGTGACAATGTTGAAGTAGATGAACCAATTGTTGAGCTTGAAACCGATAAAGTAAATTTGGAAGTACCCTCACCATCTGGGGGTGTTTTAGGAGAAATTAATTTTGAAGCGGGATCTACAGTCGAAGTTGGAGCAACTTTGGGATCTATTATGGGAAGTCAATCGGCTTCTAAGAGTGATAAAATTGAAAAAATTAAAGCAACATCCGAAACAAAAGCAGATAACTCTGATAACATAATTAAGTTAGATGAAGAAAGAGACACCAAACTTTTTGATGATACTAAAGAAGAAGAAAATTTAGAAAAAAAACCTAAAAAAAAGATAAATCAACAATCTGTAGAAGAAGCACTTGTTTTAACTGAAGAAGTAAAAATTGATGAAAAAGTTAAATTAGGAAAAGAGAAAGTCATGTCACCTGCTGTTAGAAAAATAGTGAATGAGAATAATTTGAATATAGATGAAATTAAGGGATCAGGAAAAGATGGGATGATTCTTAAAGGAGATTTATTAAACTTGATGGGCATTAAACCTGCTCCTTCAGAGAGGAAAATTAAATTTGGTGAAGAAGAAAAGATTAAAATGTCCAGGTTAAGAATGACAATTGCTAAAAGACTGAAACAATCACAAGAAAACGCAGCAATGCTGACGACCTTTAATGAAGTAGATATGACAAACATTATGACTATGAGAAAAGATAATCAGGAAGATTTTCAAGAAAAATTTAAAATAAAATTAGGCATGATGTCATTTTTTGTTAAGGCTTGTGTTGTGGGTCTTAAGTTATATCCAGCAATCAATGCAGAAGTAGAGGGAGAGAACATAATTTATAAAAATTATTACAATATTAGCTTTGCAGTTGGAACAGAGAAAGGATTGGTAGTCCCAGTTCTAAAGAATGCTGACGAAATGTCGTTTGCAAATATAGAGATGAATATAAAAACTCTATCTGACAAGGCTAAAGATGGAAAAATTACAATCGAAGATTTACAAGGTGGCACATTTACACTTAGCAATGGTGGAGTTTATGGTTCTATGTTATCTACTCCAATTTTAAATTTGCCACAATCGGGTGTTTTGGGTATGCATAATATTGTTAGCAGACCATATGTCATTAATAATGAAATTAAAATTAGACCAATTATGTATCTAGCATTATCTTATGATCATCGTATAATTGATGGTAAGGAAGCTGTTTCATTTTTAAAAACTGTGAAAGAAAACTTAGAAGATCCAAGAAGATTATTTTTAAATTTATAAAACTATGTCTGAAAAATTTGATGCAATTGTTATAGGAGGTGGACCAGGAGGATACGTTTGCGCAATAAGACTTGCACAACTCGGAAAAAAAACTGCATGTGTAGAATACAGAGGCACTTTAGGTGGAACTTGTTTAAATATTGGATGTATTCCCTCAAAAAATTTATTAAATCTCTCTGAAAATTTTCAAAAAGCAAAAAATTTTTCAAAAGTAGGTATTGAGATAAGTGATATTAAATTAAATCTCGATAAAATGATGAAAAATAAAGATAAAGCAGTAACTGTATTAACTAAAGGTGTAGAATTTTTGTTTAAAAAAAATAAAGTTTCTTATTTTAAGGGTTTTGGAAGTTTCGTTTCAGAAAAAAAAATAAAAATAAAAGGTTCTGATGGAAAAGAGATTGAAATAGATGGAGAAAATATAGTTATAGCTACAGGCTCTGAGCCCTCTAAAATGCCAAATATTAACTTTGATGAAGAAAAAATTGTGTCCTCAACTGGTGCTCTTTCCCTAAAAAAAGTTCCAAAAAAAATGATTGTGATAGGTGGTGGATATATTGGATTAGAAATGGGCTCAGTTTGGTCAAGATTAGGGTCTGACGTTCATGTAATAGAATTTTTAGATCATATAACGCCTGGAATGGATAAAGAAATTTCAAGTGAATTTATGAAAATTTTAAAAAAACAAAATATAAAATTCCATATGAGCACAAAAGTAGAAAAAATCACAAAAAAAAGTGAAAATATAGAGATAGAGACATCTAATAATAAAGGAGAAAAAATTTCCTACGATTGTGATGTTGCTTTAATCTCAATAGGAAGAAAGGCTTTTACTGATAACTTAAATTTAGAAAAAATAAACCTAAAAACAGATGAAAGAGGCAGAGTCAAAGTAGATAAAAATTTTAAAACAGACAAAAAAAATATTTTTGCTATAGGTGATGTAATTCAGGGACCTATGTTAGCACATAAGGCCGAGGAAGAAGGTATTGCAGTCGCAGAAATTATTGCAGGCCAATCTGGACACGTAAATTATGATCTAATTCCTGGAGTTATTTACACTTCTCCAGAAGTAGCAACTATAGGAAAAACAGAAGAACAATTAAAAAAACAAAATACAGCTTATAAAATAGGAAAGTTTCCGTTTATGGCAAATTCTAGAGCCAAGGCAATTGATGAACCCGAGGGTTTTGTAAAAATTCTAGCTGATAATTCAACTGACAAGGTTTTAGGAGTTCATATTATTGGTCCTCACGCAGGGGAAATGATTGCTGAAATGGCAGTCGCAATGGAATTTGGTGCAAGTTCAGAGGATATAGCAAGGACTTGCCACGCACACCCTACATTTTCTGAGGCAATCAAGGAAGCTGCACTATCAGTTGATAAAAGACAGATTCATTCTTAAAATCCTATATAATAATATGTCAAAACGCGCTCTTTTTAAAATTAAATAAAACTATATCAACATCCCAAATGACAAATTCTAATAACAAATTAAAATATAAAAATTCTGATAATACCGATATTAACAAGCCTTGGGATAAGGATAATCAAGCGTGGTGGGACTGGTATGTTAGTCTTGCAGATAATGATAATAAAAAAAGCGAACTCATTAATGCTGATCCATTACCAGATATTGAAATACCCAGTGATGATGAAGTTATCTTAGAATTAGCTAAGCCTTATCATTTGACTAATGATCAAATTGATTTTTTTAAAAAAAATGGTTTCATAAAACTTAAGAGGGTTTTCTCGCCTGGAGCTGTGCTAAAACTTAGAGCTGAATTAATCAATTTATTAAAAGAGGAGTTTAAGGTTGACCCAGATAAAGAAGCTCACAACCGTTTCCTAAGTCTTGAAATAATTTGGCCTGACAACGCACTTCTTCGTGCTTACGTATTATCACCGCGTTTAGGTCAAATTTCAGCAGATCTTCTTGCAGTACCAGCTGTTAGACTTTATCATGATAATGTGTTGGCTAAACAAACTGGTTGTGGTCGTACACCGTGGCACTTTGATGATCACCATTTTCCGCTTGATACTAATGACGTAGTTACTGCCTGGGTGCCAGCACAACCAATCCCTCTTGAGATGGGACCACTTTCTTTTGCCTATCCACTCGATGTTCACAAATTAGTTAACGATGTTAAATTTGAAAAGACTGGCACTGGATATGACTGTGGGATTTCAAATGTATTTTTGAAAAATAATGTAAGCGTTAATGAAACTCCTTTTGAACTGGGTGAAGTTAGCTTTCACCATAATTTAAATTTTCATACTGCCTCAAGCAATCGTACTAATCGAAGCCGTGTAGCTCTAGCCAATACTTACTACCGAGATGGAGCGAGAGTAGTTAATGCACCTACCATGGTGTCAGGTGATTGGCAGAAGTTTATGCCTAATGTTAAACCAGGGGACATAGCCGCTAGTCCGCTAAATCCAATTTGTTGGCCAGTTAAAGACAAACCATGAAAGATATAAATAATCATAAGGGACTAAATTCAATCTGGACTGAGAGTCTTGCTCGTAACCTACATCCTGATAGCAATGCCTTAGTTGATCATTTAAAAATAGTCCACCAAGAATATACTGGATTTACCGAAATGTGTGCAAGCTCTTGTCGCGATAAAAATGGACGCAATAGCTACGAATGGTTAGCCGAACTTGTACCTAATGATAAGAGTTTATGTGTATTAGATCTTGCCTGTGGGTCTGGGCCGCTATTAAAAATCTTATTTGATCGCAACAAAAATTTAAATTTAAAAGGTATAGACATGTGTCCTGAAGAATTAGCATTAGCTAAGACACGTCTTGTTAACAGTGGAACTAGTCTCTTCGAGTCAAAAGCACAAAATTTGTCAGTGATACACGATAATTCTATTGACATAGTGCTATGTCATTGGGCTTTAACATTAATGGACCCAATAGCTCCTGTGTTAGATGAAGTCAAACGAGTTTTAACTTCTCAGGGTCGGTTTGCAGCATTGGTTGACGGACCAATGAATGCAGCGCCAGGTTATAAAGAGGTACACGATTTAATTTATAGTTATGTTCAAGAAGAAATACCTAATTATGGAGAGATTGATTTAGGTGATCCAAGAGTTCGAGGATCTGAAAGCCTTAATAGTCTTGTACATAAGGCTTTCCCAAAATCAAATATAACTATCGAAACAAACGTTGTATCTATGGAGGGACCAGTTACTCAAATAGCTGAAATTGCAGCAGGATTTTTCTATGCTGCATTTGTCTTGAAGCCAGAGAAAAAAAAATTAATGATAAAAAGTTTATCTAACCTGCTGGCAATATTCAAAGAAAGTACTGATGCTGAAAGACAAGGAAGATTTTCAATGCCAATTAGTCGTCTTTTAGTTGTGGGTGATATAAAATGAAATCATTTTTACAAGAAGTAAGTCGTGGTTTAAGTAAGAAGAATAAGAAATTAAGCTCTAAATGGTTTTATGATTTCCATGGATCAAAACTTTTTGAACAAATTACGAAGCTGAAAGAATATTATCCGACGCGAACTGAAAGAAAAATTTTAAAGGATAACAAAATTGAAATTGCTAATAAAATAGGCGAGAAAGCAGTTTTAATTGAACCAGGTGCTGGAGACATTAAAAAAATAGGTATTTTTCTCAGCAGCTTAGATAAACCAAAAAAATATATACCTTTAGATATTTCTGAAGATTATATAACTAAAATATCTAAAAGTTTTAAAAAAAAATTTCCAAAAGTAACTATTACTCCGAAAGGATATGATTTCTCAAAAAATAATAAACTACCTTTTAAAATTAATTCATCAGAAAATATAACTATTTTTTTCCCTGGATCAACTATTGGGAATTTTGAAAAAAAAGATGCTGTAAAATTCTTGAAAATGCTTAAATCAAAATTTAAAGCAAAAAAAATTATCATTGGTGCAGACTTAGTAAAAGATATTCCAACTCTAATTTCTGCTTACAATGACAAAAAAGGTGTAACTGCAAAATTTAATAAAAATATTTTACGAAGAATAAATACTGAATTGGGCGGGAACATAAACTTAAATTCCTATAAACATTTAGCGATTTATAATAAATCAAAAAAAAGAGTTGAGATGAGGTTAAGATCAAAAAAAAATAATAAGATCAAAATCAATAGTTCAAAATATTTGATTAAAAAAAATGAGGAAATACATACTGAGAATTCCCATAAGTATACAATAAAATCCTTTAAAAATTTAGCTAATGAGGCTGGATGGAAAATTGAGAAAACCTGGGTTGATGACAAAAAACTTTTTAGTGTTCATTGTCTAAATCTAGCCCTTTAGGTCTATTTTTAACTTCATTCTATTGAAAAATCAGTTTAGGTGTTAATATAAGTTTTATATTACTAATGAAGTTTCCAGTTCTTATTCCCAATATATTTGATCATCCATTTACTTACAATTCTGATATAAATCTAAATGTTGGTGACTACGTAGAAGTTCCTTTTGGAAAAAAAAAAGTTAATGGTGTCGTTTGGAATGAATTTGAACAAAATCAATCAAAAAAATTTAAATTAAAAAGTATATCAAAAAAATTAGATGTTAAACCATTAAAAAAAACTACTATAAATTTTCTTAATTGGTTCTCAAAATACAACATAGTTCCAAAAGGGATGACCTTGAAGCTTCATTTATTAAGTAATCAAGCAATTGAAAACAATATAAATGATAACTTCTTAGAGTATGATTCAATAATTAAAAAAACTGTATATAAATTAAATGATGAACAACTTAAGTGTTTTACCAATCTATCAAAAAAAAATAATAAATTCTGCGTTAATGTGCTTCAAGGCACAACAGGCTCAGGCAAAACACTAGTTTATTTCAATCTTATAAAAGATAAAATCAATCAAAAGAAACAAGTACTTATATTATTGCCTGAAATAGGTCTAACAGGAGAATTTGAAAAAAAATTTATAGATTTTTTTGGTTTTAAACCAGCCATTTGGCATTCTGGAGTTACATCAAAAAATAAAAAGAAAATATGGAGCGGTTTATGCAGTGGAAAAATTAAAGCGGTTATTGGTGCACGATCATCTCTTTTTTTGCCTTTTAATAAGTTAGGTTTAATTGTTGTTGATGAAGAACACGATCAATCTTTTAAACAAGATGAGGGAGTATCATATAATGCAAGAGACATGGCAATATCAAGAGCATCTTATGAAAACATTCCAATAAATTTAATTTCTGCCGTACCTTCTGTTGAAACATATAACAACATTATAAAAGGAAAGTATTTTTCTCATCGAATACTAAAGAGATATAAAAATGCAAGATTACCTGAATATGAGACAATTGATTTAACAAGAGAAAAAAAAATTAAAAATAGTTTACTTTCTGAGAAAATTATTAACAAAGTTCAAAATCATTTAAAGCAAAATGATCAAGTATTATTTTTTGTTAATCGAAGAGGATACTCCCCTTTTGTAATTTGTAAAAAATGTTTAAAAAATTTCACTTGCCCAAAATGTTCAATTAATCTTGTTTATCACAAAAAGATCAACAAGATTTTATGTCACTATTGTGGTTACAAAAATAATTTAAAAACAATTTGCAAAGTTGACAATGAAAAATGTGAATTTATTTACAGTGGTTTAGGTGTTGAAAAAATATTAGAAGAAGTAAAAAAAAATTTTCCAGGAAAAAAAACTGCAATTTTTTCAAGCGACACAATTAATAAAAGAAATTCACAAACTGAAATACAAAAAATTGTTAAAAATGAAACTAAAATTTTGGTTGGAACTCAGCTAATATCAAAAGGTTTTCATTTTCCAAATTTAAATTGTATAGTAATATTAGATATAGATTTAGCTTCAAGAGGCTTTGATATAAGAAGTGTAGAAAAAACTGTGCAATTATACCATCAATTGTCAGGACGTGCCGGAAGAGAAGGCAAGCCATCAAAAGTATATTTTCAAACAATAAATAAAAAAAATGATGTAATATCTCAAATCATAAACCCAGACCCATATATATTTTTAGAAAAAGAACTTGAATTGAGAAAAAAATTTAAATTACCACCTTTTGAAAGGTTTGTGTCAATTATAATAAGTTGTATGGATGCCTCAATGTCAGAAAAAACTGCATTTGATCTTGTGACCTTACTTAAAGAAAAAACTCAGGGAAACATTTTAGGTCCTGTAAATGCACCTATTTATAAAATTAGGGGTAAATATAGAAATAGAATACTTGTCAGATCAAATAAAAATATGAATATTCAGCAACAAATACAAAATACAATAAAAAATTTTAAACTACCGGTCCAAATAAAACTTTCAGTTGATGTTGATCCAATAAACTTCAATTAACAAAGAAAAAAAAGGACTTTTTTTTCACCTGTAGCTTGATCGTGTCTAGGCTATATGCTAATTAATTTGAAATTTTAATCACAAATTATAATTAACTTGAAAATATTTACACAAAATGTCCTTTAATAGTTACTCTCAAGCTTTATATGAATTATCAATCGAGACTAAATCAATTGATGAAATTCAAAATCAAGCCAAATCTATTAAAAAGGCTTTAGAAACAATAAAAGAATTTAATGCTTTTATTAAAAATCCTCTATTTAAACAAGTTGACCAAACTAAAATGTTAAATGCTTTTGTACAAGAATTTAACTTAAATCCTATACTGGGTAAATTTTTAAGATTTTTAGTAAGTAAGCGAAGACTTTTTTATTTAGATAAAATTTTAAAAGATTTTATTTTATATTGCTCTTTTAAAAAAGGCGAGATCGAAGCGAAATTAATATCGGCCAAAGATCTTAAAGAAGACGAAGTAAATAATATTAAAAAAGATCTCTTTGCCAAATTTGGTTCAAAAATCAACCTAAATTACAAAGTTGACAAAGATTTAATTTCAGGACTTATAATTCAAGTTGGAAGTATAATGATTGATAATTCTATGAAAAATAAACTTAAACAAATCAAATCTCAAATGATAGAGGTCTAAATGGATATTAACCCTTCAGAAGTAACCAAGATATTAAAAGAACAAATAAAAAAATTTGGAGATAAATCAGAAGTAACTGAAATTGGACAAGTTTTATCTGTTGGTGATGGTATTGCTAGAATTTATGGTCTCGATAATGTCCAAGCAGGAGAGATGGTTGAATTTTCTGATGGTTCAAAGGGAATGGCGTTAAATCTTGAAAGTGATAATGTTGGGGTTGTTATATTTGGAGATGATAGAGCAGTTAAAGAGGGTGACACAGTTAAAAGAACTGGTGCAATTGTAGATACACCTATCGGGAAAGAATTATTAGGCAGAGTAGTAGATGGTTTGGGAAATCCTATCGATGGAAAAGGTTCATTAGATAAAAAAGTTAAAAGATCTAGAGTTGAAGTAAAAGCTCCAGGAATAATTCCGCGTAAATCAGTTAATGAACCAATGCAAACTGGGTTAAAATCAATTGACAGCTTAGTTCCTATTGGAAGAGGGCAAAGAGAACTGATAATTGGTGATAGACAGACTGGAAAAACAGCTGTTGCAATTGATACTATTATCAATCAAAAAAAAATCAACCAATCTCAAGATGAGAAACAAAAATTATACTGCGTTTATGTTGCCATTGGTCAAAAAAGATCAACAGTTAGACAAATAGAAAAAACTTTAGAGGAAGCTGGTGCAATGGAATATACAACTATAGTTGCTGCCACTGCATCTGATGCTGCACCACTTCAATTTTTAGCACCTTATACAGGTTGCGCCATGGGAGAATATTTTAGAGATAATGGAATGCATGCTTTAATTATTTATGATGATTTATCAAAACAAGCTGTTGCATATAGGCAGATGTCTTTACTTTTGAGACGGCCTCCAGGTAGAGAAGCTTATCCTGGAGATGTATTTTATTTACATAGTAGACTACTTGAAAGAGCTGCAAAACTTGGCAATGAACATGGTGGTGGATCTTTGACAGCCCTTCCTATTATCGAAACGCAAGGCGGTGATGTATCGGCATTTATTCCTACGAACGTAATTTCAATAACAGATGGACAAATATTTTTAGAAACAGAATTATTTAATCAAGGAATTAGACCAGCAATTAACGTAGGTCTCTCCGTGTCTAGGGTTGGATCCTCAGCTCAAACTAAAGCTATGAAAAGTGTATCTGGCTCTATGAAGCTTGAATTAGCGCAGTATAGAGAAATGGCTGCTTTTGCTCAATTCGGATCAGATTTAGATGCATCTACTCAAAAATTGCTAAATAGAGGAGCAAAACTTACTGAGCTCTTAAAACAAAAACAATATTCACCAATGACCGTGGCTGAACAAGTTATTTCAGTATTCTGCGGAGTTAAGGGATATTTAGATGACATCGAGCAAAAAGATATTGCAAGATTTGAAACTACTATTATTGAAAAGTGTAGATCAGAAAAACCTGAAATAATTGAGACAATCTCCTCATCTGGAAAGCTTGATGAAGAAAATGAAAAATTATTAAAAGAGATTATTTCAGATCTCAAGAAAAATTTTAATTGAAATGGCAAGTTTAGACGATTTAAAAAAAAGAATATCAAGTGTTAAATCTACTCAAAAGATTACTAAAGCAATGAAAATGGTTGCTGCAGCAAAATTAAGAAGAGCACAAGAAAATGCAGAACGTGGAAGACCCTATTCTGAAAAAATGAACAATATTATACTTAACCTTTCAAATGGTATAACAGATTTTGAAAATGCCCCAAAACTTCTTGTTGGGACAGGAGAAGATAAGGTACATCTTTGTGTTGTGATGACAGCAGATAGAGGATTATGTGGCGGATTTAATTCGAATATAATAAAAAAAGCAAAAGCTTTTTTTCAGAAACTTTCTGATAGTGATAAAGAATTAAAAATTATTACAGTTGGCTCCAAGGGATATGATCAACTTAAGAGACTTTATAAAGATAAAATTATTGAAAGAATTTCTTTTAAAGAATCAAAAAATGCAAATTATTTTGATGCTGATAAAGTTGGAAAAACTATAATTGAAAAGTTTGAAAAAAAAGAATTTGATATATGTACAATTTTTTACAATCAATTTAAAAATGTGATAACTCAGATACCCCAGGAACAACAGATTATCCCACTAAAAACTTCTGAGAAAAAAAATGAGACATCAGAGCAAAATTATGAATTCGAGCCCGATGAAGATGAAATCTTATCAAATTTATTACCTAAAAATATTTCGACTCAAATCTTTAAAGCAATGTTAGAAAATTCAGCTAGCGAACAAGGCTCAAGAATGAGCGCAATGGATAATGCAACCCGAAACGCAGGTGATATGGTTGACAAACTAACTATTAAGTATAATAGAAGCCGTCAGGCAGCAATTACAAAAGAATTAATTGAAATAATATCAGGAGCAGAAAGTTTATAATATGAGAAAAGGAAATATCACACAAATTATTGGAGCGGTAGTTGACGTTAAATTTGATGGAGAATTACCAGAAATTTTAACAGCTTTAGAATGTAATAATAATGGTAATAGACTTGTATTAGAAGTAGCACAGCATCTTGGCGAGTCTAGTGTAAGGACAATAGCTATGGATGCAACAGAGGGTCTAAAAAGAGGTGATGAAGTTTTAGATACTGGCTCTCCAATCAAAGTTCCTGTTGGACCTGAAACATTAGGAAGAATTATCAACGTAATTGGTGAACCAATTGATGAAAAGGGAGATGTAAAGACTAGCGAAAGCTGGCCAATTCATAGATCGGCACCTGAATTCAATGATCAATCAACTGAAACAGAAATATTAGTGACAGGTATAAAAGTTATTGATCTTCTAGCACCGTATGCAAAAGGTGGAAAAATTGGTTTATTTGGGGGTGCAGGGGTAGGAAAAACTGTGCTTATTATGGAATTAATTAATAATGTTGCAAAAGCACATGGTGGTTTTTCAGTTTTTGCGGGCGTGGGAGAAAGAACAAGAGAAGGAAACGACCTCTATCATGAAATGATCGAGTCTGGTGTCATAAAACCTGAAGGAACAGGGTCAAAGGCTGCGCTTGTATATGGACAAATGAACGAACCACCTGGAGCTAGAGCTAGGGTAGCTTTAACGGGTTTAACAGTTGCAGAGTACTTTAGAGATCAAGAAGGACAAGACGTTCTGTTCTTTGTTGATAACATATTTAGATTTACACAAGCAGGCTCAGAGGTGTCAGCTTTACTTGGCAGAATTCCTTCAGCAGTTGGATATCAACCAACCTTAGCTACAGATATGGGAAATTTGCAAGAGAGAATCACTACCACAAATAAAGGATCAATCACTTCTGTCCAGGCAATTTATGTACCTGCTGATGATTTAACAGATCCTGCACCTGCTACGTCTTTTGCTCATTTAGACGCAACAACTGTATTATCAAGACAAATTGCTGAAATTGGAATTTATCCTGCGGTTGATCCTCTAGACTCAACGTCAAGAATTTTGGATCCCCGTATAGTTGGTGATGAGCACTATAGAGTTGCAAGAGAAGTTCAAAAAATTTTACAAACATACAAATCTCTTCAAGATATTATCGCAATTCTTGGTATGGATGAGTTATCTGAAGAGGATAAATTAGTAGTTGCAAGAGCAAGAAAAATACAAAGATTTTTATCTCAACCATTTTTTGTTGCAGAAGTTTTTACAGGATCCCCTGGAAAACTTGTTGATTTAGACTCAACTATCAAAGGGTTTGATGCAATATGCAAAGGAGAATATGACCATTTACCCGAGGCTGCTTTTTACATGGTTGGTACAATTGAAGAAGCAATTGAAAAAGCTGAAAAAATGGCAAAGGAAGCTGCAGCTTAGATGGAACAATTTAATTTAGAAATAATAAGTCCTGAAGAATCTATTTTATTAAAAAATGATACTGAAGAAGTAGTTATACCTACTATTGAAGGATATATGGGCATATTAAGAGACCATATCCCTTTAATTTCTTTCCTAAAACCTGGAATTATTGATGTTAAATCAAAAAATGAAACCATGAATTTTTATGTGGACGATGGCATTGTTGAATTTAAAGAAAATACGTTATCGATTCTTACAAGTAAAATTTTCAATTTAAAAAATATAAATCAAAATAATATTGATAATATAATTAACGATGCATACGAAGGCTTAAAAAAAGAAAATATTAGAGATCAAGAAAAATTTATTTTAGATCAAAAAATTGAGGTCCTAAATTCTATAAAAATTAATTAAATAAAATTTTTTTTACTTCAGTTTTTAAGTTTTTGTAAACATGGGTTTTAAAATCTACAACCCTTTTAGTAATTTCCTCTAAATCGATCCATTTCCATTCTGAAAACTCTGGTTTTTTTGTCTTAATATTTATCTCTTCATCTTTACCTTTAAATCTCATACAAAACCATTTTTGCTTTTGTCCTTTGTATCTACCTCTCCAAATTATCCCAAGCAAATTTTCAGGTAAAAAATATGTTTGATAGCCTTCAATCTCTTTTATTAAATCTACATTTTTTACTCCTGTCTCTTCCTCAAGCTCTCTTAGTGCCGCGTCTAAAAATTTTTCATTTCCATCTACACCACCTTGCGGCATCTGCCAATAATTGTTTGGATTATCTAATCTTTTTGCTACAAAAACTTTATTATCTCTGTTTAGAAGAATAATACCCACACCTATTCTCAAAGGTAAATTTTTAAACTTTTCCTGCATAAAATTATCCAGTAAATAATTTTCTAGCAAATTTAAGCTGGTTATCGTTTTCCGAAAGAATTCTAAAATCATCAGACTCTTCTTCCACAGTAATATCTGGGATAACCCCAACCTCTGAAATTGATTTTCCTGATGGCAAGTAATATTTTGAGATAGTTAACCTAATTGCACCACGATTTTTCAAAGGTATAATTGATTGTACTGACCCTTTTCCATAACTTTTCTCACCGACTAACACTGCTCGTTTGTGGTCTTTCAGAGCTCCCGCAACTATTTCTGATGCTGAAGCAGAGCCTTTGTTAATTAAAACTATAAGGGCTTTACCATTAATAATATCACCTTCTCTTGCAAACCATTTTTGGTTTTCATTCTTCTTTCTTCCTTTGGTCGATACTATTTCGCCATCATCTAAAAAAAAATCTGATATTTTAATTGCTTGACCAAGTAATCCACCTGGATTATTTCTTAAATCTAAAATATATCCATCTATCTTTTTATTTTTTTTAAATTCTTTAATCTTCTTTTTAATTTGGTCGTCGCTATTTTCATTAAATGATGTGAGACGAATATACCCAATTTTTTCATCAAGTACCTCAGATTTAACAGATGCAACCTGAATAATTTCTCTAGTTATATTAAAAATTAACGATTTTCTTAATCCCACTCTTCTTATAGTAATTTCTAAAGTTGATCCGACTGGGCCTCTCATTAATTCAACTGCCTCATTCAATGTTTTACCTTGAACTTGAGTATCATTTATTTTGACAATGTAGTCTCCAGCCTTAACTCCCTCTCTTTCAGCAGGTGAATTATCAAGAGGTGATATAACTTTCACAACACCGGCCTCCATACCAACTTCTATACCTAAACCCCCAAACTCACCTTTGGTTTCTGTTTGCATCTCCTCTAGATTTTTCGGAGACATATATGAAGAATATGGATCTAATGATTGCAAAACACCATTAATCGCTGCATCCATAGTTTCTGATTGATCTACTTCTTCGACATATTCTTTATTTATTTTGTCTAAAACTTCTCCAAAAAGATCTATCTTGTCGTAAACAGTTTCTTCTTGAGCACCAACTTTCCCAAAATATAAAATAAAAAAAATTATTACGATAAATATACTTTTATTATTCATTAAACAATTACTCTTTCTTTTGGAATTAATTCAGACCATATTTTTTCAAGCTCATAGAATTTTCTTTTCTCTGGATTAAAAATATGAACAACAATATCAATTCCATCAACAAGTTTCCATTCAGCACTATCTTTTCCTTCAATTTTACATTGATTTAGTCCATTTTCCTTAAATTTATCTAATACCTGTTCTGACAACGATTGGATATGTCTTGAGGAAGTTCCACTCGCAATGATCATATAATCTGCAATTGAAGACTTATCTTTTAAGTCAATTGAAATTATGTCTAGAGCCTTGTTATTATCTAATGTTTCTATTATTAAATTTTTAAGATTGGTTTTTTTAACCATTAATTATTAATCATACCAAAAATTTCTTATTTTAGAAGATGAAATATTGATCTTCTTAAAATTAATATAAATAAGACCTTTATTTTTTAACGATTTATACGCTAGAGATCTTTTAGCCTTTGTTTTAAAACTTTTTCTATCGAAAACCGCAATTTTACAAAATTTTGGGATTTTTCTCCAATTATTCCATTTATGAAAATTTATTAGATTATCTGCTCCTAATAAAAAATATATTTCTCTTTTTTTATTTTTATCTTTAAAATGCTTGATAAGATTTATTGTTTTATTTGAATTGATTTTTTTCTCAAAAAAATCAATTTTAATATATTTTTGATTTTTTGTTAAATTTCTTGAAAGCTTTATTCTTTTGTTTAAATCAAAATAACTTTTTGTTTTAAATGGGTTCTTTTTTGTAATGGCCCAAATAACCTTTTTTAAATTAAATTTTTTTTTGGCAAGCTGAGAAATTTTCAAATGTCCTTTATGAGGGGGGTCAAAAGTACCTCCTAATATACCAATTTTATCTTCAATTTTATATTTTAATCTATTTTCTGATTTGTCCATTACCAGCTACGTGATATTTGAATGATACTAATTGATTTAATCCTACAGGACCCCTTGGAGGTAATTTATTTGTAGAAATTCCAACTTCGCCACCAAATCCTAATTCTCCTCCATCAGCAAATTGAGTAGATGTGTTATGCATGACTATAGAACTTTTGACATTACTAACAAAATAGTCGGCATTTGTAGTGTTATTTGTTATTATAGAGTCTGTATGCATAGTCCCAAATTTATTGATGTGCTGAACTGCTTCTAAGACATCATTTACAATTTTAACGGAAATTTTTGAGTCAAGATATTCTTTACTCCAATCTTTGTAAGTTGCTTTTCTGAGATTGCCATTAAAAATTTTTCTAGATTTATTATCTGCATATATTAAACAATTATTATTTATCAAATCATCGAGTACCAAATTTATTTCCCTTTTTGGACAATCTTTATGAATTAATAATGTTTCAGTAGCACCACATATACTAACATTTCTCATTTTTGCATTTATAATTATATTTCTTGCCATTTTTAGATTTATTTTTTTATCAATAAACGTGTGGCAAATGCCTTCTAAGTGACCGATTACAGGAACATTGCATAAATTTTTAACAGTTTTGACAAGGTTTTTACCTCCTCTTGGGATCATCACATCAATATAATTTGCCATATCTTTAAGAAGATACTTAACAATCTTTCTGTCTTTTTTATCGATAAATTGAACATAATTTACATTTACCTTATTAGCTTTTAGAGAGTCCCGGAATAATTTAACAAATATTTTATTAGTAAAAAAAGCTTCAGACCCTCCTTTAAGAATTACTGAATTACCAGATTTAAAACAAAGACAAGAAAGATCTACAGTAACATTTGGTCTGCTCTCGTAAATTACACCAATTACACCTATTGGAATGGATATTTTTTTTATTTTTAAACCGTTTGGTCTTTGCCATTTATCTAAAATGACACCTACAGGGTCTTTTAATTTTATTATTTCAATTATTGTTTTTATTATTGAATTAAGCTTAAATTCATTTAGCTCAAGTCTTGAAATCAAGTTTTTATTAATATTTTTTATTTTAGCGAATTTTATATCTTTTTTGTTTTGTCTTAAAATTTTATTGATGTTTTTTTTTAACAAATAACTAAATTTTAATAAAACTTTATTTTTTTTATTAGTGTCTACTTTTTCTAAACTTGCTTTGTAAGACTCTTGACCTAACTTTTGTAAATATTTTTTCATTCTAAATTTCAACCATATCATCTTTATGAATAACTTCGGATTTTGTTTTATAGCCCAACAATTCTTCAATCTTACTTGACTGGTAACCTTTAATTTTAGTAATTTCGTCAGATGAAAAAGAGCTTAAACCTATTGCTAATTCCAAATTATTTTTTCCAATTACTTTAATTTGATCGCCTTTGTTGAATGAACCTCCAATACTCTTCACACCAGCTGCAAGTAAACTTTTTCCCTTTTGTAAGGCTCTTTGTGCTCCCTCGTCAATTCTTAAATATCCTTTAGTATGTAAAGTGCTGGCAATCCATTTTTTTCTTGCATCTAATTTTGAAATTTTAGGAATAAACCAAGTACACATCTTCTTATCTAAAATATTACTTAAAGGCCTTTCTTTCAAACCATTAGCAATTGCCATCTTACATCCAGACAACGCACAGACTTTAGCAGCATCAATTTTAGTTTTCATACCACCTGATCCATATTCACTAGTTTTTCCTGATGCTAATTTAATTATATTTTGATCTATCTTTTCAATTTTTTTTATTAATTTAGCATCTTTATGTAACTTTGGATTTTTTGTGTAAAGTCCATTTACATCTGATAGCAAAATTAGGCAATCAGCATTAGAGATTTGAGCAACTCTAGAGGCAAGTCTATCATTGTCGCCATACTTAATTTCAGATGTTGCGATAGTGTCATTTTCATTAACAATTGGAACATAGTTAAGATTAAATAAATTTTCAATGGTCCTTTTAGCATTTATTGCTCTTCTTCTTTTTTCAGTATCTTCAAGCGTAAGTAATATTTGAGAGATATTAATTTTTTCATTAATAAAAACCTCCTTAAACAAATTCATTAACTCGATTTGCCCCACAGATGCTACGGCTTGACTTTGA
>CACASB010000002.1 GCA_902535155.1 uncultured Pelagibacteraceae bacterium
TCATTAGATACAAAAACTATATCCTCCTCTTTAAGTGAGTCGTATTTTTTTCCTGAAGGAGTTATTAAAAAACCCTCAACACTATTTTCAATACTTCTTACAGAGATATTTCCAGATCTTAAAGGAGATAAGTTCGTAGTATTAAGTTTAATTGAATATTTAATTAATTCTTTTCTTTTTTCTAAATTATTCATTTAAATAGTCTTTTTAATCCCTCTGTAGATGCTTCACAAATACCTTTTTCAGTAATTAAACCAGTAACATATTTTGCAGGTGTAACATCAAATGCTAAATTCATTGCTTTACTTTTCTTTGGATATATTTGTATTTTTTTTAAATTTCCCTCACTATCAATACCTTCTATGTGAGATAACTCTTCAGAACTTCTCTCCTCAATGGGTATTTCTTTTTGATCTTTTATATTCCAATCAATTGTTGAGCTTGGAAGAGCTACGTAAAAAGGAATTTTATTATCATGAGCGGCTAATGCTTTAAGATAAGTTCCAACTTTGTTACAAACATCACCATTTGCTAGAGTTCTATCTGTTCCAACAATACACATATCAACTTCACCTCTTTGCATTAAAATACCACCAGTATTATCTGCAATTATTGTATTTTTAATTCCTTCTTCGTTTAATTCGTAAGAAGTGAGATTTGCACCTTGATTTCTTGGTCTAGTTTCATCTGCCCAAACATGAACCGGGATACCTTTCTTGTGTGCATGATAAATTGGTGAGGTTGCTGTTCCCCAATTAATTGTTGCAAGCCATCCTGCGTTACAATGAGTTAAAATATTCACTGTATTTTTTTTTTTATTATAAATTTCCTCAATTATTTTTAGACCGTTCAATCCGATATTTTCACAAAATTTAATATCTTCTTCACAAATTTCCTTTGCTTCATTCAACGCAATATCTAAAATTTTTTCACTATTAACGCCTGAAAGTTTATTGATCATTCTGTCCACTGCCCATTTTAAATTAATTGCAGTTGGTCTTGATTTTATCAAATCCTCAGCTGATTTTTTTAAAAAAGATTGATCATTATTTTCTAATATAGCTAAAACTAATCCATATGCTGCGGTAGCTCCTATTAAAGGAGCACCTCTTACTTCCATTACTTTGATTGCATTTATTGCATCTTTAACTGTTTGTAGATCTTTAATAACAAATTGATGAGGAAGCTTTGTTTGATCAATTATTTTAACAACATTATTTTCAAACCAAATAGTACGATATTCTTTTCCGTCTATTTTCATTTATTTAAAACCCTGCCCGCAACTGTTTTTAGTTTATCTTTTGTTTTTTGTGTTCTTTTTTCAGGTGCAGTGATTATTGCTACATCTAAGCAATTATTTGTTGGATCTTTAGGGTCTATATGATTTTCAAAAATATCAACCAAATTTTTAATCATATTCTTTGCTTTAGAGGCATTATCTAAGAGAACTTTAATTACTTGTTGAACATCAACATTTTCATGATCGGGATGCCAACAGTCATAATCTGTCACCATTGAAACTGATGCGTATCTTATCTCAGCCTCTCTAGCTAATTTTGCTTCTGGCATATTAGTCATTCCAATTACATCCGCTTTCCAAGATCTATATAAATTAGATTCTGCTAATGTTGAAAATTGTGGTCCTTCCATTACTACGTAGGTACCATTTCGTTGATAATCAATTTTTTCTTTTTTTATAGCCTCTTCGCAAGCATTCATTAATCCAATTGAGGTTGGGTGAGCCATAGATACATGGGCAACAATCTCATTGTCAAAAAAAGTTTTATTTCTCGCAAAAGTCCTATCAATAAATTGGTCAATAATCACAAATTTACCTGGTGACAACTCCTCTTTTAAAGACCCAACAGCTGAAACAGAGACAATATCAGTAACACCTAATTGTTTTAGAGCGTCAATATTAGCTCTAAAATTTATTTTTGATGGATTAATGTAATGACCCCTACCATGTCTAGGTAAAAAATAAATTTCTTTTTCATTGTAATTAGTTTTTAATATTTTGTCTGATGGATCTCCCCATGGGGTTTTAATATCTAGCAATTCTCTGCTCTTAAATTCTTCTACATCATACAATCCGCTACCACCGATAATTGCTAATTTATTGTTTGCCATATTTAAAAGATAGTTTATTTAATCATATAACACAAATCTAAATGGACTTAAAAAAATTTATAAGATCTATACCAGACTATCCAAAAAAAGGTATTTTATTTAGAGACATCACAACTTTAATTAAAGATGAGAAAGCATTTGAAGAAACCATTAATCAAATTGTGAATAGATCGAAAAAATTAGATTTTAATAAGATTGCAGCTATTGAGTCCAGAGGTTTTGTTTTTGCTTCAGCGGTTTCATATATTTTAAAAAAACCATTCATCATGCTTAGAAAAAAAAATAAATTACCCGCAGATACTCATTCAGTAGATTTTGAATTAGAATATGGTACTGCGACTATAGAGGTGCATAAGGATTCTATTAAAAAAAATGATAAAGTTCTTATTATTGATGATTTAATTGCTACTGGCGGAACTGCAGAGGCGGCCGCTAAACTAGTAAAAATATCTGATGGCAATGTTGCAGCATTCATATTTGTTATAAATCTTTTTGATTTAGGTGGTTGTAAAGGATTAATTGAAAAAGGTTATAAAGTTGAAAATTTAATCGAATTTCCTGGACACTAATTAATTTTTAATCTGTACCAGGATTTTCTACCAATTAGTCTATTCCAAATACCACTTACTCTTCCATGGTACATCTTAAACTTTATACTATTATAAAATATTCTATAATAGACCATTTTAATTAATGATCTAAAAAATTTTCCATACATAGATTTAATTGCATAAAAATAACTAAAATTTTTCTCATAGTAATAAAAAGATGACCACATCCAATGCCAACTTCTGAGAAATACGGAGTCTTTCTCATATTTTGGATCAACCGCAACAGATCCCTTATGGCCTAAATGTTTGACGTATAAGATTTTACTTGCAAATATTTTTCCACCATTATTTAAAACACGTCTGCATAAATCAAATTCCTCAAAAAATAAAAAAAAATTTTCATCAAATAAATTTTTATTATCAAATTTATCTAAATCTACAAACATTGTACAACCGACTATCCAATGGGTTTCTGTTAGGTTTTTATTTATTTTAGTATCATTATTAAAACTTTCTTTTTTTAAATCATCAAAAAATCCATGGCTTGCATAATCTCTTGACCTGTACATTGGGCCAATTATACTAAAATCTGTATTGCTATCTATGTAAGTTTTTAGATTGCTAAAAAAATCATTTTCGTAAATTACATCTGGATTTGAAATTAAAACATATCTTGATTTCACAAGATTTATGCCTTTGTTGTTGCCAGCCCCATATCCAAGATTTGAACCAGTCAAAATGACTTCTAAATTAGGATATTTATTTTCATATTTAAACTTAAATTCTTTGTCATCAGAATTTTCTATAACTAATATTTTTGCTTTTCCTAATATTGATTGAATACATTCATGTAAAATTTGATCATTTGTCTTGTAAGTAACAATAACGACTGTCAAATCATTAATTAGAACCATATTTTTGCCATTAAAATTAAATTTATATCAATAATTAATTAATATATTAAATATAATTCATTATACATAAATTTTTTAATGAACAAAAATATTATTATAACTGGTGGACTTGGTTTTATTGGTAGCAATCTCGTTGAAACATTAATAAAAAAAAAATACTTTGTAGTAAATATTGATAAGGCAAATTATGCCTCAAATTACTATAACACAAAAAAATTTAATAATTTACCAAATTATAAATTTTATAAATTAGACATCAATAATAATAAAAAAATAAAAACTATTTTTAATAAATATAAACCATCTGCAATATTTAATTTGGCTGCTGAAACACATGTCGATAGATCAATTGATAATCCAGATCAATTTATTAAAAGTAATATTTTTGGTGTTTATAATCTTTTAGAAATTTTCAAAGAATTTCAAAAAAAAAACAAAAAATCTAAGTTTATACACATATCGACAGACGAAGTTTTTGGTGATGTATTAAGTGGCAGAAGTAAAGAAACAGATGCTTACAAACCTAGCTCACCATATGCAGCATCAAAAGCATCTTCAGATCACTTAGTATATTCATATATAAGAACATATAAATTAAATGGTATAGTAACAAATTGTTCTAATAATTATGGTCCAAATCAACATCCAGAAAAATTAATTCCTAAATTAATTTATAATATAATTCACAACCTTCCTTTACCTTTGTATGCAAAAGGAAAAAATTCTAGAGAATGGATATTTGTAAAGGACCATTGTGAGGCTTTGCTAAAAGTGTATGAGAGAGGAAAAGTTGGTGAGTTTTATAATATAGGTTCGAATTTAAACTTTAAAAATATTGATATTGCAAAACAATTATTAAGTGTAGCTAAAAAAAAAATTAAATTAGGAAACAAAGTTAAAATTATTTTTGTAAAAGATAGACCAGGACACGATTTTAGATACGCTTTAAATAGCAACAAAATATTTAAAAAATTAAAATGGAAGTCAAAAACAAATCTTAAAATTGGTTTAAGAAATACTTTTGATTGGTATTTAAATAATATGAATTACTATACTTCATTAAAAAAAAGAGATATCAGAAAAAGATTAGGCTCAATTAAATGATTAAAAAAGCAATAATTCTCGCTGGTGGAAAGGGAACTAGAATGAGCCCTTTAACTAAAGCAGTAAATAAGCAACTATTACCTATTTATGACAAACCACTAATTTTTTATCCATTGTCTATTTTAATGTTATCTAAAATTAAAGATATATTAATCATAGTTAATAAAGGTCAGCTGAATCAATACAAAAAAATATTACCTAATGGTGATAATTTAGGAATAAAAATTACTTATAAAGAACAAAATCATCCAAAAGGATTACCTGATGCTTTTTTAATAGGAGAAAAATTTATTAATAATCAAAACGTTGCATTAATACTTGGGGATAATTTTTTTTACGGACAAAATTTATCATCTAAACTTTTGGAGTGTACCAAATTAAAAAAGGGTGCAAAGGTTATATTGCATAAAGTAATTAAACCAGAATTATATGGTGTTGCAAAAGTTAATAAAACTGGAACTATTAAGTTACTTAAAGAAAAACCAAAGAAATTTATTTCAGACCTAGCAATTACCGGGTTATATTTTTTTGATAAAAAAGTAGTTGAGTACGCAAAAAAACTTAAACCTTCAAAAAGGAAAGAGTTAGAGATAACGGATTTATTAAATATATATTGTAAAAAAAAACAACTTAAATCAGATATTTTGGGTCGTGGTGGTGCTTGGTTAGATACAGGATCAATAGAAGATTTTTATAAAACAAGCGCATTTGTTTCCGCAATTGAAAATAGACAGGGGTTTAAAATTGCTTGTTTAGAGGAGATATCATTAAATAATAGATGGATCACAAAGAAACAAATTTTAAAATCAATTGAATTTTATGGAAAGTGTGAATACTCAAATTATTTAAGAAAATTTATTTAGTTTTTATGAGAAAAATTAGAACTCATATTAAAGGTCTTTACATTTTAAAAGGGAAAAAATTTAGTGACCCTAGAGGATGGTTGAGAGAAGTATTTAAACAAAACTATTTTAATAAAAATAATATATTTACTATAGTTTCAAAATCAAAAAAAAATGTTCTACGTGGTTTACATTTACAAAAGAAAAATTCCCAAGATAAATTAATCACAGTATTAAAGGGTAAAATTTTAGATGTGGCTATTGATTTAAGAACAAATTCTAAAACATTTGGTAAGCATCATAAAATTATTTTAAGTGAAAAAAACTGTAAATCTTTTTTTGTACCGAAGGGTTTTGCTCATGGTATTCTTGGGTTAGATAAAGAAAATATTATTTTGTACACTTGTACAAAATACAGGGATAAATCAAGTGAAGTGTCAATAATATGGAATGATAAAGACTTAAATGTTAAATGGGGAATTAAAAAACCAATATTATCATCAAAAGACAGTAAAGCTCAAAAGATTACTCAATTTATTAAAAATTTTAATGAAAAAAAAAGATAAAATAATTTTTACAGGTGGATCAGGTAAATTTGGCAGTGTTTTTAGAAGAATACATAAAAATAAGAAAATTTTATATCCAACATCAAATCAACTAAATATAAAGAATTATAAAAGTATTAAAAAATATTTATCAAAGAATAAACCTAAATATTTTATCCATACTGCTGCTTTATCACGGCCTATGAATATTCATGATAGAAATATAATAACTAGCATAGAGACTAATATTATTGGAACTTGTAATGTTGTTAGAGCATGTATTGATAGAAATATTAAGTTGATTTATTTTTCGTCTAATTACATTTATCCTGCCAAAAAAGGTTATTATGATGAAAAGAGTGCAGTGCTACCTTTTAATAATTACGCATGGTCAAAACTTGGGGGAGAGGCTGCAGTACAAATGTATAAAAATTCTTTAATATTAAGAATATGTATGACGGAAAAGCCTTTCTTGCACAAAAAAGGATATACGAACTTAAGAACAAATTTTATGTTTCATGAAGATTTAGCTAAAGTTTTTTTCAAACTTATCCAAAAAAAAGGCATAATTAATGTAGGTGGAAAATCTCAAAGTGTTTATAGATTTGCTAAAAAATATAATAAAAATATTAAAAAGGGAAAATTAAATAGAAGCTTGTTGCCACTTAGCTCAACAATGAATATAAGAAAATTTACAAAATTAACTTAATATTAAATTACTTTTTTTAAAGCCTCATAAATTAAATCTTCTGTTGTTTCTCCAAGACTTCTGTAAATTTCTTTATTATTCTTATAAATTAATAATGTTGTTTGAAATTTTACGTTTAGCAAGTTAGCAATATCTTTATTTGTTACATCAAATGAAAAATATTCAATATTTTCGAATTTAATATCCAATAATTTGCCTTCATTTTTTGCTTTATTTAAAACTTTCATTTGGCTGGCACATGAGGAACAATATTTTATCCAAGAACTTACTACTACAATTTTTCCTTCGGATTGGGCTTTGTTGAATAACTCTTTATTAAAAGTAGTCTCTTTTTCCATGGAAAATGAGGGATAAATAAGAAAAAATTGAACGAAGAATAATATAATTGTTTTTTTTATCATAAAATCTATTACCTAATTTAATTAAATATTTCAATGGGTCAAAAAATCACTTTAAAATTGTTAAATATGAAATTATTATAAATAATGAATAAATTAATTTTGACAATTTTATTTACTTTAATTTCCTTTAAGTCTTTTGCTGATAAAAATATGATGATCGGATCCTTGGGTAAGGCTGAGGAAGTTAATCGTACAATTAAAGTAATAATGTATGATAACTATTATGAGCCAAATAGTTTTAATATAAAATCTGGTGAAACAATTAAATTTGAAGTTGTAAATGCTGGAGAATTAGTTCATGAATTTAATATAGCTAATGCAATGATGCACAAAAAACATCAGCCAGAAATGGAGAAAATGGTTGAAAATGAAATTTTATTAGCCAATTCAATTGACAAGAATAAAATGAAAAAAATGGCTAAAATGGATAAGTCAATGGGTCATACTCATAGTAACAGTGTGCTACTAGAACCAAATGAAAAAGGTGACATTGTTTGGAAGTTTGAAAATGCAATGAACATTGAAATTGCATGCAATGTTCCTGGTCATTATCAAATTGGCATGATTGCTAAAGTTGATATAAAATAATTAATGCAAAAATCATCTGTATCTAGCTTTCACTGGGCATGTAAGCATACATGGAATAGAAGTGCAAAGAACACTGCATGGTGTTTACTTGGTTGTTCAATAGGAGACTTTGGAACGATTTTATTTTTTCAATTAACAAAAATTCCTTTTCCTATACTAGGAATTATGACATTGGCAATAATTAATGGATTAATTACAAGTATAATTCTTGAAACAATAATTCTTATGAGGCAAAACTTAAATTTTTCAAAAGCGTTTAATACAGCAATTGGTATGAGCTTTATTTCAATGATTAGTATGGAAGCTGCAATGAACATTACTGACTATTTTCTTACTGGTGGTGCAATGCTAACTTGGTGGGTAGTACCAATAATGTTAGTAGTAGGATTTTTAACACCATGGCCTTACAATTATTGGAGATTAAAAAAATATAAAATTGCTTGCCATTAATACAATAATACATTCTTAAAAATTTTTTATATTAGTTCTTTGGTATTTATGATAAATTGCTATTATGAAAATAAATATCGGTGGCGAAACAAAAAAAGATGGTTGGAAAATATTAAATGCTCAAGAAAAACATAATCCAGATTATATTGGAAATGTTGAGGATTTAAGTCAATTTGAAAATGAGACTATAGATGAAATCTATGCAAGCCATATCATTGAACATATTAATCAAAAGAAAATGCAAAATACATTTAAAGGTATTTTTAGAATTTTAAAAAAAGGTGGAAGGTTTTATGTTTCAGTGCCAGATTTAGAAATTCTTTGTCATTTTTTTGTATCTCCATTAGCTAATAAAAAAATAAAATTTCATACTATGCGCATGATTTATGGCGGTCAGATTGATAATTACGATTATCATTATTTTGGTTGGAATTATGAATTTATGAATGATTATCTTAAAGGTGCTGGTTTTTCAGAAGTTAAAAGAGTCGACTCTTTTGGCTTGTTTGACGACACAAGTGAATACAAGCCTTATGGTTTTCCAATTAGTTTAAATGTAATAGCAATTAAATAATGGTAGCGGGAAGTGGGATCGAACCACTGACCTCGGGCTTATGAGTCCCGCGCTCTAACCAACTGAGCTACCCCGCCATTAAATTCGTATTGATTTATACTACTTTTATTTTTGGTTTCAAATAAGAAATTACAATTTTTATTTATTAAGAACATATTTTGCTAGAATTTCTGTTGTAAGATTTTGTTTTGTAAGATTTAATAATTCATTTTTAATTTCTAATATATTAGAGTTATCTTTCAAAAATGCAGATGCACTTTTATTTTTAAACATACTTGGAATGTAGGAAAATATTTTTTTAGTAGATAAAAATTTTTTCTTATAAATTTTAAAGGGAGAATAAAGCTGCAAAACACTATGAAAACTGGAATAAATTTCTGATAGTCTTTCTTTAGGTAATGTTTTAAGTATTAATTTCGGACAATCATCAATATTAAAGAATAAGGGAATACAACCATTCATCAAAATTTCATAATGTCTCAAACAATCCCAACCTAATTTTTTATTAGTAATTGCAAAAATACTATTTGAATACATATCGTAATATGTTTGTTCATTTTCATATATGTATGTACTAAGTCTACCAGGAACTAATGGGGCTAGTAAATTAGATGGTTTTTCGTTAATATTTTTTAATATTTTTTCTTTTGGTACAGCAAAACTTATAGGTACTACATTATTTTTGTTTTCTAATAATTCTCTCTTAAAATATAAACCTGATTTAGCATATCTTTCATCAATAATGTTATCATCCTCTCCATCTATAAAAATAACTTTGTTTTGGTGTTTAATAACATCATCTAAAAACTGATCTGATCTTCTTATTGAACCGTATATCACAAGATCAAAATATTTTTCTTGTATCTTTTTTTTTATATCAGTTCTATCAATTGAATTGTAATTATTTAGTGTGTTATTTATTGTAAATCCTTTGCCCCATATTTTATTAATGTCATATTCTCTATTTAATACTTCGTCTGAGTACATGTACCAACAACCTGGATAATCTATTACCTCGGACCCATGAAGTTGTCTTAAACCATGTAGTAAAAGATCGCTCATAAAATCATTTATGTGTGTCTGATTACCTTCTGAACGTATAAGTAAGATTTTCATAAATAATTTTTAAGATAAGTATTATATTTAAACAATTAATTGTTTAATAATTTTTTTTTAGCTTTTTCAAACTCATATCCACTCAAAGCTCCACTTTTATACAAATCATTTAGTGCAATCAATTGTTTCTCTGTATTTAGGCATAACCAATTTGATGAGGGGTCAAACATTGGTGTTAAGGTAGCTTTTCCAGAGACTATGTCTATTTGCCACTCTCTTATAGTTTTATCATCATCAATACTTAATATATTTAAATTATTTTTATCTAATTTAATTTTTTGAAAAAAGAGCCAGATATTTGGCGACATTTCCTCTTTTGCAAAATTATTTCCATAAACGATAAAGGTCTTATTTTTTGTTAAAAGATTTTCACAGCTAAATGATTCTAGATTTGCATAAGCATTATTGTAATTAATGGTTGCGAATATTGATAAAATTAAAAATATTTTTTTCACTAAGCTTTAGATAACCTATTTATGTTTATATTACCTATGTAAAACATCAATGCCACATATTGAATTAGAGCATAAACAGCAATTGGTGTCATATACTCAAGTTCATGAAATAATTGAGCCCCAACAATTAATCCCATAGCACCGTTTTGTAACATTGCCTCAATCATAATTGTTCTTTGTATTCTTACTTCTTTGAGTGTAAATCTTGTGACTAGATAAACTGATGTTAAGATAGATACAATTACAACAAACGATATTGCACCAACATCTGCAAAGTATCCTCCAAGATTATTTCTTTCGGTAAATATTGCTATAATTACAATGAAAATAAATAAGAAAAAAGCTGCTCTATCAAATCGTAAATTATTTTGTTCAGAGAATTTTTTAAAATTTCCTCTTACTAGAATTCCTACAAATGTAGGTAAGGCTATAAATAAAAACATTCTGACAGAAAACTTCAGTAAATTTAAATCAAATGTAACATCTTTAAAGAAAGATGAATAAATTTTTAAAAATATTGGTATAGATATAAATGAAACTAAAGCACAAAAAGATGTGATTGTAATGGATAAGGCAACATTTCCTTTAACTAATTTTGTTGCGTAATTTGACATTACTGCTGAAGGCAATATTAATAATAAAAAAACACCTAATTGAAACTCTGCCTGCATTGGAAAAAAGGAAATAATAATAATTCCTATTACAGGCAAAACTATCATTTGGCAGATTAAAGCAATTATTAAATTTCTTGGTTTTTTTACAATTTCTAAGAAATCTTTAGTGGTTAAATTTAAGCCTAAAGAAAACATGATAAATATCATGCCTATAGGTCCAACATTTTTTACAAATTCCACATTTCCCCCAAAATGTTTATGAAGTAATTAAAAATAAATTTCAACAAATATTTGTTTGATTAAGTCTTGAATTATTGCTTTTTTTAATATTATTTACAACCTATGTCTTTAACAAATAAAGAAATAAAATTTTCTAAAAAAATTCAAATTGACGACAGTTTAAATGTGTTTAAAAAAAATCACGACCAGCTTATAACGGAAATTTTCTATTTCCAACAACAGTGGCTTACAAATGCTTTTAATAGATTTAAAGACTTTGATAAATATTTGATTTTAATTTACATAATTAATAAAGCATTTAAAGGATATAATGACCATTTTATTGTTAATTCATTTGATGAGTTTTATTCTAAGGAAAATTTTGAAATACCAATGATCAATGTGATTGATTTATCAAGGGAATTAAAAATTTCTAAAGAAACTACTAGAAGAAAGTTGATTGAACTAGAAAAAGATGGCGCTTTAAAAAAAGAAAAAAAGAAAATTATGTTACGAAGAAAAGGCCAAGAAATTCAAAAACCAATCGACTCAATAAAAAATTTATCAAGAGTAATATCTCATTTTAGTGGTCACTTAGCAAAAGAAAATATTTTAAGTAATAAAATATCAAAAATAGAAATTGAACAAAAAATTAAATCTAACTTTACTCAGTGTTGGCAATTTTTTTTTGATTATCAGATTCCTTTGATTACTAGGTGGAAAGCAATATTCGGAGATATTGAGTCTTGGGCGATTTGGGGAAATTGTGTTTATAATCAAAATCTTGTCATGTCTAAGTTGGTTAAATCAAATGATGAGCTTTTAAAAAATAATGATACATGGATAAAAAGACTTAATGATTACGGAAACCAAGGGTTAAATGCTATGACGATTTCTGAGTTAACTGGTATTCCTAGACCAACAGTTATAAGAAAATTAAAAGTATTGTTAAAAAAAAAACTTTTAATAAAAGATAAAAATAATCATTATTTAATATTTGCTGGACCAGGTAGTAAAAACTTTAATATCGAACAGATAAAAATTATGGATGAAATTGACAAAATTAGAAAAGTTAATGGAAATAATTTTGCAAATCTAATAACAAAAATATTGAATATTATAGTTTTATAATGATGCTATAATTCCTGTAACAATTATGACTGAGCCTATAAGACTTAAAAATAATAAATTTTCTTTTTTTTCTCTTTTCTTTTCATCACGTACTCTGTTTAAAAGAATATTTATGTCCACTTTTTGTTGATGATAATTTTCTTTTGGTTCAATTTGGTTTTCTAAGCTGTTTACTTCTGTACTCATAACTATATTAAATACTAAACTAACTAATTAATCAATTTGTTTCGAGTTCAAAATGAGTTTTGATCTTAACGTTTCATTTAAGGTCTAATAAGTAAATAAAGCTAAAATTTATATGCCACCAATAGTCAAATCATCAATCAAAATTGAAGGTGAGTTGGTAGAATAATTAAATTCCAAATCATTGCCTAAAATCATTTTACTAAAAATATCGTTTAAATTACCCGCAATTGTAATTTCACTTATAGGATATACGAATTCTCCATTTTCAACCATAAAACCAGATGCGCCTACTGAATAATCTCCTGTGATTATATTTGCGCCCCTTCCGAATGTTTCATTAATGTATACAATTTCTTTATCAGAATTGATCAAATTTTTATAATCTTCATTTCCATTTTCAAAATAAAGGTTAGTAGTACCACTCGCTCTTCCATTAGATTTCATGTTTATCTTTTTTCCATTATAAGTATCAATTAAATAATTTTTAAGGACACCATTTTCGACTAAATTTAGTTTGTTTACAGAAGTACCTTCAATGTCAAAGTATCTTGATCCACTGCCTTTTATAATATCTGGTTTATCTATAATATTAATTTTGTTATTAAATATTTGGGTATTTAATCTATTTTTTAAAAAAGTTGTACCTTTTGCTATTGTGCTAGAGTTTATGGCGCTAGCAAAAGAAGATAAAAAATTTTTAGCTATTCTTTTATCAAAAACCACTTTCATTTTTTTACTTTTTATTTTTCTTGGTTTAAGCTTACTAATTGCTAATTCAGATGCTTTTTTTCCAATTTCTTTTGGTTCAAGAAGATCTTTGAAAAATCGTTTTGAGCTGTATTCGTAATCTCTTTCCATGCTTCCGTTTGATTTTGCAACCACCTCGCAATAGGCAGAAAAATTAGAGGATTTATATCCATCAATAAAACCATTTGAATTAGCTAAAACAAAATTTGATTTATTTTGACTAAAACCAGATCCATTAGTATTTACAATTTCTTTTTTTTTAAAAGCTTGTTCTTCTGCCTCCTTGATAAAGTCAATTTTTTTTGAATTTTCTATAAATGTTTCATCGTATAAATCTAAATTCTTAGCTCCTTTAAAGTAAAGCTCACTATCCGGTAAAGAATTAAGCTCATCTTCAGGAGTGATTTTAGCAGTCTCAACACATTTTTTAATTAATTCATTAATATGGCTTTCATCTAAATTTGAAGAAGATATGGATGATTTTTTTTTACCAACATATGCAGTCAAGACCACATTAAGGCTATCAGATCTAGTTGATCCATCTAGTTTTTTATTTCTTATATTAACACTTTCTGAAATAGAATTTGAAATTAGCACACTACTTTCTGATGCTCCTGATTTTTTTAAATTAGTTGAAAAATTCTCAGCAAGTTTTTTAAGGTGATCGTCTTCTTTTAACATTCTAAAGTTGCGTACCACCTACTGTCATATTATCAATTAACATAGACGGTTGACCTACTCCCACTGGAACTCCTTGGCCTGCTTTTCCACAAGTACCAATACCAGGATCTAATTTCATATCATTGCCTACCATCAAAACTTGCTTTAAAGACGAAGGGCCATCGCCAATTAATGTTGCTCCTTTAAGGGGTGATCCAATTTTACCATTAACTATTTCATAGGCTTCAGTACAATTGAAAACAAATTTTCCAGAGGTAATATCAACTTGCCCACCTCCAAAACTTACTGCAAAAATTCCTTTATCAACTGATTTTATCATTTCCTCTTGTGTGTTATTGCCATTAAGCATTATAGTATTTCTCATCCTCGGCATGATTACATGCTTATAACTTTCTCTTCTACCGTTTCCTGTAGAATTTGTTTTCATAAGCCTTGCATTCATTCTATCTTGCATGAAATTTTTTAATATTCCGTTTTCAATTAAAACCGTTTTTTCAGTTGGGGTGCCCTCGTCATCAATATTCAGGCTACCTCTTCTTTTATCTATAGTTCCATCATCAATTATGGTGACACCATCGCTTGCAACTTTTTTTCCTACTAAATCATGAAAGACTGAAGTTTTTTTTCTATTAAAATCACCTTCTAATCCATGTCCTACTGCTTCATGAATAAGAATTGCAGGCCAGCCTGGACCAAGCACTACTTTCATTTCACCAGCTGGGGAAGGTTTGCTCTCTAAATTAGTGTATGCCATTCTAAAGGCTTCATCACATATCTTTTTCCAGTCATCATTTTTTAAATAATTATCATAAGACTGCCTGCCGCCAACTCCATACATAGCTGTTTCTTTTCTTCCGTTTTTTTCAACTAATATAGAAACATTAATTCTTACTAAAGGTCTTGAGTCTGTGAATAACTCCCCTCCTGGTCTTAATATTTCAATATTCTTATGTTCACCTAGAAAGTTTGCAGTCACTTGTTTAACACTTTCATCTTTAGATCTAGCGTATTGATTAATTTCTTTGAGAAGCTCTATTTTTGTTTCTAGACTTTTATTTTCAATCGGATCTAACTCATCATAAAACTTTTGATTAGTTTTGTTTATACTGTGATTATATTTTCCCTTAGAATGTTTTAACGTTGATTTAATATTATCACATGACATTTCTAAAGATTTTTCAGAAATATCATTTGAATGAGAATATGCTACTTTATCCTCTGTAACTCCTCTTAATCCGTAACCTGTATCTCTTTTAAAGCTTGAGCTTTTAATTTTGTTATCATCTAACAGTATAGACTCTGATTTAGTATCCTCTAAATACAACTCACCATCATCACAATCGACAAGGGTATTGTTGATTAGTGATTGGGCTTTTTCATAATTAAGATTTTTATTTTTTAAAAAGTTAGACACAATTCAAAATTTAATTGAGAAATTATTTAATATCAATGACCAATTTAGCACATATTAAATTAAGAGTGGCTTACTCTTATTTAAATGAATTAAACAGTAAATATATCTTTTGAATTTAGGGGTTTTTTTAGAACAGTTGCTCTATATTTTTTTTTCTCAACTTCTATTTCAAAATTAGAGTTTTCAATTTGATCCGACGTCATGCCTGAATTAATATATCCATAGCTTATATTTTTATTGAAATTAAAAGAAAAACATCCTGACGTAGTTCTACCAACGATTTTATTGTTGTGGTAAATTGGTTCATCGTGCAACAATAAAGGCTCACCAGGTTTTGAATTTTCTAATGTTAAAATTTTAAGACTTTTTTCTACTTTTTTATCTTTAATTTTTTCCAAAACGTCACGACCGATAAAATTTATATTCTTTTTAAAACTTATTGCAAAAGACAATCCTGCCTCAAATTGGTTTTCCTCTGGGGATATATCATGACCCCAGTGTACAAATCCAGACTCCATTCTCATTATATCCATTGCATGCATACCACATAAGCTTAGATTATATTTTGCCCCGCTTTCAATCAATGTATTGAAAAGTTCTTTTGCTAGACCTCTTTCAATATACAACTCATATCCAAGCTCACCTACATATGATATTCTTTGTGCCCAAACTTTTAGATTATTAATATTTATAAATTTAGCTGTAGAAAATTTAAATTTTTCACTCGATAAATCATCTTTGCTAATTGAATTTATAAGCTCTCTGCTCTTTGGACCAAACAAACCAAGGCAACAATAATCTTCAGTAACGTCTTTAAAATTTATATCCTCAGAAATATTTTTTAAAATATGGAATTTATCATGTTCTCGATTTGCTGCTGAAGAAACAATTCGGTAGTAGTTTTTATCTATACAGATGACTGTCAGATCGGCTTCGATACCACCGTCTTTATTTAACATTTGAGTATATTTAATTTTACCAGGTTCATTAGATATATTTGCAGTACATAATCTTTGAAGTTCTTGATGCACCTTCTCTCCTTTTAGTTCAAATTTTGAAAAAGGAGATAGTTCGAACAGACCAACATTTTTCCTTGTATTGGTGCTTTCGTGTTCAGCAGATGGATACCAATTTTGATAGTTATAACTGTATTTATAATCTTTATTTTTAACATCTTTTGAAAACCACATTGGTCTTTCATATCCACCTGAAACACCAAAACATGCTCCATGTTTTTTTAATTCATCATGGTAAGGTAATGTAATTACGTCTCTAGAAGTTTTATGTTGTTTATATGGCCAATGCATTCCATATAAATCTCCGAGAGTTTCAGTAACTCTTTCTTTAATAAAATTTATATCTGAGTGAAATTTTTGAAATCTTTTAATATCATAACTAAATATATCTTCGTTGATATGACCTTTCATCATCCATTCAGCTGTTACTTTTCCAACGCCACCAGCGCTTGCTATTCCAATACTGTTTAATCCACAACAAACAAAAAAGTTTTTAACTTCAGGAACTTCACCAAGTAATGTATTGGTATCTGGAGTAAAAGACTCTGGGCCTGCAAAAAATTTTCTAATTCCAGCCTTCTCTATTATAGGAAATCTTTTCATACATGCGCTTAAATATGGCTCAAAGTGTTCAAAATTTTCTGGAAATTCTCCAAAAGAAAAATTCTCTGGAACCTTGTTAGTTTTATCAAATGCAGGAATAGATTTTCCTTCAAAAATTCCTAATAATAATTTACCTGCATCTTCTTTAATATAGGTTCTGCTATCAAAATCTCTAATTACAGGTAAGTCTTTTGGAACTTCTTTTATTGGTTCTGTGATTACGTAAAAATGTTCCGCAGGATATAATGGGATACTTACACCTAGTTTTTCACCAATTTGTCTTGACCACATACCGGTTGCTAGAACAATATATTCACACTCTATTTTTTCTCCATTAACAACAACTCCTTCTATTCTTTTGTTTTTAATTAAAATATCTTCGACTGGAGAGTCTTCAAAAATTTTAGCACCTTCTGCTCTTGCTGCTTTTGCAAGAAGTTGTGTAATACCAGAAGGATCGCCCGAACCATCACCTGGCATAAGAATGCCACCTAACAAATCATCATTTTTAATTAGGGGAACTCTATCTTTGATTTCATCTTTATTTAAAATTTGAACATTGACATCATAAAGTTGAGCGGTAGTTGCTTGTCTTTTTAATTCCTGCCATCTACCCTCTTCTTGAGCGATAGACATTGCACCGTTTAATCTAAGTCCAGCTGAGTGATCTACTTTCTTCTCTAACTCTTTATATAAGTCTAAAGAATATTTTCTTATTTTTGTTATTGTTGCAGATGGACCTAATTGACTAACTAGCCCAGCTGCGTGCCAAGTAGTTCCTGAAGTTAGTTTATCTCTTTCTAGAAGAATAACATCTTTCCAACCAAATTTTGCTAGATGATAAGCGCATGAACAACCTACTACACCCCCGCCAATAACAACTGCTTTTGCCGAACTTGGAATTTTTTTCATTTTTTTAATTTAAAGCTTCTGATGGAGAAAGAAATTTATGTCCAAAAGTGTCTGCTACAGCTTTATATGTAACGTTTCCTTTGCAAACATTTAATCCTGCCAAAAAATTAGGATCATTTATTAAAGCTTTTTGATATCCGTCTTTAGCTAGTCTATTTAAAAAAGGTAATGTTACTTTATTTAATGCAAGAGTTGACGTTCTTGGAACTCCGCCAGGCATATTGGCTACACAATAATGAACAATATCGTCAACTATGTAAGTTGGATTTGCATGAGTAGTTGGTTTACTAGTTTCTACACATCCACCTTGGTCAATTGCAACATCAACAATAACAGATCCTCTTTTCATTAATCCTAACATATCTTTAGTGATTAATTTTGGAGCTTCTGCGCCTGGAATTAATACTCCTCCAACTAGTAGATCTGCTTGTGATATTAATTTTTTTAAATCAATATTATCTGATTGTTCAGGGATTATTTTATCTCCAAACTTTTGAGTAAGTTCTTCAAGTCTCTTTTCAGATTTATCTACAATGTGAACTTTTGCTTGCATACCTGTTGCAATGATAGCAGCATTTTCACCAACAACACCTCCACCTAGAATAACAACGGTTCCCCCTTCAACTCCAGGAGCTCCACCTAAAAGTAAACCTCTTCCTTTTTGATTTTTTTCTAAGCAATGTGCGCCCGCTTGAACTGACATCCTTCCAGCAACTGCACTCATTGGCGCTAAAAGAGGTAATCTTCCATTTTGATCTGTTACAGTTTCATAAGCTATACAAATTCCCTTAGAATTAATTAATCCCTGAGTAAGTTCTTTTGCAGCTGCGAGATGTAGGTAAGTAAAAACAATTTGATTTTCTCTTATCATTTTTACCTCATTTGAGAGAGGTTCTTTGACTTTCACAATAATATCAGAATCGTTAAATATATCCTCGGCTTTATCAATTATTTTTGCACCTGAAGAAGTATAATGTGAGTTTTCAAATCCGGCTTCAAACCCGCCATTGTTTTCGACTAAAACTTCGTGGCCGTTTGATACTAAATCTTTAACACTATCTGGAGTTAATCCAATTCTATTTTCTTGAGGTTTTATCTCTTTTGGAACACCAATTTTCATAAAGAAAATTAATTCTTCTTACTTTTACTATAGTTCGTAATTCCTGTTCTTAGCTTATCAATTATTTCATCAATATGTTTTTTTTCACAAATAAACATTGGCGCAATAATAAGCGCGTCGCCTGTAGCTTTAAAGTTAACTCCTGCATCATAACAATGTTTAAATGTTGCAAGTCCAGCTTTACCAGGTTTTGTATCCATTTTAATATCAATTCCGCCCATCATTCCATATCCTCTAATATTTTCAACTACATCAATATCTTTTAATGAAAATAAACCTTCTTGGAAATAAGGAGCAAGTTCTTTTGCTCTGTTAAAAATATCTTCTTTTTCAAATATATCTTGAACTGCTAATGCAGCCGCTACTGAAATAGGAATTCCAGAATATGTATATCCATGAAATAATTCTACAGCGCCTTTAGGAGATGCATCAAGAACGGCATCATAAATTTCTTCCTTACATGCAACAACACCAAATGGGACAATTCCATTTGTTGTAGCTTTTGCCATAGTCATTATATCTGGAGTTACTCCAAACTCTTGAGCTCCAAAAGCTGAACCTGTTCTTCCCCATCCAGTTATAACTTCATCAAAAATTAAAAGAATATTATGTTTATCACAAAGCTCTCTAAGTCTTTGTAAATATCCAACTGGTGGAACTAATGTTCCTGTTGATCCTGCAATTGGTTCTACAATACAAGCAGCAATATTTTCTGATCCAAAGTTTGTACAAATTCTCTCCAAATCATTTGCAATTTCAGCTCCTGTTTCTGGTTGACCAGATATAAATTTATGTTCATCTAAATGAGTGTGTCTCATATGAACTACGCCTGGCATTAAAACACTTGCGTATGCCTTAACATTGTTGATCATACCACCTACAGATGTCGCTCCAATATTCATACCATGGTAAGCTCTCTCTCTACCAACAAATCTAAATCTTTGTCCCTCACCTCTTGCTTTATGATATGCAACACTAATTTTAATTGCTGTCTCAACAGCGGTTGATCCACAAATTGTGTAAAAAATTCTGTTTAAGTTTCCTGGAGTATGTTTTGAAATTCTGGTTGCTAATTCAAATGATCCACCAAAGCCTTGTTGAAAAGGTTGTGCGTAGTCTAAAGTTTTTAATTGATTTGTAATTGCATCAATAATTTCCATTCTACCATGACCCAAGGGATTACAAAATAATCCAGAACTTGCATCAATTTGAGTATTTCCTTCATGATTTTTTAAATAAACGCCTTTTGCTTCTGTAATTAATCTTGGTCTTTCTTTAAAATCTTTATTAGATGTAAAAGGCATCCAATGTTCATTTAAAGAATTTGGTATTGCAGGTTTTTGACTCATAATATTATCTAATATTTAGACTAAATTATTAAGTTCTACTATATAAATATAGTCACATAATACAACTTTCAATTGAAGCATATCTGAATTGCCCAAAGTATACAATTAGATCATTTACATTGCCCATTTTTTCAACTTAAATACTAATTATAAATTAAATTAAGGAGAGGAATAAATGAAAAAAATATTAAGTTTTCTTCTAGGAAGTATTTTAGCTCTTAACTTAACAATCTCTGTTGCTAATTCTGCAGCAAATGAAGTTAGAGTTGCTTACTTTTTAGAGTGGCCTAGTCCTAACCTAGAAGATATGCAAAAGAAAAACTTTGCAAAAGCTTTAGGTGTGCCAGTCAAATGGACTAACTTCACAAACGGTGGAGCAATGACTGATGCAATGTTAGCTGGAGATATTGATATTTCTTATTCACAAGGTTTAGTGCCTTTCATAAACGCAGTTAAATCAAAAGCACCAATCAAGCTTGTTGATATAGCAATGGAATATGGAATGGGCGGAACAACTTGTGTAACTTCTAACGCATCTGGAATTACAAAAGCTAATGCTACAGAGCTTGAAGGTAAAAAGGTTGCTGTACCACTAGGAACAATGGCTGAATATGTTTTTGATGAAAGTATGAAAGTTGTTGGGGCTGACAGAGGCAAAATGGATATTATACAAATGGATCCTGAAGAAGGTGCTGCTGCTTTAGTAAGCGGTGATGTTGTAATGGCATGTTTATTTGGTGGTAATTCAATTAAAGCTGCAACTGCAGTTGGTACTAGATTGCTTACAGTTCAAGAAGCAAGAGACGCTGGTATACTTGGTATAGATATAACTTCAGTAACTACAAAGTTTATGAAGGAAAATCCAGGAATGCTAAGAACTTTTATTGAAGTAACACACGAAGCGAATGACAGATATAGAAGTGGAAAAAGTGATATGAATTCTATGTCAAAAGCTTCAGAGATGAAAGTTGCTGATATGAAAGAAACTTTAAGCGGTTTCAAATTTTTAACACCTGAAGAGACTAAACAGTCTATGACAAAAGGAAATCTTGATGCATTCTTAAAAGGAATGGGAACACCAAGAGGAAACGTAGATACTAGTTTCTTACCTTTATAATCTAAAGGTAAACTAAAATTTAAATAGGCGCCAATTTTTTAATTGGTGCCTATTTTTTTTATTAGAATTTTAATATAAAGTCATCTTATGAGTGATTTAGTTTCACAAAATTTAAATATGATCTTTAAATCTCCTAAGGGAGAGACTGTTCATGCATTAAAAGATTTAAATTTTACAATTAAAAAAGGTGAACTTTTAACAGTGTTAGGACCTTCCGGTTGTGGAAAAACAACTTTATTAAACATTGCGGCAGGATTTATAAGACCAACTTCAGGCACAATCATGTTAGGTAACAACGAAATTAATGGACCAGGTGTCGATAGAGGAATGGTTTTTCAACAAGGTGCTCTATTTGAATGGTTAACAGTTTCTGAAAACGTAAACTTTGGTCTTAGAATGAAAAAGAGAGATCCAGGAGAAACACAAAAAAAAGTTAATGAGTGGTTAGAAATAGTTGGGCTTAAAGGCTTTGGAAATACTCCAACTTATCAATTATCTGGTGGAATGCAGCAAAGAGTTGCTCTTGCAAGATGTTTGATTAACGATCCAGATTTAATTTTAATGGATGAGCCATTAGGTGCTTTAGATGCTTTAACTAGAGAAAAAATGCAGTCTTTAGTTTTAAAGATTTGGAAAGAAACTGGTAAAACAATAATATTGATCACTCACTCTGTTGAGGAGGCATTATTACTTGGGGAAAGATTATATGTCATGGCCCCAAGACCAGGTCGTATACATAAAGAATATAAACTTCCATTTGCAGAAATGGGATTAAATCAAGATTTAAGAGAAATTAAAAAGAACTCAGATTTTTCATCAAAAAGAGAAGAAATTTTATCCATGATCTGGAATATGGAAGAGGAAATAATGGGGAAAGAAAATTAAATGTTAACCCAATCTATAACAATTTTAATTCTTGTATCCATCGTTGGATGTATTCTTTACGGAAGAAGATTAATAAAAACTGAAAAAGTAGACGCTGTTTTCGGTAATCCAGAAAGGGCTAAAGGAGGAACGCATTGGATAATTGTAGGGAGTAGCGCTATTTTACTGGTTTGGCTGTATTATTCATGGGATATAGCAAAAGGATTTTATCCTAAATCAGCAAATGAATTATGTCAGGTTGCTAAGGTAAATGAGTCTTTACTAGGATTAAAATATCAGTTTCCAATAGAGGAAAGAGAATTCAAAAGTACTTCTATAATAAAAATCGAGAACAAGAATTTAAGTAAAATAACTAACGAAATCCAAAATTCTCAAGGCATAAATGCACAACAAAAATCAACACTAATCGGATTTGTTAATAAAACATCTCAATTGATTCCACTGCTTACAAACGAGAATTTAATGGAAATGGATACTAAGATTAAAATTAAAGAAATGACCGATGAGTTAAGACTTTTAAGTTTAAACTTTCAAAAAAAGGATTACCCATTTGAATCAACTGCAGAAAAAAATGAAAGACAAATTGCTATTTCAGAACAAGGCGATTGGGGTATCACTAAGATCCAATCTGGTACAGGCTCTATTGAAAATACAATAGAAGTACCCTTAGTGCCTGCTACTAATAAGGGATTAAAATTTCATTCAGCAGCAGAGGAACTTACTATTATAAATGATAAATTTTTTAAATTAAGAAATCATAATCCACAATTTAAAAACTCAATTAAGCAATTAAAAGAGGATATAAAAACTTACAGAAAAAATTTAAGCGATGCAGATGAGGTTGCTTCAGATTATGCAAAAGATATAGTTAAAATTGCAAGAAGAATAGAATATGCAAGTATTTACCCGCCAAGTGCTCTTAATGAAATGCAAAATGCTATTGTCGAGTTCGATAATCTTCAAAAAGTCGAACAAGGTGGTTTAAGATTAGTTGATATATTTTTGTTTCCGGCTGGAACAATTGTTTCAAGTGGAACAAGCTGTTCTGAACAAGGATCTGGTAGATGGTTACCAAAACCATCTGATACTTTAAATAAATTTATCTTAATGTCAAAACCAAGTGTTGGTTACAAAAATATCCCATTACTTTGGATAGACATGATGGATGTAAGTAAAATAATTGGATTTATTTTACCTGATTGGATCGCAGATATTCTTCCAGGGGATTATCCAGTTCATTCATCGGATGGTGTTGTGAAACAAAATTTCAAAGGGCAAGTTTTAAAAGTTGTTACAGGAGACTTTAAATTATTTAAAATTCCTGTTCCTTACGGACATATCTGGGACTCTTTTTTAAGAGTATTTTTAGGTTTAGTCTTTGGAATTTTAATTGGTGTTCCTTTAGGTTTATTTATGGGATTAAACAGATTTGCAAAAGGTTTCTTTGATCCATTGATTGAGCTTTATAGACCTGTACCACCTTTAGCTTGGGCTCCACTAATTATCTCAGTCCTTGGAATAGATAATACTGGAAAAGTATTTTTATTATTTATGGTTTCACTATCTATTATGATTATTTCTGCAAGAGCTGGTGCATCTGGTACTCAATTATCAAAAATTCATGCTGCTCATTCTCTTGGAGCATCAAAAAAACAGATTTTAAGATATGTAATATTTCCAAACTCTTTACCTGAAATTTTAACCGGAATTAGAGTTGCTGTTGGAATGTGTTGGGGTACTTTGGTTGCTGCGGAGTTTTTAGCAGGAACTACAGGTATTGGATTTGTCGAAAACGTTGCAAAAAAATATTTTCAATACGAAGTTATTTGGATAACCATATTTATTATGGGAATGTTGGGACTATTATTCGACGTTACATTAAGAAAAATAATAGATAAAACTATACCATGGCGTGGAAAAGGATAATATTTTTTGTATTTTTATTCTCAGTTTCATCTGAAGCAGCAGAATTAAATTTTAAAAAGATTGCTGATTTTAGAAATCCTTGGGGATCTACATTTGTATCTAATAATGAAATACTTTTAACCGAAGTATCTGGTAATTTAAAATTAATCAATATCGAAAGTGGTTCTATCACTGAGATTAAACATAACTTAAAAGTGTTAGAAGATGGTCAAGGGGGCTTACTTGATATCTTGTATAAAGATGGAGTAGTTTGGGTAAGTTATTCTGAAGATCATGGAAAATCAAAAACAACAACTTCTGTTGCACGAGGGAATTTTAATAAAGATCAAATAGATTTTAAAAATATATTTGTTGCATCTCCACCAATAAATTCTGGATATCACTTCGGGTCAAGATTAGCTATTAAAGACAATTATCTTTTTGCATCAGTTGGTGAAAGGGGCGAAGGAATGATAGCACAGGATCCAACAAAACATCCTGGAAGTATAATTAGAATTAATATTGATGGAAGTATTCCAAAAGATAATCCAAAATTTATTGACAAAAAAGATTGGCTACCTGAGATTTACCAAATAGGTGTCAGAAACCCACAAGGTTTAACATTAAATCCTTTTGATCAAAAGATTTACGCAAGTAATCATGGTGCAAGAGGTGGAGATTGGTTTGGTGAAATTAAAAAAGGAGAAAACTATGGTTGGAAAATTCTTGGTTGGGGTGGAACTAATTATAGTGGTACAAAAATAGGGCCAAAGTGGTTACCTGGTTATACAAAAGCAATTAAATACTGGGTGCCCTCAATTGCAACAAGTGCAATAACAATTTATAAAGGTGAAGAATTTAAAGAGTGGAATGGTCATGCTTTAATTACATCTCTTAAGGACATGTCACTTAGAAAACTTGATTTTTCCAACTTAGAAAATGTTAGAGAAGAAGTCATATTTGAAAGAGAAATCGGAAGAATTAGAGACATACAAGTTCATCCAGTTAGTGGTAAGATCTTTTTTTTAAGTCAGGATGCTTTATGGCTAATGCAAAAAAATTAATAAATTTAATTAACAGAATTTTTGTAAGCAGAGGTTTAAGCCCAAAGCACGCTATGATTAGTGCTAAAGCTTTAATTAATGCTGAGTTAGTCGGTGCACATTCTCATGGTCTATCAAGACTTAAAATGTATTGTGACAGAATTGATAAAAAAGTAATTAATCCAAAACCAAAAATTAAAATTAAAAATATTTCAAAATCAATCTCAAAAATTGATGCTGACAATTCTATTGGGTTTGTAGCCGCAGATATTGCAATTAAAAAAGCAATTGATAATGCAAAAAAAACTGGGATTGGTTTAGTTGGAGTTAAAAAAAGTGGTCACTACGGATTGTCTGGATATTATGCTGAACAAGCTACAAATAAAAATTTAGTAACTATGATTTTCACAAATGCCCCACCAGCTGTAGCACCTCATGGTGCTTTAAAAAGTTTATTCGGTACTAACCCAATATGTTTTGGCACACCGACTGGCTCAAAAATACCATTTATTTTAGACACTTCTATCTCAATGATAAATAGAGGTAAAATAAGAGTAGCGGCAAGAAACAATAAAAAGATACCAGAGGGAGTGGCTTTAGATAAAAATGGAAAACCAACAACAGATGCTAGAAAAGCACTTCAAGGAGTACAATTGCCTATTGCTGGTTTTAGAGGATCAGGGTTGGCTTGGATGGTTGATATTTTGAGTGGGGTTTTAACTGGGGGAAATCATGCAGGAAAAGTGAAAGATCCATTTGATGATTTCACTGGACCACAAAATATTGGGCACTTATTTTTTACTTTTAAGCCAAATTTGTTTGTAAATGATTATAATAAAAGAATTAAAAATAACATAAAAACAATTAAGGCATTACCAAAAATTAAAGGTATCAAGGAAATTATGTATCCCGGTCAAAATAAGTTTAAAAGACTTAAAATAAATTCTAGAAAAAAAATTAATATTCCATCTAATATTAAAAAAGATATAACAAAATTAGTATCTAAAAATACTATATTAAAATATTAATATAGTTATGAATATTAAAATTATTGTTTATGAACTTAAAGAATAGAAAAATTTTTAATAAATTATTGATTGAAAAAAAAATATCAAAAAAAATCGTTTATGATCTCTCTCCTAATTCTTTATTTAACGATGATATAATCGAGGGAATAAAAGTTCTTCTTTCAAAAAGGATTACAATTGGAAATATTACAAAAAAATTTGAAAAAGAATTTTCTAAATATATTGGATCTAAATATGCATTAATGGTTAACTCTGGATCATCTGCTAATTTATTAGCTCTTTTTGCTTCGATAAATCCTTTAAAAAAAAATAAACTTAAATTTGGTGATGAGGTTTTAATACCAGCATTATGCTGGTCGACCTCACTATGGCCTATAGTTCAAGCAGGACTTAAACCAGTATTTGTAGACACTGACCCAAAAACATTAAATATTTCAATAGAAGATTTAAAAAAGAAAATTACCAAAAAGACAAAGGCCATTATGCTTGTTCACGTTCTTGGAAACTGTACAAATATGGACCACATAAAGAGTATCATTAAATCGAAAAATATTACCTTAATTGAAGACGCATGCGAGTCATTAGGCTCAAAGTATAAAAATAAATACTTAGGTTCTTATGGAACATTTGGAAGTTTTTCATTTTATTATTCACATCAAATAACATCTGGTGAGGGAGGTATGATAGTGTGCAATAGTAGAAAAGATTATGAAATAATTCATAGTTTAAGATCGCATGGATGGGATCGTGGTTTAAAAAATAATAATAAAAATTTTAATTTTATAAATTCTGGATTTAATTTAAGGCCTACTGAAATAGCTGCAGCGATTGGATATAATCAATTTAAAAAGCTCAACACTTTTAAGAAAATTAGATCAAATAACAGAAAATTAATAATCAATAAATTAGTAAATTCTAAAAATTGGACAAATCAATATCAATTTGTTGATGCTATAAAACATCTTGATCCAAGCTGGTTTGGGTTACCCTTGTTGTTAAATAAAAAATATATAAAGCAAAAAGCAAGGTTTTTAGCAAAAATTAATAAAAAAGGATTAGAGACTAGGCCTATAATAAGTGGGAATTTTGTTAACCAAAAGTCTGTAAAACTTTATAATCTTAATCATAAAAAAGAAAAATTTTATAATACTCAAAATATTGAAGATAGAGGTTTTTTTATTGGAATACACCTTAAGAAAATTTCTAATAGCGAATTAAATTTCTTAGAAAAAAATTTATTAGACTTAGATGAAAATTAAATGCGGCATCACTGGACATACTGGAGTTTTAGGTAGAAGAATAATTAAAAAACTTCCTTTTAAATTTATAAAATTTAAAGGTGATATAACAAAAAAAAACCAATTAAAAAACTGGTTTAAGAAAAATAAGCTAGATATTATTATACATCTAGCAGCTATAGTTCCTACAGATGTTGTCAAAAAAAATATTCAAAGAGCTTACAAAGTAAATTTTGGTGGAACCAAAAATATAGTTGATGAAATTTTAAAAAATAGTCAAATTAAATGGTTTTTCTTCTCATCTACCTCTCATGTTTATGATTTTTCAAATAAGAAAATTTCCGAAAATTATAAACTTTTACCTAAGACAATTTATGGTTCAACAAAAGTTAAAGCGGAAAAATATATAATCAAAAAACTAAGAAAAAAAAGATTTTGTATTGGAAGAATTTTTAGTTTTACAGGAAAAGGACAATCAGAAAATTTTGTTATACCCACTATAATCAAAAAGATTAAATCAAAAAAAAGAATTATTGAATTTTCAAATTTAGAACATTTCAGAGATTTTGTAAGTTTGAATGATATTGCTAATGCAATACTATATTTATGCAAAAAAAATTCTTATGGTATATTTAATATTGGAAATGGAAAAAAGATACTTCTCTCTGATGTCGCGAGGAGACTTTCAAAAAAACAAAACAAAAAAATAATTATTTCTAAAAATAAAATTACGACATCTTTAATTGCAAATAACAGTAAATTAAAAAAACTTGGTTGGACACCTAAATCAAATATTAATGATATTTTAAAAGAATTAACTTAAAATTTCTTAGGCTTTTGAATTGTAAATAATATATATATAGACTAAAAGTTACGTTAGATTAATTCATGCTTTCAAATAAACAAATAATTTGTCCTAATAATCTGTTAGACGCTTCTATTAAAAAAAGAGGAGCAACCGCCGCGATCGTAAATGCTGGGAAACCATTACCAATGCAATCAGTTATGGATGCGGTAAAAGAGGACCTAATCAAACCAATTTTTATTGGTGATAAAGAACAAATACAAAAATGTGCGTCTGAAATTCAATTTGATATTTCAGGTTATGAGGTAATTCATGAACCAGTAGAAAATAATACAGCAGCAGTTGCTGCTAAACTTGCAATGCAGGGCAAAGTTAAGATTATAGTAAAGGGCCATATTCATACAGATATATTAATGAAAGAAGTGTTAAAAAGAGAATATAAACTTCTTGGAAAAACTAGATTAAGCCATGTTTGGCATATGACATTAGAAAAAGATGACAAGCCATTAATAATTACTGATGGTGCACTAAATGTTTTACCGAATGTAAAAACTAAAATACACATATTAAAAAACGTTATAGATTTTTCAAAAAGGATTGGAAACAACAGACCAAAAGTTGCTGTTTTATCTGCAACTGAGGAAGTCTTAGATAGTATTCAAAGTTCAATGGAAGCAAAAGAAATTACCGAACTTGCAAAAAAAGAGGATTTAGATGCAGACGTATTTGGGCCTTTAGCGTTTGATAATAGTGTTTCAAAAAAGTCTGCTGAAATTAAAGGTATTAAAAATATAGTTGCTGGAGATGCAGATGTACTTTTAGTACCTAGTGTTGAAACTGGAAATGCATTGGTAAAAATAATGATTTATTTTATGGGAGCTTGCGCGGCTGGTGTTGTGATAGGAGGAAAAGTACCAGTCGTTATTACAAGTAGATCAGATGAAGCAACAGCTAGATTAGCTTCTATTGCTGCTGCAGTTGTTGCATTGGATTAATAAAACAATATAAATTTGTAAAAATGACAATTAAATATTTAAAAAAAGCATCTAAAACCGCATCAACAGATGACACTAAAACAAAAGATATCGTTCAAAATCTTTTAAAAGAACTCGAAAAATCAAAAGAAGAAGGTTGTAAAGATTTAACTAAAAAATTTGATAAATACGATGGAGAAATAGTTGTTTCAAAAGAAAAGATAGAGAAAATAAATAAAAATTTGGATCAAAAAACTAAAGACGATATTAAATTTTCATATGATAGGGTTCGTAAATTTGCAGAAGCACAACTTGCAAACTATGGAAAAGACTTTGAAGTAGAATTATCAAATGGATTATATGCTGGTCAAAAGTTAGTGCCAGTTAATACTGCAGGCTGTTATATTCCAGGTGGAAGATACGCCCATATAGCATCAGCAGTAATGAGCGTTACAACTGCAAAAGTTGCAGGTGTTAAAAATATTATTGCATGCAGTCCCCCTAAAGAAGGAATTGGTGCCCACCCTTCTATAATTTATACAGCAAATTTATGCGGCGCTGATGTAATTTTAAATCTTGGTGGAGTTCCAGCTATCGCTGCAATGACATACGGAATGTTTGGAAATGCTCCAGCTGATATTTTAGTTGGTCCCGGAAATCAATTTGTTGCTGAAGCTAAAAGAATTTTATTTGGAAAAGTTGGAATTGATTTATTCGCTGGCCCAACAGAAATTGGAATTATTGCAGATGAAACTGCAGATCCAGAAATTGTAGCTGTTGATTTAGTTGGTCAGGCTGAACACGGTTATAATTCTCCATGTTGGTTATACACCACAAGCCAAAAACTTGCAGATGAAGTGATGAAAAGAGTCCCAGAATTAATAGAAAAACTTCCAGAAGTTCCAAGATTAAGTGCGGAGGCTGCTTGGAGAGATTACGGTGAAGTTATTTTATGTGATACGGATGAAGAAATGGTTAAAGTGAGTGATGACTATGCACCTGAGCATTTAGAGATACAAACCAAAAATCTTGAATGGTTTCATAAGAGATTAAAAAACTACGGTTCATTATTTATTGGTGAGGAAACAACAGTTGCTTATGGTGATAAATGTTCTGGAACCAATCACATATTGCCAACGAAAGGAGCAGGAAAATACACAGGGGGTTTATTTGTTGGTAAATTTATAAAAACTTTAAGTTTTCAGAGAATGACAAAAGAATCTACAAAAGAAGTTGGATCAGCTGCAGCTAGAATATCTAGATACGAAGGCATGGAAGCACATGCAAGGACTGGTGATGTGAGACTTAAAAAGTATGGATACTCACAAAAATAAACTTTTAAATAAGAATACTTTATTATTTTTTTTCATTATTTTTGCTGCTTTTTTTTTAAGAATTTATAATTTAAATTTTGAAGACTATTGGTTTGATGAACAAGCAAGTTTTTGGGTATCAGACCCAACTATAAATTTAAAAGAGACTATTGAAAGATCAAACGAGTTAGATAGAGGTTCAAATATAGTTTTTAATTTATTTCTAAAAAATTTTTTTTTATTATTTGGTTACGACCCTCAAATTGGCAGGTATTTGCCATTTATTTTTGGTTTACTATCTATTCCCTCTTTATGTTATTTAGTATTTCAAATTAGCAGAAATCAAAGTTATTTACTTGTGGGATTCCTTAGTGCTATCAACTTTTATTTAATAAGCTATTCCCAAGAAGTCAGGGTTTATTCATTTATATTTTTAGTAAGTATTTTAAGTATTATTTTTCTTTTTAAATTATTGGACGAGGAAAATTTAAATAATAAAAAATATTTATATGCTTGCTTTTATATTTTCTTTTCTTTACTTGGAGTTTTATTACACACATTTTTCTTTATTATAATTCTTTCTCAATTTTTATTTGTTTTTTTAAATATTGTATTTAACAAAAAAAAATTTGTATTTATTTTATTTTGTATTTTGTCTATTCCCTTATTATTTTTGATATTAATGTATGATTATTTATTGTTACAACTTGGTATTAAAAGTTTTTGGATACAACAAGTAAATCTTGATTTTTTTATTAATTATTTCTTTTCTAGATTTTTTGGTTCTAAAATAATGGGGGCAATCTATCTATTATGTTTAATTTATCTTATTTACACTGGTAGAAAAAAAATTTTTAAACTTGAAGATAAGAATTTTTTATTTATTTTAATTTTAGTTCTTTCATATGTTTTACCACTCACATATGGGCTCATTAAACAGCCTATACTAATTGACAGGTACATAATTTTTGTTCTTGTTCCAATATTTGCATTAATCTCAATATTGATATGCGAACTAAAAAATACAAAAACAAAATATATTATTTTGTTTATTATTTTAAGCTCTTCATTAGTTAATAATTATATTGAAGTTTTTAATAGAGAAAAATCGAAACCAGAGTTTAATAAAACTTTGGAGTATATTTCAAAATCAAATAACCCAAATATCATTACTAAAACAAACGATACTATGGCTGAAAAAATTGTAGTTAATTATTTAAAAAATGTACGTACTTCCAAAAAAAATAATTTAAATTTTTACAATTCAAATAGTGATTACTTAAAGTTAGATACTCTATGGATTCTTTGTTATAAACCAATAAATGGATTTGATTGTACGCCTACAACTTATTTATCTTCTAGTTGGTTGAAAGTAGATGACGTAGAATATAAACTGATTGGATCAACACTATATAAAAATTAAACTATAAATTTAAGACATTTCATGAAAGAATTATCAATTGTAATACCAATTTTGAATGAGGCAAAAAATATAAATCAGTTAATACCTGAAATTAATAAAGTTAAAATAAAGATTAATTTAAATAGACTAGAAGTTTTACTAATAGATGATAATTCTCACGATAATATTAAGAATGTCGTAACGAGATTAAAAAAAAGATATCCCTATCTAAAATTATTTATAAGAAAAAATAAGAAAAAGGATTTATCAAAGTCTTGCGTAGAAGGTTTTATTAAAGCGAAATATAAAAATATTTTAGTTATGGATGGAGATTTACAACATCCACCTCAGTACATAGAAAAAATGTATAATGTTTTTATTAATCAAAAATGTGATTTTGTAATTGGTAGCAGAGATCTTTTAAAAAGAAAAAATTATGGCTTGTCTCAGATAAGAAGATTATTCTCAATTATTTTAATACTAATGATTAATTTTTTGTTAGGTAATAAAACAAAAGATCCAATGAGTGGTTTTTTTATTTTTAAAAAAGAAATTTATACTAAAAATAAAAAAAAATTATTTTCTTCAGGATATAAGATTCTATCTGATTTAATTTACTCTTCAAAACATGATTTAAAAATAAAAGATGTGAACATAAGATTTGACCGAAGAATATCAGGGAAAAGTAAAATGAATTTATCTATATTGTTAATTTTGATTTATTTTATCTTTAGCAGATTTGTTAAAAAGTGATTATTCTCTACTTAAATCTTTAGAGCTAATATTTTCCTCTTTTTTAGGGTATTTTTTTTCGTTAATGATATTTGCAAAACTATGGTTCACATCACGGTGTCCAGCTTCATCATCACGTATAACTCTCACTACATCTTTTAGTGTAGCGTGCAAAGGTAAGTTCCAATAATTTATTGCAACTTCTGGAGCTGGCTCATCTTTTATTTTGCCAGTCTCTAATTCGTGTAAATATTCTGTGTAACTTCTAACAGCTTCTTCTTCAAAATATCCAACAATCCTATGAGCAGTTCTTTGAGATACTAAATAAATGATAGCGTATGTAACAATAAAAATAAATTGAGCCATCAAAATAATAACTCTTTCAATCCATGTTGGCTTTGCAACATGAATAAAAGTCATTAGATGCATTCTTTCATTTTCTGCTTCATCCAAAAGAATTTTAATCCAACCTCTATCATCTTCCATTTTTCTTAAAGATTTTAAGTGAATTAGCATTCCTGCTACCATTCCAGGTACTGCAGCAACTGTTTCTAAAACGACAGCTCTATGACCGTATCTTTTCTTAAAAAAAGTATCAGCTAGAAATCTTAAAAACTTTGTAAAGCCTAAAGCAACTTTATCGCTAAAGTTATTTGGCTCGTAATGTTTTTCTAAATCATTCATACCTCTTATTTAGTTATTTTTATTTAAAATCCAATGGGTCTAAATTGACGTTTAAAAGTGTTCTATATCAATAGAAATTAAGAATGGTATTTAAAACATATATAGACAAAACAGTCATAAAAAGAATGACTAATATGTTTATATAAATCCAAGTTTTTTTATTATTTAAATATTTAGATAAATAATTTGCTAAATAACCAATAGTAAAAAAAAATAAAAAAGAAGATATCGTAGCACCTAAACCAAAATATATTTTATTCACTAAAGCAAAATTTTTAGAGAAATTTCCTAAAAAAAATACTGTGTCAGAATAAACATGTGGATTTAAATAGGTAAAGCCCAAGGTCTTTAGAAAAATGCTTTTAAAGGTTTCGTCAATTTTGTTTGTTGAAAAATCAACATTTGAAAAACTTAATTTTATTTTAGAATAAATAAAATGTAATAAAAATAATAATAATAGAATGTTTAATATAAGTTCAGTTGTTTGGTTAAAATAACTTTGAAAATATTCAAATAAGATAATGCCTAAAAAAATTAAAATATAATCAGAAATTGAGCAAATTAAGCATACTAAAAAAGTATACTGTCTCTTTAAACCCTGCTCTATTACAAATACATTTTGAGCTCCAAGTGCTAAAATCAAACTTAGACCAGTAAAAAAACCAATTAATAAGTATTCCATATTAGATTTTTTGATTAATAACTAATGATAATTTTCTAGGAAAACTTCCTTCATCAAAGTAATCGATACTTAAATTATTAAATCCTTTTAATAACTCTTTAACTTTTTCATCTGAAAAATAATGAACAATATATCCATTCATTTCGTATAGGTCTTCTCCTCTATGTATACCTTTTTTATAATCTGCATCTGTATGGTTTCTAACTGTGTAAATATTCATAGAGTCTTTATGTAAAACTCTACATATCTCATTATTTAAATTTACTAGTTCAGAGTTTGTGAAAGCCATACAATAAAGCATGTGTGAGTAACAACCCTCAAAACTATCATCTTTAAAATTTAATTTTTGTCTTAAGTCGTGTGTTTGAGTATCAATAAAGTCACTTAACCCTAAAGTGTTTGACTTATTTTTAATTATTTCAACTGCCGTTGGACTGTAATCTAAGGCAGTTACTTTTATTGAATTTTTAGCAAAAAAGATTGTGTCTCGTCCTAATCCTGCTCCGAGTTCAATGATGTGTTTAACGTTATTTTTCTTAAAATTTTCTAAAGCTATTTTTGCAGAATAGCTTGGTTCAGAACCAAACATCTCAGGCTTACTTGAGAAATTCTTTTCCCAATGCTGAGATTGTTCGTTTAAAATCTTATTGTCCAACCTACTTCGATGGATCTGGTACTTTTCTTAAATAAGGTTTAACTGCATTCCAACCATCAGGAAACAATTTCTTAGCTTCATCATCCTTAACTGCAGGAACGATGATAACTTCTTCTCCTTTTTTCCAATCAGCAGGTGTTGCTACTTTATGTTTTGCAGTAAGTTGCATAGAGTCTATTGATCTCAATAACTCCATAAAGTTTCTACCTGTTGCCATTGGATAAGTTAAGAACAAACCAACTCTTTTATCTGGTCTGATTATAAAAACTGTTCTAACTGTTTGGTTATCAACCGCAGTTCTACCCATTGAAGTAGTGCCTGCATCACCTTCTAACATGTTATAAAGTTTTGCAATTTTTAGATCCTCATCTGCGATAATTGGATAATCAGGCTTCATTCCTGTAACATCTTTAATATCATCCAACCATTTAACATGATCTGAAACTGGGTCCACACTTAAGCCTATTACTTTAACGTTTCTCTTGTCAAATTCAGGCTTCATTCTCGCTAAAGATCCTAGTTCAGTTGTGCAAACTGGTGTAAAATCTTTTGGGTGCGAAAATAGAACACCCCAACTATCTCCAAGCCATTCATGAAATGATATATCACCAATGGTTGTTTTAGCTGTAAAGTCAGGTGCTAAACTGTTTATTTTTAAAGTCATTTACCTCTCCTTTTTAAAAACAAATTATATGCAAGATTGATTTGCTATGCAATTTTTTATAAAGTGATCATTAATATGATATTTGAACAATTATTTGATACTAAATCTTCAACCTACACGTACATACTCTCAAGTGGCAAAGGTAGAGAGGCTTTAATTATTGATCCAGTTTTAGAACACACTGAAGAATACTTAAAACTATTAAATAAATTAGAATTAAAATTAGTAAAAGTAATCGATACTCATATTCATGCAGATCATATCACTGGGTTAAATGAATTAAGTGAAAGAACAAATTGTACAAAAATTATGGGAGATAATTCAAAATCTGAAGTTGTTGATTTAAGAGTTAAAGAAGATGAAAACGTTAAAATTGATAATATTAATTTAAAGGTGATGTACACACCTGGACATACTGATTGTTCGTATAGTTTTTTAATGAATGATAGAGTTTTTACAGGTGATACTCTTTTAATTAATGGTACTGGAAGGACTGATTTTCAAAATGGAAATGCAAAACAACAGTACGACTCTATATTTAATAAATTATTGAAATTACCTGAAAATACGATTGTATTTCCTGCGCATGATTATAATGGTAAAAAACATTCTACAATTGGATCAGAGAGAAAAAATAATCCAAGATTACAAGTTAATTCTGTTGACCAATATGTAGAAATAATGAATAACCTTAATCTTGCTAACCCAAAAATGATGGATGTAGCTGTTCCAGCTAATTTAAAGGGTTTAACTTTAAATCAAGTTTAAAGCATAAAAAATTGTAATTAACATGAATGAATTTTTAAATTCTATTATCAAAAGAGATCCAGCTGCCAAATCAAAGCTAAGTGTAATATTAACTTATCCTGGAGCAAAAGCTGTTTTCTTTCATCGAATTGCAAACTTTTTTGCGATTGCAAAATTTAATTTGATTGCAAGAATTATTTCTCAGTTTTCTAGATTTTTAACTGGAATAGAAATTCATCCTAATGCAAAGATTGGTAAAAACTTATTTATAGATCACGGTATGGGGGTAGTTATCGGAGAAACTTCAGATATAGGTGATAACGTAACTATTTATCATATGGTGACTTTAGGAGGAATTTCTCCAAGTATAAATTCGGATGATCAAAGAAATACAAAAAGACATCCAACATTAATGGACAATGTGGTTGTTGGGTCAGGTGCACAAATATTAGGACCTGTTGTTGTGGGAAAAAATGCAAAAATTGGTGCTAATGCTGTAGTGACAAAAAATGTTGATGAAAATTCAGTAATGGTTGGAATACCTGCAAAAAATGTTGGTGAAGTTACAACTGAAGACGAAAACTTTAAACCATATGGAATTACTCAAGATAGTGACAAAAATTAAATGAATAAACCACAAAACAATTTTATAGAAGGAATTGGAAATACTCCTCTAGTAAAACTAAGAGCTGCATCTGAAATAACTGGATGTAATATTTACGGTAAAGCAGAATATTTAAATCCTGGTGGGTCTGTTAAAGATAGAGCTGCACTTGCATTAATTAGAGATGCGCAAGAAAAAAAACTAATTTCAAAGGGTGGTACAATAGTTGAGGGAACTGCCGGCAATACAGGAATTGGTTTATGTTTAATTGGAAACTCTATTGGATACAAAACAATCATTGTTATGAACGAAGATCAAACTCAAGAAAAAAAGGATATGCTCAGAAATATGGGTGCTGATTTAAGATTAGTACCACCGAAACCCTATAAAGATGATGGTAATTTTGTAAAAGTCGCAGCTAAATTAGCAGATGACTTAAAGAGTTCTAATAACCATGGCGTAGTTTGGGCTAACCAATTTGATAATACTGCAAATTCAAAAGGTCATTATGAAACAACTGGACCAGAGATCTGGATGCAAACAGATGGAAAGGTAGATGGATTTGTTTGTTCTTCTGGAACTGGAGGAACTATTGGTGGAGTAAGTAGTTTTCTAAAAGAAAAAAATAAAGATATCAAAATATTTTTAGCTGATCCTGATGGTTCTTCCCTTTTTGATCATATTGAAAATGGTGAATTAAAATCTTCAGGAAGTTCAATTACTGAAGGAATAGGATCAAGTAGAGTAACTGCTAATTTTGCAAAAGCTAAAATTGATGGTGCTTTTAAAGTAACTGATAAAGAAGCTTTACCAGTTCTATATGATTTAATTCAAAATGAAGGTTTGAGTTTGGGAACTAGTTGTGCAATCAATGTTACTGGAGCTATTAAACTAGGTAAAAAATTAGGACCAGGAAAAACGATTGTAACAATACTTTGTGATCGATCTGATAAATACAACTCTAAGCTGTTTAATAAAAAGTTTTTACAAGAAAAAGGGCTTCCTGTTCCTAGTTGGATCTAAAAAACGCATTCCTCATTTGTAATAAAACCTTTACCTTAATGAATTTTATTAACTAAAATTAAATAAATGAAAGGATAATTATGAAAAACTATTTAGCAACACACATATTTAAATCTGAAGAGATGAAGAAAAAATTCATGGAATTTGTTACTTCAACTCCACACGAAGATCTTAAAAAAGGTGTAACAGGTGAAAAAGCAAGATGCTTAGTTACTATGGTCGGAGCAGGAGATTCTATGAAAGTATTTTGTAGATGGGAAGCTGAAAGCAAAGAAGCAATCATAGAACAACTTGGTGATATGAACAGTATGTTTGAGACTGATCCAGAAGAGTGTGGAAACATTATGGATTTTAGAAATTAATAATAAATATCTAAGATGCCTGGTTACGTAATAGCTCAAATTAATATGACCAACAAAGAAGGTTTTAAAGTTTACGCAGAGCAAGTTCCTGAAACTATAAAACAATTCGGTGGTAAATATGTTGTAAGAGCTGGTGAGTATACATCTATGGAAGGTAAATGGGATTATACCAGAAATGTTATAATTGAATTTCCCACTTATGAAAAAGCATTGGAGTGGTATAACTCAGATTTATACAAGCCAGTTAAAGAACTTCGTCAAAAAAATTCTGAAGGCAATATAATTATAATTAAAGGAGTATAATTAAACTAATAAACAAAAGGAAAAAAAAATGGCAAAATTTTATTTAATAGGCAAGATAAGTGGAGAACTAATGAAGAGAATGCAGAATGAACCAACTGCAGACAGATTTTCTTCTACAAAAAAGGTAACAGAAGCAGCTGGTTTAAAGCTTATTTCCTACGAGTGGGTTAGAGGTAGATTTGATGTAATTTCTTGCGTTGAAGGGGAATATGAACAAGCCGTTGCATTAAAAATAGCTTTTAAAAATTCTGGCCTTATGGATGATTTAATGGTTCATGAGGTAATTGACTATAATAAAGCTTTTAGTAATGCAGCGAATGCAGCTAACAGTGTAGTTAAACCTGGAAAATAATATTGAAGGGAGAATATATGATAGATAAATTTGGAAATGCTTTTTACTTAATAATTTACTTAGCTCATTTCATAATAGTTGGTGCTTATGCTTATCAATTAGTCTTTGATACAAAGAAATTTCTTAAAGGTAGAGGTGTAGACAAAACTGCAACTTTAGTGACAAGATTTGGTGGTGCATTCATGGTTGCCCTTGTTCTAATGTCAATCTATATTGCTTTTATAAGACCAGGTGGTTTAGAGGCTACTTGGGCATTTTTCAATTTGGTTTTTATTATTAATGTTTCAATATTAGCTACAAATTTTTATTCTTTAAAAATTGATAAGACTGGCCTAACCAAGAAAACTAGAAATGATGGAATATATGCTCCACTCATTCTTGTTATCATAAGTGCTGTTCTTTGTTATGGTTTGGCTGATAAAATTTACGTATAACAATATTACCTAAGTAGATGTTACCAAAAAAATACTCTCAATTGCTTTTTACATTAATTGTAGGATTTTTTACAAGTCTTATTATGACTTTGTTAATTACTTATATTAACACTGGTCTAGACGAATTATATATAAAACGTTTTTTGAAAGCTTGGTCTGTAAGCTTACCCATTGCAATTATTACTGTATTAAGTCTTGCCCCGGTTGTTAAAAGATTTGTAGATAAAATTACTTCTTAGAACTTTCTTTATAATTAGACATCCATTTACTAAAAACTTTTATTGCATCGTTCATTTCATTTGTTTTATACGGGTGTTTTTTTGCGCGTCCTAGCATAGTTGCGATTACATTAACTTGATATTTTATAGGTCTGTTTTTAATCGTATCAACAGTATACAAAGCTTTTTCTTTATCTTTAAAACCTAATCCATGAGTAGTAGTTTTAGGATTATAGTCTGAAAATAGAGATAAATTTATTGGTTTTATAGTCTTACTAATTTTTAGAGTATCAATATATTTAAATAAAGTATTGGTATTAACTTTATTCAATACTTTTTTTATTTTGCCATCAAAATCAATAAAATTTATTTCAAAACCTTTTTTATCTATTTTTGTAATTAACTTAACATGTCTTTTGTGAAATTTTTTTATATGCTTTTGATAAATATATTTAGTATTTAAGTAATCTTTTATTTTATAATTTGGGGATTTAATTAATAGAATTCTACTTTTGTTTTTATACTTAGTTAAATCCATTATTAATTTAACTTACTAATCAATGATGGGTAATTGTTTGTAGGTTTATTGACTTCTTTAGATATTTCATGAAAACTTAATGGTATTTTTTTAATCTGGCTCAAATATTTTTTGCCATCTTTTTTAAGATCTAAATAATTGTCTATTTCATTATTATCTAAAATTACTGGCTGTCTATGATGTATATCCATGACATTTTGACTAGCCTCTTCAGTAATTAAACAAAATTCATTGTTTTCAAAAATTCCTGCAACATATAAAGGTTTTTTGTCTTCTCTTGTAAAATAAAACGGGGTTTTGCTTTCCTTAGATCGTTTCCACTCATAAAATCCATCCATTACAGCAATACATCTTGTTGTTTTTATAAGTTTTTTAAAAGAAACTTTTTCATCAATTGTTTCTACTCTTGCATTTATTAAAGGTCTAAAATCTTTTTGTTTTGCCCATGATGGCACTATTCCCCACTTCACTAACTCCAAAGTCTTGCCATTTGAATATGATTTTATAATTGGTAATGCTTGACTAGGATGCGCGTTAAAGTTTTCCTCATCTTTAACTGTTGTTGATGATTTTACAATTTTAACAGTTTTTTCAACTGGTTTGGTAATTACATACCTGCCACACATAAATTAATTATACTTTAATTGAAAAAATTAAAAACCCATTTTAGACCAATTAATTTTATCTTGGTCTTTGCTTTCGAATTTTTCTAACTCTTTTTTTGATGGTTTTTTAAATATAAATACAATTGTTGCTAAAAAAGCAATTCCTAATAATGTTGTATAACAAACGTTCATAATCTGAAGATAATAAAATTTTAAAAATTTTCAATATTTTAAAATGTACAGAATTGTCCTAGTTAATTTTTAAGAGGTTTTTCCTAAAAAATTTACAAGTACTACACCTATAATAATTAAAGTTATTCCGATAATACCATAGATATTTGGAATTTGATTATACTTAAGTATTCCAAAAATAGTCACTGCAGTAATTGTTAAACCTCCATAAGTAGCATAGGTAAATCCAACAGGAATTATCATCATTGCTTTTGCTAGAAAAAATATACAAAGAAGTATGGTGACCATACACATAATTGTTGGACCAATATTAGTAAAACCATTTGTGGTTTTAAGAAATCCGTTAGAAGTTATTCCAAGAACAACTGCTAAAAGTAAATATACATATCCAATTAAATTGCTCATATTATTTATAAATTTTATCTACTTCTACTTGATAAGCTTCAACTAATTTATTGTTTTGATTAGCTATACCTACTACATCAATCATTTCTTTAATCATTTGATCTGTTGCACCTTTTTTTTTAGCAGCAAATGTGTGTGATCTTGTACAATATCCACAGCTATTTGTAATTGAAACAGCTACATAAATTAATTCTTTTGTGACAGCATCTAAGGCTCCATCTTTCATAATTGCTTTTAGACTATTCCAGGTTCTTTCAAGTAAAGCAGGATTATGTGCAATTGATCTCCAAAAGTTTGGTATTTTTGAAATTTTTCTCGTTTTTTTAATTTCACTAAAAATTTTTTTGACTTTGCCTTTAGCTTTTTTTTCATTGATTGGTTTAAAAATTTCCATATTCCTCCTATTTAATCAGTATATTAATTTAGTTATTTACATAAATAAATATTTAAATTAATAGGTAAATGTTTGATGAAAGCTAAAAAGATAGTAATCACAGGTGGAGCAGGATTTGTTGGAACAAATCTAATAAAATATTTTCTAAAAAAAACCAAATTTAAAATAATCTCAATAGATAACTACAGCTCAAGTACAAAAAAAAACCATGTTAGAAGTTCTAGAGTAAGATATATAAAAGCACACACAAAGAACATCGGCACAGTTTTAAACCCAAAAAAAATTCACTCTATTTTTCATTTTGGAGAATTTGCTAGAATTTATCAAAGTTTTTTACAGATGGATAAGTGTATAGAGTCAAATACTATTGGAACCAATGCAGTAATAAATTTTTGCTTAAAAAATAAAATAAAATTAATTTACAGTGCTACATCTGCGTCTCTTGGAAATAAAGGGAGGGATAAAGATTTGTCACCTTATGCTTTTACAAAAGCAAAAAATTTAGAACTTTTAGAAAATATGAAGAAATGGTTTAATTTTAAATATGAAATAATTTATTTTTATAATGTATATGGACCTAATCAAATTGGTAAGGGAAATATGGCAACCGTTATTGGAATATTTGAAAATTTTTACAAAAGAAATAAACCACTTCCTGTGGTGAGACCTGGAACTCAATCAAGAAGATTTACTCACATTGATGATACCGTAAGAATTTGTTTTATGGCCTGGAAAAAAAATTTGTGTAGACATTATAGTATTTCTCATAAAGAGAGTTTTTCAATCACTAAAGTCGCAAAAATGTTTAAAAAGAAAATTAAATATTTGCCAAGAAGACCTGGGGAAAGATATGCATCTGCTCTTACTAATATGAATCTTTCTAACAGAGTTTATAAACACTTTGGTAAAATTAAATTAAAAGACTATATAAAAGATTTTATCAAAAATAATTAATTAAGTGGTTTTAACATCTTAAGCATTTGTTTGTGAATTAGTTTACTCGAAGATATTAATACATTGCCACTTTTAAAATTTTCTTTATTCTCCCAATTAGTTACAATCCCACCAGACGCTTTTATTATAGGGATTAATGGATAAATATCCCAAATTTTATTTCCGCTTTGAAACACTGTATCAATTTTACCTTCACAAAAATGTGAGTAGCTTAAAGCATCCATACAAGGAAATTGCATTCGAGGTAATAGTTTTTTAATTTTTTTAAGTTTATCTAAACTATACTGACCATGAAAATCTCCAGATATTTTTACATCTTTAAATTTTTTAAGATTTGAGGATTTTAACTTTATTTTTTTCTTTCCACTAAAAAGAAAAGCTTTTTTACTATCCTGGTTAATATAAAATTTATTTAAAACAGGAAAATTAGCTAGTCCCATAACGGGTTTATCCTTATAACAAAATGCAATTAAATTACTCCATGATGGGTATCCAATTACAAATGATCTAGTTCCATCAATTGGATCTATAACCCAAGAATAATCACTTTTTTTATTTTTTATTCCAAACTCTTCACCAATAATTGAGTGGCTTGGAAATTTTCTATTAATTTTTGACCTTATGAATTTCTCAAATTTTTTATCAGCAATTGTTACTGGATCGTAACTAGATTCGGTCCCTTTATTTTTAGCTTTAAATTTTTTGTTTAATTTTAACTTATAAAATCTGTTTAAATCTCTAGCTAAAGAAATTAAAAAATTATAAATATCTTTGTTTTTCATTTATTTTCGAGCCTGTTGGAAAGCTTAATACTATTTAATTTTGCTTGATAAAAGTAAATTTTTAGAGAAATGTATTAATATTGTAATGAAAATTGAATTAGAACAAAATAACAAAGTATTTGTTTTTGAAGGTCCGAATAAATTGGAATTACACCCTATCTGGCTAAGAGAGAGGGTAAGTGAAAAAGAACATTTAGATAAAAATACTGAGCAACGTCTTTTTGATCCATCACTTTTAAAAGATATAAAAATTAACAAGGTAAATATTACAGATAAGTTATTGGATATAGAGTTTAGCGATGGTGTAAAATCAAAAATTGATATTAATAAAATAGAAGAAGAATTTAAATCAGATATTTTTTTGAGAAACCTGATAAAACCATCATTATGGGACTCTAGTCTAAATAATATAAAAAATTTCAAATTTGAAAATAATTTTTTTGAAAGCAACGAGATGCTTAAACTTCTAAAATCATTCTATAAACATGGATTTGTAGTAATTTCTAATGTTCCAACAAAAAATAATTTTATTGTTAACTTTGCAAATTCAATAGGAAGTATTAGAAGAACAAACTTTGGTGAGTACTTTAATGTTAAGTCTAAACCTAATCCAAATGACTTAGCGTATACATCTTTGCCATTATCACCGCATACAGACAACCCATATAGAAAACCTGTTCCTAATATTCAGCTATTACATTGTATTGAGAATGAAGTAAGTGGAGGCCTTTCAACTTTAGTTGATGGTTTTTCAGTAGCTGAAAATTTAAATAATACTCATCCTGAATTTTTTAAGATTCTAACTGAGGTGAAAGTAAAATTTAGATTTGTTGATAAAGAAGTTGTTTTAGAAAATGACGGTAAATTAATTGAATTAGATGAAAATAAAGAAGTTAAACAAGTCAGATTTAGTACAAGATTAGATTTTGTACCTGCTTTAGATAAAGAGAAGTTAGATTTATACTATCAAGCAAGAAATAAAATTTCTGAAATGTATAATTCAGATAAATTTTTAGTAAAATTTAAATTAAAACCTGGTGATTTATTGATGATGGACAATTATAGACTTTTACATGGTAGAACCGAATTTAATTCAAACGAAGGAAATAGATTTTTGCAAGGTTGTTATATTGATTATGATTCCTCAGAAGGTAAACTAAGGCACTTACTTAGAAAATTTATTTAATCGATGGCACAGAAGGATATAGGAAATAAAGTTCCGCTACATACCCTTAAAAAAACAGAGGATGTGATGAAATTCTATGATGATTGGGGTAAAGAAAATAAATACGATAAAGATATGTCTAATTGGAACTATACAGGTCCAAAAGAAACTTCAGAAATATTTAATAAATATTCAAATAATAAAGAAATTAAAATCTATGATGCAGGTTGTGGTACAGGATTAGTTGGGGTTGAATTAAAGAAATATGGTTTTAGAAACTTTTATGGTGCCGATCTTTCTCAAAATCTTTTAGATTTAGTTCCAAAAAATCTTTATCAATTCCTAGAAAGAGCAGATCTTAATAAAAAAATTAATCATGAGGATAATAAATTTGATGCAGTAATGTGTGTAGGCACATTCACATATGCACATGTTAAACCTCCTGCTCTAGATGAATTTGTAAGAATTACTAAAAATAAAGGTTTGATATGCTTCACAATTAATGAGGGTATCCATGAAGAATACGGTTTTGATAAAAAATTAAAAGAATTATGCGATACTAACACCTGCGAAAAATTAGAGTTTTTCAAATCTCAATATCTAGCAAGTAAAGAGGTGAATGCATGGTTGGGTCTTTATAAAGTAACGAAATAGTTTTATAATTTTCTAAAAGCCATACTCTTACTTAGGTAAGCGTTTTTATTGTAATACATCTCAAGTCCATAATTTTTAGCTACTTCTTTTAAATTCTCTCTGATGTATTTAGGATAAAACGGTTCATGAGTAGAATAAGGAAAAAATTCTAATAATGGGTTTAACTTAGGATTATCATCAATTTGTAATGAGTCTGTTAAAACAAATATACCATCTTTCTTTAAAACTCTTGAAACTTCAGAAAATACTCTCTTTCTTATTTCAGTTGGTATCTCATGAAACATATAAGTAGAGGTAATTATATCATAAGAATTACCTTCAAAAGGTAACTCTTCACCTTTGCAGTTAACGTACTTAAGATCTTTAAATTTTTTTAATTTTTGTTTAGCAACATTGAGATATTCTTCAGATAAATCTGAACATGTTATGTCAGTATCTTTAAAATTTAATTTATAACTTTCAATAATTTCTCCAGTTCCAGTTCCAATATCCAATAATTTGATATTTGTTTTATTAGAATTTAAATATTTAATTAAAGGTATCATTGAAAATCTTCTCATTGTAGCTGCGCATCCTGTAAAAAGTGTTTCCACTTGAAATTCATAAAGTCTTGCTGATTTTTCGCTTAGATATCCATCTGTCTGGTAATGAAAATTTCTTAAGTAATATTTAGGTAAATCTTTTTTAGCTTTTACTTCAGAAAATTTACCTGATGCTCTTCTTTTATCTATTTTTGGAAGATCTAAGAAAAAATCAAAACTACCTTTTGCAGCACTCAATAAATCTTTAAGTTGTGTTTTAGGTATTTTATAAAATTTTGAATTAATTAACTTTCTTTCTTCGTTTAATAACTTTATCATTTCAAAAAACATTTGTTTACCTGAAGGCATCTTGCCGTAAAAGGAAGGGGGATTAGTTTTGTCTATTTTAATTGGTGTAGAATATTTAAATGAAATTATATAATGCGCGGAATACCACAAAAATTTTGTTGACTGATTAAAAAAGTAACCTATCGACATGCCTATATTTTACACTAAAAAATTATTTTAACCAAGCTTTTGTAGAAAAGGTAGTGCCTCTAATAAATAATAGCCAACAGCTTGTAATTGGTTTGTAATTATTAAAATTCCAGTAATTAAAAGAATAACTCCACCTGATTTTGAAATAATATTCATATTATTTTTTAGATTTTTAGATACTGACATAAACTTTTGAATTAGAAAACCAGACAATATAAAAGGAATTGCTAGACCCAGAGAGTAAGATGTTAAAAGCAAAATACCTTTAGTTAAGGTACTTTCTAATGCAGCCAGAGCTAATATAGAGCCAAGAATAGGCCCAATGCATGGTGTCCATCCAAAACCAAAAGCTGCTCCTACTAAAACTGGATATAATTTGTTTGATCTTCTTTCTGTTTGAAATCTTTTTTCAATATTTAGAAATTTAAAATTAAAAAGACCTAAAAGTTGCAAGGAGAATAATATGATTACTGCGCCTGATGCAATTCTTAACTCGAAAGAATTAGCAAGCACAAAATTACCTATGAAAGTGCTCGTTGCTCCAAAAGCAATAAATACTATTGAAAAACCTATTGTGAAGAGTGCTGTTGGAATTATGTTTACCCGTTTGCTCTCTAATAATTCATTTAAAGTACTGCCAGAAACGTAAGAGATGTATCCTGGAATAAGTGGTAGAACACAGGGTGAAAGAAAACTTATAAAGCCAGCAAAAAAAGCTAATAATAATTGTGCCATTTAAAATTTTTAATTTTAAAAAGGTGAAAAAATTACAATTAAAAGCAAGATAATCCATACAGCGCCATAATAAAGTGGCATCATATTTCTCCAAGAAAATAAAATATTTGCAGCTTTTTTAATTTGTTTTTTTGATTTCATGTTATCCTTTTATTCCTAAATGGGTATATTTAACATTTAAATAATCTTTAATGGCCATTGAGCCGCCTTCTCTACCGTAACCAGCTTGTTTTATACCACCAAATGGTGCTTCAGCAATTGCGACCAAAGGTGTATTAACTGCAACTGTTCCTGTTTCCATTAACTCAGATGCCCTATGTGCTCTTTCCATTGAATTCGTGCAAATATAACTAGATAATCCAAGTTCGTGACTATTTGCTCTTTCGATTACTTCATCAAATTCTTTAAAAGATAACATTGGGACTAAAGGACCAAATGGTTCAACCTTCATTATTGTATAATCATCTTTCACATTATCAAATATAGTTGGTTCATAAAAATATCCTTTATTAAATCCTTGCGGTCTCTTTCCACCTAATAAAACTTTTGCTCCCTCTTTTTTTGTAGTTTCAACTAAATCTTCAATTTCATTTAGTCTTTTCTTAGTTGTTAGTGGACCTAACTGAACTGTTGGATCCATACCATCGCCTATTTTTAACTTCTTAGTTTTTTCTACAAATAAATTTACAAATTCATCTTTTTTACTTTCTTGAATATAAAATCTGTTCGGTGATATACAAACTTGTCCATTATTTCTAAATTTTGCAGCAATAGCCATATCAGCAGCCTTTTTAATATCAGCGTCATCAAAAACTATAAACGGTGAATGGCCACTTAATTCCATGGTTACTCTTTGAACTTTATCTGCAGCTTGTTTTAAAATTAATTTACCTACTCTTGAAGATCCAGTTATAGATATTTTTTTAACAATATCTGATGCTATTAATTGTTGAGCAATACTAGGGGGATCTCCTGATAATAAATTAACAACTCCAGGAGGAACTCCACATTCTCTACAAATTTCAACCTGTTCCATTACAACACCTGGTGTTATCACATCTGGTTTAACGATTACTGAACAACCTGCTGCAAGAGCAGTAGAAATTTTTCTAGCTGATAGAACTAAAGGAAAATTCCAAGGAACTAAAGCTGCAACTACTCCTACTGGTTGATAATAAACGTGAACTCTTGTGTCTTCAAATCTACTTTCAACGGTTTGACCATAAATTCTTTTTGTTTCTTCTGCATTCCATTCATAAATGTCTGCAGCACCGTTAACTTCACCTTTTGCTTCTGCGAATGGTTTGCCAACTTCAAGTGTCATCCATTTTGCAAGTATGTCTTGTTTTTCTCTCATCTTGTCTGCAATACGTCTTAAGATATATGCTCTTTGCCAAGGTGGTGTTTTTCTCCAAACTTCCAAACCTTTTTCAGCAGACTTTAAAGCTTTTTCAACATCTTGTGGTGAAGCCTTTGAGGCATGTCCAATAATTTCTTCATTTGCAGGATTTAAAACCTCGTATGTTTCGCCATTTGATGATTGATGCCATTTACCATCAGTGAATTGTCCGTATTTTTCGTACATATTTTAATCTAGCATGACCTTTCAAAGTGTCTAGTGTGCAAATAAATCATATCAACAAAAATTCCATAATCGTATTATAATGATTTTATAAAAAAGGAGGAATATGGCTAAATTTTACGTTATGGGAAATTACTCATCACAAGCTTTTCAAGGATTTGTTAAGGATCCAGGACAAGATAGAGGAAAAGCAGTTGAAGCAATTTCACAAGCAATGGGTGGAAAAGTTCATTCATTTGATATTGTTAGAGGTCCTGTTGATTTCATAGCAGTGGTAGAAGCTGATAGTTTCACAAATGTTGCAGCAATTAAACTTGCTGTAGAAGCTAGTGGATCTATAAGTAACATGACTATTTGCGAGGCAATTGACATTAAGTCGGCTGCAGAAATGGCTGGAAAAGTAGCTTCGGTTTATAAACCTGCTGGCTAAACTTTTATTTAATCCTCTGTTGTGCGGACAGAGGATTAAAATATTGTACTAATTTAAAAATTTATAACTATTAAAGTGTAATGACTTGATCTGGAGCATTTGGTCCTAATGCAGAGTATAATTGAGGGAAACATCCAGCTACAACACCATCAACTAACCCTTTCGCCTTAACTTCTCCACTACCACATTGCTCAAAAGTACCCTCTGCTAATTCCCTTCTTACAGCACACTGATCACAAACCATTAAAAGCATTTTTTTTTCTTTTGCAATTTTCGCTAAACGCTCACCTACTGGATTACCTTTTTGAAGACACATAATATTATCGTCAAAGAAAAACATTCCTATAACGTCTACCATATGAGAGTTGTCCTCTAGTTGAGGCAATATCATAGTGCCAAGTTGAAAGGTACTTGCCATATTACTCTTAAATACATAAGCGATTTTCATGATTATTTCTCCTAAATTGTGTTATGTTATAATATAACATATTTCAATTAGACAATAAGTCAAGGCACATATTTTTTTCAACTATAATATTTATTTAAGATTAATTTTTTTTATCGTTGTCTACTACTAGACAAATTTCTGACTTAGTTAGAAATCTTTGGCCTGTTCCATTATCTAATGAAAACATTCCACCAATTCCTTTTACAGCATCAATAGTTAAATCAGTGTGTTTCCATTTTTCATACTGATCATCATTCATATAAAAAGGAACACCACCAATTTCTCCAAGTTTAACATCGCTATTTCCCACTAGATATTCTTTTCTAGGATAACACATTGGTGCACTTCCATCACAACATCCACCAGATTGATGAAATAAAAGCTCATCACCATGTTGTGCTTTAATATCTTCAATTAATTTTAATGCAGATTCTGTAGCTTTTACTTTCATATAAATTATGGCCCGTGATTCCTCACGGGCCATTATATATTAATTATTGTTTAAAAGAAGCCTAATTTCTTTTCACTGTAAGACACGTGTAAGTTTTTCACCTGTCTGTAGTGGTTAAGCATCATTTTATGTGTTTCTCTTCCGATACCAGATTGTTTGTATCCACCGAAAGCAGCATGAGCAGGATAAGCGTGATAACAGTTTGTCCAAACTCTACCAGCTTGTATTTCTCTACCCATTCTAAACGCACGATTACCATTTCTAGTCCATACTCCTGCGCCTAAACCATAAAGTGTATCATTAGCAATTTCTAATGCTTCTTTCTCATCTTTAAATTTAGTTACAGAAACAACAGGTCCAAAAATTTCTTCTTGGAATATTCTCATGTCGTTTTTACCTTCGAAAATAGTTGGCTCAATGTAGTTTCCTTTTTCTAAACCACTATTGATTTTTGCAACATTTCCTCCACATAGAACTTTGGCACCTTCTTTCTTACCTAGGTCTAGATAAGATTTGATTTTTTCCATTTGTTCTAATGAAGCTTGTGCACCAATCATTGTTTCCATTTTTAAAGGATTGTCTTGTTTTACAGCTTTAGTTCTTGCAACAGCTCTTTCCATGAACTTATCATAGATAGACTCTTGTACTAATGCTCTACTTGGACAAGTACAAACTTCTCCTTGGTTTAATGTAAACATTGCAAAACCTTCTAAACACTTATCAAAGAAGTCGTCATCTTTGTCCATAACGTCTTCGAAATAAATGTTAGGAGATTTACCACCTAATTCTAAAGTAATTGGAATTAAGTTTTGTGATGCATATTGCATAATCAATCTACCAGTTGTCGTTTCACCAGTGAAAGCAACTTTTCTTACTCTTTTAGAAGATGCTAAAGGTTTACCAGCTTCTAAACCAAAACCGCTCACAATGTTAAGTACGCCTGGTGGCAAAAGATCACCGATAAGTTCCATCATTACCATGATTGATGCAGGAGTTTGCTCTGCAGGTTTTAAAACCACACAGTTACCAGCAGCTAATGCTGGAGCAAGTTTCCATGTTGCCATCAATAATGGGAAGTTCCATGGTATAATCTGACCAACTACACCTAAAGGCTCAGGTATATGGTAAGAATATTCACCATTACTTATCTCAGAGATTGAACCTTCTTCAGCTCTTATTACGCTTGCGAAATATCTCCAGTGGTCTACCACTAAAGGTAAGTCAGCAGCCATACATTCTCTGATTGGCTTACCGTTATCTAAACATTCAGCAACAGCAAGTGTGCTAAGATTTTTTTCAAGCACATCTGCAATTTTAAGTAAAATGTTTGATCTTTCAGTAATTGATGTCTTTCCCCATGATGGGAAAGCTGCGTGCGCTGCATCTAATGCTGCATCCACGTCTTTTTCATTTGATCTTGCAATTGAACAGATCTTCTCATTTGAAATAGGAGATGTATTATCAAAATACTTTCCTGATTTAGGCTCTACAAATTTACCATTAATGTAGTTTCCATACTTTGCTTTAAATGGAAATTTAACCTTTAAATGAGATGTATCTAGAACAGAAGACAATTTCATTTCTGCACTCATTTTTCCTCCATTAGTTATAACTTTTATGACTTTCCTAAATTTTTAGATAAAGTCATTTTGTACAATGACTAATTAAAACTCTTTTTGGACAGTAAGTAAATATTCAATTATATTTTCAATCTTAGGTTGATATATTTTTTCTTGTTGCCAGATAAACACCAAAAGATGCGACTAAAAAACCAAATATATCTAAATTAGATAATTCTTCATTTAGAAATATCCAAGCAATAATTGCTGTTGTGGCTGGAATTAAAAAAAATATTGTTACCGTTTTGCTCGCTGAATTATTCTTTATTAAATACATTAAAATTGTGAAAGCCCCAAAGGATACTAAAAAAATTTGATGGCTCATTGCAATTAAAAAAGTTTTATTAAAATTAATAAATGCCTCTGCAAAAAAAATAACAATTAAAATATGAAATATACATCCCCCGGCCGCTTGATACATGTTGCTCACTGGTAAGGGGGCATTTCCACCAAACTTCTTTTGTAAAAGAGTTGCAGATGTAATAGAAGCTAAGGCTAAAAACGATGCTATGATACCAATTGATGGTAGAGCATCTCCTAAATCAAAACCTAAGACAATTGCTGCTCCACTAAAACCTAACAGTACGCCTACCCACTGTCTCCATCCAACTTTTTCATTTAATATTGGTCCAGCTAATGCATTTGTGAGTATTGGTTGCATTGTTACTATAAGTGCAGTTATTCCTGTTGGTACTCCAAGAGAAACCGAGTAAAAAACACCACCTAAATAAATTCCGTGAAATAACACTCCACTTAAAATTGAATTAGATAATTCTTTTTTTTCTAACCTTAATGAAATTTTTTTATATTTTGCATAAATCAAAAATCCAATTGCAACTAAAAAAAATCTAAAAGCTAGGGCAGAGAATGGATCACTATTATCAACTATTGGTTTAGTTGTAACAAAAGCAGACGACCATAAAAAAATAAATACAAAAGATAAACTATTTTTCATTTTAATAAGTTATATTAATTTCACGTGAAACCACAGAGAAACCTAAAGTTGAATCGTATTTCAAATTAATTAAACTTTAATTGGAATATTTTTAGTAGATTTTTTTACTAAAAAAATTCCTAAAATAATTGCAACCAATGCTATAACTACTTTTTCAGTTATAACTTCCTCTAAAAAAATATATCCTAAAATAACTCCAAAAATAGGTATTAGATAAGCTACTTGAGACTGAAATACCAAACCGTTTTCTTTTAAAACCTTAAAACGTAAAACCCAAGCTAAACCGGTTGTAATTAATCCTAAGTATATTATTGAGATTAATGAATTTACTGATGGGCTATAATTCCATGGTTTTTCTAAAACAAAACAAATAGGTAAAAGTATTAAAGTTGCCCAAATTAAAATAGAAGCTGTAACATTTTCGTTTTTTTTCTTACTTATTTTTAAGGTTAAAATTCCACCTACAACGTAACCTAAAGAACCCATTAAAATACAAAATGCTGAGAAGATATTACTTTCATTAATTAAAAAATCATCAGAAAATAAATAAACTATTCCTGCAAAACCAACAGAAACTCCTATAATTTTTAAAAGGTTTATTTTCTCATTTTTAATAAAAACATGAGCCAATAGCGTTGATGTTAATGGAGAAGTGGACATGAGTATTGCTGCTAAATTACTTTGTATTTGTTTAACTCCATAAGCAATTAAAAAAAACGGTAAAACTAAATTTACAAATCCAATAGAAGCAAACCAAAGCCAGTCTTTTGAAAATGCTTCAATTTTTATATTTTTGATATTACATAAAATAAGTAAAGGAATGCATCCCAAGAAAACTCTTATAAAAGCAATCGTTACCGGTCCAAAAGATTCTGTTGCAATTTTTATATTAAAAAATGCTGAAGCCCAGATAACCGCTAAAAAAACAAGTAAACAATAATCAGTAACTGTTGGTTGTCTCATTCAGATATATCCATAATTTTACCATTTGTAATTTTTATTAGGTTAGAGGTGCTGATCTTAAAAATACTATTAGGATGGCCAGCTGCAGCAAAAACATAGACAAACCTATCGAATGATTTATCAATTAATATTTCTAGTTTATTTAAATGGCCTACAGGTGAAACCCCTCCAATACTAAAACCAGTGTTTTCTTTAACCTGAACTGCATCAGCCATACAAACATCTTTTAAAGAAATTGCTTTTTTCAATTTATTTAGTGAACATTTTTTATCTCCTGGAATAAGACACAAAACAAATTTGCTCTCTGCTTTTAGTAATAAACTTTTAACTATTGCTCCTATTTCACAGTTTAATGCAATTGCTGCATCTTTTGCAGTTTTGGCAGTTTTTTCTAAAATTGATATTTTAATATTGTTATCGAAAATACTTAGTGCTTTTTGGACTCTTTGGACCGCCTCATTCTCAATAATTGAATTCATTTACAACCTTTGATTGTTTGCAAAAAAGTAATTTCTCATGTTTAATCCTATGCTTATAAGACATAGGAGATATTAATTTAAATCGGGATAAAGTTATAATTTATTTTGATACTAATCCAGAAAATTAAAGGGGAAACAAAATGAGCGCAAACAACGTACTTAAACAAATTAAGGATAAACAAATCGAATACGTAGATTTAAGATTTACGGACCCAAGAGGTAAACTTCAACACGTTACTATGGATGCAAGTATGGTTGACGGCGACATGCTGAATGATGGAATATTTTTTGATGGTTCTTCAATTGCTGGCTGGAAGGCAATTAACGAGTCAGATATGATACTAAAACCTGATTTAAATAAAGCAATTGTAGACCCTTTCACTTCACATAATACTTTAAATTTATTTTGTGATATTTTAGATGCAGTTAAAAAAGATCCTTATGAAAGAGATCCAAGAGGCACAGCAAAAAAGGCTGAAGAATATTTAAAAAAATCTGGAATTGGTGACAAAGCATTTTTTGGTCCAGAGGCAGAATTTTTTGTATTTGATGATGTAAAATTTAAAAACGATATGAACGAGACAGGATTCAAGATAGATAGCACGGAAGGTCCTTATAATACCGGTAAAGATTACGATAACGGTAACATGGGTCACAGACCAGGTATTAAAGGAGGATATTTTCCAGTGCCCCCAGTAGACAGTGCACAAGATATGAGAAGCGAATATTTAAAAGCTATGAGAGATATGGGAATTAAAGTTGAAAAACATCACCATGAAGTAGCACCAAGTCAGCACGAATTAGGAATGTATTTTGGTACACTTGTAGATCAAGCAGACAACTTACAATTATACAAATATGCAGTTCACATGGTGTCACACTCTTTTGGCAAGACGGCAACATTTATGCCAAAGCCAGTTAAAGGTGATAATGGTTCAGGAATGCACGTTCATCAATCTATATGGAAGGGTAGTACTGCATTATTTTCTGGAGATAAATATGCTGGATTGTCTGATCTTGCACTAAACTATATAGGTGGAATTTTAAAACATGCAAAAGCTATTAATGCTTTTTCGAATGCTACAACAAATAGTTACAAACGATTAATTCCAGGATTTGAGGCTCCAGTATTGTTAGCTTATTCAGCTAGAAACAGATCAGCCTCTTGTAGAATACCCATTACTTTAAGTAAAAAGGCTGCAAGATGTGAAGTACGTTTCGGTGATGCTGCAGGAAATCCATATTTAACTTTTGCAGCAATGTTAATGGCAGGATTAGATGGAATTAAAAACAAAATTAATCCTGGTAAATCATTTGATAAAGATCTTTATGCATTATCAGAAGAGGAAGTAAGCAAAATTCCAACTGTCTGTGGTTCTTTAAGAGAAGCTATGGAAAGTTTAGATAAAGACAGAAAATTCTTAACACAAGGTGGCGTTTTCACAGACGACCAAATTGATGCATATATTTCTTTGAAGATGGAAGAAGTTCACAATTTTGAACACACTCCACATCCAATAGAATTTGAGATGTATTACAGCTGTTAATTAATTTGATATTTTAAAAGATTCTCCACATCCACAACGTTCAGTTTCGTTTGGATTATTAAAAACAAATGAAGATGAAAATTCTTCTACTTTGTAATCCATTTCAGTGCCTAGGAGATACATTATTGCACTTGGATCTATGAAAACTTTGACGCCTTTTTCCTCTATTAACTCATCATTAGGTTGATGTGTTTTGGCATATTCCATAATGTAAGCCATTCCAGCACAACCACCACTCTTTACGCCAATTCTCACTCCCATTGTGTCTTTTTCTTGAGAAAGAATTTCCTTAATTCTGTTAGCTGCTTTATCACTTAATTTAATTACTTGTGTCATAAATTTAATTCTAATTTTCCCGCTTCTGTTATCATTGATTTATCCCATGGTGGATCCCAAACCAATTCCAAATTAACTTTTTTGACTTCTTTTACCTCTTTAACTGTATTTTCAACTTCCATCGGTAAGCTCTCTGCAACTGGACAATTTGGTGTGGTAAGGGTCATTATTACATCCACATTTTTTTGGTCATCCACTTTTACATCGTATATCAAACCAAGATCATAGATATTAACTGGAATTTCAGGATCATATATTTTTTTAATTTCTCCTATGATTTTTTCTTTAAGATCCATAATTATATAAATTTCTCACTATCATTTTCATCTTTTTTATAATTCATTGCTGCTGCTAAAGCATGCCAAGCTATTGTAGCACATTTTACCCTCATTGGATATTGCTTAACACCAGAAAGTGACATTAGCTTAGTTTTCTCATCCTCTTTAATTAGTTGAGACTTTAGTTCTGGGCTTTGTTTAATCATGCCTAAAAAATCGTTAAGTATCTCTTTAACTTCAGGATTTTTTTTATCTTTCATTAACTCAGTCATTATTGAGGCAGATGCCATTGAAATTGCACAACCGTGCCCTTCAAAAGAAATATCCTCTATTTCTTTATTTTCATTTAGTTTTAAATAAACATGAACTTTGTCACCACAAAGTGGGTTATACCCCTCGGCATCCTTGTTAAAGTTTTCAAACTTTCCTAAATTTCTAGGGTTCTTACCGTGTTCTAATATTATTTCTTGATAAAGTTCTTTTAAGTCCATTTTTTAACTAAAAATTTTTTTACATTTATTTAAAGACTCATTTAATTGGTCTAAATCATCTTTTGTATTATAAACACCTAATGAAGCTCTAGCTGTTGCAGATAAACCAAGTTTTTCGTGCAGTATTTGACAACAATGATGACCAGCTCTAATTGCAACACCATCTTCATCAAGGATAGTTGCTATGTCGTGTGGGTGTACGCCGTCTAAAGTAAAAGACAAAACTGATCCTTTATCTTTTGGATTGCCAATTAGTTTGACTGAATTATTTTTTCTTAATACTTCTTCACCATAAACAGTTAATTCTCTTTCATGTTTTTCAATATTTTCGATCCCAATTTTGTTTATAAACTTAATTGACTCACCAAAGGCTATAACTTGAGCGGTTGCCATTGTGCCAGCTTCATATTTATTTGGTAATTCACCAAATGTAATTCCTTCTTTTTTAACTTCTCTTATCATTCCACCACCACCTTGATATGGAGGTAATTCTTCTAACCATTTTTTCTTCGCATACAAAATTCCTAATCCGGTAGGTCCATACATTTTGTGACAAGAGATTGCATAAAAATCACAATCAAGATCTTGCATATCAAGTTTTAAATGTGGTGCTCCTTGACAGCCGTCAATTAAAACTGGAATATTTTTTGAATGCGCTAATTTAGTAATTTCTTTTACTGGTAATATTGCTCCAGTTACATTTGATAGATGGGTTATTGCAATAATTTTTGTTTTATCCGTAATATTTTTTTCTATAGTTTCTAGAGTAATGTCACCATTTTCATCCATTTCAGCAAATTTAATTTTTACACCTTTTGATTTTCTTAAATAGTGCCATGGGACATAATTCGAATGGTGTTCAAGCTCAGTAAGCAAGATTTCGTCACCTTCGTTTAAATGTTTCTGACCAAATGTATTTGCGACCAAATTTATAGCTTCAGTAGCTCCTTTCGTAAAAACTATTTCATTCTTATCTTTCGCATTAATATATTTTTGAACTAGAGTTCTTGTATTTTCATATAAATTGGTAGCTGCAACAGCTAAATAATGAATACTTCTTCCAACATTTGAGAATTCTTTAGTATAAAAATCATATATTCTATCCACAACAACTTGAGGTTTTTGAGAAGAATTTGCACTGTCTAAGTATACAAGATCGTTATTTTGTATTTTATTGTTAAAAATAGGAAATTCTTTTTTAATATCTTTTATACTCATTCTTTAACTCCCAATAAGTTCTTAATTAAGTTTTTAATTTCCTCGTCTGTTATTTTTTCAATGACGTCTAATAAAAAACCATTAATTAGAAGTTTCTTTGCTTCTTTATAATTTAGTCCTCTAGACATTAGATAAAATATTGAGTTTTCATCTAAACTTCCTGATGAGGATCCATGAGAACATTTTACATCATCAGCATAAATCTCTAATTCAGGTTTTGCATTAAACTCTGAATTTTCACTTAAAAGTATGGCATTACTTAACTGATAACCGTCTGTTTTTTGAGCCTCAGAACTTACAAATATCTTTCCCTGATAAACTGCTTTAGATTTTTTTTCTAATACACTTTTTATTAACTGATAGCTTTTAGTGTTTTCTATCAGATGATTAATATTTGATTTTATTTCATGATGATTTTCATCATCTAAATCAAAAATTCCATTTACAAAGGCTGAAGAATGCTGTCCTATAAGATCACAATTGATCTCATTTTTAAAAAACTTTGAACCACTGGATAATATAAACGTTTCAGAAACGCTGTTAGCTTCCTGCTTAATATTGTTATAAGAATATTTAATATTATTGTTAATTGATCTATCTATTTTATAATTTTTTAATATTGATGACTTATCTAATTCAAAATTATAATAGATATTAATAAAATTTTTTTCTGAATTATCCTTGAAAATATCAATAAGTTTTAAACATGCATTTTCTTCTAACTTAAAGTCAATTCTCGAATTAGTATTTTTAAATTTTGTATCTTTATTTGTTGAGTGATAAACAACCAAAGGCTTTTTTAAACTATAATTTTTTTTAATAATAATCTTGCAGAATTTATTAGAAAAAGCATTATTTAAATTAATTAGTGAATTAATATTTTTCTTAATAATTTCTTCACCCTGTTCAGCTAAGACTTCAATTTTATCTTTATCTTCAAACTTAAAATCAATTTTTTCAATTTTTCCATCAACTATAATAAGTTTATTATGTTCTAATTCATTTATTAATTCGATTTTATCAATTTGATTTTCTTTACTATAATCGTTGTAGAAGGTTAGCTCACCAATATTATTTTTAATTATTTGGTTCAAATCAGAAAATTTCCAGTTTTCCAACTTTCTATTAGGAAATCCTTGTTCGAGAAATACATTAAAGTTATTTTTCTTAAACTTTTTTTCCTGATCAGAATATGAGAAATCTCTCAAATTTTTTTCAAAGTCTGTTTTTAGTTGATCTTCCATTTAATTAATATTTTCATATCCTTTCTTCTCTAACTCGAGTGCTAGTTCTGGGCCACCAGATTTAATTATTTTTCCATTCATCAAAACATGGACAAAATCAGGTTTGATATATTCTAGTAATCTCTGATAGTGAGTAATAATTAAGAAAGAGTTGTCATTTTTTCTTAGTGCATTCACACCATCTGCAACAGTCTTAAGAGCATCAATATCTAAGCCCGAGTCTGTTTCATCTAATATAGAAAGTTTAGGTTTTAAAATAGACATTTGAAGAATTTCATTTTTCTTTTTTTCTCCACCAGAGAAGCCAACATTAAGTTGTCTGCCTAATTTTTCTTCATCAAATTTAAGTTCTTTTGCTTTTTCTTTAACAAGTTTTAAAAATTGTATTGCGTCTAATTCCTTTTCTCCTCTCGCCTTTTTTATTGCATTTAATGAAGTTTTTAAAAAAACATTCGTATTCACACCTGGAATTTCTAATGGATACTGAAAAGCTAAAAAAATTCCTTTGTGTGCACGTTCTTCAGTTTCTAATGAAAATAAATCATTATTTTCAAACAAAACCTCTCCTGTTACATCATATCCTTTTTTTCCAGATAAAATGTTAGACAATGTACTTTTGCCTGAACCATTTGGTCCCATTATTGCGTGAACTTCACCAGGATTAATCTCTAATTTGAAATTTTGCAAAATAGATTTTTTATCAATTTTAGCATTAAGATTATTAATTTTTAACATTAGCCAACACTTCCTTCTAAGCTAATTCCTACTAACTTTTGAGCTTCGACTGCAAATTCCATCGGCAACTGTTGTAATACTTCTTTACAAAAACCATTTACTATTAATCCAACAGCTTCTTCGGGATTTAATCCTCTTTGCTGACAATAATGTAATTGTTCCTCACTAATTTTTGATGTGGTTGCTTCATGAGCAATATTAGAGTCTGAGTTTTTATTTTTAATATATGGAACTGTATGCGCACCACATTTATTTCCCATCAATAATGAGTCACACTGTGTGAAATTATTCGAATTCGTTGCATTCGGAGAAATATCTACAAGTCCTCTGTAAGTCATATCTGAAAATCCTGCACTTATACCTTTCGAAATAATTTTACTTTTAGTATTTTTTCCAAGATGAATCATTTTTGTACCAGTATCAGCTTTTTGATGATTATTAGTGATAGCAATTGAATAAAATTCACCTATTGAATTATCACCTTTTAAAATACAGCTTGGATATTTCCAAGTAATTGCAGATCCAGTTTCAACTTGAGTCCAAGAAATTTTTGAGTTTTTACCTTTACAGAGACCTCGTTTTGTAACAAAATTATAAATTCCACCTTTGCCATCCTTGTCTCCAGGATACCAGTTTTGAACAGTAGAGTATTTTATTTCTGCATCATCCAATGCAATAAGTTCAACATTAGCAGCATGTAACTGATTTTCATCCCGCATTGGTGCAGTACATCCTTCTAAATAACTTACATAACTTCCTTTATCAGCAATTATTAAAGTTCTCTCGAATTGACCTGTATCAGATGCGTTAATTCTAAAATATGTTGATAATTCCATAGGACATCTTACTCCTGGCGGGATATAAACAAATGATCCATCGGTAAATACTGCGGAGTTAAGTGTTGCAAAAAAATGATCTGTTAAAGGTATAACTGTTCCAAGATATTTTTTTACTAATTCAGGATGTTTCTGAACAGCCTCAGAAATTGAGCAAAAAATTATTCCTTGCTTAGTCAAACTTTCTTTAAAAGTTGTAGCCACAGAAACTGAGTCAAAAACTGCATCAACGGCTATTCCATTTAATCTTTTCTGCTCATTAAGTGGTATTCCTAACTTTTGATAAGTTTCAATTAACTTTGGATCTAATTCATCTAAACTTTTAGGCTTATCTTTAAAACTTTTTGGAGCTGAATAATAATATAAGTCTTGATAATCTATTTTTGGGTATTTAGGTTTTTGCCAGTCTGGTTCCTTTAATACTTTTAATCTTTCAAAAGCTTTGAGCCTCCAGTCTAACAACCATTTAGGTTCCTTTTTTATATTTGAAATAAACTTTATTACATCTTCATTTAGGCCTTTTGGAGCTTTAATGCTTTCAATATCAGTTGAAAAACCATATTTATAATCTTTTAAATCTTCTATTTGTTTATCTCTCATTTATATTCTAGCCTCTCTATTTTTTAATAAGTCACTTAATTTTTTGCTCTCAAAAAAACTGTTAATATGAATATCTAATTCATCCCAAAAATTATGAGTGATACATTTGGTGCTTTTACCATTGCATGATTTTTTTGAGTTTTTTTTACATCCTATTGTTTTAACTTTTTGATCTAATGCCAATAGTATATCCAAAATTTTTAATTCTTTAGGGCTTTTGACAAGTATGTAGCCACCATTTATTCCTCTTACACTTTTTACTATATTATTTTTTTTTAATTTTAAAAATATTTGCTCTAAGTAAAGTAGAGATATACCTTGTCTTAATGAAATATCTCTTAAACTGACCGCATCATCGCTTGAAAAAACAGCCATGTCAGCTAGAGCCATAACAGCGTATCTTGATTTAGTATTTAGCTTCATAATCCTTTATTTATGCGACTTATATATATACCCGACTAAAATAGTCAAGTTTTTGAAATTAAAAAGACTCGCATTTTGTCACTCCGTTGTGATAAATAAAGTTTTTTTGTGAGAATAATTATCATTAACAAAAATTTTTTGAGAATAATTATCATTAACAAATATGGAAAATAAAATTGTAGAAATATTTATTCCTGGACCAGCTGGAAGACTAGAAGCAAAATATTTTAAAAACCATAAAATAACTTCTCCTATTGCTTTAGTTTTACAGCCTCATCCTCAATACGGAGGGACGATGAATAATAAAGTTGTGGTCGAAACATTTCATGCATTTATGGATAATGGGTTTTCAGTATGTCGTGTAAATTTTAGAGGTGTTGGAAAAAGTGATGGAGAATTTGATAATGGTCAAGGTGAACTTGCTGATGCAGCGGCTGCACTTGATTGGATTGAAAGAGAAAATTTTGATAACTCGCAATGTTGGGTTGCTGGTTTTTCTTTTGGATCTTTAATTTCAATGCAACTTTTAATGAGAAGACCAGAGATAAATAGATTTATCTCAATTTCACCTCAACCTAATGTTTACGATTTCTCTTTTTTATCTCCATGTCCTACTTCAGGATTAATGATTTATGGAAAAAATGATGAATTAGTTCCAGTAGATCATATTAATGAACTTAATAAAAGATTGTCTTCGCAAAAAGGAATTAAAGTAGATTTCCAGTCAGTTTCAGATGCTAATCATTTCTTTACTAAATCTGAAAATAATTTAAGAAAAGTTTTAGATAAATATATTCAAAAAGAATCAGCTTTATTTTAAAAGTTTTTTGCTAATATGCCACCAGTCATAGGTAATTCACATCCAGTTGTATTTGGAAAAGTTATAGGAAGTTTTAAATATGAGCGGATAGCAAGATATGCAAAAGCCTGGGACTCTACGAAATCTCCATCAACTCCATAATTATCAGACGTTTCGAATTTTAATTTATTATAACTATCTCTTTTAATTCTTTCAATTAATGTTTTGTTTTTTCTACCCCCTCCACATAAAATAACTTTAGAAATCTTTTGATTATGTTTTGAAATTTCTTCTAATAATTTATTTGCAATAATACTGCTTGTAAAATCTGTAATTGTTGAAGCTCCATCTTCTAAATCGAGACCTCTTAAAAAATTTATTTCGAAATCATTTACATCAAATGAATTTATATTTTCAGCTGAAATATTTTCAAAGTCCTCTAAAGCTTGATCAAGTATTAATTTATTTGTTTTACCACAACTTGCGAGTTCTCCGTTACTGTCATAATTACCTTTTTTATTTCGTCTAATCCATTCGTCAATTAAACAATTTCCAGGGCCAATATCTTTGCTTATTAAATTTTCCTCTTTTAAATCTTTAATTATGGTTAAATTAGATATTCCGCCGATATTCAAAATACAAACTGGAAGATCAATTTTTTTTTCTTTAATGATTATTTGATGAAAGATTGGTGACAAAGGAGCACCTTCCCCGCCCCTCAATAAATCATTTTGTCTAAAATTGTAAATAACCTTTTTTTTTGAAAGTTGAGATAACAAATTTCCATCGCCAAGTTGTTTTGAGTATTTGTTTTTTGGACTGTGCAATATTGTTTGTCCATGGAAACCGATTAAATCTACTTCAAATTCTTTGTTTTTAATTAAGTTTGAAACAACATTTGAGTGAAATAAGGTAATTTTTCTCTCCAAATCATTGATTTCTGTAATAAATTTTTTTATATCGTCGATTTTATTAATATTTCTTTTTAATCTGTAGATATTTTCTGAGAGTTCGTCTGAATACTGAAAGTATTTATTGATCAAAACTTTATAATGTGTTTCGCCATCTGAATTGATTACCGAAGCATCGACACCATCACCAGAAGTGCCACTCATTAAACCTAGACAATTTAAAGATTTGTTCACAATTTATTTTTCAATCAAATTAAAATAAGTATATTGAATTATTAGTAATAATTTAAAAAATGAAAAATTCATTTATATCTGAGTTTAAAGAAAGAGAGTATTTTAATCAATGTACTAATTCTGATGAGCTGGATAATTTGATGAAGAATAAAAAAATTAATGCATATATTGGTTTTGATTGTACAGCTCAAAGTTTGCATGTAGGTAGTTTATTACAAATAATGTGTTTAAGAATGCTTCAAAGATACGGTCACCGACCAATCGTGTTGCTAGGTGGTGGTACTACCATGATTGGGGACCCATCTGGTAAAGAGGAAACAAGAAAAATTCTATCAAATAAGGAAATTGATAAAAATATAAAAAATATAAAAAAAGTCTTTGATATTTTTTTAGATAAAAAAAATATTAAAACGAAACCAATTTTCGTAAATAATTTGAAATGGCTTGGAAAGTTAAATTATATTAAATTTTTAAGAGAAATCGGTAAACATTTTACAATAAATAAAATGTTGAGTTTTGATAGTGTTAAGTTGAGATTAGATAGAGAACAATCTTTAAGTTATATGGAATTTAATTATATGATTTTACAAGCTTATGATTTTTTAGAATTAAACAAAAAAAATAATTGTATTCTTCAAATCGGTGGTTCAGATCAATGGGGTAATATTATTAATGGTGTTGAGTTAATAAAAAGAACCTCTAGTAAACAAGTATTTGGATTAACTACTCCATTGATCACCTTGGCATCAGGATCAAAAATGGGGAAAACTGAAAAGGGTGCAGTTTGGTTAAATAAAAATTTATTATCCCCGTATGATTATTGGCAATTTTGGAGAAATACAGATGATCGTGATGTTATAAAATTTTTAAAGATGTTTACTGACATAGAGATCTCAAAAATCGAAGTTATGAAAAATAAAAATATTAATGAATTAAAAATATTATTGGCAAATGAAACTACTTCATTGTTACATGGTAAAGCTGCTGCCAAAAAAGCTGCTGAAACTGCAGAAAAGACATTTAGGATAGGATCTTTTGGAGACGACCTACCTGTTATAAAACTAAAAAAAAACGAGCTTGATACCAGTATTAATATTATTGATGTAGTAATTAAGTCAAATTTGTTTAAATCAAAAAGCGAAATTAGAAGAGCAATAAAAAATTGGGGGATTAAAGTAAATAACAATACTATTGATAAGGAAAATTATAATATAACTATTAATGATTTTAAAGATAATATATTAAAATTATCGCATGGTAAAAAAAATCACGTATTATTTAAAATTATCAATTAGATTTTTTTATTTTTTCTAACGTCCTGGTAATAAATCTTGGTGTTAATGACTTAATTGGATTTACGCTAGTTTTTAAATCCTTGGGATATCCTTTAATTTTAAAACTTACCCCAAAAACCCCTTCACCTGCTTTTTTTCCAACTAATAATTCTCCCAAAAAAGGTATTGAACCTATTGCTTTGTTTATTGTAGTAGCTGGTACTAAAGTTCCTCTCAAACTTATTAGTCTATCTTTTTGTACATAACCATCCATTAGAACCGAAATTGAGGGGCCAAGAGAGTAAATTTCTTCAATTGTCATTAATCCCTTGTCATTGGTGAACTTCATTTCAAATTCGTTAAATCTGATTCCTTCACCTGATAATAAGTCTGCAATACCTTGTAACGAGGCTAAAGTTAATAACTTAGTAAGTGCGGGTACTTCATTTAATTTAAAATCATATATTTTTAAATTTGAATTAGTTTTTTTATCCTTTGAAACTGAATAGAAGTCTAATGCACCCCCATCAAAACCTTTAATAAATTTATACTTTTCAACCAAAGGTTTTGCATAATTTGTAAAAACTGTTGTAATTTTTTCTTTATTTTGGTTTGTTCTAATTGAGACCTTAAGCTCCTCATTATTAGGAAATTTAGATAATAAATTTAAATCAAAAATTTTGTTATTTTTTATAGTTAAGTTTGTATTTAAGGATGTAAGATAATCTTCATTACTTAAATAAGCTGTGTCAATTTTAATTAATATATTGTTATTTAAATTATCAAATAAATCAAAAAAATTCCCATCATCTTTTGAAAACAAGATTTCATCCACTAGTTTAGTTCCATCAAAGATTTTACTATTTATCAAATAGTTTTTTTTATCCTTTTTAATATCTAATTTACTTAGCTTACCATTATTATTAAAAACACTAACTTTTATATTATCTATACTTTTAATTTTTTTATTTTTATTGATTTTAATATTTCCGATATCTATGAAGTTTTTATCCTGAATAAATTTTATTTTTTCTAAATTTATATTCTTAGAGGCTGAATAATTTCCTGTTAATTTTAATGAACTTTTATCATCTTTATTTTTAGTATAATTTAAAATTTCAAAATTTACCGCAGAATTAATTAGTTCAAAATTAAAATTATAAAAGAAATTTTTTTTTATTTTCTTTAGCGAATAGTTGGCATCATCAATATCACCGTTAATATTCATTTTAGATTTACCATTAATCTGATAATCTCCATTGTTATAGTCAATTGTAATAGAATTATTTTCAAATTTTATATCTTTTTTGTATCCTGGAAAAAAACGTTTAAATATATCATTTGAATATTGTATCTCTTTTAGTGTTATTTTTGATTGAAAATTTACATCTGAAAATTTAATTTTTTTATTTAGCTTGAAGGAAAATTTATTGTTTGAAGAAATAGTAAGTTCTTCTTTAAATATATTCTTAATGTTATTATTTAAAAAAAGGGGAAATTTATTTAAATCTATTAGACTTTTTTGACTCGAAATATCACCTTCAAAATTATAGCTATTTTGATGATCGATAATTTTTATCTGATTAGAGTTTATTCTAACTGATTCATATTGAGATGAAAAATTATAAATCAAATACTCTTTTTCTCTAATTAAAAAACTCAAATTTATATTTTCAACTATATTATTATTTAATAATTCTATTTTTAAATTTTCAATATTGCCATCAAGTAAATAATTACTTTTAATGCTTCCATCCTCGTTAAAAGTTATTTTACCCTCTATGTCAATAAAACCATCTTTTACAATCTTATTTAAAAAAAATAATTGTGGACTATTTCTATAAGTTCTAATTACTTCTATTAAATTTTGGATTCTATTTTTATGAGTTAAAATTTTTATTTCCTCTAAATTTATTTTTTCTGAAAATAAATTTCGTAAAGGTAAATCTGAACTTATACTTTTGATCTTAATTTCTTTGTTTTTAAAAAAAACTTTTGGGTCATTAGTTTTTAATTCAAAATTAAAATTATTTATATTTAGAAAAATTTTTATATCATTAAGCTTAATTTCTAAATCTTTATCTCTTTCAAAAATTTTTTTACTAATCAGGTTATTAAATTTATCAGTGCTAACACCGTAAATACTTAAATAAGACAAAAAAACTACGAAAAGTAATAATAAAAGTAATGTTGTTTGTATAAATCTTTTAACCATTTAGATTGAATAAAGAGCTTTCCAAAAAGTTATCTATCTCCCCGTTTAAAACTTTATCTGGATCACTTGTCTCAAAATTTGTTCTATTATCTTTTACTAACCTATATGGATGTAAAACGTAAGATCTAATTTGGTGTCCCCATCCAATATCTTTTTTTTGATCTTTTTCACCTGTGCTTTCTTTTTCTCTTTTTTCAAGTTCATAATTATACAATCTTGCTTTTAACATTTGCATGCACGTTTCTTTATTTTTATGTTGAGACCTATCATTTTGACACTGCACTACTATTTTTGTTGGGATATGAGTAATTCTAACTGCACTATCTGTAGTATTAACATGTTGACCTCCAGCACCACTAGAGCGATAAGTGTCTATTCTTAAATCTTTTTCTTGTATATCTATATCAATACTATCGTCAACTACTGGATAAACCCACACACTTGCAAAACTTGTATGCCTTCTCGCACCAGAATCAAATGGGGAAATTCTAACCAAACGATGAATTCCAGATTCATTTTTTAACCAACCAAAAGCATAATCACCGTTTATTTTAATAGTAGTTGATTTTATTCCGGCTTCATCTCCTCTATGCTCACTGATAATACTGTATTTAAATTTACGATTATTTGACCATTTCATATACATTCTTCTGAGCATATCAGCCCAATCTTGACTTTCTGTACCACCGGCGCCTGCATGTATCTCTACAAAGCAATCATTGCTATCACTTTCTTTTGACAAGAAGCACTTAATTTCGTTTTTTTGAACTTGTGACTTTAATAATTCTATATTTTTTATAGTTTCTTGAATTAATTTAGAGTTATTTTCTTCGGAAGCTAATGTAAAAAATTCATTTAATTCTTTACTTTCTTTAACAGAGTTTTTAAATGAATTTAAAAGATCATCTAATTTTTTTTTTTCTTTTAAAATTTTTTGAGCATTATTTTGATCTTTCCAGAAATTTTCTTTAAGAATTATACTCTGAAATTGGTCTATTTTTGATTTGATATTATTCTTCTCAAAGATACTCCTGTATTCTTTGATTAATTTTTTTTATTGAGTTTAAATTATTTAAGAAAAGGTCACTCATTAATAAAACTTTAATATATTATTATTATTAAATCTATTATTATTTTTCAAATTAACATCGAAATTTTGATCAATTTTTTGCGTTTTGAAGGACTCAATTAAAGTTTTTTTAGATCCGAAGCTAACTTTTTTTCCAGTTTGAGAATCAACAACCATCAATGTAATATTTTCAGGGATTTTAAATGGTCTTGTGTTTTCTTTTTTTACGGCTTTTTTTATAAAAGATTTAAAAATTGGCATAGCTGTTTTTGCGCCTGTTTCAAATTTTCCAAGAGTTTTTGGCTCATCAAAACCTACGTAAACACCAACTACTAAATCTGAGGTAAATCCAATGAACCATGTGTCAGTATTTTTGTTAGTAGTTCCGGTTTTACCAGCGATATCTAAATTTAAATCTTTTAATTTTCTAGCTGTGCCTCTTTTAGTAGCACCTTCTAAAATTGATGTAATCTGGTAAGCAGTTTGAGGGGAAAAAATCTGTTTAAAATTATCTTTTATTTTTGGAATATCATCGCTTAAAAAGGAAATATTTTTACAGTTTTCACAGTATCTATCTTCTGTTTTAAAAATTGTATTTCCTTCACTATCTTGAATACGATCAATTAGTTTAGGATTTACTAACTTTCCACCATTTACAAATGAGCAATAAGCAGAAGTTAATTTTAACAATGTTGTTTCAGCTGAGCCTAAAGAAATTGACAAAAGTTCACTTGGATTATCATAGATTCCCAGGTTTTCAGACAAATCGATAATTTTATTTAATCCTAAATCCTGTGAGATTCTTACTGTCATTAAGTTCCTAGATTTTTCTAGACCTTCTCTCAAAGTTGAGCGTCCATAAAATTTTTTACCATAATTTTCTGGTTTCCACATTTTAAGATCCTTTCCTTGTTTTAAAACTAAAGGTGCGTCTAAAATTAATGTTGATGGTGAATAACCATTTTCTAAAGCAAGTGCATATATAAATGGTTTAAATGCAGATCCAGGTTGTCTTAAAGCTTGTGTAGCTCTATTAAATTCACTTTTTTTGAAGCTATATCCACCGCTCAATGCTAAAACTCTGCCTGTGTATGGATCCATAACCACGATCGCTCCGTTTACAGATGGCAACTGTTTTATATCATATAAAAAATTCTTATTTTTTTTTACATAAATTATATCTCCAACCTTTAAAATTTTGTTTTTTTCTGAAAACTTTATCCAATTTTGTGCGGACAGGTTAATATTACCTATTTCATTATCTTCTGTTTCAATTTTTATTTTTAAATCGTTTATTTTTATTATTCTAGCAATTTTCCAATTAATTTTTTTTTCAAGATCATTCTTGGTTAATTTTCCCCAGTTTTGATCTTGGAGGCTTACATTTTTAATTGGTCCTCGCCACCCCTTTCTTCTATCATAATTTTCAATGCCATTTCGCAAGACATCAGATGCTATCTCTTGCATATTTAAATTTAGAGGTGTTTTTATATTTAATCCTTCTTTATAGACTTTGTTATACCCCAGTTTATTTATTATATTTTTCCTTACCTCTTCTACATAATACCTCGAGTCCTCTAAAAATATTTTCTTTCTTTTCTTTAAGGTAATTTTTTTATTTTTTAAATCGTTAAATTTTTTTTTATTTATATATTCATTTTCTAATAAATTTTTTAGAACTAAATCTCTTCTAAATTTTGCAATTTTTTCATTTTTGTAGGGATTATATCTACTTGGAGCTTTTGGTAGTGCTGCAAGTAAAGCTGCTTCCTCATAATTTAATTCATCTACTGACTTATCAAAATATTCTAAACTTGCAGCTGCTATACCATATGATCCTTGGCCTAAATAAATTTGATTTAAATAAAGTTCTAGAATTCTTTCTTTTGATAAACTTCTCTCAATTCTAAAAGCTAAAATTGCTTCCTTTATTTTTCTTTGTAAGCTTACCTCATTCGTCAAAAGAAAATTTTTAGCTACTTGTTGAGTTATTGTAGATGCGCCTTCAAGTCTTTTAGAGTTCAGTATATTCGAGATGTTTTTGATAATTGCTCTTAATACCCCCTTGGCATCAATACCTGGATGATCAAAAAAATTTTTATCCTCTGCAGATAAGAATGAATTAATTAATATTTTAGGTATTGAGTTGTAGGGAATAAATATTCGCTTTTCGGATGAAAAGTCTTGGATAAGCTCACCGTTGCCTGAATATATTTTACTAGAGACTGGGGCTTTATAATTTTTTAAATATTTATAATCAGGTAAATTATTAGAAAAAGCCCATAATATAGATACAACTAATAAGAAACCTAGTAATATAGCTGAACTCAATAAAATAAGGATTTTTTTTATCAAATTATTCATTTTAGTTTAATTTAATTGACGAATTTGTTAAAGTTAAGGCATCAGAATTTAGAAAAAACAATGAAAAAAATAATAAAAATTTTATGGAAAAGAATTTATATATCGATGCATCGCATCCAGATGAGACAAGGGTTGTACTTAAAGAAAATGGCAATATTGAAGATTATGAGTACGAGACTGTCAAAAACAACTTAATTAAGAACAATATCTATTTAGGAAAGGTAAGTAGAGTAGAACCTTCTCTTCAAGCAGCTTTTATTGACTTTGGTAGAGAAAGACACGGTTTTTTATCATTTAATGATATTCAATCTGACTATTATCAAATTCCTTCTAATGATTTAGATATAATTAAAAAAGAAGAGGAAAAATTCAGAGAGGAGCTTGCAAAGAAAAGTGAGGAGGAAGATATATCTATAAAGGAAAATGAGCTATCCTCAAATGATAGTAATGAAATCAGCAAAGATAAGGCTGTAGAAATTGAAAATCAAAATACCGCAAATTACAATAAATCTAAAACACCATCTAAAAGATACAAGATTCAAGAGGTTATTAAGCCTAATCAAGTAATACTAGTTCAAGTTTTAAAGGATGAAAGGGGATTAAAAGGTGCAGCTTTAACTACATTTATATCAATTGCTGGTAAATATATTGTTTTAATGCCTAATACTCCAAAAGGCGGGGGTATATCCCGTAAAATTTTTAATTTTGGGGAGAGAAAAAAAATTAGATCTATACTTAATGAGATAAAAATCCCAAAAGAAATGGGATTAATAGTAAGAACTGCGGGATCAAATAAAACAAAAAATGATATTGAATACGATTTATCGAGTTTAATCGAAAATTGGAACAAAATAAAAGAGAATGCCATGAATTCTATTGCCCCTGCGCTTATACACCAAGAGAGTGATATTATTAAACGTACTTTAAGAGATATTTATGATGATGAAACTAAAAATATCATAATTCAAGGTAATGAAGGTTATCAAAAAGCAAAAAATTTTATGAAAATTTTAATGCCAAAAAATGTAAAAAAAATAAAAAAGTATAGAGACAAACAGCCATTATTTATTAAAGAAAAAATAGAGGAAAAACTGAATGAAATTTATGATACCCAGGTTAAACTTAATTCAGGTGGATATTTGGTAATAAATCCAACTGAGGCGTTGGTATCTATCGATATAAACTCAGGTAAATCAATTAAACAGAAAAATGTTGAAAGCACAGCTTTAGATACAAATCTGGAGGCTGCAGAGGAAATAGCGAGACAAATTAAAATTAGAGATTTATCTGGTTTAATTATTATAGATTTTATAGATATGATGAATTTTAGTAATAGAAAACAAGTTGAAAGAAAATTAAAAGAAAGGTGTAGAAAAGATAGGGCTAGGGTTCAGATTGGTAGAATTAGTAGCTTTGGATTACTAGAAATGTCCAGACAAAGACTAAGAGAAAGTAGTGTTCAATGGAATATCTCTTTAACAAATCAATCATTTGCACAAAAAATCATAAAATTAATGGAGGTAAAAGCAATCAATTTTAAGGCAAAAATAGTTAATACTAGCATACCAGAAAAAATTAAAAATTTTATTTTAGATAATTTTCAAAAAGACCTAAAATACTTAGAAAAAAAATATAAAATTCAAATTAATCTTTTAGGAGATAAATTTTTATTAGTCCCCGAATACGAAATTTCTTTTGAGAATAAAAGCAAAAAAGTTTTAGAAAAAATCGAGAATAAGATAGAAATCAAAAAGGTTACGATTGATAATAAAAAGAACATTAATAATGTTGTCAAATTTGTAAAAAAGAATTTTAAAAAAAAAAAATTCTTTAAAAGAAGAAAAGCTAAATAATTCCTTTTTTTGTTGTTGAAGCTAATCCCATTAGATTTTTTTTGATTCTTCCAGATAAATAAGATTTCCTCCCAGCGATTACTGCATATTTCATTGCAAGAGCCATCTCAATTGGTTTTTTTGCTTGAGCTATAGCTGAATTAATCAAAACTCCATCGCATCCCAATTCCATTGCAATTGTAGCATCAGAAGCTTCTCCGATACCCGCATCAATAATTAATGGAAGCTTGGTTTGATTACGAATTATTTTTATATTTGTATAATTTTGTATTCCCAATCCAGATCCAATCGGTGCAGCTAAAGGCATAATTGCAACAGCACCTGCATTTTCTAATCTTTTTGCCATTAATGGATCATCATTACAGTAAACCATGACTTTAAAGCCCTCTTTAGACAATACCTCGGTTGATTTTAAAGTTTCGATCATATCTGGTAATAAACTTTTTTTATCTCCTAAAACTTCAAGTTTAACTAACCTCCAACCTCCAATTTCACGAGCTAATCTTAAAGTTCTTAAAGCTTCATTTGATGAAAAACACCCTGCAGTATTAGGTAGATATGTAATTTTTTTTGGATCAATATAGTCCATTAAAATTGGTTTTTTTTTATCAGATATATTTACTCTTCGCACAGCAACTGTAACTATTTCTGCCCCTGATGCTTTTACAGCTTTTGAGCATTCTATAAAGTTTTTATATTTTCCAGTTCCAACAATTAATCTAGATCTAAATTTTTTAGATGATATTTTAATAAAATCTTTTTTCATTAACCTCCACCAATAAAATGAACTATTTCTATCTTGTCGTTATTTTTAAGAAAAATTTTGTTAATTTTTTTTTTATCAATAATTTCTTTATTCAATTCAATAGCAATCTTGTTGGGTTGTAATTTGTTTCTTTTAATAAAGCTATAAACTGAGGTTCCTTTAGCTATAAAAAGCTTCTTTCCATTTAAATTAATTTTGATTTTTTTAATAATTTTCATTATGTATTGATTATGACATTTAAAATACTATTTATAAACGGTCCAAACCTTAATCTATTAGGTGAAAGAGAACAATCACAATATGGGTCAATTACCTATGATGAGCTTAAAGAATTATGCATCAAAAAATCAAATGAATTAGATATTAAGCTTGAATTTGTGCAGTCTAATATTGAGGGTGAAATAGTCACATGGATACAAAAAGCTAAAGGAAAACAAGACGGGATAATCATAAATGCAGCAGGTTTTACTCACACGTCTGTAGCAATTAGAGATGCTCTTCAAATTTTTGATAAAGTAAAAATAGAATTACATATATCAAACATATATAAAAGAGAAGAATTTAGAAAAAAATCATTAATAAGTGATGTAGCAACAGGAGGAATATTTGGTTTAGGGAGCGACGGTTATATTTTGGCCATAATAGCAGTACATAAAATTTTAAATAATGAAAATAGATAAAAAATTAATTAAAGAACTAGTAAGTTGTTTAGAGGAAAATAAACTCACTGAGTTAGAGTATTCAGAAAAAGATACAAAAATTAAAGTTGCGAGAATTTCAACAAATGATGTTAATAAAATTCAAGTAGTTCAAAATTCACAAGAAATTAAAAACGAAAGGAAAATCTCTGGAACTGAAATTAAATCTCCTATAATTGGAACTGCATATCTGGCGCCAGAACCAGGTGGTAAAAAATTCGTGGATGTTGGAAAAAAGATCAAAAAAGGTGATACTGTAATGATAGTAGAGGCTATGAAAACAATGAACCATGTTCCATCATCAAAAGATGGTATAGTAAAAGAGATTGTTGTCGAAGATGGTCAGCCTGTTGAATTTGGTCAAACTCTATTAATACTTGAGTAAATGTTTAAAAAAATTCTTATAGCCAATAGAGGTGAGATAGCTGTTAGAATAATTCGTGCTTGTAAAGAATGGGGTATACAAACAGTAGCGATTCACTCGGATGTTGATAAGGAAAGTATGCATGTAAAGTTAGCAGATGAAAGTTTGTGTGTTGGTTCTAGACAACCTGTAGATAGTTATTTAAATATCCCATCAATATTATCAGCAATAGAAGTAACTAATGCAGACGCTGTTCATCCAGGTTATGGTTTTTTATCAGAAAATTATAATTTTGCAAAAATATTAAAAGATAATAACATAAAGTTTATTGGTCCATCTCCTGAAATTATAAAAATGATGGGAGATAAAATTGAAGCAAAAAAGACTGCTAAAAAATATGGTATCCCTGTAATTGAAGGATCCGAAGGAGGTATATCTGACCTGGAAATGGGTAAAAATATAGCAAATAAAATCGGTTATCCGATTTTAATAAAAGCTGCAGGAGGAGGAGGTGGTAAAGGAATGAAAGTTGTTAAATCTGAAGATGAGTTTAGTGACTTATTTCTTACTGCAAAATCAGAAGCTAGAAAATTTTTTGCAAATGATGAAGTTTATATTGAAAAATTTTTTGAAAATCCAAGACATATAGAAGTTCAAGTATTGTCTGGCAAAAATAAAACCGTTCATTTACATGAAAGAGATTGTTCAGTTCAAAGAAGACACCAAAAACTGATTGAGGAAACACCTAGTCCAGTTTTGAATAATGATCTAAGAAACGATTTATTTAACAAAACAGTTAACATGGTTTCAAAAATTGGATATGAGGGCGCAGGAACGGTCGAATATATCTACGAAGATGGAAAGTTTTATTTTTTAGAAATGAATACTAGAGTACAAGTTGAGCATCCTGTTTCAGAAATGGTTACAGGTATTGATATTGTAAAAGAACAAATATGGATAGCATACTCTGGTAATACTGCATTAAATCAAACAGATGTTAAACCTAGGGGTCATGCCATAGAATGCAGAATAAATGCCGAAGATCCAAGTAAAAATTTTCAACCATCACCTGGTTTAATTGGTATGTGCCATCAACCATCCGGATTTAGAACTAGAGTAGATGGTGCAATTTATCAGGGATATAAAGTTACTCCTTACTACGACAGCATGATTTGTAAACTAATTTGCCACGGTAGAAATAGAACTGAGGCAATACAAAGAACTCTAAGGTCATTAGATGAATTTGTGATTGAGGGAATAACTACAACAATAGACCTACACAAAAAAATATTAAAAAACAAAAAATTTATAAATTCTGATTTTAATGTAACCTGGATTGATAAAGATAAAATAATTTAGTAGCATTTTAGTATCCATAAATCATATATAGGGTGATCAAAAACTTGTATGGAGGGACTAGACGAAAAAGTCCATCCATTAAATATAAATACTTCATTATTATCTTTATTATTAAGATCTCTAACCTGTAAATATGAGGTAATTTCTGGATTATCGTCAAATTTTGAATTTTTACATTTTAATACTTTGAGAGATAAATTTTTAAAAATATAATCTTCACCAATATTGATTTTAATCAATTTATTTTTCGAACTTAATTTATCTAAAATTTTTACATCAACTATTTTCCCATAATAAGTTTCATCCTCAGCATAGACTTTGCTTACTTGAGATTGGAGTAATAGAATTAATAATAAAAAGAAAAACTTATTCTTTCCAAGATTTATACTTTTTATAATCATTGTTATTATTTTTATTTGGGTGAAAAGCTTTTTTAGTTCCAGTTTGATTAGGAATATTTTTTTTTTGCCAACTATATTTGCTAAGTTCTTGAGTATGTTCTATTTTATTATTTAAATAATGCATCCAAGAATACCATTCATTTGGAATTTTAGTCGCATCAACTTCACCATTATAAATGATCCACCTTTTTCCTGACTTACTTTGATAATATTTATTTCCAAAATAATCTTTACCTTTAAATTTTCCAAAAATTAAAGTGTATAGTCTAGTTCCTAAAGTCTGGTGATTCCACCAGGTAAAAATTTGTTTTAAAATTGTCAACATTTTATTTTTTTTTTTTTCAATTTAAAATTGAATAAAATAGATTAGACTAAAATTGAAATTTGTATATACATAATTCTGAAGATTCAAAATTAAATTTATAAAAAAAATGTCAAAATATTTAGTAGAAACATTTTATACTTGTTCTTTTAAAGTGAAGCATTTCTTGGATAAAATTGACCAAAAAGAGTTAAATGAATTAGAAAAGAGAGATGACGGGGAATTTGAAATAATTGATGTAAAAATAGATACCAGAAAAACAAAAAGCCTTGAAAAAAACTCAATAGATAAAAAAGAGTCAAAAATATCAGAAGTTAAAATAGACCAAAATAATTCTAAGTTAGATAATAATAATTTGGCTAAAAATTCTAATTTTGTGAAAAATGTAGATGATGCCATAAATAAAAGATTTGGTATGCCTGATAGACGAAAAGGCTATATACAAAAAGCAACCATTGGAGATCACAAAGTTTACTTACATACAGGGGAATATGAAGACGGAAAAATAGGAGAAATTTTTATAGACACTAGCAAAGAAGGTGAATTGGTAAAAGCATTAATGAACAATTTTGCAATAGCTATTTCCTTAGGTCTGCAATACGGGGTTCCTCTTGATGAATTTGTTAATGCTTATGTTGACACAAAATTTGAACCATCAGGTAAAGTTTATGGAAATGACAGGATTATGTCGGCAACATCTATACTGGATTACATATTTAGAGAATTAGCTATATCCTACCTCAATAGAGAAGACTTAGCCCACACTCCATCAATTGGTAAATCTGATAGCATAAGTGAAAATGATAATAACTCTTTTGAGGAAAATAATCAGCTTATTAAAATTGTCAAAGATATGACTAGCAAAGGTTTTGTTAGAAATGACTATAAAAGAAAGTTAGTTGACCTCTCTGATATAAGAATCAATCTTAAAGGTAAAAAATAATTATTCTTTTTTAGTTATATTAATATTTAATTCTTTTAATTGGTCATCCTCTACACTTGAGGGGGCATTCATCATTAAATCTTGAGCGTTTTGATTTAATGGAAACATTGTAACTTCTCTAATATTTTTTTCATTTGCTAATAACATCACAATTCTGTCTATTCCTGGTGCTATACCTCCGTGCGGCGGAGCCCCATAACTTAATGCATTTATCATTCCACTAAATTTATTTTCTACGGCTTTTTTATTGTAACCAGCCAATGCAAAAAGTTTATACATTAAATCAGGTATATGGTTTCTTATGGCTCCAGATGAAAGTTCAATACCATTACAAACTATATCATACTGATATGCTTTAATATCTAAGGGATTATTAAGGTTTAACGTGTTTATATCTCCTTGCGGCATTGAAAAAGGGTTATGACTAAATTTAATTTTTCCTGTTTTATCGTCAGTTTCGTACATTGGGTAATCAACAATCCAACAAAAAGCAAATAAGTTTTGATCAATTATATTTAAATCCTTAGCTATTTTATCTCTTGCCAAAGACAATAATTTCTCCACATCTTTTTTTTGACCACAGGCAAAGAAAATACTATCTCCAATCTCAGCATTGCTTATTTTCATAATTTCTTGACATGCCTCAGGTGAAAAAAATTTACCAATCGGACCTTTTCCAGAAATTTTATTATCTTCTTTTTCTAATGTAAAATATGCTAATCCACTAGAACCTTCGTCTTTAGCCCATTTATCTATATTGTCAAAAAAACTTCTAGGTTTAGTATTTGTGTCTTTTGTTATAATTGCCCTAACAATTGATCCTTCGCTTACCAATTTTTTAAATAGTTCAAATTTTACATCTTCTCTGTTAAAGATTTTCGTTAAATCACAAATTTCCAAAGGATTTCTTAAATCTGGCTTATCTGTTCCATACTTAAGCATTGAGTCAAAATAAGTTATTTTTGGAAATTTTTGATTTTGAATTTTTTTATTTGAAAATTTTTCAAAAACATTGTTCAATAACTTTTCGACAACTTCAAATATATCATTTTGATTTACAAAAGACATTTCAATATCTAACTGATAAAATTCTCCAGGGCTTCTATCAGCCCTGGCATCTTCATCTCTAAAACATGGTGCAATTTGAAAATATTTATCGAAGCCAGATACCATTATTAATTGCTTAAATTGTTGAGGGGCTTGTGGAAGAGCATAAAACTTTCCAGGGTTAAGTCTGCTGGGTACCAAAAAATCTCTAGCACCCTCTGGACTCGATGATGTTAATATTGGAGTTTGATATTCTAAAAACCCCAAATTTTCCATTTCTTTTCTGATATAAGATATTACTTTTGATCTTAAATTTATATTTTTATGAATTTTAGCTCTTCGTAAATCTAAAAATCTGTATTTAAGTCTAATCTCTTCAGAATATTCCTGATCTGAAAATACTGGAAGAGGTAATTCCTTAGTTGTTCCCAAGATTTTAAAATCAGTAATCTTTATCTCAATTTCTCCAGAATTTAATTCCTTATTTATCGTTTCTTTTTCTCTTTTAACAACTTTTCCCTCAAATTGAACAACTGTCTCTAAAGGTATTTTTTCGATTTTGTTAAACAATTGATTTTTATTGTCAATTACACATTGTGTAATTCCATAATTATCTCTTAAATCAAGGAATAAAAGATTTCCGTGATCCCTCTTTTTATTAATCCATCCAGATAATAAAACAACCTCATTGTTATTTTTTATATTCAATTCATTACAAGTATGGGTTCTATATTTTTTCAAGTTTTTCCTCTAAAATTTCTTTAATTATTTTCATATTAATTGGTTTTTTTTTTTTTAAACTAATTTCATCAATTGTACATACAAATTCTCTAATTTTAGAGTAAGACCTTGTAATTTTTTTTGAAATAAAATCTATTAATTTTGAGTCTACTGATATTTGGTAATCTGCTAAATTTTTAGTAAGAAGAGCCTGTATTAAAATATCATCAGGTTTTTGAATTTCTGCAAATAAACAATTTTTTAATCTAGATTTTAAATCATTAAGTTTAAGATTTAGATCATTTAACGGCTTGTTAGATGTTAATATTAAGAATTTATTATATTTCTCAATTGTGTCTATAAGTGAATAAAATAAGTTTTCATTTATTTCATCACTAATATTGTCTACGATTATATTTTCATCAAATCTTAATTTCTCTAAATCATAATCTTTTAACTTTTTTAAATCTAATATTAAACCTTTGTTTTTTTGTAAAAATATATCAACTAAATGAGTTTTACCTGAATATTTTTCTCCATAAATATTTATAATTTTTTTTTCCCAATTAGGCCAACTGAGAAGTAAATTATAGGCATAATAGTTACTCTCACTTACAAAAAAATCATTCTTATTAAAACTTTTGTTAAATTTAAAATTTAATAGTTGTTGCCTTAAATCTCTTACTTTATTTTCCATATTTCATTTTCAATATCAATTTTAATATTTTTGTCTCTCATTATTTTTAAAAACTGATTGGGACTTCCATTGAATATTATTTTGTAATTTATATTATTGCTAGAAATATTAGTTACATAGTATTCGTATACTAAATCTATTGAATTCATTTCTTCCTCTAGATTAACTATCTTTAAAGTATCCTTTGAGTTTAATTGTAAATTTATAGGTAACTTCAATGATGTGTTTATCAAATTATTACTTTTCCATAGATCCTCTAGATTTATCTTTGTTTGAAAGATTAAATTATCTAGTTCTTTTTGGGTGTTTAAATTAATATTATTATATTTGTAATTAATTATTTTTAAATTTTCATCAAAAAAAAACTTCGACAGGATACGTACATCTTTTTTATTTTTAAAAATAATTGAAATTATATAATCGTTTATATCGTATTTATTTATGATTTTATCAAACTTGTAATTTTCAATATTTTCTTTATTCTCATTAATTAATTTTAAGTCCTCTAAATCTTCATCTATCAAAATATAATTTATTAGGAAATATTTTTCTTTTATGTTATTCCAATTTTTATAGAAAGGGTTATTTTCATATAAAAAAATTTGATTTTTATCATTGTCTATAAAAATCAATATTGTAAGGAAGTCTTTATTTATTTTTAAAGATGGGAAAATATTCTTTGTTTCGAAAAAACTTAGTGTTTTTTTTTTGTTAAAATTAACGTTAAAATTTGCAACATATTTTTTGTTTAAAAAAGTTTCATTTTTAATTTCAAATGATTCTACCAAGTATTTAATCTCACTAAGTTCCGTATATTGTATTTTTTTTTGGTCTTTAGTTGTAATAACGCTTGAGGTCAATTCTTTAAATGCAACTGAGAATGCGTTATTAATTGCTTTTTCTTTATTAAAATTAGCATCAAATGTTTCAGAAATTTCTATATCTTCAATTTTGAAAATTTTACTTTCTGCATTTGTTGTTAATAAGAGGGCTAAAAATAAAGTGGATAAACAAATAATTGTTTGAGATACAATTTTGAAAAATTTTCTTTTAGTATACATATTTTAAGTATATGAAAAAATATAAATTTACATATGAAAAAAGTGGAGTAAATATAAATGCAGGTGATAGTTTTGTAAAATATATAGCAAATTTAAATAAAAAAAAAAATTCTACAAGCAATAACAGTAATATTGGAAGCTTTGCTTCAATTACTAAGATTCCAAAAGGTTTAAAAAAACCTTTGCTAGTTTCAAGCACAGATGGAGTCGGTACAAAAATTGAAATAGCAAATAAGCTTACAAAATTTGATACAATTGGAATAGATTTGGTCGCAATGTGCGTTAACGATATTTTAGTTCACGGAGCAAGACCTATCATATTTTTAGACTATATCTCAATTCATAGAGTAAATTTACATAAACTTAAAAAAATTATTGATGGAATTCTAAAAGGATGTCAAATAAGTGGATGTAGTTTAGTTGGGGGCGAAACTGCGGAAATGCCTGGAACTTATTCAAAAAATAAATTTGATTTAGCAGGTTTTTCACTGGGGGTTGTTGAGTCAAAAAAATTGTTAAAAAAAAATAATATTAAAGAAAATGATATCATAATGGCTGTACCGTCTAATGGACTGCATTCAAACGGATATTCCCTAGTAAGAAATATATTAAATCGAAATAATATAAAAATAAATCAAAACAATTTTTTAAAAAAAGAATTATTAAAACCAACAAAAATTTACGTGAAAGAAATTTTAAATCTATTAAAAAAAAATTTAATACATGGTTGTGCGCATATCACAGGTGGTGGATTGCCTGGAAATTTAATTAGAATTATACCAAAAAATTATTGTGCAAACATATATTTAGACAAATTAAAGATTAAACCAATCTTTAAATGGATAAAAAGTAAAAATGTGAGTGATGCTGAGATGCTTAAAACTTTTAATTGTGGTGTTGGTTTTTGTTTAATTACAAAAAAAAATAAAATTGATAAGGTAAAAAAATATTTTAGTAAAGAATTTAAACCCTATGTGATTGGTCAAATTATCAAAAATAAAAATAACAAAATTTTGCTTAATGAAAAAGTTAAATGGTAAGTTAAAACACAATATAGCGGTTTTTATCTCAGGTAGAGGATCAAATCTTAAATCAATAATTAAATATTCTTTGAAACAAAATTCTTATTATACAGTTAAAGAAGTTATATCAAACAAACAAAGAGCAAAAGGTTTAATAATTGCCAAAAAAAAAAATATTAATAATCATTTTATTAATTTTACCAAATCAAAACAGTTAGGAAATAAGGTTTTGAGTATATTAAAAAAAAATAATATAAAATTAGTGTGTTTAGCTGGATTTATGAAAATATTACCTTCATATTTTATTAAATCGTATAATGGAAAAATTATTAATATCCACCCTTCATTATTACCAAAATATAAAGGCCTAGATACTCACAAAAGAGTTATAGCAAATAAAGAAAAATATACTGGGTGTACAGTTCACCATGTAAATGTGTATCTAGACTCCGGTAGAATAATTTTACAGAAAAAAGTTCGTATTACAAAAAAAGATACGGCAAAATCTATAGAAAAAAAAGTTTTGAAAATCGAGCACAAAATTTACCCCAAAGCAATAAACAAAGTTTTGACTAATCTTTAAAAAAGAAACTTATTTCTTTTTGCGCATTTTCTTTGCTATCCGAACCATGCACAGAATTTTTATCTATTGAAATTCCAAATTGTTTTCTTATTGTTCCTTGGTCTGCATCTTGTGGGTTGGTTGATCCCATTATTTTTCTATTATCCGCAATAGCATTTTCTTTTTTAAGCACCATAACTAAAACTGGACCTGAAGATAAATAATTACATAAATCATCATAAAATGGTTTTGTCTCATGAACTTTATAAAATTGCTCTGCTTCTTTTTTATCCAATTTTACTTTTTTTTCCTTAACTATTTCAAAATTATTTTTGATAAATATTTTTTTAATTTCATCTTCTAGATTTCTCTCCATTGCATCTGGTTTAATTATTGATAATGTTTCTTCCATTTTATTCGTAATTATTCTCAACAAACTTGTCTAAAAGCCGAACACCATATCCTGTTGCACCACCTGAGTTTAATGATCCTGCATATTTTGAAAAAGCCATACCTGCAATGTCTAAATGAGCCCATGGGGTTTTGTTGATTATAAATCTTTGCAAAAATTGGGCAGCTGTTGTTGATCCTGCGCCACCAACATAATTAATATTTTGCATGTCTGCGTTTTTGGAATTCATTAATTTGTCGTAGTTATCGTGAAGTGGTAATCTCCAAACCTTTTCATCTACTAATTCTCCAGCTTTAAAGATTTGTTTTGATAATTTATCATCATTAGAAAATAATCCCGCATACTCTGAACCTAAAGCAACTACAATCGCACCAGTTAAAGTTGCTAAATCAATTATAAAATTTGGTTTAAATTTTTTTTCAGTAAATGTAATTGCGTCTGCTAAAACTAATCTTCCCTCTGCATCAGTGTTTAAAACTTCTATAGTTTTCCCACTATAAGATTTTACAATATCTCCAGGTCTTTGTGCGTTACCACTTACCATGTTTTCAACCAATCCCACTACTCCCACCGCATTAACTTTTGCTTTTCTAAGAGCCAAGCTTTTTAAAAGTCCTACTACAACTGCGGATCCAGCCATATCATATGTCATATCTTCCATAAATCTTGCGGGCTTTAAAGATATTCCTCCAGTATCAAAACAAACACCCTTGCCAACAAATGCTAAAGGTTTTTTTTGTTTTTTATTCCCTTTCCACTCCATTGTAACAATATATGAACCTCTGGAGCTACCCTGTCCTACACCGAGTAAAGCATTACATTTCATTTTTTTAAGTTTAGCAGTATTGTAAACCGTTATCTTTAAACCAATTTTTCTTAAAGAGATTAATCGTTTTGCATACTCATCAGGATGAAGAATATTACCTGGTTCTGATACAAGATCTTTTGTATAATTAACTCCACTTTCAATTGAGCTTAATTTTTTAATTAATCTTGTATCTACTTTTTTTTTTGAAATTACGTTTATATTTAAAATTTGAGTATCTTTTTTAGTTAAATATCTTTCAAAAGAATAAGATTTCAATTTCATGCCATGAATTAATTCATGTAAATAATTTATACTTTTAGTATTTTCAATTGTATCTCCAAATATATGAATTTTATTTAAACTCTCATTTTTAAAATATTGGAAAAGCTTTGCTCCATTTCTTTCACAAGAATCTTTATCATTTTTTAAAGTATAAATAATTATTTTTTGATTATGATTTATATCAAAAGTAAAAATTTCCTTTTTTTTAATATTATTTTTTAGATTTTTTTTAATAAGATTTGTTTCTGAAATATTTAACAAATTGTTAATATTTTTTATTTCAGAGTTTTTATTAGCAAAAAAAACTATTGATCCAGAAAGTTTGTTTAATTTTGCAGTTTTAGTATATTTTTCTTTAATAATCATATTTTTATTCAAATTTCTAACAAAACGTGTATATGATTATTTAAAAAAATTTCAATGAAAAAAATTATTTTTAAAAATTTTTTAAGAGAGACTACCCAGTTTTTTATATTATCTACATGTGCTGTGACATTAATAGTTTGGGTTATTCAAGCCGTAAATTATATGGAATTTGTCACCGAAGATGGACACAGTTTTAAGGTTTATTTTTTATATACCATCTATAGTTTACCAAAAATTTTCAATAAATTATTGCCTTTTATGTTTTTTTTCTCAGTTTTTTTTAATTTAATAAAATATGAGGAACAAAATCAGACGTTAATTTTTTGGACAAATGGCATAAAAAAAATAACTTTTCTGAACATCATTATTAGATATTCGTTTTTATTTTTAACTCTAAATTTTATATTTACTTTATTTATAGTACCCTTGTCTCAAGATAAAGCTAGATCATACATTAGAGACTCAAATATAGATTATTTACCACTATTAATTAAACCAAAAAAATTTATAGATACAGTTGAAAAATTAACAATTTATTCAGATAAAAAAGATAAAAATACCTTAGAAAATATTATAATCAAAGACACATTTTCAAATTCAAAATCAAAAATAATATTCTCGAAAAAAGGATACTTTACTCAAAAAGATGATAATAACTTTTTGATTTTAACTGATGGAAAAATACTAAATATTAATAAAGGTAAAACCAACGCATTTGACTTTAATCAAACTCAAATTAATTTATCTAAATATTCTTCTAAAAGTATTAAGACTCCTAAACTACAAGAAGTAAACACTGTAAGCCTTTTTGAGTGTTTAGTCTTTACAGAAAAAGTAACCACTGATTCAGGAGATAGACTCAAATTCAATTGTAATGAAACTATATCTTTAAAAAAAAAAATTACACAAGAATTATTTTCAAGACTCTTTAAACCTTTTTATATTCCGCTTTTAGCATTAGTTTGCGGCTTTCTATTAATTAAATCAAAAAATTCACAAGATTTTACAAGTTATAAATTAAAAATTTTTGTGTTAGGTGTATTTATTATATCTATTTCTGAAATTTCTACCAAATTTTACTCTTTAAATTTAATTAAAAGTTTATCAATACTTTTGGTACCATTAATATTGTTTATTTTATTTTATTATTATTTTAGAAAACAGTCTAACTTAAAGATTTCATGATTTTTAAAACATATCAAATTTATTTAGGAAAAGTTTTTGCTTTAACTTTGATTAAAACTTTTATGGTTTTTTTATCTCTTGCATTTATCTTAAACATTTTTGAAGAAATAAATTTTTTTAAAGATACAGATGCCTCAATAACTCTTCCAATCTTTTTAACTTTTTTAAATATACCATCAGTGATTTTTGAAATATTTCCTTTCATATTCCTTATAAGCGCTCAATTCGCATTTATAAAGTTAATGGAACAAAATGAAATAATTGTAATGAAAAATTTTGGCCTTGATAATTTTAAAATAATAAAAATTTTTTCTATTTTGAGTTTTTTTTTAGGACTTTTAATAATAACTATTTATTACAATTTTTCATCAAGTTTAAAATATTCTTATCTTAATTTAAAAAATACCTATGCAAAAGATAATAAATATCTTGCTGTTATTACAGAAAATGGAATTTGGATAAAAGACCAAGTTGAGGAAAATATAAATATAATCAATGCAAATAATTTTCAAAATAATTTTTTATATGAAGTTGATATTTTGCAATTTGATAAAGACTTTAATTTATTAAAAAATTTAATTTCGTCTAAAATATTAATAAAAGATAAAACCTGGGTATTAGATAATGCCATCATTTACAATTCAAAAGGTCAGGTAAAAGAGATTAAAAACTACATTTTAGAAACTAATTTGAATTACAATGATTTAAATTCTTTATATTCAAATTTATCATCTTTAAATATTTTTGAATTAAATAGTTTGAAAAAAAAATATGAAAGTATCAATTATTCATCTACAGAAATTGACTCAGCTATTCAGAAATTAATTTCTTTTCCTTTCTATTTAATGATAATGACTGTTTTGGCATCAACACTTATGATTAATATAAAGCATAATAAATCAAAGGTTTTCTATCTTATATTTGGTATTCTAATTTCTGTCATAATTTATTACTTAAGTTTCTTTTTTGAGGAGCTTGGCAAAAATGAGCAGATACCATTGGGAGTCTCAATATGGATACCGTTGATTATTGTTATATTAATTTCTACATTTAGTTTGATTAGAATAAATGAAAAATAAATTTAAAAAAATTAGTCTTATCTTTTTAATAAAATTAATTTTTATACCTTTGGCTATTGGCGAAGAAATAAACTTTGAGGCAAATTTAATTGAGTTAATTGATAAAGATAAAAGGATAATAGCTAAAAAAAATGTAAAAATTTTCAATAATACAGAGACAATATATGCAGATGAAATGGATTATGATAAATCAAAACAAACGATTAAGGCAAAAGGAAATATACTTGTAGAAGTCCCAAGTGAAAAAATAAAGATTTTTAGTGAAAAGTTAACATATCTTAAAAATAAAGAATTAATAATTTTAGATAATTCCGTAAAAATTGAATTTGATAATAAATTTTTATTTACAACGAATGAGGCAATATATGACAAAAACCAAAAAAAAATTAATGTAAATTACAATTCTGAGTTCAAAGATATTACCGGTAATGTAGTTTCTGCAAAAAAAGCAGAATTTTTGTTAATTAATAAATTATTAAAAATTGAGAATGTTAATCTTATTGATGAACTAAAAAATAAGTATTCTTTTAATAAAGCAATACTAAATTTTCAGGATAATCAATTAATTGCAGACGGAATTAAAATTGATTTTTTCAAAAATAGTTTTGACAATAATGAAAATGACCCGAGATTAAGAGGCAATTTTATGTATTCTGATAATAACAAATCACTAATTAAAAAAGGAGTATTTACAACGTGTAAAAAAATAGGTGACAAATGTCCTCCATGGCAATTAAAAGCTCAAGAAATTAAACATGATAAATCAAAAAAAACTATTTATTATAAAAATGCTTGGCTAGAAATTTATGATAAACCGGTAATATATTTTCCCAGATTTTTTCATCCAGATCCAACCGTGAAAAGACAATCTGGATTTTTGGTTCCTAAATTTGAGAGCTCGAGTTCACTTGGAGACTCCTTGTCAATTCCCTATTATAATGTAATATCAGAAAGCAAAGATTTTACTTTTACACCTAAAATTTATAGTGATAACGAAGGATTATTTCAAAGTGAATACAGACAAGAAAATAAGAATTCTTCACATATTGCAGATATAAGTATTAAAAAAGATAGCGAAAGATCTAAATCTCATTTTTTTTCTAATACAATTGCAAAACTTGATTTATCATATTTTGAAAATAGTGAGCTAGAAATAAATTTAGAAACAACTTCAAATGATAATTATTTAAAATCTCATAAAATTAAATCGGCTATAACAAATAACAATTCCCTACTAAATTCATTTTTGTTATTAAAAGGAAATAGAGACGATTTATACCTAGAGGCTAAAATTGAAGCATATGAAGATTTAACTAAAGAAAATGACAGTGACAAGTATCAATATTTACTTCCAAGCTTTGAGCTTTCAAAAAGTTTTAATAATAATTTGAGTTTAGCTTCTAATGGTTATCACAAAAATTATAATACGAATATATTTGAGAGAGTGTTAATAAATGACGTTAAATATACTACAATTCCCAGAATTACTTCAAATGGATTTGTAAATAAATTGAACTTATTATTTAAAAATGTAACTACTGACAGTGAAAACTCAAATGAATATAACAATACTTTTAGATCGCAAAATTTTGGATCCCTTCTATATGATATTTCTTTTCCAATGAAAAGAGAGGGCAGTATTTATGATAATTTTTTATCAGGTAAAGCCTCTTTTATGTATAGTCCTAATAAAAATAAAAATATTAAAAACTTAGATAGAAAAATAAATATAAAGAATGTTTTCTCTCAAAATCGATTAGGATTAAATGATAGTGTTGAGGGTGGTCAATCTTTGACCTTAGGAGGTGAATATAAAATAACAGACAAACAGAATAATAGTATTTTAACAGGGGGTCTAGCATCTGTTATAAGAGATAAACGTGATGAAAAACTCCCAATTAATTCGACTTTAAATAATAAAAGCTCAGACTTAATAGGTTCTTTGAATTTTACTCCAAATGAAAATTTTAATATTGATTATACCTTTTCACTTGATAATGACTTTAGTTCAACAAATTATAATCTTGTTAAAACAAATTTAACAATTAATAAATTTGTTACAACTTTTGAATTTTTACAAGAGGATGATGAAGTTGGTAGTGAAAACTATTACTCAAATGAGATGGCTTTTATGTTTAACGAAACAAATTCTTTAAAATATAGAACTAGAAGAAATAAGAAGACTGATTTAACCGAATATTATAACCTAATATATGAATACAAAAATGACTGCTTAACTGCAGCGATACAATATAATAAGGATTATTATTCTGATAAAGATTTAAAACCAAATGAAGAAATATTTTTTTCAATTTCTATAGTACCGTTTTCAAAAATAAATTCCCCAAGTAAAAGAAAATGAAAAAATATTTTCTGCTAAGTTTGATATTTTTATCAATTTTAAATTTTAAATTAGCTAGTGCTGAAATATTTATTCAAACTAAAATTAACAATGAGATCATTAGCAATATAGATGTTAAA
>CACASB010000003.1:0-55000 GCA_902535155.1 uncultured Pelagibacteraceae bacterium
GCTGGCGTTAAAAGAATTGTAATTGCTAATCCTGTAAGAGACAAAGTTCAAAGTGCTGCAGTTTTATATGCAGCTAAAAAGTGTGGAGTAAAGGAAATTTATAGAGTTGGAGGTGCTCAAGCAATAGCCGCTCTTACTTATGGCACAAAAACAATTCAACGAGTAGATAAGATAGTTGGTCCAGGGAATATTTATGTTGCTGCAGCAAAAAAAATGGTTTTTGGTGAAGTTGGAATTGATATGATAGCTGGTCCATCTGAAATAACTGTTGTTGCTGATAAAAGCTCAAATATTAAATGGGTTGCCGCTGACCTCATAGGTCAAGCAGAACATGACATTAACGCACAATGTATACTTATTTCAAAAAATAAGGCATTAATTGATAAAGTTCAAAAAGAACTAAAACTGCAATTAGAAAGTTTACCGCGAAAAAAAATTGCTCTAGGTAGTTTGAAAAAAAATGGTCTTTTAATTTTTGCAAATACAGATAAAAAAATTTCAAATATTATAAATATCATAGCACCAGAGCATTTAGAGCTCAGTGTAGATAAATTTAAAACTATTTTAAAGAATGTAAAAAATGCAGGTTCTATATGTACTGGAAAATATTCCGCAATGGCGGTAACAGATTATTGTGCAGGTAGTAATCATACATTACCAACACATTCTTCAGCAAAATTTTTTAGCGGTCTATCTGTTTTTGATTTTTTTAAAAGAATTTCTTACATAAATTTATCAAAAAAGGGTATTGAAACTATTGGTGAAAAAGTTATAAATCTTGCAACTTATGAAGGTTTAGATGGACATGCTAAATCAGTAAAATTAAGAATAGGAGATTAATTATTGTCTAAACAAGATTCTTTAGAATTTAAAGGGAAGGTAATAGATCTTTTACCTAATGCGATGTTTAGAGTTAAATTAGAAAACAATCATATTGTAACAGCTCATACTGCTGGGAAACTGAGAAAGAATAGAATCAGAGTTTTACAAGGAGATAACGTTACAGTAGAAGTTACCCCCTACGATTTAACTAAAGGGCGGATCATATTCAGATTTTAACGGCCTTGTAGCTCAGTAGTAGAGCAGTACCCTGAAAAGGTATGTGTCGTAAGTGCGATTCTTACCAAGGCCACCACCAAAGTGACATTAAGTCAGTTTAAATTACTTGCATTGAATTTAGAAATCTAATAACAAGCTTGGAGCTTAATTAAGCTTAAGTAAAATAAATAACGAAAGAGTAAAATGAGTCTAAAAGGTAAAGTAAAGTGGTTTAATGGAAAAAAAGGTTATGGTTTCATTGAACGTGAAGACAAGGAAAAAGATGTGTTCGTACATGCTTCCGCTGTAAGAGATGCAGGTTTAAGATTCTTAAACGAAGGAGACGAATTAACATTTGAAGTTGAAGACGGTGACAAAGGTCCTGCCGCAGTAAAACTGCAAAAAACTTCTTAATTTAAATTCACAATTACATATAGGGGTAAACTAATTATTTTTTAATAATTACACCCTATATGTAAACTTGTGTTTAAAAAAATCATTAAAAGATAAGTAAGCCATTAAATAAGATATAAACGCTAAAAGATATAAAAATTTAAATCCAAAGTACATAGAATTATATTCTAAAAGACCACCAACTAATGCACCTAATATATTACAAGATAAAGTATTTGCTGTTGAACCTGATTTAATCAATTCTCTAGAAAAAGCTAATCCAGAAAATAATACTGGCAGAGTTAAAACAATTGGTACTAAAACTTTTAATATATAAGTTGGATAATTATAATAATTTACAAATGTAATGCTCAAACTTATTAATATGGAAAATAATAAAAAAAAATATATTTGATTATTGGAGATTTTAACATTTTTGATAATTAGTAAATTGGCGATATAAGCCATGAATAATACTGATATAATTACTATACTTACTACTATCCAAGTGCTGCCATAAATTTTTGCCAACTCAGTAATTCCTTTAGTTTCCATCAACATAAAACCAACACCAAGAAAGAAACTTGTAAAAGAAAACTTTGATAAATTTATACCGGTATGTTTTTTTATGAAAATAAATGATACGATAAATATAAAAGAAAGTAATAACATATACGACAAAGGATATATTCTGTAAGACATGTAAAAAAATGGCCAGTCATCTGTCGACATGTCCACTTTTTCTATTGTTGAGTTTGGTAGAAATAAATTGGTACGTTTATAATTTGTATCAAACAAATCTATGTCGATCTTATTGTCAGAAACTGCAAAAATATATATGTTATCAATAAATTTTTCTGGGTTGTTTCTAGTTAATACTAAAGGAGGATTTGCTTTAAAACTTTCATTTAACATTTTATAAATTTTAATCCCCATTTCTCTTGTCGATACTGCAAAGCTTAAAATTATAATTCCTTTATTACTTAGTTTTTGTTTGGCCTCAAAGAAAGATTCTACTGTGTAGACGTAACTGTCTAATCTGACACCTCCTTTTCCTGATAAGTTAGCATGGGAATCTAAAATACTATAAATAATCAGATCGTATTCTTCATCAGTTTCTTTTATAAAATTCCTTGCATCGTTGATAGTGAGTTTTACTCTTTTGTTTAAATATGGTTTTTCAGGGTGAAACTTTATACCTAAATCAGCTACTAGGGGATCTATTTCAACTGCATCAATTTTTGCATCTGAGTTCCTTAAAGAGGCCGCAACATCATTTCCTACACCACTACCAACAATTAAAGTCTTGTTTGACTTAAAATTTTTAATTTTATGAGGAAGGGAATATAAATTGTGCCAATCTTTGTTTTGTTTTATATAAAATTCTTCCGATAAATTCAGCGGAACTTGTAACCATATATTATTTGATTTGATTTGCATTGGAGCACTATTATCGCTGAAATATTCCACACTCACATTTTGATATGGTGAATGATAATCTGCACTATCTGTTTTTTCAAAAACATTTAAAAAGAAAACTAAAATAAAAAATGAAAACGTAGTTATTAAAAAATCCCTACTATTTTTAATTAGAAAAATAGCTAAAATAAAAAAACTAAAGGTTAACCAAATTATAGGACCAGTCCATAAAAACGACAGCACAGAAAAAATAATAACACCAATAATACTTCCTATGAGATCATAGCTATATGCTTGTAAAGGATCCGTTTTGTACATCAGTCTAGCAACTAAATGACCAAGAGGAACAAAACAAATTGCATTAATCAAAAAAACTATAACAATAAATGCGTAAATTATACCAACATGAAAAAAACCTCTAGCTACAGACTGACCAATGTTCCATTGCTCTGAAACAGGATTTTGGAGAAATAAAGTTATTGGTGTATCTTTTAACAAGTACATGAACAAAATTTGTAAAGCTGTTATAGGCATAACCCATGCAAGTGAAAATATTCTTTTATTGGAAAGAGAGTAGCCAATACCCAAACCAAGGAAACATGAGATTAAGCTTAGATTTTTAAAATATGCAAATATTTGGAAATAAGAAGAATGGATACGTATCATCGCAAGCTCATGAAATAAACATAGACATGCTGCTAAAGCGATTAAATAGTATAAATTTTTGTCCTTCACTTTTTTATATTCTTCAAATTTTACAAGATCATTAAATTTTCTTAAGAACAATATTTTTTTGGAATTAAAAATTATTATAATAATTGAAATAAAAAATATTGATGCAACAATAATATTCCAATAATAAACGTCTAAATCAGTTATGAGAAACTTTATTCTTTCGGGTGTTTCTGATTTTATTATGTAATTTAAAACTGTATCAAAGCCATTGTCATACAAAACTTGAAATGGTTGTTGATTAGATAAAAAATAAAACAAAAAGCTTGAAATAATTATAAAGATAAACGAGATAAATATTTTAAATCTAAAACTTAATTGCATTTCTATTTGTTTAATAAAAAAAGTAGTTATATTGTTTTATTTATATTTTTAGTATTGATTTCAAGAAAATAATGACTAGATTAAGCTCATGATTTGTAAAAATTCATATTCTGCAAAAATTCACAGACATCATTTTCATGCTGGCTGAAAGCTAGCTATTTAACAATAAAATAAATTTAAAATTAACTACAATTAGTATAAAACAAATAGAGGAGCACGGGTAGCTCAGTTGGTTAGAGCAGCGGTTTGTGGAACCGAAGGTCGACAGTTCGAATCTGTCCCCGTGTACCAAAAAATGGAAAAACAAAAAAAAATAAAACCTCCAAAGGAATTACCTTCAGGTTTTGAAGATAGAAAAGAAAAAGAGCTTTTAATTAGAGACTTCATAATTTCAAAGATTAAAGAAGTAATGGTTAAGTATGGTTTTCAATATCTTGAAACACCAAGTTTTGAATATACTGAGAGTATAGGCAAATTTTTACCTGATAAAGAAAGACCTGGAGAAGGTGTATTTTCCTTTAAGGACGAAAACAAGTGGTTGTCTTTACGTTACGACTTAACCGCACCTTTAGCAAGATATGTAGCAAAAAATTTTAATGAAATACCAAAACCTTTTAAACGTTATCAATTAGGAACCGTATGGAGGAATGAAAAACCAGGACCAGGAAGATTTAGAGAATTTCTTCAGTTTGATGCTGATTATGTTGGTACAAAAAATTTACAAGCAGATGCAGAATTATGTGTAATGATATCAGAAATTTTAGAAAATTGTGGCTTAGCTAAAGATGATTATATAGTCAAAATATCATCTAGAAAAATTACTGACGTATTATTTGAAAAACTTAAAATTCAATCCGAGGAAAAAATTTCTATAATTCTTCGAGCTTTAGATAAAATAGATAGACTAGGTTGGACCGAGGTAAAAAAATTACTGGGCGAAGGTAGAAAAGATAAATCAGGAGATTACACAAAAGGAGCAGATTTAAAAGATGATCAAATCGAAATTATTGAAAATTCTTTAAATGTAAATTTACCTGAGAGCGAAGATTTAAAAGAAATAATAAAAATATTTAAAGATTATAAATTTAATAACTATAAATTTGACCCCTCAGTAATAAGAGGTTTAGAGTATTACACAGGCCCAATATTTGAAGTTAATCTAAATTTTAGTGTAAAGAATTCAAAGGGACAAGTTATTCAATTTGGATCAATAGGTGGCGGGGGAAGATACGATAATTTAGTAAGTAACTTTGGTAATCTTGATTATCCAGCAACCGGTATATCAGTAGGCTTAGATAGACTTGTGTTTGCACTGATGCAAAAAAAAGAATTTGATTTAAGAGTTACGCGTCCTGTAATGATTAGTGTTTTTGATCAAAATAATATGGAAATATATATAGAAATATTAAAAAGACTAAGATCGGAAAATATTAGTTCCGAGATTTATCCTGGAGAGGGAAAAATTAAAAAACAAATGGAGTATGCTAATAAAATTGGCTCTCCTTGTGTAATTTTTATTGGGGATGAAGAAATTCAAAAATCTGAGGTCAAAGTAAAAGATCTTAAATCTGGTGATGAAATCAACATTAAAAAAGAAAATATTATCAATGAAATTAAAAAACTTATCTGAAAAAATTCTAAAAAATATTAAGTCTAAAGGTTTTAAACATATTGAATTAGAATCAGTTATTGAAACAAATCATATAGTTGAAAGATCAGGAGAAAACTTTAGAAGATTTATTTTTTCTTTTAAGGATGAAAATGGAAATGAACTTTGCTTGAGGCCAGATCTAACAATTGCATCATGTATAAGATATTTAAATAAAAAAAAAACAAAAGTCGAAAGTGTAGTTTATAATGGACAGGCATTTAGGAAGACATTTAATAAAAAAGAACCAATAATAAAAAATCAGATTGGTTTTGAGATAATAGGATCTAGAAAGGAAAAAGAAGACGATAAGAAAATCCTAGAAACATCAATAAAAAGCTTATCACAATTCAAATTTGGATCAGGAAAATTGATTATAAGCAATGTAGAAATTTTTAAATTATTATTAAGTAAGCTCGATATACCAAAGAGATGGAGATTAAGACTTCAAAGACACTACTGGAGAGAAAGTTACTTCAATGATCTTTTAAAAAGATTGGAGACAAATTCAGATGTTGACCCAACTGTTGTTGAAATAGACCAAAAAAAATTCAAGAAAATGTGTAAGCAGGATCAATCAAGAATAATTGCAGGCAGGTCTTTAAACGAAATTTTAACAAGGTTTGATAATAAAATAAAAGATCCAAGAAGAGCTAAAAAGGGAAAAAATGTATCAAAGATTATTAAGGAATTTTTAAACATCAATTGTCCAGTTAAAGTAGCTTCAAATAAATTAAACAGTTTTTTTAGAAAAAATAAAATTAACATTAAAGTTCAAAATGATTATTTTCCAGTGACAAAAAATAAATTAGGAAAACTTGATGTTAGATATTCATCTGTATTCGGGCTACAGTTAGAATATTATACAGGATTGGTCTTTAAAATAGATATTAAAGTAAATTCAAAATACAAAAATATAATTAATGGGGGAAGATACGATAATTTAATTTCGGATCTTGGTTCAGTTAAAAATATACCAGCTGTGGGAGCAGCTTTAAATTTAAATTATTAAATGATTAAAATTGGAATACCTAGCAAAGGAAGATTGCGAAAAAATATTCTAAGTATTTTTTCAAAAAATAAACTAATGCTTACATCTGAAAGAGGTGAAAGAGACTTGTTTGGTTATATAAAAGGCTTCAAGAATGTAAATATCAATTACCTTCATGCAAGAGAAATAATAGAAAGATTAGGAGACGGTTCTTTAGATTTTGGCTTTTCTGGATATGACTTGCTTAAAGAAAGTGAGCTAAATATTCAAAAAAAGATAACAGTAAAAAAAAAATATAATTTTGGATATGCAAAGTTAGTAGTTGCAATTCCTGATGAGTGGATTGATGTTCAAACAATAGCTGATCTTGAAGAGATTGCTTTTGAATTTAAGGATAATAAAAAAACCAGGTTAAGGGTGGCAACAAAGTACCCAAATTTAACAAGAGATTTTTTATTTTCCAAAGGAGTTACACAATTTAAACTTGTTAAAAGCTTGGGCGCCACAGAAGTTTATCCTTTCACTGGGTCATCAGAGATAATTTCTGATATTACTTCAACCGGTGAAACTTTAAAAGCTAATAACCTGAGAGTTTTAAAAGACGGAGAAATTTTAAAATCACAAGCATGTCTTCTAATTTCTAAAAGAGTAAAAAATTCTGACAGTTTAAGAAAGGTAATAAATAAACTTTCAAAATAATTTATTCCTCAAAATCAAAATATCCCTGAACTGCTTCCTTACCAGTAAAATATAAATCCTTTCCATTCGCTTTGATCATCCACTCATGATGATAAGAAATTCTTTGTTCTCTTTTCTTCAAAGCATCTTTAACAGCAATCATTATTTTTTTTGCACCCTCTACCGGTACTGCCATCCCAATTTGTCTTCTTATAGATTCTTTGCCACCACAAAAGTTATAATCATCGGGAAATGTCTGTAGTCTTGCTCTTTCTCTATTCGTTAATGCTCTTGGTTCCTCATAATGGTATACATGAGTTCCTCCACCTCCGCTACCTGTGACAGTATAAGACGGTTCATTTCTATTTAACCTTTTGTAAATATGGCTCATTCGAGCCTTAGTTACACCTGGCAAACCATCTTCGTCATTTCCCAAATCCCAAACGTTTTTACCCTCAGCTGTTTTTTTTAATCGTCTTACAACTCTTTCATCATGATTTGTAAGTTCCTGATGTTCTGCCCACTTGGGAATATTTGCTAATCCTTGCTCACAATTAATGATATTTTGTTTTTTTGGCTTTTGATAGCTAATGTTGTTTTCTTTAAATATATCATCCCTGAAACCAACTAAAATAATCCTATGACGTTTTTGAGGAACTCCATATTCCTCAAATTTATAATTATCTGCATAAATTCTATATCCATGTTTTGAGCAACCAGCCAAGTCTTTCATAATTTTTTTAAAGTTCATATAATTTCTATTCCTTAATTCTCCTGCAAATTCTTTTTTAACAAGACTAGGGTGTTTTTTATTATTCTTGAATTTTTTACCAATAGAGGTAACGTTTTCTGCAACAAAAAATTCTGGCTCAAAATAATCTAATACTTTACAAGCGTATGTATAAAGTCCCCCATAATCTCCCTCCATTTTCTTTTTTTTACCAACAAGACTAAAATCATTGCACGGAAAACCAAAAAGCAAACCATTAATGTTTCCATACTCACTTTTTATTTTTTTAAGGTTATTTTTACGGGTAAATTTATTTACACCAGTAGCAAATACCGGACATTTTTGATTTTTTTCAAATGTTTTACAAGAATCTTCGTGGTCATCATTACCCCATATATGACTAAAACCTGCCTGCCTTGCTCCTTCTCCAAAACCTCCAGCTCCACAAAATAATTCACCAATCTTAAACATTTTGTTGACTTTCCTTTCTATTTATTGTATACAATACATATACCAAATACATACTATTGACAAGTATATTAATTTGTGATATAACATTAGAAAATTATGGAAAATAAATTGAAAATAGTTGAATTGAGAGGCAAAAGGGAAAAAACAAAAAATTGGCCACCAGAAAAAAAATTTAAAATTTTTTCCTCGATCAGAGTTCCTAAACTTTTAAGGGCTCTTAGAAGTGTTCAAAACCTATCAACAATCTATAATCCAAAGACAAAAATTGGTTACAGATACAGCGATGAAGAAAAAAAGAAAATACTAAAAGATGTAAGAGAGGCATATCAATCAATGACTAGAGCATGGGATAATGCTGGGAAAAAAATTAAAGAAAATAATAAAAGATCATATTGGGATGAATAAAATCATAAAATTTCACGAATTGATGCACGTTATAAAGAGGAGGTTGTCATACACGGTGAGCAACAACATCGATAGAACACTTATAATACCTCTCGCCAGAGTGCATCCTGGTTTTGTCTTATGTTCGTGTTCAAACGTTGCAATTAGCAAGTTAACTATGCAAATTTTAATGCGTACAAAGCTACACCTTTGTTCCTTTCTATGTAGCTTGTACGCGTTAAAAAACAACCACAAAGGAGTTTAATTGAAAAAAGATTATTTCCATTCTTGTTTACAGGATAGATTGCAATACGCTCAAGAATTTGCAAAGGATTACATTATATATTTACAAAGCGTTGAATTTACAAAAAAAGCAGAATTAGAGTTTTATAAAAATAATAGAATATTATTTTTAATAAATAAAATCCTTAATTTACCAACTAACACACTTAAACTTATCAAAATTTTAAAAAGCAGGTTTATTTTAAGCAAATGCTTAAATGAAATCGAGGTTATTAAAAAAGAATTAAAAAATTATGAATAAACTTATTAGACAAATAATTAAAAGCTTTACATGGGTTGCCGGTCCTGTTGGCGAAGGGGATGAACCGGGGGATTCAAAACCACAAGATAAATTTAATGCTTTAAGTTGTGTTTTAGAATTTATACAAAATGCCTTAGATGCTATAGCAAAATCTTTCTCAAATGCTCTAATTAAAATTCATGCTACTAGGGTTTCATATAAAAGTTTTAAGGAAAATTTTTTAAAAGATAAATTTGAAGATTATCTTGAAAATTCTGAACTTTCTGCAATGCAAAAAATACCAGAACATGGACAAGATATAAATTGCCTAATAATGGAAGATTTTAATACAACAGGTCTATTAGGCGATCCAAATCATTATTTTTCAAAATTACCAAACGGCCAACCTAATTTGATACATCAGTTTACACACGAGATAGGTGGTAGAAGAAAAGGTAAAGCTGCTCATTTAGGAGGAAGCGAAGGGGAAGGCAAACAAACTTTTTGTCTAAGTTCTGATATTTCAACTTTCTTCTTTTTCACAGTTAGAGATGATGGAACAGAATTCTTCATGGGAATTTCATATTTTGGTATATTTGAACTGAATGGAACAGAATATAAGCCTTTCGTTCATTTTGGTGACAAAGTTGAAAGTAGAGATTATAAAGGAAAATTTTGGGCTCTTCCAATAGATAATCAGGCAAAAATTGATGAACTCAAAAAAATTTTTGGAGTAAAAAGAAAAAAAGAACCTGGATTAACAGTAGTAATCCCTTTTATTAATGAAGATGTTACTCTTGATAAAGTAAAAGAAACAATTTGTAAAAATTACAGAGTTCCAATTTTAAGAAAAAAATTAAGAGTTGAGGTTTCTAAAGGAAAAGAAATTAATCATGAAACTTTACTTGAAGTTTATAAAGAAAAATATTCTGAAAATGAAACTGATAAGAAAATGATAGAAGAATATTTTAATTTTATTGACGAAATTGATAACAATAATGTAAAAAATTTTGATTTAAGCATAGTCCCTCAAAGACCAACTGTTTTAGATGTTTCTTCTAATTTAACTGATGAAATACAAAATTTATATAAAGAAGGCAAAACAATTAAATATCAATTAAAATTTACTCTTGCAAAAAAAGTTCTTAAAGATGGTAAGCTTACCGATCAATATAAAGATGTTAATTGTGTATTTAATTTTTATGTAAAAAAATTTCCTGATTACGCAAATCAACAATATAAGTATTGTGACACAGTACGTGGAGATATGCCTATTACACAATGTCGTAAAAGAACAACCAATTTCTTTTTTGCAGATATTCAAGATAAAGAGTCTATGTTGCTTGTAAAAAACGGAGAGGTCGCAAATCATACAAGAGTAAGAATAGATCATCCAAAATATAAAGTATTTTACAAACACAACGTTCAAAGACCATACATTTCATTTTTGAATAATGCTTTTATGTCCTTACAGGATTTATTAAGTCAAAGCGGAGATACTTTGGATGAAAAAACCACTCTAGATTTATGCTCAATAATTTCTGACAAAGAAATAGAAAATGAAAATCATGGAGAGGAAGATGATGAAGATCAAGACGATGATATTCTTAGTTCAAAATATAAGTTACCCGAAATTCCTAATAAGCTAAAAGCGTATAGAGCAAGAGTGAAAAAAGAAAATGATAAAATTTATTGGATTGCCAAAGGTGTAAAATATAAGAAAGAGGATATAGCGAGATATGAAGAACAAGGTGAATTATTTATTAAAGAAGCAAATAAATTACTCAATGAAAGAAAAGATAAATTACCAAAAAAACATGTTCAAAAGATTAATCAGGGCATAATGTCAACAAATAATAGATTAACTGAATTTGAGGAATTTAGAAAAAATAACTATACTTTTTATCCAATAAAGATCCGTATAACTGCAGCATATGATGATGGTACTACAAGACCATACAATAGCTATTGCGAGGAAGATTTTGATTTTAGTGACACTAAAACTTTCAAGTATAATGTTCATGGATCACTCAATATCGTCAAGAATGATAAGAATAAGATTGTCTGCGCGGCTTCAAAAGAAGATTTTGATTTTTCAATAACTGGTTTTGGAAAAGAATCTGAGGAAAAATTTATGATACACCACATGTATGAAAGAGAGAGCTAGTGTCCAAGAACACCATAACAATTTTTGACGAGGAGAGAATTACACATAAAGGTGAAAATCCTGATGTAAAAGTTTTGTTAGATAAAATTTCTAATGATGGAATACATATTAAAACAGAAGTTAATTTAAAAAGACATAATTTTGATGATGATTGTGAAGTTTTTTTTCAAGCTTACAATTATAGAGGTGCTGGGTTAAAGCCATGGAACTTGGGGAGTATAAAAACCTTAAATAAAGAAGAAAGTAATATCTTCTCCTATTTCGTACCCAACATTGATAAAGAAGCTATAAGATTTAATCTCTTTGTCTCTAAAAAAGGTAAATTTAAAGATATAAATGTTAATAGAATAATTGGTAGATCAAAGATTAGAGAATTTTATGATGAACCAGATGACGGAAAAGATGGAAATTATAAAACAGAATCATTATTGCCAACAAGAGAGGATGATATTGGAACAGCTTTTAAAGTAGAAATGAACCCAAGTAGTAAGCCAATCTTAGTTTTAAAAAGAGGATGCAACATTAAACATAAGTTGGATAATAATATAGACCCTATACAAAAAACGCTGATTTATACAGCTGCTCTTAGAGAATTATTAAAAACATATTTAACAGATAATAGATATGAAGACTGTCCTTGGAAGTCAAAATGGTTTGAGGAAATAAAGAAAAAGTTAGGTGATCCTGAAATTACCACTCCAGAGTCATTGTTAATTTTTGATAATGGAGAAGCTGAAACTAATCCTGAAGCTGAGCAGTGGATTGAAGATGTTGTAAATATTTTTGTAAGTAATTTGATAGATGCCTCAGGAAAAAAGCTTATTGATAAATTTATTTCACATAACAATTTTGTTCGAACTAGTGATCTAGAGGAAAGTGAAATATGAAATTAAGAAGATTTACTGAGGATGGTCATAATAAATATATTTTATTATATGATAAAATTAAAGACTCAATCATAAAGCAAAAAGGAGATATTAAAAAAGGATTTACAAAAAAACTAAAAGACGAAGTTGAAAATTTGATGAATAATAATTCATCTAGCACTGAGGTTGACTCTGGCAAAAATTTAAAAAAACAAAAATTTAAAGATTCATATGATCTTGGAATATATTTAAATGATATTTTAAAAGAGTGTAATCAAACTGAAATTTATTTTGATGAAAAAATGTGGGATTGGATAACATTATTTCATTTTGATGTTGTATTTAGTGAGGAAATGAGTGGATACTCAGAGCATAGATATATTTTAAGTCAGGATTGGTTTGTAAGAAACAGGCACCTAATCAGGACCCCATGGTATGCAGTAAGTACTTATGGAGAGTCAGCAAAATTATTTTTGTCTAAAGCGCCATATGTTGGTTCAGATTATCTAGAACAATTTATTAGCCATAGAATTAATGAAAATTTTACTTCAAGTGGACATATTGCTTATAATCTTTATTTTGATAAAAAAAATGAAAAACCAAGACCAGGTTATTCAAAAAAGTTTATTAGAAAAAAAAATAAAAAAACTTTGGTCAAAGCATCTTTAGGAAGATTGATTGATAAATTAAATCAATATAATGAAATTTATGATATCTGGTCAATGGATCCAAATGATATAGTTTTACTACTGCCAAAAGAATTTGAAGAACTTAAAAATTTAAATGATAAATAGAAATTTTAATACTAAATCAAAAAATACTAAGCCAGAAAAATTAATAAGATCTATGTTATATAAAAATGGTTATAGATTTAGAATTCATGTAAAAAAACTTCCAGGGAAACCAGATATCGTTCTTTATAAACATAAAACAATTTTAAATGTTCACGGTTGCTATTGGCACTATCACGGTTGCGCCTATAGCAATATACCCAAAACAAAAACTCAATATTGGATAGAAAAATTAGAGCTTAATAAGAAAAGAGATTTTATTAATAAAGATAGATTAAAAAAATTAGGTTGGAAAGTAATTGATGTATGGGAGTGTACTTTAAAAAGAAAGAATATTGATAAAACTTTTAACACTCTAGAACGTCTAATCATTGCCTAAAGATATATATCAAATAATGGACAAAAATTACTTAATGGAGATGAAACTATCTGAACTTAAAACAGAAACCCAAAAAGAAGTTTTCTTTAGATACCTATCTATTGCAGAGCATTACATTTCAACTGAGAATGAAAAAGAAGCTGAGAAGATTTTAAAAAATTTGGGCTATAATAAAAAAACAATTAAGTCATTCATAAAAACTGTTCAAAATCATGTTGCTTCAGAATTTCAAGAAATGAAAGAAATTATGATGGGCAGGGTTCCAAAAAGATTATTAAATTGATGCTAATTTTTAATTACAAATCAAAAAAAGAACTTAAGGAAAATATAGGAAAACCCCTTAATTACACTGAGACAAGTATATTTGGACCAGAGTATAAGGAAAGTGGAGTGATAGTCGGTAGCAACAGACCTTATTCAACAGCAAATAAAGGACGTGAATTTTTTGCAGAAGTAACAATAAAAAATAACATAATCATAAAAGTAAATTGAAAATAACTTTAAAAATAATCAAGGAGGTATAACATACGAATCATGGATACAATTTTAATAATAATTTTGGGTTTATTGCTTATAGCAACTTTGGCTATTCTTTATTTAAATATTAAGTCAAAGACAAAAAAGGAAGATGAAAATAAAGAGGCTGAGGAAATAGCAAATTTGAATGCAGAAATCATAAAACTAAAAGATAGTTTAAATGCAACAATTAATACTTCATTAAGTTCTATGTCTACTTCATTTAACGCTCTATCAACTGGAGTTACTAAAGATATGACCGAGGCTTTGACTAAAGTTGATGAAAAAGTTGGAAATTTTAATCAACAGGTTCAATTGTTAAATCAAAGCCAAGAAGGAATTACAAAAATTCTAGCTGGCGTTAAGAAATACGGCGTTTTGGCTGAGAGCAGCCTTGATGCTTTGATGAGAGATTTGCTTCCAGCAAGTCAATTTACGACTAATGTAAAAATGAAAGAAGATACAAGTGAGAATGTAGAATTTGCTATAAAACTTCAAGGAGATGTTTTGGTGCCTGTGGACTCACATTTCCCAGTCGAAAAGTTTAAAGCTATCACAGATGCTCATGAGGCAGATGATAAAAAAGCAGTCGCTGAAGCTAGAGCAAAATTAGCCAGTGCTTTTAGATTGAAAGCAAAAAGTGTTAATGAAAAATATATTGTTCCACCAAAAACAACTGATTTTGCCATAGTCTATGCTGCCTCAGAAAGTCTTTATAGAGAATTAACTGAATACCAAGATCCAAGCTCAAAAGAATTACTTACTCAAGAATTAATGAGAAAATATAAAATAGTTATTTGTGGTCCTAATACTCTTTCAGCTTACTTACAATCGCTACATATGGGTTTTCAATCATTAAAGGTTCAAAAAGGAGCAGTAGAAATTTATAATCATCTAAAAACAATTAGTACAAGATTTGCTAAGCATTTTGACAATGTAATAGTTTTAAGAAAAAAACTAGATGAAGCAATGAGTGTTGTTGATAAGTTTGGAACTGATGCTAGATCAATTACTAGAACTTTAGAAAACATAAAAGATCCCGAACAAGTTGAATTGTCTTTAAAAAATGAGAATGTAGAGAGATTAAATATTACAACTTCCAAGCAGGCAAAAAATTAATTTAAAAATTTTTGATAACTTTATAAATAAAATAATGCGCTGGAATTCAAAATTTTTATACCCCAAATCAACAAGATCCTTAGTCAATGGCTCTAGACATTATTCCTTGGATGGATCAAGCTTACCATCTGTTACAACGATTTTATCAGCTACTAAAAGTGAGGAGGACAAAGCTGCTATTCTTGCTTGGAAACAAAGGGTAGGTAATGTTGAAGCAGAAAGAATTAAGAAAGAGGCCTCAGCCAGAGGGAGTTCAATGCATTCTTATATAGAGCAGTTTTTATATGGAAAATTAAATCAAGAATTACTAGAGGATAACAATAAATCTAAAAAAATGGCAGAAGAAATTATTGATAATGGTTTAAAAAATAAATTGCTAGAGGTATGGGGGGCTGAAGCCACAATATATTATCCTGGTAAATATGCAGGCACTGCAGACTGTATAGGAGTTTACGAAGGCAAAGAGTCAATTCTAGATTTTAAACAGAGCAATAAACCAAAAAAAGAGGAATACATAGAGGATTACTTTTTACAAATTGGGGCTTATTCTCTAGCTCACAATACTGTTTACAATTCTAATATTACACAAGGTGTAATTTTATTGTGTACTGTAGATAGATTGTTTCAGGATTTTAAAATTGAAGGCAACGAACTAATAAATTTTCAAAACAAATTTCTTGAGAGAGTTGAAAAATTTTATCACTTAATAAACAAATAATTATTTGACTTTACTTAAAATTAATATACTTAAAACTTACTTGCTACTTGTTTAGATGCGAGCCTTCACACCTTCCAATTAGCATTAAATTATAAATTATGAACATAGTAATTTGGGATATAGAATCTTCAAGCTCTAGTACAGATTTTGGAAGTATTATTGAAATAGGTGGAATTTTAGTAGATGAAAACTTAGTAGAAAAAGAAAGATTCAATTTAAGGTGTAGACTTCCAGAAGGAGAAATTCCCCAATGTATGGCTCTTCTTGTTAACAAAACTGATGTTAAAATGCTAACAAAAGCAAATCTAAGTCATTATCAAATGTTATCTCAAGTTGAGATGATTTTTAAAAAGTGGAGCCCAGCTATATTCTTAGGTTGGTCCAATATAGGTTTTGACGATGAAATGATCAGAAAAGAGTTCTTCAAAGGATTAAGATATCCATACATTACAAATTCATCCCCAAACAAAAGACATGATGGTTTAAATATTGCTCGAGGAGCGTTTGCTTTAAATAATAAAATTTTAAAAACTGAGACCAATCAAAAAGGGAATGCTGTAATGAAGCTAGAATCTTTAGCTAGGATGAACGGTTTTGAGACTAAAGGAGCTCATAGCGCCTTGTTTGATGCAGAACTTACCCATAAAGTTCTAGGTTTAATAAAGAACAAACAACAAGACACATGGGGTAATTTTTTAAAGACTTCAAATAAGCTTGATACAGAAACAATAATAAAAAAAGAGAAGATTATTACTCTTAATGAGTACTTTTACGGAAAATCAAGACTTTATCTTTGTGCGCCTCTTCATCCAAAATTTTGTATTCATCCAATATATCAATGGGGGCAGGCTGTAGACCTTAGAGTTAACGTTGAGCCCCTTTTAAAAATGTCTATCAACGAACTAAAATCGGAGATGAAAAAAACACCAAAATTTTTAAGAACTATTAGGTCAAATAAAGCACCAATAATAATAGGTAAAGAGTATGGCATGAAGGTTGAACCTTATAGTGCTATGGATGTTTCTTTAATAAATAAAAGAGCAGAACTTGTAAACACAAATGAAAAATTTTCTGAGAATATCTTAACTGCATTAAGAGAAATTGCCGAGGAAAAAGAACAGTCAAAATCTCAAGAAGATATAGAGCCAGAGGAAAGTATTTACGTAAAATTTACCCCTAACAAAGATACTAATTTATTTCAAAAATGGCATGAAGCACCATGGAATGACAAATTAAGATTACTAGATAAATTCGAAGATCAAAGAATGGTTGGATTCGGAAAAAAAATAATATTTCAAGAAGCTCCCCATGTATTACCAGAGTCTATGTTAAAAAAAATCAAGATGGAAATTGCTAAACGAATATTAAGTGAAAAAAAGGAAAAATGGTGGACATGTAAAGAATTTTATCATGAGTGTGACAATCTGAGAGATAAATTTACTAATGAAGGCAATGAGCTAAATTTAAAGTTTCTCGATCAATTAAATAATTACGTAATGTCAATTGAAAAAAAATATAAAAATATTTGATGTGGATAAAACTATTTAAATTATTTAAGAACTTGAATATAAAAAGAAATTTTATATAAGAAATATATGGCAACAGTAAATGTTACAGATGAAAATTTTGAGTCAGAAGTTATCAAGGCCGGAAAACCAGTAGTTGTTGATTTTTGGGCTGAGTGGTGTGGACCATGTAAACAGATCGGACCTATACTAGAAGAAATTTCTGACGAAATGTCCGAAGTAGTAATTGCTAAGCACAATATTGATAATGAACCTAATACCCCTACTAAGTATGGAGTAAGAGGAATTCCTACCATGTTACTATTCTCAGGTGGTGAGCTTAAAGCGACTAAAGTTGGAGCAACCACAAAATCTAATATTGTGTCCTGGATTAAAGAAAATATTTAATTAAGATTTAAAACTTCACCAGCCAAATAAAGACTTCCTGCGCATAAAAAAATACAATTATCATCTTTGTTATTCATTAGCAAAGACTCCTCAATGCTTTCTGCAGTATGAATATTTTTGTTACCAAGTTTCTTTTTAAATTCTTCTTTAGATATTGAACCTTCTTGATTAGGAATATCTACTAGAGTTATTGATTTTACAGAATTCTCAAATTGATTAACAAACTCTCTATGAGGCTTATCATTCATCATCCCACATATAAGATGGACTTTTTCGTTTTGCTGTTTAACCCACTTTGAAATTGAAATTGCTGAGTTAATATTATGTCCTCCGTCTATTATAAGCCTATTTTCACCTATTAAACTTTTTAATTTACCAGACTTAATTTCTTCCAAACGTCCTTTTAGTCTCATTTTTTTCATGCTATTTTTGATGTTATCATCAGAAATATCAAATATTTTTCTAACAGCTGCTACTGAAGTGCTGATATTGTAAATTTGGTGATCACCAATTAAATTAGGCTGAGGTAACATTATCTCTCCTAATTCATCCTGATAATGAATAAAATTATTTTCAGATTTTGTTACATTAAAGTCGTCACCAAAAAAATATTTTTTAGATTTATTTTTTATTAATGATTTTTTAATTTTTGTTTTTATCTCTGAATTCATTTGATTGTTGACGAATATATTGGATATCGGTAATGAACTAGTTTTTTCATAAATTACACCTTCTATTGTTTTATTATCCAACCAATTTAAATGATCTAAGTGAATTACTCCTAAAAGTGTGAGCAAATTTTGTTTAAACACATTTGTGCTGTCAAATCTATGAAATAGACCAGCCTCTATAATATTTACATTATCTTTAAAATTTTCAGCATATTTTATAAAGGCACTTGTTAATATTTCGAAAACTGTTGCATTATCGTCTCCTAATATTCTATCAACATCTTCCAATAGAATAGCAAGATCGTTTTCACTTATTTCATTGTTATTAAAAACAAATCTTTCTGTATATGATTGTAAATGAGGAGAGGTGTATAAATTATATTTATAACTAGACTCTTTTAAAATAGTGCTTAGAGCTGTAGCCATAGAAGCTTTTGCATTCGTCCCAACTACTGTTACAACATTATGTAACTTATTTTGTGGATTTCCCAATTTATTGAGTAAATTAAAGGTTCTGTCTAGTGAGAGATCAATCTTCTTACTATGACGCTTCTCTATTTTCGATATTATTTTCTGAAGTTTTGTCACCATGCTCTATTTTTACCTCAGATTGCTTCTTTAGCAAGATAGATAACAATATACCAATTTTTTCTGGTAGATCTTTCCTTTGGATTATTGTGTCAACAAAACCACAGGTTTGAACGTGCTCTGATTTTTGAAAATTTTCTGGTAACTCCTCTTTAACAGTTCCCTCAATTACACGTCTTCCAGCAAAAGCTATCAAAGCGCCTGGCTCAGCAATTTGAATATCACCGAGCATTGCATATGAAGCAGTGATTCCCCCTGCAACTGGATCAGCAAATAATACAATATATGGAATTTTATTTTTCTTAAGTTCATTTATAGCAAGAGTTGTTCTTGTCATTTGGTTTAACGAAATAATTGACTCTTGCATTTTCATCCCCCCACCTGTTGCGACGACCAATAGGGGTTGTTTGTTTGAAACAGAATTTTGTGCCGCAAATAAAAAGGCCTCACCTTCTGCTGCTCCAATACTAGCCCCCATGTAATTAAAATCAGATGCAATAGCTGTTAATCTTATATTATTTATTGATCCATCAACCACCACCATACTACAGTTTAAACCTGTTTTTTTTCGTGCATCACTAAGTCTATCCTTGTATGACTTTGAATCTACAAAGTTTAAAGGATCATCTGGTGGCATTGGAGTTTTAAGGACTTGGTAGTTATCTTTTCCAAACAATAAGTCAAATCTCTGCTTAGGATTAATTCGATGATGTTTATTGCAGTCAGGGCAAACCCATAAATTATTTTCTAAATCCTTTTTTAAAATTGGACCTTTGCAACAAGATGTCCAATCACTTTCCTCCATGTCTTTACGAGATGGTCTTTTTTTTAAAAGTTTTTTAATTTTTTGTCCAAAATCTAGAGTTTTTTTTAACCAGTTCATAAAATTTTATTCTTTAATTTTCTTACTAATCTACCTACATTTGTGACAGGATTTTGTCTATCTTTTAAACTCATTGTTATTTCTCGACAAATTGCGCTTCCAACAACTAGACCGTCAGCAGATCTCAGATTCGAAATAGTTTTTTCGGTAATACCAAAACCTATTACAACATTTTTTGATGGTTTGATTTTTTTTATAACATTATAATTTTTAATGATTCTTTTTATACTATATTTTAAAGCAGACCCTGTAGTTGATATAGTTGAAATCATATAAATCATTTCATGTGAATATTTTATTATCTCTTTAATTCTTTTCAAAGTTGTAGTAGGGGCTATCAATTGAACGAAACAAATAGAATTTTTCTTACACAATTTGGCAAAATTTTTATTATCAGGAAATGATAAATCAACAACAATTAACCCATCAACACCAGACGCTTTACATTTTTGAATAAATTTTTTATCTCCATAATTAAATATCATTTGGTAGTAACCCATCAATATCATTGGTTTAGATGGTTTTAATTTCTTAAATCTTTTTACAAGTTTAAAAATATCATTTAATCGAATACCATTTTGCAAGGCTCTGTAAGAACTATTTTGAATATCTTTGCCATCAGCTGTTGGACAATTGTGAGGTATTCCCCATTCTGCAATATCCAAATCTTTCGATATTGAATTTAGTATTTGTAGGGATTTTTCCTTAGTATTATCACCGCAAACTGTATAGGATATTAATGCAGGTCTATTTTCTTTTTTTGCAATCTTAAAGGCATTGTTAATTGAATTTTTCATTTGGGATAATATCCTAATTGTTCAATATAGATTTTTTTATCTTTGTAACCTTTTCCACAATTGTTGACCACAAGCACATCACTCTTTTTCAATTTTGGAGCTAAACGAATACATTCACTCCATGCATGTGCTGGTTCTAAACTTGGTCTTATATCTTCTAGTTTAGTAATCAACTTGAAGGCGGCTAATGCTTCTTTATCTGAAGCATTCGTGTATCGTGCTCTCCCAGTATCTTTAAGCAATCCATGCAGTGGACTTGAGCCAGGATAGTCCAAACCCGCACTTAGGGAATGTGTATCTGCGATTTGACCTTCTTTGTTAGTTAAACAATATTGTGCAGCTCCATGTAAAATAGCTACTTTTGCGTTCGTGGATAAAGGCGCAGCATACTTTGCCTCAACACCAACTAGTTCAACATGTTTTTTATCGTAGTCAATGAACTCATTCCAAAATCCTAGCGCGCTACTTCCTCCACCTATTACATTGATTAATTTAAGTTTAGGTATTTCACCAAACTCCTTTATTAATTGTTTTTTTAATTCTCTTGAAATTTGAGAAGTTGACCATGCACAAATTTTTAAAAAAATATTGCAACCAATTGCTGAGCCTACCGCGAGATGTGTATTATCACAGTTTGAAACATAGTGGCGCATACACTCAGAAACAGCATCTACCAAAGTTTTTGAACCTGAGTCGACAGGTACAACTTCAGCACCCGCGTCACGTATGAATTTTACGTTAGGTGCTTGTCTAGAAATATCTTTTGTTCCCATAAAAATTTTGCACTTTAAATTCATTTTTTTTGCTGCCATTGCAAGATTTTTTCCAAACATTCCGGCACCAGTATCACCTGCTATGTAACGTTTACCACTTTCTTTACAAATTAATGCGTTGACAGTTGCATGATACGCCTTGTGCGCATCACCGTTTATAGCAGACACGTCTTTACACCAAATTTGAGCTCCACCTAAATGTCTAGTTAAATTTTCTAATTTAAAAAAGGGTGTTTCACCTCCAAGATAATGTTTAAAATAATGATCCCTTTTTTTGAGAAATTTTCTATCTTTTCTCAATTTTTCAAAAAGCTTAGATAAATCCTCAATTGGCTTTCGCATTGTCTCTGCACAATAGTTTCCACCAAATTTATTTCCATAAAATCCAAACTTATCGTGCTGGTCAATAAGAGGGGTCTTTTTCTTTAATTTAATCATTTAATTTTTTAACGTTGTCTAAGAAAATTTTTACTTTAGAAATATCTTTTAATCCAGATGTCTCTACACCCCCAGATATATCAATATAATTACAAATTTTCATAAACTTATCAAGATTATCGTTGTGTTTAATGTTTCCAGCTATCATCCTATTAATATTGTCTGGCACATTTTCCATTAAAGTGTGGTCAAATTCTAATGATTTTTCATACCCTTTACCGTCAAATAATATTATATCAGAACAATCCTCGTATTTCTTATATTTGATAATATCTTCTTTAGTCTCGACGGTAATTGCAGAAATTATCTTTTTGTTATATTTCTTTTTTATTGATTTTATTTCATCAGGTGTACAATCGTAAATTTGATAATAATCAAAATTTAGATTTTGCATTTCGTTTAAAATAAATTCATCGGGTTTAACAAGCACAGATACAAATTGAGATTTTTTATTGTCAACTTTGAGAAGTTTCTGAAGAGAATTTATATCAACAAATCTTTTGGATTTTGGATAATTACATATAAAACCAATTAATTCAGGAGGATATTTATAGTTTATTAAAAAATTTAATGTTTTGCTATCAGATATGCCACAGATTTTACATTCAAGTTTCATTAACTTAAATGATCACTGAGTTTTTTGAAATTTTGTTTAATGTTTCCTTTTGTTAAATCTCTCCCTATTACTATCCAGTCACTTCCTTGTTTAAATGCTTCCCGGGGTGTTGTAACCCTTTTTTGATCATCTGCTTTTGAAGAAATTCTGATTCCAGGGGTAATTATCTCTTTATTGAAATTTTTTTTTACTAACTTAACTTCTAAAGGACTACATACAATTGCATCAAGCTTAGCCTTTTTAGCTAATCTCGCCTGCATTACCACAATTTCTTTCAAAGTTCTTTTATGACCAATACTTTTTAAATCTTTATTATCTAAAGAGGTTAAAGTTGTAACTCCGACAATCTTAATTTTACCAGAAACTTTTTTAACTTCTCTCAAAGCTTTTATTCCAGAAGAAATATGAACTGTCAGATAATTTATTTTTAAATCCTTTAATGCAATTATAGTAGATGACATTGTGTTTGGAATATCATGAAGTTTGAGATCAGCAAAAATAATTTTTTTTTTTAACTTTGAAATAAAATTTCTTCCATTTTTTGAATTAAGAAATTCTAAACCAAATTTATAACCAATTTTAAAATTTTTAGGTTTACTTTGGTTAATCAATGACTTTGCTTTTTTTTGGCTCTTTGTATCAATTGCAATAAAAATTTTATTTTTCATTTATTAACTTGTACAAATCTTTGCCCATCTTAAAATTTATTGTTTTTTTTTCTTGTACAAACACAGTTTCTCCAGTCTTTGGATTCCTTGAATTTCTACTTTTTTGAATTTTAGTAAAAAAAACCATCATTCCCCTAATTTCAACTCTTTCGTTATTTTTTAAAGCTGTTTTTATTTCCTTAATAAATATATCAAAAAATCTCAATAAATCTTTCTTTAATAAGTGAGGGTAAATTTTATTTAACTTTTTTAATAAATCTGATTTTGTAACTGACAATTTATTTTGTAAATACTATTTTTTTACTTTTTTATTGATAAGTTTATCAGACAATGATGAAAAAGGTAAGTTTTTTCCTGATAGTGGCGAGCTAAACTTGGATACTGCCTCTTTATTTTGTAATTCCTCTAGTAGTTTAATACTTAATGACACCTTTCTTTTTTCCATATTTAATTCAGATATTGCAGCGTCAATTCTTTCACCTCCAACAAACCTGGATGGTCTTGCATCAGAAGATGATACTGCAATCTGTGATTTTTTAATGTGCAAATTTAATTCACATCCCTCTGGTTGAACTGTTAAACCCTTATTATCTGATGAAAGTACTTTAACCGTTATTGTGTCATTGATTTTTTTGTCTTTAAAATAATCAAAGGGATCTTTTTGAGTTTGTTTCAAACCAACCCTTACTTTCTGTAAATCTTTTTTAATTTCTAATAATCTAACTGTTAATTTATCTTTTAATTTAAAATTTTTTGCTACCTCCTCAGGAATACCCGAATAACTTAAATCATTAAAATGTAAGAAAGCATCAATTTCATATTCATCTAATTTTAAATAAATTGCATATTCATTCATGCTACTAATTGTGCCGCTTATATCAGAGCCAACAGGATTATTTTTTTCAAGCTGATCAAAAGGATTCTCTTTTGTCAATCTATAGGATATAGCTATTCTTCTTTTATCTTTATCTATCTCGGTTATAACGCAATTTATTTTATCCCCAACTTTAAAAAATTTTTTGGGAGAAACATTTTTTCTAGACCAACTAATCTCGCTAGAATGAAGTAAAGTTGTTAACCCTGGCTCCAATTCAGCAAAAACACCAAAATCCATAATTTTGATAACTTTTACTTCATATTTTTCGTTTAGTTTGTAATTTGTAATTTTTTCAAACGGATCTGGAGATAATTGTTTGATACTACATCCAATTTGTAACTTTTCTTTATCAACTGAAATAATCAACAAATCGTGCTTATCACCGATATTAAATACTTCTTCAGGGTGATTTACTCTTGAATAGCTTATTTCTTGTAAATGCACTAAACAATCAAGTTCGTTGTTCACATTAAAAAAACATCCAAACGAACTATATCCTTTCACAATAGCATTTTTAATAATTTGACCTTCTTTATATTTTTCTATAATTTTTGCTTTGCTCTCTTTTTTTCCAGAAGAAATTATTTGTCTTCTTGAAACACATGCATTACCTCTAATTTTATCCATTTTAATTAATGCAAACTTCTGAGGTTCGTTTATCAAATGGGAGACATCTTTTATCGGCACGTCAGATATCTGTGAGCCTGGACAAAACATTAAGGATCCGGTATCTATATGCTCAACTATTACTCCACCTTTACATTTACTTGTAATTTTGCCCATAATTGGTTCGTTGTCTTCGAAAGCTTTCACTAAAATATCCCAACCCTTTATTTTTTGAGCTTTACTAGCAGATACAACTACTTCTCCATTTTTATCCTCTATTCGCTCTAATAAAACGTGTATCTTTTCTCCAATTTTAATTTTATGTTCTTGACCTAGAGTTTTTAACTCATTTATGTCAATCATTGCCTCTGACTTTAGGCCATCTGTATGCAACCATACATACTTCTCACCCACCTTGGTAACAGTTCCTTCAATAATCTTGCCTTCAATTAGACTTTGAGATTTTGAAATTTGATTATCAAGGAGTTTTTCAAATTCTTTTGATGCGGCTGTGTTTGTTTCTTTATAAATTTCCATTAATTATTAAAAGATGAGCTTTTAGAGAAAATTATTAAATTAATCAAGAAACAAAAAAAAATTAAATTACCTTAAAATTCAACAATTTTTGAGGCACGGTGTTGATTTTTTCTATATATTTAGAATTCATAGCCTAATTTTCTCAAAATCTTTAAAAAAGAAGGGAATGAACTAGTGTGTGACTCCATATCTTCGATAATCCATTCTCCACCCAAAGTTAAAGCAGCGATTACAGAAGTCATGAATACTCTATGATCCTTTCGATAATTATTAATTATAATTTTTTTTTTTATATTTAAATTTGGATTTCCATAAATTTTAATAGAACCAATACCTAATTTTACTTTAACCCCCATCTTTTTTAAAATTTTTGATGCTAATTTAAGTCTTGGACTTTCTTTTTTATTTAGTTCTTCCAGTTTTTTAAAAACAGATACACCAGAAGCCTTGCTTGCAAGCAAAAAAATTACTAAAAATTCATCAATTGCATTACTGTTAAGTTTAACTGGACAATTTATTGGTTTAAAAGAGCTTTGACTTTTCACACATATATCCGCAACTGGTTCACCATATAAAGTTTTTTTATTTACTAATTTAACATTTGCACCCATTTTATTTACTATTTTAATAAAACCTGTTCTTGATTCATTTATATTAACGTTTTTAATTTTAAGTTTAGATTTTTTTGATAATAGAGTTAAAATAATAAAAAAAGCGCTCGAACTAATATCTCCAGGGATTAAGTATTTAAATGACTTAAATTGTTTTTCTCCAGTAATTTTGATTAAATCATAATTTTTTTTTCTAATTGTCTTTATAGGTAAATTTAAATATTTTAAAAATAATTCAGTATGATTTCTCGATTTTTTTGCTTTAATGACTGTTGTGCCAGGAGTATTAAGAGCAGCTAGTATTACTGCACTCTTGCACTGTGCTGACCCTCGATTTTCAATATAATTAATTGGTTTTAAAAATTCACATCCTAAAATTTTTAAAGGAAGTTTGCTTTTTCTATTTGATTTAAAATTAGCACCAAATTTCTCTAAAGGAGATATTACTCTTAAAAAATCTCTTCTAGAAAGACTTTTATCTCCGAATATCTTTATTTCATATGGTGATTTAATTAATAGTCCAAGCAAAAGTCTAGCAAAAGTCCCTGAGTTCCCAGCATTAATTGAAATTCCCTTTTTATAATTAAAACTATTTAGGCCAGCACCGTATATGAAACACTTATTATATTTTAAAATTATATTAATACCCAGTTTTTTAAGACCATTTATCGTACTTAAAATATCCCCAGATTTAGGTAAGTTATATATTGTGGACTTACCAAAAGATTGTGAGCTTATAAGCAAGGATCTGATAGATAAGCTTTTATCTCCATCAACTTTTATAATTTTATTAAAATTACATATCTTTTTTTTTATTACTAATCTTACCATTTACTTAATTGATTTTAAAAGAGTCACCAAAATAAGCAGTTTTAGCATTTTGGTTTTGTATAAGCTCTGAAGGGGTGCCTTTTGCAATTACTTTACCTTCTGATAGAACCATGGCAATATCAACACAAGTAAGCAGGTCTCTTGCTTGGTGATCGCATATGCAAATTGTAATTTTATTTTCATACTGTAAATTAACAATAATTTGTTGTAACATTTTAATCGTCATTACATCAAGTGCTGCAAAACACTCATCTAAGAGAAGCAACTCTGGATCACCTAACAAAGCCATTCCGATAACCAACTTTTTTTTTTGACCTCCAGATAAAAATTTTGCCTTAATATCTCTAATTTGATTTAACTCAAATTTTGATATTAAGTAATTGATTTTTTCATCTCTTTTTCTGTGATCAATTAGTAAAATTTCAGCTACTGCCATTAAATTTTCATACAATGTCATGTCATAAAAGTATCCACCATACTGAGGTACATAACCTATTTTAAACTTTGAGGTTCTTAAAAAAATTGGATATTCATTTACATTCTCATCTCTAATAATGATATCACCCTTATCAGGTTTTATTAAACCAGTGATTAAGTTAAATATAGTTGATTTACCCACACCATTAGGTCCCAACATTCCAAAAATTTCACCTTGATTTATTTCAAAACTTATATTCTCCAATATTTGTCTTTTTTCGAATGACAAACTAATATTTTGAAATCTCAATATAGATTGTTTCTTTTTAAAACTTTTAATACGGAATTTTTTAATTATTGCCATTTTCTATAATACTTTTAACAAGAACTTTATTAATTTCATCGTTCATTTTAATTTTTGTAGTTTTATTTAAAAAATCTATTAATACTTTATCAGCAAATAAATTAGATAATTTACTTTTAAATCTAACATCATCATATAAGGTTGCCAAATGGTTTTTAAAAGAGAGATCGAGATATTCAGAATTAATTATATTTTCGTTATAAATCATTTTTACTGAACCATTAAAAGACGTGTCGTTATTTTCATCATTATAATTCGCTTTGTTAGAACTTATGAATATTTTTTCATTGTTAGATAAGTAAATTATTGCAGTAACTTTATCCATCAGTATGAGATTTGATTTTTCTGAACTAAGCACCCCGAATTCTGATTTTATATGATATTTATTACCTTTATTGTCCTCAGATAAATAACTCATATCCGTTATTAAATCATCAGAACTGTTTAAAATATTTACATCATTTTTATTGTTTTCAATTTTAGCGATTTCTTTATCATTGCTACTAAAATAAAAAAAATAAATATACAAAATTAAAAATATTATTGTTACAGCGAGCAAAACTTGCATGTAAATTTTTTTGTCCATTTATTGTATGTTATTCTCTAAAATATTGTGAATGTGTAATATACCAACTGTTTTATTTTTGTATTTTTTATTGTGCACACATAATGAAGTTATTCTCTTCGAATTCATTAAAGATAAAGCTTTTGCTGCTAAAATTTCTTTTTCTACAGAAATTGGTTTTTTTGTCATGACGTGTTTGACTTTCATATTGTCTAAGTTTCCCTTTTTTTCACTCACCCTTCTAATTTGCCCATCTGTTATAATTCCACTTGTTTTTTTTGATTTATTTTGAACAACCAACACACCAAGTTTTTTTTTCGTAATGATCTTTAAAGCAGACCACATGTTAGTATTTTCGCTAATAAATGGTATTTTGTTTCCTTTTAACATTAAATCTTCAACTGTTTTTAGTTTTGCACCAATACTTCCAGATGGATGAAATTTTTTAAAATCTTTCTCACCAAATTTTTTTTGTTTCATTGTAGATATGGCGATTGCATCCCCAATTGCTAATTGCATTATAGTAGACGATGTTGGTACTATATTACCTGGTCCAGCCTCTTTTACTTCTGGTAACAGAATCTTTATATCTGAGTTTCTATAAAGTAGAGAATTTTTTTTTGAAACTATACCAATCAATATTATATTTTTATTTCTATTAGCATATTGAATTATATTTTTAAGTTCTGAGGACTCACCACTGTTACTAATTAAAATTAAAATATCGTTAGAGCTTATTTGACCCAAGTCACCATGTGAACAAGAGCTTGCATCTACAAAAAAAGATGGCGTTCCTACAGATGAAAGTGTTGAAGATATTTTCTTAGCTATTATACCAGACTTACCAACACCTGATAATATTATTTTACCTCTTTTACAGTTGATAATAGCGTTAATTACTTTGTTGAAGTTTTCGTCAATTGATGATCTCAACTTTTGCAAGGACTTTATTTCTGAATATATAACTTCCTTTGCTATTTTTTTAAATTTGTTATTCTTCATTAATGAGACCAAATATCGTCCGTAAAACATTCAAGATCTAAATCAACTCTTGTTTTTAAATATTTTAAACAATCTTGATAAAGATTTAAACGATTTTCCCTTATGAGCATTTTATTTAATGCCTCGTTAATTTTATGTAAATAAATAACATCATTAGCACAGTACTTAATTTGAGCAGATGAAAGCTCTCCCCCAAAATCTGACGATTGATATTGCTTACTTATATCAACTCCTACAAATTCTTTAATTAAATCCTTAAGACCATGTCTATCAGTATATTTACGAATAAGTTTTGATTGAAGTTTAGTATCCTCAATATTTTCAACATCAACATTTAAATAATTTTTTATAAATACTAAATCTGACCTCGCATAGTGAAAAATTTTAGTAATTAATTTATTTGATAAGATTTTTTTAAGATTTGGCGCCTCGTAGGAAGATCTATCTAGTTGTATAATATGCGCATCGGATTTTCCAGATGAAATTTGTACAAGACATAATTTGTCTCTTAAAAAATTTAGCCCCATGAATTCACAATCAATAGCAATCTTATTGCCAAACTCCAAATCTTTTGGTAAATCATTTTTGTGAAGTTTAATATCCATAATATTTATTAATACATATTATATATATGAAACCAAAAAATTGTCTAATTTTTGGCGCCAGTGGTCAAATTGGTCGAAACCTCATTAGAGGTCTTACAATGAAAAATTTGAAAGTAACAGCTGTAACTAGAAATCTACATCAGAAAGGTTATATTCTTAAAACTCAAGCAAATCCTGGATATTTAGAAATAGTTGAGGCAAATATGTTTGATCTTCCAAAGATTGAGGAGCTAGTAGTTAAATCGGATGTATGTATAAATTTAATCGGAATCTTATTTGAAAAGGGTAAGAATAATTTTACAAATATTCATGAAAAGTTTCCTAGTATGCTCTCAAAACTTTGTTACAAGCATAATGTAAATAAATTTATTCATATTTCTGCATTAGGAATAGAAAAAGCAGTAAATTCTAAATATGCTAAAAGTAAGTTAAATGGCGAAGATGGAATAAAAAAAAATTTTAAAGATGCTATTATTTTAAAACCTTCAATTATTTACTCTGTAGATGATAACTTTACGACAATGTTAATGAGTTTATTCAATATTTTGCCAATTTTCCCTTTATATTATCAGGGAAAAACTAAGTTTATGCCCCTTCACTGTAAGGATATTTGCAATTTAATAATAGATCTTGTTGAAAATAACACAAAGGGAGAAACGATGGAGTGTGTTGGACCAGAAGAACTTTCTTTTAAACAAATCATTGAAACATTGCTTAAATTAATTGAAAAAAAAAGATTGCTAATTCCTATCCCTATATTTATTGCAAATATTATGGCAACTTTTTTTCAATGTTTACCAAAACCACCTATTACAAAAGATCAAATACAATTGTTGTTATACGATAATATCCCCTCTGGTAAATACAAAACAAATTTTGATTATGGAAATAACTTCCATTCTAAATTTGAAAATGAAGTTGAAAAATACTGTTATATGTGGAAAGATTCTGGTGAATACTCGAAAAAAAAATACAAATAAAATATGATTGCCTGGATTATTTATATAATCGTAACATTAATATTATTTTTTATCATTTATATTGCTTTACTGGGGATAAATAGAGGGATTAAAGCAAAAAATATAATCAAGAAAAACATTATTAAGAATAAAGAAAATAAAAAAAAAAATTTTTAAGCTGATTTGATTTTTTTTTGAATAAATTTTGGCACTTCATTATCTTTATCGATTGCATCGTCTTTTTTATTTTTGGGCTGAAATGCATACAATAAATGAAGTTTACAATATGAGAAATCTTTCAAAGAAGTTCTTCCACAAAAATAAAAATTTTCCTCGTTTGGATGACCTATTGGCCATTTACACGAATTCTCATCTAGTTCCTCTAATTGTTTTGGATTCTCAGGCTCAAAATCTTTATCTATTATTATAGATTTAAATTTTCCTCTTCTTACTTTTTTAAAATTTAAATTTTTTGATTTATTAATATTTTTATTATTAGAACTTTTTTTAGCAATTATTTTTCCAGACAAATTAAGTCTATGTGCTTTTCCAATTACAGCGTTTCTACTAACTCCTCCCAATATTTCAGCAATCTGGCTAGCAGTACTGCCTTTACCCCATAGGTCCTTTAACTTAGCAACTTTTTCATCAGTCCAACTCATTTACTATATTTTGTTATACATTTTTTTTTAAATACTATATGTAGTTTAAAGACAATTAAATATTAAACAAGCATATTATTTTATTTCTTCAAAATTTTTTTTAATTATTAACAAATATATTTATGGTTGATTTAAATACAAAGTACAAAATTGGTAAAAGAAGATTTGGTTTGATAAATTGGATAGGCTTCTATTCTCTTTACAAAAAAGAGACTCTTCGTTTTTTAATTGTGTTTGGTCAAACTGTTTTTGGACCTGTTTTAACCGGAATTCTATTTTTAATTGTAATTTCAATTGCTTGGGGTGAGGAAAGAGGCAATGTTTTAGGCTTACCGTTCATAATGTTTTTAGCTCCAGGGCTTATTTCAATGCAAGTAATCCAACAAGCTTTCTCTCATTCTTCCTCGTCAATATTGATGGGAAAAATGATGGGCAACATAATAGATTTAATTGGAAGCCCATTGTCTGCAGCAGAAGTTACCTTAGGAATTATACTAGCTTCTGTAACAAGATCTCTTTTAATTTGCGTAGTTTCAATTATATGTTTTAATTTAATAGTAGAAGTAAACATTGTAAATTATTACTATTTTTTAATTTACTTATTACTCTCTTCATTTCTAATGGGTTCCTTGGGTTTTATAGCTGGAATGTGGGCTGAAAAATTTGATAACATGGCAACTGTTACCAATTTCTTTATCATACCATTATCATTTTTATCTGGTGCATTTTATTCGATTGATAAATTACCTGAAATTATAAAAGTAGTAAGTACATACAATCCTTTTTTTCATATGATAGATGGTCTAAGATTCTCAATGATTGGTATTAGCGATGGACCAATAAATTTTGGACTTTTATATTTGTTATTTTTTAATTTAGTTTTGTGGTTAATTGCATATTATCTCTATAAAACAGGATATAAAATTAAATCATGAGCTATTTGGCACGGAATTATAATAGAAAGAAAATATCATTTAAATATGGAAAGGGTAGTTATCTATATTCTACTGATAAAATTAAATATCTTGATTTTGTTCAAGGTATCGCTGTTAATTCATTAGGACATTCACATCCAAAACTTATCGAAACTATTAAAAAACAGTCAAAAAAACTTTGGCATGTTTCAAACGCTTTTCAAATTCCTGAAGGTGAACAACTTGCAAAAAAGTTATGTACAAAAACTTTTGCTGATTATGTAATTTTTCAGAACAGTGGTGCAGAAGCAACAGAAGCGGCTGTAAAAATTGCAAGAAGATATTTTTATTCTATAGGAAAACCAAATAAAAACAGAATTTTGTGTATTAAAAATTCGTTTCATGGGAGAACTTTAGCCGCAATTTTTGCTAGTGGATCAAAAAAAATGACTGAAGGATTTGGGCCTAAGATAAGTGGATTTGACCATTTTAAATTTGGAAATCATATTTCTTTAAAGAAAAAGATTAATAAAAATACTGCTGCTATTATGGTAGAGACTATTATGGGTGAAGGAGGAATAAAAGTAATTCCAGACTGGTGTTTAAAAGAATTAAGAAAATTATGTAATAAAAAAAAAATACTCTTGATTCTCGACGAAGTCCAGTGCGGCGTAGGTAGGTCTGGTGATTTCTTCGCATTTGAAAAATCTAGAGTAAAACCTGATATAGTTCCTATTGCAAAAGGAATTGGAGGAGGTTTTCCTATAGGAGCAGTTTTAATGAATAAAAAAGTTGCTTCTGGAATGACAGCCGGCTCTCACGGTTCAACTTTTGGAGGTAATCCATTAGCCATGTCAGTGGGCAATACCGTAATGGATATTGTTTCTCGTAAAAAGTTTTTAAAAAATGTAAAAAATGTATCTAAATATTTTTTAGAAAGTCTTAACAATCTTAAGAGAAAATATCCGAACATAATTAAAGAAATAAGAGGTAAAGGTTTGTTAATTGGAATACAACTTTATAAGGATCCAACAAATTTTATAAAAAAACTAATGGATTATAAATTATTGACAATACGTGCTGCTGAAAATGTTATTCGAATTTTACCACCATTAAACGTCAAAAAAAAAGAAATAGATATTGCCTTAAAGATTATCTCAAAATCATGTGAGGATTTAAAATAAATGAAACATTTTGTAAATTTAATGGATATTCAATCCAGAGATCTTAAAAAGATTATTTTAGACGCAAAAAAAAGAAAGAATTCGAGAAAAAGTTTAAGTATTTTAGAGGTAGATAAGAGCTCACCTTTAAAAGGTAAGTTCTTAATACAAATGTTTGAAAAATCGAGCCTAAGAACTAGATTAAGTTTCTATTTAGCAATAAAACAATTAGGAGGAGGCACCATAACTCTTAGATCTAACGAACTCCACCTTGGGCAAGGAGGTGAAAGCATAGCTGATACAGCTAAAATCTTATCTACATATGCAGATGGATTTATGTTCAGAACAGATGATGATAAAAAAGTAGAAAATTTCAAAAAGCACTTGTCTATACCTATGATAAATGGATTAAGTCCCTCATCACATCCCACTCAAGTATTATCTGATATCTTTACTATTGAAGAAATTAAAAAAAAACCGATTTCAAAATTAAATATTTGTTGGATTGGTGACTCAAATAATGTGCTTAACAGTTTAATTGCAGCATCAGTAAAACTCTCTTTTAAATTAAGTATAGGTTGTCCAAAAAAATTTCAACCAAAAAAAAAAATTTTATTTTGGGTTAAAAAAAATAAAAAAAAAATTTATATTTATAGTGATCCTAAAAAGGCTGCTCATAATGCAGATGTTATTTTTTCTGATAAAGTGATATCTTTAAATGATAGTGTAAACGTTAAAATTAAAACAAAAGCATTTAAAAATTTTAAAGTTGACAAAAAATTATTCAGTTTTGCGAACAAGGATTGTATTTTTCTACACTGTTTACCGAGAGGAGATGAAGTTTCAGATGAAATTTTCTTAGGTAAACAATCTCATGTCTGGCAACAAGCATCTAATAGAGTACACGTTCAAAAAAGCATTTTATTATATTGTTTTGGAAAATTAAGGTAAAGGCTTCGGACTATCTGAGTATTTATTTAAATATAAAATAACTGATGCTCTATCTTTTTCTTTCCTCAATCCAGCGTATGCCATTTTAGTACCTTTGATCCATTTTTGTGGTTTTATTAAAAAACCATTTAATTCCTCAAAAGACCATTTTTTTTTGTAGGTTACTAACGCTTTTGAATATTTGTAATCTTCAACCGCTGCAACATTTCTTCCAACTACGTTGTATAATGCGGGTCCAATCTTATTACCTCCACCAGCCTCAATTGAATGACAAGCTGAGCATTTTTTAAAAACCTTCTCACCATGGGTTATATCACCTAATGCCATTAGTGCTGAAATATCTATTTTTTCTTCAACGTCCAAAGTTTTATTATCATTTATTTCCTTAGTTAAATTATCTGGAAGTTCAACTTTGTAAGCTGAGCTCTCTAATTTATCAGTTTTAAATATGATATTTGATATCTTACCAATACCTATGATCAAAAGTGCTACAAGAAGTATTGAAGCTATTATTTTATTTAACTCAAAAGAATCCATTATTCTATGTATTATGAACCTATAACATGTTAATTGAAAAAAAAGCTAATTAAAAAAAACTTTGCGTCTCATAGACGCACAAATTGTGAAATTATGTCAAAAACCATCATATTAATACCGTCAAGATTGTCTGCTACACGTTTACCAAATAAACCTTTGCTTAAAATAAATAATTTATCGATAATTCAGCATGTTTACAAAAAAGCGAAAGAGTCACGCGTAGGTAAAGTTTATGTAGCAACCGGGGACAAAAAAATTGCTGAAGACATCTCAAAAATAAAAGGAAAATATATTTTAACTAAAAAAAAACATAAAACAGGGACCGATAGAATTTATGAGGCATTTAAAAAGATTAAAAATAAATCTAATTGTGAGTACATAATTAATTTACAGGGAGATGAACCATTTATTAATCCAAAAGATATAATTAAATTGAATAATAATATTACAAGAAAAAAATCTAGTATAGGCACAATCGCAACAAAAGTAACAAAAAGTGAATTGTTGGACAGAAGTATAGTTAAAGTAATTACAGACAAAAATATCGTTAAAAATAAATTATCCAGAGCTAAAAAATTTTTAAGAAAGTACGATAATTCAATTAAAAAAAATGTTTTTGGTCATATTGGAATATATCAATATAAGATTTCAACTTTAAAAAAATTTGTAAATTTAAGACAATCAAAAAATGAAATAAAGCATCGTCTCGAGCAGCTTAGGGCAATAGATAATGATATCGATATTGACGTTATTTACACGAAAAATAAGTCTATAGGTATTGACACAGTTAAGGATTATGTAGAAATAAAAAAGATTATGGAATATAAAATCTAAAAACTATGAAAATTGTTTATCAAGGATCACCTGGTGCTTACTCTCATTTGGCCGCACAAAAAATTTATCCTAAAAGTGTTTTTATACCGTGTAATACTTTTGAGGATTGTTTCAAAAATTGTTATGAAAATGAGGAGTACAAGACAATTATACCTGTTGAAAACTCAATAGCAGGCAGAGTTGCTGATATTCAATATTTGATAAATAAATATAAATTACAAATATATTCTGAACATTTTCAAGAAATAAAGCATAATTTAATGATATTAAAAGGTAATGAGATAAAAAACATCAAATCAGTTAGATCTCACTCTCAGGCAATATCACAATGTCAAAAATTAATTAACACACATAAGTTTGAACCTATAATCGCAGCTGATACAGCCGGTAGCGCAAAGTATATAAGTGAAAAAAAATTAAAAAATGAGGCAGCTATCGCCTCTGATCTAGCTGCAAAAATATATGATTTACAAATTGTTAAGAAAAATATCGAAGATGATCATAGCAATGTAACAAGGTTTCTAATCATGGGAAAAAAAAAGCTACATCCTGAATTAGGCAATAAAAATTATATTACAAGTTGTATATTTAAAGTAAAAAATAAACCTGCGGCTCTATATAAGTGCTTAGGAGGTTTTGCGACTAATAACGTAAATTTAAGTAAGCTAGAGAGTTTTTCAGATCAGAATAGTTTTGAACAATATTTATTTATTTGTGATATGTATGGCCACATAGAAGAACCTAAAATTCAAAAATCTTTAGAAGAATTAGGTTTTCATACTGTCAATCTAGATATACTCGGTGTATACGAGGCAAGCGAGTATAGAAATATCAAATAATCTAAAACTTTTATTGTAGACTAGAAAATATAACTGTTATAATAAAATGGGGCTAATCAGGTGGTGTTACCATGAACTCCCCTAGGCTTGAAAAAGAGCAAGGGTAATGAGTATTTTCCAGGTTGGTTAGTCCCTATAAAATGAATAAAAATAATAAAGTATTAGCCATAAAATATCGGCCTCAAGTTTTTGATGAGTTGGTTGGCCAAAGCATAATTGTTCAAGCAATAACAAAATCAATTTCATTAAATAAAATCCCAAATGCCTTTCTATTTACTGGTATAAGAGGTGTTGGGAAAACTACAATCGCTAGAATTTTAGCAAAGTCCCTAAATTGCGTAGATCCTAATAAAAATGATTGTCTAAAAAATGAATGTAACAACTGCAAACAAATAGCTGAGTCCAGGCACATTGATGTTCTAGAAATGGATGCTGCTAGCAAAACAGGTGTGGACGACGTGAGAGATCTAATTGAATTTTCAAGATATGGACCAACATCATCCAAATATAAGATATTTATAATTGACGAGGTTCACATGCTCAGCAAGCAAGCATTTAATGCCTTACTAAAAACTCTAGAAGAACCACCCAAATATTTAAAATTTATTTTTGCAACCACTGAAGTTAACAAAATACCAATAACTGTGCTCTCAAGATGTCAAAGATTTGATTTAATGAGAATAAGTTTCGATGAACTCCTTAATTTTTTAAAAAAGGTAACCGCATTAGAAAAAAAAAATTTAGATGAAAAAATACTTAAACTTATTGTAAAAATGTCGGAAGGTTCTGTCAGAGACTCTTTGTCTTTACTCGACAGAATATTATTAAATGAAAAAGAAGATGGTAGCAAGATAGATTTAAAATTTGCCCAGGAAATCTTTGGTTATTTTGATAAAAATTACATAATAGATCTTATTTTTGAATTGTTAAAAGCTAATGAGGAAAAAGTTTTAGAATTGTACAGGAAAATATATAATCAAGGAATAGAACCAAAAATATTTATCAACAGTTTTCTTGAAATAATTTACATTTTAAAAAATCACAAAAATTTAAGTGACTTAAATTCAGCATCAGATTTTACAGATGCTGACTTTAAAAGAATAAAAGATTTATCAAATAAAGTCGATAATAAAACAATCATATTATTTTGGGAGTTTTGTATAAATATGTTAAAAGAAATTAATTTAGTAAAAAACCAACATTTGGCTGTTGAAATGTTTTTAATTAGATTGATGTACTTAAAAGAAGAGTCGTTAAGTGAGATAAAAAAAATAGACCACATTAATTATTCCAAGAATGAAGAAAATAATGAAATAGAGTCAGAAGATCATAAAAAAAAAATAAAAAATGAAAATAATAATCAAACTGTAAATCAAATTAAATTTTCTTCACAGGAGCAGCAAAAAGTTTCTTTAGATGAAAAAAAATTAACTAATAAAATAAAAATTGATTCTTTCTCCGACTTAATATCGATCTGCATGTTAAATAAAGAGATTGAATTGAAATACGAATTAGAACATAATGTTAATTTAATTAGTTTTAAGCATAACAATATAGAAATTTCTTTTAATGAAAACCTCAATAAAAATTTTATTAAAAACTTAACTTCTAAATTATTAGATTGGACTGGAGAACGATGGATAATATTATTATCAAAAAAAACTGGATTTAAAACAATAAAGGAATTGAAAAATCAAAATAAAAATGATGATTTGGCGAGCCTAAAAGACTCTAATTCATATAAAAAAGCTATTAAATTGTTTCCAGATTTGGAGATTACTAAAATTAAAGATTTAGAGGAGGAAAGCAATGAATGACTTCAGTAAAATTTTAGAAAAAGCTAAAGAAATAGAGACTAAAGTTAAAGAAAGCCAAAAAAAAATAAAAAATATTAAAGCCGAAGGTACTTCTGGTGGTGGTGGTGTAAAAGTAACATTAAATGGAGACGGAGAAATTGAGAATTTATTTATTTCAGATGATCTTTTTAAAGAAAATAAATCTTTAGTAGAGGATTTAATAATTGCAGCTCACACTAATGCTAAAAATAATCTTAAATCGAAAACATCAGATGAACTTTCCAAAGTAACAGGTGGTTTTGGAATACCTGGCTTTAAGTGGCCACTATAAGATATGATGGAAATCAAAGAAATTGAAGAACTAATTAAAGCAGTATCTAAATTTCCTGGACTAGGACCAAAGTCTGCAAGAAGAATTATTTTAAAATTAATAAATAACAAGGATGAGATAATGAAGCCTACAATCAATGCATTAGTAAATGTGTATAAAAACATTTCTAGGTGTAATTATTGTGGAGTATTAAAATCTTCAAAAGATGAATGTAATGGATTTAGTAATTGCAGTTATTTACAAAAGAAATTTTCAAAAATTTGCGTTGTTGAAAACATTGCAGACCAGTGGAGTATTGAAAGTACAAATATTTATAATGGTTATTTTCATATTCTTGGTGGAACAATTTCAGGAAAAATAGATAAAAGTCAAAAACTTATCATAGACTCACTTGTAGAAAGAGTAAAAAAGCAAAACATAGACGAAGTTATTGTAGCAACTAGTGCAACAGTTGAAGGACAAACCACAGCATACTATATTGAGGAGACCCTTAAAGATATAAATGTAAAAATTTCTAAATTAGCTCAAGGGCTTCCAGTAGGTGGACAGATTGAAAGTTTGGATGATGGCACATTATTTTCAGCCTTTAAAAATAGGACTCAGATCTAATTTTTTTTTAAATACCGGTTTGCATGCAATAATGGTTCTGTATAACCAGATGGTTGATCTTTTCCTTTGAAAATTAAATCACAAGCTGTTTTAAAAGCAATAGATTTATCAAAATTATTTGACATTTTTTCATATTTTGGGTCGTTCTTATTTTGATCATCAACTATTTTTGCCATTTTTTTTAAAGTCTCTAAAACTTGAAAAGTGGTACAAATATTGTGATGAAGCCAATTAGAAATATGTTGCGATGATATTCTTAAAGTTGCCCTATCCTCCATTAATCCAATATTGTTAATGTCTGGAACTTTTGAGCAACCTATACCGCTATCTATCCATCTTACAACATAACCTAAAATTCCTTGGCAATTATTTTCTAACTCATTTCTTATGTCATCTATATTCCACTTTGGCTTAGATATAATTGGAATAGATAATAATTTATCTAAATCAAATTTTATTTTTTTTTGAATTTTCTGATGGATATCAAAAACATTTACTTTATGGTAATGCATCGCATGAAGAGTCGCAGCGGTAGGTGAGGGTGTCCATGCACAATTCGCTCCAGATTTTGGATGGGAAATTTTTTGACTCAACATATCTTGCATTTTATCTGGGGCAGCCCACATTCCTTTTCCAATTTGGGCTTTTCCTGAAAAACCGCATTCCAATCCAATTTTTACGTTATTATTTTCATATGCATTAATCCAATCTGAATTTTTCATGTCACCTTTTTTCATCATTGGACCCGCCTCCATCGATGTATGCATTTCATCTCCAGTTCTATCCAAAAATCCTGTATTAATAAAAACTACTCTTTTTCTAACTTTTTTAATACATTGTTTTAGATTAGAGCTAGTTCGCCTTTCTTCATCCATAATACCAATTTTTATAGTATCTTTTTTCAAATTTAAAACTTCCTCAACTTTTGTAAAAATCTCATCAGCAAAAGCCACTTCATCTGGACCATGCATTTTTGGTTTAACAATATAAATTGAACCTGTTCTAGAATTATTTTTTCTATCTAAATCGTGAAGACAAGCTGCTGAAGTTATAAAAGCATCCAAAATTCCTTCTGGTATTTCTGATTTATCAGAAAAAAGAATAGCTGGAGTTTTCATTAGATGTCCAACATTTCTATTTAACATTAAAGCTCTACCATGTAATTTAAGATTTTTTCCATTATAGGAAATATAATTTCTATCTGAATTCAAAATTCTTTCATATTTTTTTCCGAATTTCTCAAATTTTACTTTTAGATCTCCTTTCATTAATCCTAACCAGTTTCTATATCCTAAAACTTTATCTTCAGCATCAACAGCAGCTACACTATCTTCATGATCAATAATTGTTGAAACTGCAGACTCTATTACTAAGTCGCTAAGACCTATAGGATCATTGTTAGCACTGAAAGCGTAAGGATTTATAATTAATTCAACGTGTAGATTATTATTCACTAAAAGAACACCTTTTAATTTTTTTTTGTCCGATCTGTATCCTTTATATTGTTTAGTATTCTTAAGTTTAATATTCTTATTATCTATTTTTAATACAAGTTTATGGGCAACTATTTTAAGACTATTAAGTTTTTTCCAAGATCCACTTGTTAATGGAAATACCTCATCAAGAAAATCTCTACAATATCGAATTACTTTTCCACCTCTTATTGGATTATACCTATTATCTAATTTTTCTGAACCAATAGCATCAGTACCATAAAGGGCATCATATAAACTTCCCCATCTTGCATTTGCTGCATTTAAAGCATATCTAGCATTGGATATAGGCACGACTAATTGTGGCCCAGGTATTTTTGATATTTCTTCATCAACATTTTTAGTTTGAATTTTGAAATTCGTAGCTTTTTTTCTTAAATATCCAATATCGTAAAGAAATTTTTTATATTTTTTTGTATTAAATTTTTTTTCTTTATTTTTTAAATGCCATTCATCTATTGAATTTTGCAAGTCTTTTCTTACTAGTAGTAACTTATCATTTTTCTCTCTTAAATGATAAAGAGATTTATCTAAACCAGACCAAAACTGTTTTGATTGAATTTTAGTTTTTTTTAAAAGTTCTTTATTAACAAAATTATACAAAATTTTATTAACATATAATTTACCAACTGTTTGATATTCGGTTTTAAATTTATTCATAATTTATCATAATTTATTTAATTTTATATTTACAAGGTTTATTTCTGTCAATATTTCCACTATCATTATATTGCCTTTTTTAAAATATAATGAATATTAATATATATGAAAAATTATTTAAATTTCGAGAATGAAATCAAAAATATTGAGGCAGAAATAGAAAAACTCAAAGATCCTTATAACAACGAAGGTATATCAACAGTAGACACTAACAAAATTGATAAATTACAGTCAGAGCTTGATAAAAAATTAAAATATATTTACTCAAAACTTGATCCTTGGCAAACAACTTTAGTAGCTCGACACGAAAACAGACCAAAATCGAAATTTTTTATTGATAATCTTTTCGAGAATTTTTTTCCTTTATCTGGAGATAGATTGTTTGGAGAGGATAAATCCTCTATAGCTGGACTTGCAAATTTCGAAGGAAATTCTGTAATGGTTATTGGACAGGAAAAAGGAGATGATCTTGAAACTAGAATTGAGAGAAATTTTGGAATGATGAGACCCGAGGGATATCGAAAGTCTATAAGATTAATGAAAATTGCAGACAAATTTGGATTACCAATTATTATATTTGTTGATACACCAGGTGCCTACCCAGGTGTTGGTGCTGAAGAGAGAGGCCAAGCAGAAGCAATAGCTAAATCTATCGAGTGTTCTTTATCTTTAGGAGTTCCAACTATTTCAATAATTATTGGCGAAGGTGGTTCTGGAGGTGCAATTGCCTTAGCGTCTTCAAACAAAATTTTAATGTTTGAAAATGCAATTTACTCAGTAATTTCTCCAGAAGGGTGCGCTTCTATATTATGGAGAGATCCAAAAAAAACTTTAGAGGCGGCAACAGCAATGAAACTCACATCGAATGATTTACTAAAATTTAAAATTATTGACGAAATAATTTTAGAACCAAGTGGAGGCGCGCATAGAGATAGAGATAAAGTCCTTGTAGATTTAAGAAAATCTATTAGCAGAAATTTAGGGCAATTAAGCACTATGTCTAGGCAGGATATAATTGATCACAGGAAAAATAAATTTTTAAATATTGGAAGAGAAAAAAGTCTTTCAAAGAATGTCTTATCATCTGAAGATTTGTTTTCTAATAGGGTAAATAAAATATTTAGTGTAGATACTAACTTTTCCAATAAAAAATATTTAATATTTTCGTCAATCTTTATTATTTTAATTTTGTCATTATACCTGTTGTACTTCAGATAAAGAACCACAGCAATTTTTGTATTTCTTTCCAGTTGCTTCACATCTATCATTTCTAGAAATTTTTTGATCTTTTTTTAGCACCAAAAGACATTTTGGATTCTTAGAATTATCTGAGGACTTTATTTTATTTTTCAATTCACTTTGATCAGTAATTTTAATATTAAGCAATAATAAAATTGTATCCTGTCTTATTTTTTCTAACAACTTTTCAAATAATTCAAAAGACTCTTTTTTATATTCAATTAAAGGGTCTCTTTGGCCATAAGATCTTAAACCAATTACCTGTCTTAATTGTTCTAAATATTGAATATGATTTTTCCAGTTTAAATCAATGATTTGTAAAAAAATTTTTCTTTCTAGATCGTTGTTTCCAATTTCAGTTAAAATTGAAATCCTCTGCTCTCTTTTTTCAAAAAATTTATTTTTAATAGCTTTATCTATCTCTTTTTGATCAGATGACAATATTTTATCGAAATATTTTGAGTCATTACTTTGTAGTAGAACTTCAAACTTACTTTTTAATACTTTATCTTTCTCTAGATTTATAGATTTGTTTTTATCTCTAATTATTTCTATAACTTCATCATCTAGAAGTTTGTCAATAAATGGAGTAATCTCTTTTGAGCTTAAAACCTTATTTCTTTGGCTAAAAATCACTTGTCTTTGATCATTATTAACGTTATCAAATTTTAAGAGTGATTTTCGAATATCAAAATTCCTTGCCTCTACTTTCTGTTGAGCTCTCTCTAGAGCCTTGTTAATCCATGGGTGATCAATACTTTCACCATCTTTAAGTCCAAGTTTCTCTAACATATTATTAATAGACTCTGACCCAAAAATTCTCATTAAATCGTCCTCTAAACTCACAAAAAAAATTGAATTTCCCTCATCTCCCTGTCTTCCTGACCTTCCCCTAGCTTGATTATCAACTCTTCTAGACTCCATTCTTTCAGTGCCAATTACATACAGCCCACCTAGTGATTTAACTTTATCTTTTTCTTGATTTAAATTATTTTTATCTGCGCCACCTGTTATAACTTTCTTTCCACCAAGTTGAATATCAACACCTCTACCAGATATACTTGTAGTTATTATTACCGAATTTAATTTTCCTGCATTAGCGATTATCTCAGCCTCTTTTTCGTGGTTTTTTGCATTTAAAACAGTGTGTTCAATTTTTTCTTTTTTTAAAAGTTCAGAATATATTTCTGACTTATCTACGCTAGATGTAAAAACTAGAGTTGGTTGACCTTTTTTATTTGATTCAGATACCAAATCAATAATAGCCATTTGTTTTTCTTTCTCTGTTCTAAAAATTTTATCATTATAATCTTTTCTTATCATTTTTTTATTAGTCGGTATCGATACGACTTTTAAGTTGTAAATTTCAAAAAATTCCTGACTTTCTGTTAATGCTGTTCCTGTGCAACCTGAAAGTTTTTCATATAATTTAAAATAATTTTGATAAGTAATTGAGGCCAGTGTTTGATTTTCCATCTCAATTTTTACGTTTTCTTTAGCTTCAATTGCTTGATGTAAGCCATCTGCGTATCTTCTTCCCTCTAGAATTCTACCAGATATCTCATCGATGATCTTAATTTTATTATCTATTAAAACATAATCTTTATCTTTTTTAAAAATAAAGTTTGCCTTTAAAGCTAAATTCACGTGATGAACTATATGAAGATTTCCTGGATCATAAAAATTATTATTTTTAAGTATGCCTATTCTTCCCAGCATATTTTCAATATTATCTATACCCTTATTTGTGAGAATTATAGTTCTATCTTTCTCATCTACCTCATAATCATCTATAGTTAAATTTTTTACAAATTTATTTATAGACTTATATTGTTTACTAATATCTTCTGCTTGACCAGAAATAACTAGCGGTGTTCTTGCCTCATCAATTAAACAAGAGTCAATCTCATCTACTATTGCATAGTACCTGTTTTTCTGAACCAATTGATTTAATGAGAGTTTCATATTATCTTTTAAATAGTCAAAGCCTAGCTCGCTGTTAGTTGCATAAGTAATATCACAATTATAATTTCTCAATCTTTCTTGATCCTCCTGATAATTATTAATGAAACCACAGCTTATTCCTAAAAATTTATAGATTTTTGACATATCTTCACAGTCTCTTTTTGCTAGATAATCATTAACTGTAACGATGTGCACACCTTTTCCATAAAGTGAATTTAAATATGCAGCTAATGCAATTGTAATAGTCTTACCTTCACCAGTTTTCATTTCTGCAATTTTGCCTTGATGCAAAACTATTCCACCGAGTATTTGAACATCAAAATGTCTTTCTCCTCTTCTCCTTTTAGAAGCCTCTCTAACTAATGCGAAAGCTTCGCATATTATATCATCAGTTAACTTTCCATCTCTTAGTTTATATTTTAGCTCCTTTGTCTTTTTTGGGAAATCCTCATCTTTCAATTTTGAAATTTTTTCTTCAAGATCATTTATTCTCTTCAAAAGGTATTGAATTTTATCAATCTCGTTTTGATTGCTACTTTTAAAAATCTTACTAATAAAACTTATAGGATTTAACATTGTTTAATTTTTCATATACATTAATATTTAAATAATTATATAGTCATTAACTAATAAATTTAAATATTATGGCGATAAATTTAAGTAATTTCTTGATATCTAAAAAAGACAGGTCAAAAATGGCGGACTTTCAAGACCTCGATCATTTAGATGGGTTATCAATATCTGTAACTTCAGCTGATTTATACAATAATAGAAGAGATGATTTAGTTTTATTCTATTTTAGAAATGGTGCTGAATTTGCATCTGTGTATACCCAATCGAAAATAGTTTCTGAAAATATAAAATGGAATAAATCTATAAAGGGAAAAAAAATTAGAGCACTAATGGTAAATGCTCGTAATGCAAACTGTTTAACCGGAATTAAAGGCTTTAATTCCTTAAGGGAGATCGCAGATGAAACTGCTAAATTATTAACCGAAAAGCAAAAAATTGATGAAGATACTCCAAAAAAAATCACGTCAAATGAAGTAATCTTTGGTTGCACAGGCACAATCGGAGAGCCATTTCCTCTTGAAAAAATAAAAAATTCTTTAAAATTTCTGGTTGATAAAATTAAGTACACACAAAACAAATATCTGTGGATAAAAGCTGCAATGAGTATTTTAACTACTGATTTAAAACCTAAGTTAGCGATGGAGGAATGTAAAATAGGTAAAACAAAAGTTAAAATTTATGGAATTGCAAAAGGGTCTGGAATGATATTCCCAAATATGGCAACAACTTTAGTTTATCTTTTTACAGATGCTAATTTACCATCAAATATTTTACAAAAGTTACTAAAGAAAAATATTAATAATACATTTAATGCTATATCTTGTGATGGCGATACCAGCACTAATGATATGATCTCTTTTTTTTCAACATGTAATGCAAAAAATAAAGATATTAGAAATATAAATGATTCAAAACTCAAAGAATTTGACAAGTCAGTAAATAACGTATTATTAAATTTGGCTAAAAGAGTAGTGAGTGATGGTGAGGGAGCATCGAAATTTATTCAAATTGATGTGTTAAAATGTAAAAGTGAAGAAGATGCAAAAAAGATAAGTTTAGCTATTGCCAATTCACCTTTAGTTAAAACTGCAATCGCTGGAGGAGACCCAAATTGGGGGAGAATTATGATGGCAGTAGGAAAAAGTGATGTCGAATTAAATATTAATTCAATAAGTTTAATTATAGGTAATTATAAAGTATTTGAAAAGGGGCAGTTAGCAAAAAATTATTCAGAACAAACTCTAAAAGATTATATGAAAAGCAATTCAATAAAAATAACTTTAGAAATGAATTTAGGTAAAAAAAATTTTACTTGTTACACAATGGATTTTACTAAGAAATATATTGAGATTAATTCTGATTATAGATCATAATATGATTAAATATAGATTGAAATGTGAAAATTGTAATAACACCTTTGATAGTTGGTTTTCTTCTTCATCAAAATTTGAAAAATTAAAAAAAAAAAATTTTCTCAACTGTCACTTTTGCAACTCTAAAAATATCACAAAAACTTTGATGGCGCCAAGCATAATAAGTTTAAAAAATAATAAAGATAACAAAATAAAAAAAAGGATTTTGGAATTCCAAAAATTTATCAACAATAATTTTGAAAATGTTGGAGATGATTTTGCTTATAAGGCAAGGTCAATACATTATACTAACAAAAAAAGATCAAAAGGAATTTACGGAAGTGCAACTAACAAACAGATAAATGAATTACATGAAGAGGGTATTGAAACACAAATTTTCCCATGGATCGAAGATAACAATAACTAAATTTTTATAAATCTTGTCAAATAGTTCACGTCATCGTCTGATGATGTCTCCCATGTTCTGTATAGGACATTATATTTTACTCCCAAAATTTCATCTAGAACCAAAGAATTTTTTTTACAGATCTGCTTTAGTTCTTTAGGGGTTATGAACATATTCCAATCATGTGTTCCAATTGGTAACCATCTTAAAATATACTCTGCACCAAGTATAGCAAAAATATAAGATTTCAAAGTTTTATTTAAAGTTGCTATAAACATTATACCTCCTGTTTTTAAAAATTTAGAACTTTCTCTTAGAAATAAATTTACATCGGTGACGTGCTCGACAATCTCCATGTTTAAAATTACATCGAATTTTTTTTTATATTTAAAATTTTCAGGTGATGCACAATAATAACTTATTTTTAAATTATTTCTTTTTGAATGAATTTTAGCAATTTTGATATTTTTTTCTGATGCATCTATTCCAACAACTTCAGCCCCAAGTTTACACAACGGTTCACATAACAAACCCCCACCACAACCTATATCTAAAATCCTAATATTTTTAAGCGGCTTACTTAAGTTTTTTTTATTAAATTTTTTTATTATGCTTTTTTTGATGTATTCTAATCTGACAGGATTAAATTTATGCAAAGGTTTAAACTTACCTCCAGGATCCCACCATTCTGATGCTAATTTGGAAAATTTATCAATTTCCTTTTTATTAACTGTAATATTTTTCATTAGAAGTTGACTTTTAATATATGATAATATTTATCTGAATATAAAAATTAAATAAAAATTATCAATGAAAATAATTGTTTTAAAATTTGGTGGAACATCGGTTGGAAGTTTAAAAAAGATCGAAAAAGTAGTTAAAATAGTAATCTCTTATGTAAAAAAAAAATATAAAGTGATAGTGGTGTCCTCTGCTATGGAAGGTGTAACGAATGAACTTTTATTAAAGACACAAAATATTGCAAAAAATTTTCCTGAAGAGGAAAAGGACGTAATTTTGTCAACAGGCGAGCAAATAGCCTGTGCATTGATTGCAGGAAAATTAAATGATCTTGGATATAAATCAAGATCATGGCTAGGTTGGCAAATTCCTATAATAACTAGTGGAAATTATAGCTCTTCAAGAATTATAGAAATTAAAAAGAAAAATATAGTAAATTATATTAAGAAAGGGGGGATACCTGTAATAACTGGATTTCAAGGTATTAATAATGATTTTAGAATAACTACTCTTGAAAGAGGAGGTTCTGACACTAGTGCCATTTTGTGTGCCAAATTTTTTAAAGCTGATAAATGTATAATATTTACTGATGTTAAAGGTATATATACAACAGATCCAAACCTAACTAAATCTGCAAAAAAAATAGAAAAAATTTCCTATGAAGAAATGTTAGAAATGGCATCACTTGGAGCTAAAGTAATGCAACCTGCGTCAATTCAAGAGGCAAGACTTAATAGAATTGAAATAGATGTAAAGTCAACTTTTTCAAAAAAAAATGGAACTATAATTACTAAAAAGAGAAATATACTTCATAAAAACACAATAAGGGGAATTTCTTTTACCAAAAATGACGCAAAACTAACTTTAGTTGGCGTCAAAGACAAACCTGGTGTAGCAGCTTCGATTTTTAAACCTCTTTATGAAAATTCAATAAATGTTGATATGGTTGTTCAAAATATCTCACCTGTTGGTAGAGAAACAGATTTAACATTTACTGTGAAGTTGGAAGATTTAAGCAAAACACGTAAATTAGTAGAAAAAAATAAGTCTATTAAATTTAAAAAATTAATTATAAATAGAAATGTTTCAAAAGTATCAATAGTAGGTGTTGGTATGATAACTACACCTGGTGTAACATTTAGGATGTTCAAAGCTCTTGCTAAAAAGAAAATTAATATAGAAGTTATATCGACCTCAGAGATAAAAATATCAGTTTTAATTAACAAAAAAAATCTTAAAAAATCTGTTGAAATACTTCATCAAGAATTTAAATTGAGCAGTAGTTTATGAGCTTAAGACCCTATAGAGATATAATTAAGAAGAAAACTAAAGAAATTAAAGTTGGAGATATAAGAATAGGCGGGTCAAATCCAATATCTGTACAGTCGATGACAAATACTTTAACAACAAATGTCTCAGCAACTATTAATCAGATTGAGTGTCTAGCAAATGAAGGCGCTGATTTAGTTAGAGTATCTTGTCCAGATGAGAATTCAACTAAAGCACTTAAAGAAATATGCAAACATTCTAAAGTACCAATAATCGCAGATATTCATTTTCACTATAAAAGAGCAATTGAGGCTGCTGAAAGTGGCGCGAAATGTCTTAGAATAAACCCGGGAAATATAGGAGGCAAGGATAAGCTAAAAGAAGTTGTTAGTTCAGCTAAATATAATGACTGTTCTCTAAGGATTGGTGTAAACGCTGGTTCTTTAGAACGAGATTTACTTGAAAAATATAAAGAACCTTGTCCTGAAGCTTTAGTTGAAAGCGCATTAAAGAATATAAGATTAATTGAAGATAATAACTTTGACCAAATTAAAATTAGCGTTAAGTCATCTGATGTTTTTTTATCAATTGCAGCTTACAGACAATTATCAAAAAAAACTGATTATCCTCTGCACTTAGGTATTACGGAGTCAGGTAGTTTTGTTCCTGGGAGCGTTAAGTCATCTATCGGTATAGGCACTTTGTTACTGGAGGGTATAGGGGATACTTTAAGGGTTTCACTGTCAGATGACCCGATTAAGGAAATAAAAATCGGTAACGAAATTTTAAAATCTCTTAATTTACGGTCAAGAGGTGTAAAAATAATTTCTTGTCCTTCTTGTGCAAGACAAGGTTTTGATGTTATCAAAACTGTAAAAATACTTGAAGAAAAGTTAGCACATATAAAAACACCAATAACTTTATCAATTATAGGGTGTGTGGTTAATGGACCAGGTGAAGCCGCACAAACAGAAATAGGAATTACTGGTGGAGGCCAAAATAGCAACATGCTTTACATAAATGGTATTCAAAATAAAAAGATAAATAATGAACAGATTATCTCCAAGGTTGTCTCTTTAGTTGAAAAAAAAGAAGCAGAAATATTAAATAAAAAGTAAAAATGATTCCTATAGACAAAGTGAGGGAAATTATCTCTAAGCATAAATCGTTAGAAAAGGAGTTATCATCTAATAAAATTGATAAAAAAAACTACGCTAAAATTTCCAAAGAATACTCAGATTTAAATGAAATTTTGATTAATGCTCAACAATATCTAGCTTTTGAAAAAAATGAAAAAGATTTGCAAAAAATATTGAGTGATAATCTATCAGATGAAGAGATAAAAGATCTAGCTAAAAAAGAAATCGAAGATCTTAATAAAAGTAAAATATTGAATGAAAAAAAATTAAAGCTATTTTTACTACCAAAAGACGATGCAGACAAAAAAAATGCGATTATAGAAATACGTGCTGGGACAGGTGGTCTCGAGGCGAGCCTCTTTGCAGCAGATTTATTTAAAATGTATGAGAAAGTGAGCACCAAAAAAAAATGGATTTTAGAATTAATAAGTATTTCAAAAAGTGATGCTGGTGGATTGAAGGAAGTTATTGCTAGCATCAAAGGAGAAAATATTTACTCTGCGCTTAAGTTTGAAAGTGGTGTTCACAGAGTACAAAGAGTACCTGAAACTGAAACACAAGGTAGAGTTCATACGTCAGCAGCAACTGTAGCAGTTTTACCTGAGGCTGAGGATGTTGATGTCAAAATAGATGATAAAGATTTAAGAATAGATGTTTTTAGAAGTAGTGGACCTGGCGGACAAAGTGTTAACACCACAGACTCTGCAGTTAGAATCACGCATATACCTAGCGGTATAGTTGTTAGCCAACAAGATGAAAAATCTCAAATTAGAAATAAAGAGAAGGGTCTTAAAATTTTAAGATCACGAGTTTATGAGTTAGAAAGAAAAAAAATCGATGAACAAAGATCTAAAGATAGAAAAAATAAAATTGGATCAGGTGATAGATCAGAAAGAATAAGAACTTACAATTTTCCTCAAGGCAGAGTAACAGACCATAGGATTAATTTAACACTTCATAAGCTAGAGGAATTTATGGAAGGCGAAGTTTTTGATGAGATTGTAGAGAATTTAAGCTTACGTGCGCAGGAAGAGGAGCTTAAGAGTTTAGAAAAATGAATTTAATGGGAGCTTTAGATATTGGTTACAATATTTTAAAATTAAACAATATAAATACTTACAAAATAGATACTGAAATATTATTGTCAGATACGCTAAATATATCTAAAGAAAAGTTAATACTCAATTTAAAGGAAAATATTAGTTATAAAAATTACAACAATTTTTTATCTAAGTTAAACAGAAGAAAATTTAGAGAACCAGTTGCTTATATAATAAAAAAAAAGGAGTTTTGGAAAAACGAATTTTATTTAGACCGAAATGTTTTAATACCTAGACCTGAAACAGAGCATTTAGTTGAGGAAACTTTAAAAATAATTTCTCAATTTCATAAAAAAAAAATATTAGAAATTGGCATAGGATCTGGATGCTTAATAATATCAATTTTAAAAGAAAGACAATTATGTTCAGCTGATGGTATAGATTCTTCAAAAAAAGCTGTAAAAGTAGCCAAAATTAATGCAAAATTACATCAAATAAAAAATAGAATTAAAATATTTAAATCAGATGTTGACAATTATAACGTTGGTAAATATGATTTGGTTATAAGTAATCCTCCTTATATTGATACACATCAACTAAAGTATTTGGGTGTAAGAGAATATGAACCATACACTGCTCTAAATGGAGGAATTAATGGAACTGAAATGTTGATGAAAGTTGTTGTTAAAGCTTCTCAATTGTTAAAGGTTAATGGGAATTTAATTATTGAAATTGGAAAAGATCAAAAATATAAAATGATAAAGTTTTTAAACACTAACAATTTTTTTGTAAAAAAAATAATAAGAGATTTATCAGGACATGACCGATGCATAATTTCTGTAAAATTATCCTAATATAATAATGAGACCATTTAGAAATAACCAAAAAAGAATAAGAAATAGAAATATTCATGATAGGTCATTTAAACGTTCTAACGATATTAGCAGATTAAATTCAGAATATGGTAATAGAGAAAATGGATTTAGAAGAAAAAATAATAGAAATAACGGTAATGTTGATAAATTAATTACAAAATATAATGAATTAGCCAGAGAAGCTCTATCAAATGGAGATAAAATACTTTCGGAAAATTACTATCAATATGCAGACCATTTCTTAAGAATATCAACTGAACAAAAAGAAAAACAAAAAGATAAATTACAAACTTCTATAGAAACTAGTTAAATTTTGCCACAAGATCTGATTTCAACACATCTGTTTTTATCCTAACTACTTCAAAAAATTGTCTATTTGTACCTTCGAGAGATTTTCCAGGGGGAAGCTTTAATAGTTGAGAATTAATTTTTTTTCCGTTTTCAATAACTTCATAATGTAGATGTGGTCCGGTGGACATACCAGTTGAACCAACATAACCTATAACCTGACCTTGCTTAACTCTATTACCTGGTATTGCAAGATTAGAAAAATTTTTCATATGTGCATAAACTGTTAGGTAAGTTTTATTGTGTCTTATCTTGACACAGTTTCCTCCACCGCCACACCATCCAGCTTTAACAATTACACCATCTCCAGATGCCATTATTGGAGTACCCTCTGGAGCTGCAAAATCAGTCCCTCTATGCATTTTGTTATATCCAAGAATCGGGTGTTTTCTCATTCCATATGATGAAGATAACCTGGCACCGTTAATTGGAGTTTTCATAAGGGCTTTTTTTACACTTTTACCATTTTCATCATAATGTCCATCAAAATTTTTTTTTGGAAAGTAATATAGTTGGTTGTACTGACCTCTTAATATCAAATTTGAATAAATGATTTTACCACTCTCAAAAATTTTTCCATTTTCATCTACAAAAGTTTCATAGACAAGTTGAAATGAATCATTCTTTCTAATATCTCTTTGGAAATCTATTTGAAAACCATAAAGTCTGGCAAATTCTATAATTATATTAGGGCTGATACCTTCCTGAGTCGCACTTTTGTACAAACTTGATTTGATTATTCCTTCTTTAAGAACAATTTTTTTCTTTAAATTTGTTACTATTTCTCTTTTATTAAAATTGTTATTTTCCATTTCTCGGAATATCTCTAATTTTCTAGATGAACTTACTGGTACCATAATGCTCACCACCTTTTTTTGAGCCTTGGTATTTTCCAAAGTTAATTTAATAATTTGATTTTGGCTAAGAGTTTTAGAGCCATTTTTATTCAATAATTTTACAATTTTTTGTATGTCTGTTTTAACTACTGATAAATTATCTAAAACATTAAAAAGTGTATCTCCAGGCTTTATTTTATATTCAACTTTTTCAAATTTTGGTTTTAAATTAGAAAAAAAATGATTAATTGATTTTTTGAAATACGAGTTCCTAATAATATCTAAATAGTCTTTTTGGATTTTTTTTGTATTTGAGTTATATAATTGAGTAATAAATATTGAGGTTATTAGCAGAAATATTAATAAAACAATTTCGATGTTCTTTCTTAAAAAAGTAACAATTTTTAGTTGAATAAGTTTCATAGTTTTAAATTATTTTTTTTGGTAGACTTTAGGTGAAAAAAAACGTTGATTTTTAGGGCTTTTTAAAGGTTTTTTTTTAATCATAATTCTTGATTTAGTAATAATTTGTACTATAAGCGTTTTTTCCAAACAATAAATATATTGTTATTATTAGGTTTTACCTAATTAGCTATTATAAAAGTGAAATTTAAGAAGAGAAGTGTGGACGGTTAAGGTTACCAAAATTTGTCGTACACACTTCAACTACATATAAATTTTTTCTTAGATTTATATGGAAGCTAGTGTGCGCCGTTTTTAAACTTGAGAGTTTGATCATGGCTCAGAACGTACGCTGGCGGCACGCCTAATACATGCAAGTCGAACGAAGTAGCAATACTTAGTGGCAGACGGGTGAGTAACATGTAGGTATCTTCCCTATGGTGAGGAATAACACGAGGAAACTTGTGCTAATACCTCATAAGTCTTTACGGAGAAAGCTTTATGCGCCATTGGATGAGCCTGCACTTGATTAGTTTGTTGGTGGGGTAATGGCCCACCAAGACAATGATCAATAGCTGATTTGAGAGGATGATCAGCCACATTGGGACTGAGACACGGCCCAAACTCCTACGGGAGGCAGCAGTAGGGAATCTTGCACAATGGGGGAAACCCTGATGCAGCGATGCCGCGTGAGTGAAGAAGGCCTTTGGGTTGTAAAGCTCTTTCGTCGGGGAAGAAAATGACTGTACCCGAATAAGAAGGTCCGGCTAACTTCGTGCCAGCAGCCGCGGTAATACGAAGGGACCTAGCGTAGTTCGGAATTACTGGGCTTAAAGAGTTCGTAGGTGGTTAAAAAAGTTGGTGGTGAAATCCCAGAGCTTAACTCTGGAACTGCCATCAAAACTTTTTAGCTAGAGTATGATAGAGGAAAGCAGAATTTCTAGTGTAGAGGTGAAATTCGTAGATATTAGAAAGAATACCAATTGCGAAGGCAGCTTTCTGGATCATTACTGACACTGAGGAACGAAAGCATGGGTAGCGAAGAGGATTAGATACCCTCGTAGTCCATGCCGTAAACGATGTGTGTTAGACGTTGGAAATTTATTTTCAGTGTCGCAGCGAAAGCAATAAACACACCGCCTGGGGAGTACGACCGCAAGGTTAAAACTCAAATGAATTGACGGGGACCCGCACAAGTAGTGGAGCATGTGGTTTAATTCGAAGATACGCGCAGAACCTTACCAACACTTGACATGTTCGTCGCGACTTTAAGAGATTAAAGTTTTCGGTTCGGCCGGACGAAACACAGGTGCTGCATGGCTGTCGTCAGCTCGTGTCGTGAGATGTTGGGTTAAGTCCCGCAACGAGCGCAACCCTCACTTTTAGTTGCCATCATTAAGTTGGGCACTCTGAAAGAA
>CACASB010000003.1:60000-83651 GCA_902535155.1 uncultured Pelagibacteraceae bacterium
ATTGAAATTAAAGAATGTTTTGCTATTATTAAATTTAGAGATTTTTTTTAAATCGTTTGTTTTGGTAACGGGAATTTTTTCACAAAAAATGTAACCGTCATATTTTTTTTTTTTTAAATAGTTTAAATAAAAAAAATGATTTTTACTAGGACATAGAATAAATATACAATTCGTTTTTAACAAATTCTCAATATTATTAGTAAACCCCTTAACATTAATTTTTTTTGTTGGATGAAAAATATATTTTATGTGGTATTTTTTTTTTAATATATCAGTAATTCTTTTAGCATGATTTTTGTAACCAATTATTCCTAAACTTAACACTTAAAATTGTCCACACCTATCGCAAGGAATAATTTTATTTCTGGAATTATTTAAATGATTTTTTTTAAGATTATCTAATTTATGTGAATTCCATATTTCCCTTATTGAATTTTTTTTAACATTTCCATATGATAATTTACTTTTATAATCTGCATCACAAGGATTTACTTTACCATCAAACCAAACATACATTCGCTCCCATATTGATCTACATGGTGTTAACAAGTCTTCATCAACTTTGTTATTGTAAGTGTCCCATCTTTCAGAAACTTTTTTAAAAACTACTTCATCAGCGTAATTTGACCAAAAATCATGAAACTTTTTCTCTGACTGAGTTTCATAAACTTTAAGTCCTGAAACTCTTGTAATTGTCTTGCAATCTTTGTATGATTTTTTTATTTCATTGTATTTTTTAACATTCTCAAGAACCTGATCAAAATTAGCAAATTTTCTAATTTTTTCGTAAGTCTCTTTATCTTCCGAGTCTATTGAAAATGAGACAAGATTAATATTGCTTTCAAATATTTTTGATATTAATTTTTCGTTTAATTTAGTTGCGTTTGTAATTAATTTAAAATCAAGAAACTTGTTCTTTGCATAATCGATAAAATCTAATATTTGAGGGTGTATTGTTGGCTCGCCTCTTGAACCAAATGTTAATGCTTTAGTCCCATTAGAAGAAGCCTCATCTACCACTTTTTTATATAGTTCAAAATCCATCTTTCCCATAAATTCTTTTTTAATAAAAGATTTATCACTTTGAAAACATACTCCACATTTCAAGTTACAAGATGAAACTGGCTCAATTAAAATATAGATTGGAAAATCCGAGGAAATTTTTCTTCTTGGAAATTCTTTAAATTTATATCTATATAATAAATATTCTAAAATATTTTCTTTTTTACATGATTTTATATAGTTATGCTCTTGTAAAGATATTTGAAATTTCAAATTATCATTCTCTAAGTCATCTAATAATAATTTATAAGCCTCGTTATCAATATCTTGCTTGCTAATATTTTTTAATTTTAATAACCAGTCTTTGGTTATTTTTACTTCATTATTTTCACTTAAAAATTTTATTGCTCTTATGTCGGTATTTTCTTTTAAATCCATAACCTTGTTTTCTATATTTCAATTTAAAATTACTATAAAAAATAATTGGTTTCTATACCTTAAATTTAAGATATTTTATACGTATTGTATATGATTATTTCAAAATAATATGTGACTGAAAATTTTTTTCCAATTACTATAAAGCTTAAAATATTAAGTCTAATTATAATTCAACATAAATTAACAAAAAATGTAGATTTGATTTATTATATTTGCTTAAATTAAAAAAGGAGGTAGAAACTAAAAAAATTAAATAATTTTCATAGTTTTATGTTAATAATTCAATTTTTAAAATATCAAAATGAAAAAAAAATATAACATTACCGAAGATAAAATATGGGATGCGGAAAATATTTATCATTTGAAAACAAATATAAGCAGAATTTCAAAGCTTATATATCAATACGAAATTTACAAAAAAATTAAAAATGTACCTGGCGATATATTTGAGTTTGGTGTTTTTAAAGGTATAAGCTTAATTAGACTTTTAACCTTTAGATCTATATTAGAAAATAGTTTTAGTAGAAGGATTTATGGATTTGATACTTTTAATAATTTTCCATCAGAAAAATCAAAAACAGATAAAAAACTTATCAAAAGATGGGAAGATGTAGCAGGAAGTAGTATTAGTAAAATTGAATTGGAAGAGAATTTGCAATTGAAAAAATTTGAAAATTATGAGTTAATTGAAGGAGATATTAAGCGCACATTACCAAAATTTTTGGAAAGACAAAGAAACGTAAAAATTTCATTATTGCACCTTGATTTAGAAGTTTATGGTGCAACAAAATATGTAATAAAAAAACTTTTAAATAAAATGAGCCCTAATGGTGTAATTTTATTTGACGATTATCCAACTGTAAAAGGAGCCTCAAAAGCTGTTGACGAATTGTTGCTTGACAATAAAAACCTTAAAATTAAAAAATTATCATATTATCAACAACCTTCATTCATAGTAATACCTTAAATAATTCTAAAAACTAAAAACTTAATGACAGTTGCAATTATTCAAGCCAGAACATCTTCTAAACGTTTACCTAATAAGGTAATGAAAATTATAAATGGTAAGCGTTTAATTAGTTTTGTTTATGATAGAGTTAAAGTATCTAAAAAAATTAGTAAAATTTATATTGCTATCTCAAATTTAAGAAGAGATGACAAGTTAGCAGGTTACTGTAAAAAAAAAAAATACAATATTTATCGTGGTGAATTAAATAATGTTCTAGGTCGATATTGCTCATTAATAAAAAAAAGAGGAATATCATCTTTAGTGAGAGTTAATGGAGACAGTCCGTGTATAGATCCGAAGTTAATAGACAATGCTATAGATATATTTAAAAAAAAAAAATGTGATATTGTTACAAATGTACTACCACGCACTTATCCAAGAGGTGTATCTGTAGAAGTTATTAAATCAAAATTACTTTTGGATTTGAATACAAAAAGTTTAAAAAAATTTGACAGAGAGCATGTAACTTCCTTTTTCTATAAAAACAAAAAATATTTTAGAATAGTTAACTTTAAAAATAAGGAAGATTATAGTAAATTCACCCTAGCGATAGATACTGAGAAAAATTTGAAACTTATTAAATCAGCTTTAATAGATAAAGATTTTTTACATTTAAGTTGGAAAAAAATAATAAAGAAAATATACAAAAAATGAAAATTATATCAGGCGTAATTGGAATGGGGATTGGTCAAAAACACTATGAGGCTATTGAAAATTATAAAAAGTCTAAAGTAAAAATTATTTGTGAAAAGAATAGAATAAAATTATTAAAATTAAAAAAAAAATACCCAAACAAAATTATAACTAGTGATGAAAATGTAATATTTAAAGACAAAGACATTAACTTAGTGTCAATCGCAAGTTACGATAATTATCATTTTAAACAAATAATAAAGTCGTTAAAAAACAATAAAAATATTATCGTAGAAAAACCGATGTGTCTTACCTTTAAGGAACTTAAAAATATCAAGAATCTTCTTAATAAAAAAAGTCTAAAAATAACCTCTAATTTAGTTTTAAGAACAAATTCATTATTTAAAAAAATAAAGAGAAAAATTAATAAAAAAGATGTTTTTTATATTGAGGCAGACTATATTTGGGGCAGAAAAATTAAATTATTTGGTTGGCGTTCAAAAATAAAAAATTATTCTTTGATACTAGGTGCCGCCATACACATGATCGACTTAATAGTTTGGTTTATTAAAGATAAACCAATAAAAGTTCATGCTTTTGGATCAAATAAGGTTACAAAAAACTCTAAATTTAAAAAAAAAAGTTTAATTGTTATGATGCTTGAGTTCAAAAATGATTTAATTGTTAAGATATCTGCAAATGGAGTAGCAGAACACCAGCATTTTCATGAAATAAAGATATTTCAAAAAAATGAGACCATTGTAAACACCATCAAAGGTTCTTTTGAAATTAAAAAAGATAAAATTTTTCAAATAAAAGGTAAATATCCAGATAAGAAAAATAGAAAGTTATTAATCCAAAATTTCATAAGAACTTTGCTTGACAAAAAAATCAAACCTCTAGTAACTGTTCAAGACCAATTTGATGTTATGTCAATTTGTTTAGCTGCTGAACAATCTCTTAAATACAGAAGAAAAATAAAAATAAAATATGTTTAAACTATGAATAAAAGTATTAAATTTTCATCTCCCAACATATCATTATCTGATACCAAATTAGTCACTCAAATTCTTAAAAGTGGTTGGTTAACACATGGACCTTATACACAAAAATTTGAAAATGAATTCAAAAAATTTACTAAATCTAAATATGCAATAACGGTATCTAGCTGTACGGCAGCATTGCATTTATCATGTATTGCTACCAATTTTAAAAAAAATGATGAGGTCATAGTTCCTGCAATGACACATACTGCTACTGCCCATGCAGTTGAATACACAGGCGCAAAAGTAATTTTTGCGGATATAGATTTTAACACAGGTAATTTAAGTTTAGAAAATATAAGAAAAAAGATAAGTCGTAAAACCAAAGGTATTATTGTTGTTCATATGGCGGGCTTTTCTTCTGAAATTAAAAAAATTAAAAAATTTTGTAAACAAAAAAATCTAACACTTATTGAAGACTGCGCACATGGATTGGGTACAAAATCAGATGGTATTCATGTGGGAAATTTTGGTATTTCTGGGTGTTTTTCTTTTTACCCAACAAAACAAATAACTACTGGTGAAGGAGGGATGTTAATAACAAACAACAAAAAATTTTATATGAAAATCAAAAAACTCAAAGCTTTTGGAATTGATAAAGATATCAAAGATAGAAAAAAACAAGGTGAATATGACGTGAAATTACTTGGATTTAACTATAGAATGACTGACTTCCAGGCAGCTTTAGGGTATAGACAAATCATTTCATACAAAAAAAATTTAAAAAAAAGGAAGGAAATTGCAAAATTATACAAAAAACAATTTGAAAAATTTAAGTTTATTAAAACAATGCCATATTCAAATAATTGTTCTTATTTTGTATTTCAAATATTTTGCAAACATCGTGATAAACTATTAAAAATGCTAAAACATAACAACATTGGTGTTAGTGTACACTATAACACTCCGTTACCAAAAATGAGCTATTACCAGAAAAAATATAAATTATTAAAGAAGCATTATAAAAATTCTTATAAATATGGTGAAACCAATATATCTTTGCCGGTATATCCAGAATTGAAAAAACAAAACATAAATATGATATGTAAAAAAATTATTGATTTTTTAAAGCATGAAAAATAAAAAAATTTTATTAGTTGGTGGATGTGGATTTATTGGACATAATTTAGCTTTAACTCTAAAAAAATGTGGGTTCTCTCCTCATATAGTAGACAGCATGTCAGTTAACAATATACTTTCTTTTACAGATACCGAAATAGTTAATAAAAGTTTGTATAATTCTATATTAAACAATAGAATAGATCTCTTAAAACAAAATGATATAAAACTTACAGTTCAAGACGCAAGAGATTACCACGCTATATCAAGAATTTATGCATCAATTGATCCAGATATAATTATTCATCTTGCGGCCGTGTCTCATGCGAGTAAATCTAATAAAGACCCTCATAGCACATTTGATCATAGTCTAAGAACTCTTGAAAATACTTTAGACTTTGCAAAAACAAAAAAAATACATGTTATCTATCTTTCATCAAGTATGGTTTATGGGAATTTTAAACAAGAAAAAGTTGATGAAGATGCTGTTTGTGAACCAATTGGCATATATGGAACTTTAAAGTTATCAGGTGAACTACTAGTGAAAGCTTATAATCAGGTTTTTGACTTGCCTTATACTATAATAAGACCATCTGCATTATATGGCGAGAGGTGTGTAAGTAGAAGAGTAGGGCAAATTTTTATAGAAAATGCGATACAAAGTTTAGACATAAGTATAAATGGTGACGGTGAAGAAAAATTGGACTTTACTTATATCGCAGATCTTGTTGATGGAATAAAATTGTGTTGTGAAAAAAAGGAAGCAATTAACCAAACATTCAATTTAACCTATGGAAATGCGAAAAAAATAAATTCTCTTGTGGATATACTTAAATCAGAATTTCCAGATATTAATGTAAATTATAAAGCGAGAGATCAATTAATGCCAGAAAGAGGAACTTTAAGTGTAGAAAAAGCTAAAAATTTAATTAATTATAACCCAACATTTTCAATAGACAAAGGTTATACAAAATATATTTCTTGGTATAAAAATTTTTGGAAAAAGATTAATAATTAACTTTTTTTATTAACTATTTTGATTATTGAATTTAAATCGTTTAACTTATTAAAATTTTTTTCGTTAATCTTAATTTTAAATTCTTTTTCGAGCAAAGAAAAAAATTTAAGATGGTTTAAACTATCAAAATTTGTAAGTTTGTTTAGTTTAAGATTTTTATTTTCGATATTTAAAATTTCATTTTTATTTTTAACTGAAAATGATTTTTTAATGATATTAATTATTTTTTTTTTCATATTTAAATAAATTTTTTTTTAGATTTTGTTCGTCTATTTTCAAATTTTTATTTTTTGGCCATTTATTGATTCTATATATTTTTTTCGGTATCATATAGTTAGGTAAAGTATCTGATAAATTATTCTTAATTTTTTTTTCATCAATTTTCTTTAGTGTAAAACTAAATATTTGATTTTTATATACAACACTATAAACGGTATCTTTAACAATTTTTTCTAAATTTAAATTAATTTCATCTAACTCAATCCTATTACCATTTATTTTAACTTGATTATCGTTCCTTGATAAAAAGTAATAAAAACCATTTTTTACTTTACAGAAATCTCCAGTAAAAAAGGATCTTTTTTTTTTATACAAAACAAACTTTTTATCATTTAATAATTTATCATTTAAATATCCCTTACTCAATTGTTCTCCTTGAATAACTAACTCACCATAATTGTTTTTTTTATTTTTTATTTGAATTAAAATCTTCACCTTTTTAATTGATTTGCCAATCGAAACAGTCGGATTACAATATTTTTTGTAATTTTTTGAATTGAGCTTTAATTGCGTACATGAGACAGTAGCTTCTGTCGGTCCGTAAGCATTAATGATTTCGACTTTGTTGTTAAATTTAAAAATTTTTTCTATATGAATTTTTTTTAAAACCTCACCACAGAAAAAAATTTTTTTCAAAGATAATAAATGATTAACTTTATTAAAATTTGTATCTGTAATAAAGTCTGATGCGCTTGGTACTGAAACCCAGTGAGTTAATTGATTTTTTTTAATAAAATTACCTAAAAATATTTTATCAAATTTTTTTCTTATTGGAAAAATAGTGCCACCAGAACATATAGTTCCATAGATGTCCACCACACTTAAGTCAAAGCCGATACTTGGATGCTGAGAGCATCTTACTATTTTTTCAACAAACACATTCTTACATAAGTATTCAACGTAATTATCGAGTGATTTTCTTGAAATTCTCACACCCTTTGGTTCTCCAGTGCTGCCTGATGTAAATATTATATATGCATCACGAGAAGATTTTGTTAAGTTAAACCTTGATATATTCTGAAGATTAAATAAATCCTTTTTATTAAAATTTAATATTTTTTTTTTTTTTAATTTTACTTTTTTTTCAGATATTAATATTTCTGACTCCGATAAATCTATTATTGAATTTAATCTTTTTGAAGGAGTTATGTTGTTAATTGGTATGTATGTAGCGCCTGATAATAATGAAGCAAACATTGCTAAATAACAAAAATATTCTGGCTTTTCAGACTCAATTATACTTACTTTTGATATATTTCTTGATTTTAAAAAATTTGCAAGATTTAACAATAATTGCCAAAATTTCTCATATGTAATTTTTTCATCACAATTAATAACTACATCTTTTCCCTTTTTGTGTACTATTTCTTCTAATGTTTTAAATAATTTCATTTTAATAGTATGTTGGGTCTTTTATTAATAATTTTTCTGCAAACCTTATCAAATTCTTTCAAATTTACTAAATAGCTTTTTCCAAATTTTAAATTTGCGTTTATTGTAATTTTCTTAACTTTTTTTAAGAAAAAAATTTTATTGAAATTCAACAAAACATTTTTTTTTCTCACATTGTATTTTAATTTTCTTAATTTTTTCTTTTTGTTCTCAATAATTTTAATATCTAATATTTTTTCATATCTATAATTAACATTAAACTCATCTTCTATATGATGCAAATAAGTACAACCTTGTTTAGCATCACACCCTAACAGCAAAAGTTTGAAGTTATTGTTATGGAAAATTTCAAAATCTGAATTTTTGCCAAAGGAATGATAATTATTTTTTTCTCTAAATTTTTTAACTAAACTCCCTTTGACTAAGTGACTATGCAATATTGAATGAGTTCTATAAGGCTTATAATTTTTAAAAAAAAATTTACTTAAAATACTATTTTCTTTTTTTCCATAATCTTTTAAAGGATTAAATACTTTTGATTTATCTAGCTCAGTATTATAAAGAGGTAGAGCAATTGTTCCATGTGGACCAACTATCTTAATTAATAAATCCAAAATGTATTTTGGCAAATTTGAATTATAAACTCCAAAAGATGTTATATCTGAGTGTATAATTAAATTGTCATTTTTTCTTAAATTGAGTTTTTTGAAATGATTTAATATATATTTTTTAGTATTTGATTTATTCATTTATTTAGTTTAATGAGAAAAGTACTCTATTCACAAAGTATTTGATGAACAATTTAAAGTCAATTTTATTTACTATGAAATAATATTTTTATTTTATCTTTATATACACAAAGTATTTAATGAAACAATTTGCATTTAATTTAATATTATCATTTTCGTTAATAATATCAAAATTAGGATTATATTTAAATTTACCAATTTTATCTTCAATTGCTTTTCTATCTTCGATCAGAAAAATAAAGTCAAAGAATTCTCATATTAATAAAAAAATTTTAATATTAGAAAAATCTCATGGCATAGATGATTTTAAACAATTACAAGAAAAAAATTTAATAAAAGATATTGATATTTTGCTTTTAAGCAGGATACATATGAGAATTATATATGACCATTTTTCTAACAAAAAAAAAATTGATTCATATAAAGAATATATAAATAAAGTTCTCTTATATTTTAAAAAATTTAATAATATTAATTTAATTGTCAGTTTTAATTTAAATTATAAAGCTGAGAAAATTTTTCAAAAAATTGATAAAGATTTAAATATAAAATATATGGTCCTTCATAAGGAGTCTTTATTCTCTGAAGAGACAATGAAAGCTTATAAAAAACATTTTATTGACTATGGAGCATTTTTTGGAGACCATATTTGCGTATATACTGAAAGATTTAAAGAATTACTAGTTTCTTCAAAAGTTTGTGATCAAAATAAAATTTCACTAATAGGAGCACCTAGATTAGATAAACTTATTAATAATAAAATTTTGAAAGAAAATTATATTTTATATTTTCTGATAAGACCACTTTCTGGACTTAAGCAAATTGAAAATTTTACTTGGAGTATTCTTGCAAATGACATTTTGGAAAAAACATTAAATTTTGCAGATCAAAATCCAGATATAAAATTTATTTTTAAATCAAAAATACCCTTTGATAATGAAAGTTTGGAACAGGAAGAGAAAATTAAGAAAAAAAATTTAAATAATTGTAAATTAATATATGGAGGCTCATCTAGCGAACTAATAACTAATTCTAAATTAATTGTCGCATTTAATTCAACTTCAATCTTTGAAGGGTTAGCTTCTAGAAAAAAAGTAGTTATCCCAAGTTATGATAAATATAAAAATGAAATTAACAAATATACAATTAATTACATTAAATCCGATAATATTTTTAATCCTAAAAACTCAATTGAATATTTAGATATATTAAATAATTTGTGCAAAGAAAAAAAGAAATCAGATGTTTTCTTATCCACTGGTGATAAAGTATTATTGAAAAAATACATGGGAAACGATGATGGTAAATCAAGTGAACGTTTATATGAGATTATAAAGAAAATAATTTAGAATTCTCATATAATTTTTTTTGCAAAAGCTAAGTCTTTAAGATTGTCTATATTTACAGTTTGGTAATTACATTTTGATAGAATCATATTTTTTAAATATATTGTTTTTTGTGATTTAAATTGTTTTATAGAAAAAATATAAAATGCACCATTTCTAATATAAGCTTCGCCCAACATTTGTCTTGCTGTAATTTTTTTTCCTGATTTTAAGAAAAGTTTTAACTTTCCAGCTTTTTCAATTAGAATTTTAAGTGGATGGTATTTTTTATCAATTTCAGTAACTGACCAAGCTCCATCTAGCTTTCCTTTAATTACTTTTTTCATAACTTTTACTAAATGTTTCTTATCTCTTTTTGGAGAGGTTGGTTGTAAATAAATTAAATAGTCGGCTGTTAACCCATTTTTTTCAAATTGTTTCAGGGTGTAATCTATAATTTGATAGTCAGACACTTTAGGTCCAGATAGATTCTTAGGTCTAGTAATGTTAAGAAATTTTTGTTTTTTTCCAATTTTAAGGATTTTTTCACTATCTGAATTTAAAATTTTATAATCTATAAATTTTAAATTATTAATAAAACTTAGAGTTAATTCAACTAAAGATTTATTTTTAATTTTTTTTAAATTTTTATTTTTGATACCTTGACTATTTCCTCTTGCTGGAACTAGGGCAATTATTTTTTTTTTATTTATCAATGTTAATTTTTAAATTTTTTGGTGATAATTCAAACCAATTATTTATGTATGTTTTTCTTTGATCTCTATTCAATTTTTTAATTTTTTTATTATGATAAAATGAATCTGATTTGTAACTGGTGGTAGATATTTCTTCAAAAATACAACCTTGTTCTCCCGCTTTAAATCTATGATATGAGCTCTCTTCCAAATCAATCTTGTCTCCCGGGTGAAGTTTGTATCTTTTACTACCGTCAATTAAACTCAAGTTTCCTGAAATTATTATAAAAGTTTCTGTTTTCTTTTTATGAAAATGAGAGGGATGAAACTGATTGGGTAGCATTAATATAAGTTTTTTTGCGTATTTTCTATTTACTATGTTAAATAAGTAACATCCAACTTTTTCAAAATTCTCTAAACCTTCATGATGAGAAATTTCTAAATCAAAAGTTTCACCTATTTTAATATTATTATAATTGAGCATTGCTTTTGCTTTATGTAAATATGATTTTAGTTTATACTCTAAAAGAACTTCCTTATTAAAACTTACATCAATTAATTTAATATTATCATCTTTTGAAATATTTCTTTTTATTTTGGTTCCAATTTTAAGTTCATTTGAAGTTAGCTGACCTTTTTGTAGCGGTAAAGCAAAGTATGTGTTTTTATTATTTAGTATTTCTCCTTTTTTAATATTTTTTTTTGCAAAAACACCTCTTGATAGACTTTTAAGAGTTTTTATTTCTTTTGGAAAAATAATTTTATGATTTTTTTCTCCCAGCATAGTCTTAGCTTTCTGTAAATTTAAATACCATTCTTCAAATTGATGTGGATTAATCGAATATTCATTTAACTTATATTTTTTGGACACAACTCCAATATGTTTTTCAAATATTGACGCACCGTTAGTATAAGCTAATACTGCAGGCAATAATTCATTCGGATTTTCATGAGTAGACCAACCAATTGGTATTTCCCCGTACCTTTTTTTAAGGTTTTTAATAAAATTTAGATTCAAAGTGCTGTTATTTGAAGGATAAATTGAAACACAGTGCATTAAACAAAAATTTTGATTTCGTTTTGAGTAAAAACTTACGATTTTATCTATTTCTGTTAAAGAAATCCCACCAGTTGAAATTATTTTAGGGATTTTATTTGTGACCACTCTTTCGTGTAAATTAAAATCTGTTGCAGAAACACTTGCTATTTTAATTATATCAAACTTAAACTTTTCTATTTTGTCAACTGAAGCCTCATCGAAAGGTGTGCAAGAAGTAAGCATTTTATTTTTTTTTATATATTTAAAAAGTTGAAAGAAATTAGTATCTGATAATTTTGTATCCAAAAATCTTCTTACATATTTCAGATTGCTTCCCCTAAAATCTTTATGAATAAATTCAGGAAGTTGTCTAAATTGAAATTTAGTTGTTGCTTTAATTTTATATTTTTTAACTATAGACCCGAAAGAATTAATAATTTTTTTTGAGTGATTAAGGTCTCCAAAGTGGTTATTTGCAATATCTAAAACAATCAAATCTTTAAAAAAATCTTTATTATTTTTCATTTAAAGACTTCCTAATAACATGCATTACATCAATCGCATGTTTTACAGATAGATTAGTTTCTTTTTTACTTTTATATTGAATTAAATACTTAATTTCATTTTCAAATTCAGATGATCTAGTTTTTTTAAAGTATTTTTTATACATTTGGTTATTATTTTTATACTTTATTACCACATCTTTATTTAAATCGTAATTAAAAATCAGTTTTAAACAGTTTGAACCATCAGATACTTCAATTTTTTTCGTAGAGGGTTTGCTAACCAAATCTGTTTGATAATTAAAAAAAATACCTTTTTTTATTCCTGTTAAAGAAAAATATAGATCATATAAATTTTTATTATAAATTTTATTTGTTTGAAATTTAATATTTTTTAAATTTATATTTTTAGTTTTAAGTATTAAAATAAGTAAATGGAGACCATGCGAATGTTCTTGAAGTGCACCACCACCATCATTCAAATTTCCCAAGTAGGAACCAAATTCGTTTTTGAGCCAAAAATGGGCATTTAATATTCCATCCCAGTTTTCTCGCCAATCAACATTAATCTGATTTAAGTTCTTAATTTTAATCAACTCTTTGTAAAAAAATAAAAAAGATTTACTTACTGAATGATTATATCCACAAAATATATTATTTTTATTTACAGTTTTAGCAAAATTAAAGAACTGATTATTAGTATAATTTGTTAAAGGTTTTTCGATTAGTAATTTTTTATATTTAATTCCTTTTAAACATTTTCGATACAAGCTTATATGTGTCTTTGGAGGTGTACCAATTATTACTAGATCAAATTTTGATGATGAATTAAAAACATCTTTATAGTTTAAAATTTTAATATTTTTATCCCATTTCTTATATCTTCTTGGATAAATTTTGCTTTTCATTCTTTTTAGAGCTAATGGATTAGTATCTGTTATATGGACATCATATTTAAGTCTTCTGCTCGCATATGCCATATGATTACCAATTGAGCCACTTCCAAAAATTAATATTTTTTTCATATTTTAATTTTAGCAAAAAAAAGTTTACAGCCGAGATAATGATTATTCAATGTTATTCTATACAAATTTAAACAATTTAATTTTTAGATGAAAATTTTAATATAGTAAAACAATAAATATCAATCGAATCATTTCGTCCATCTTCCACGATATTTTTTAAAAATTTCTTGTTCAATTTTTTGAATTCCAAGCCCAGAAGATTTAGAAAAATCTTTGTATATACGTCTTTTTTCATCCAACATTTTAAATTCTTTAGGATTTAAAGAAAATTGATTATCTCTTCCGGGTAAATTATTATTACTTGTAAAGTGTTTTTCAATTATTTTTGCTCCATTTGCCATTGCGAAAAGAGCATCATCAATGCCAACCCCATGACCTGAGTATCCTACATTTTTTAATTTACTTTTAAGAAAAAAAAATTTCTTAAAATTACAATTTTTATCTTTCAAGGGATAACCACTAACGCAATGTAATAAAACTATTTTTTTATTTTTTTTAAATTTTAATAATTTATTCAATTCACTTAATTTCAAACAACCAGTTGATATAATTACTTGTTTAAAAATTTTTAGACAATTTTGAATTAGTTTAGTGTTATAAGCTTCTGCAGATGGTATCTTGACAATTTCTTTTGAAACACTTGCTAAAACATTCATATCATCAATTGATGAAACAGATGCAAAACATTTTAAGTTGAGCTTTTTGGAAAAATTGAACAATTTTAAATATTTTACTTTATCCAGATAAGATTTTTCATATAGTTTTCTTCTTCCATCTTTATCCCAGGGACCTTTTTTCAAGTTTTTTGGATTCCATATCTGAAATTTTACCGCATCTGCACCTGCTGATTTAGCTAATCTAATCATCTTCTTTGCGAGATTTAAGTTTCCTAAGAAATTCCAACCAATTTCTGCGATTAAATACTGATAATTTTTATTTAAATTAAATTTCATTTAGATTTTAAGAAAAATTTAAAATTTAAGTTATTTGTATATGTTTCTAAACTATATTTATATATATATAAACTCTCTTTTACTACGATTCTATACCTAATTACCTTAACCTAGAAACAAAATTTACTCATTTAATAAAATATTTTTTTATCTATCACAAAATTTATTTACTCTAATAATAATTTTTAATAATAAATGATATGAAATTAATTTTAAATAAAATTAAAAAAAACAAAGTGACCATCGGAATAATCGGATTAGGTTATGTTGGATTACCATTAGCTTTAAATTTTGCAAGAAAAAATATAAAAGTTTATGGTTTTGATACTGATAAAAGTAAAGTTCAACTTTTAAAATCTAAAAAATCATATCTGAACCATATTAAAAATGACGATATAAAACTAGCTCTAAAAAACAGATTTAAACCGACCAACAATTTTAAATATATCAAAAATTTAGATGTCATATTAATTTGCGTCCCAACACCACTAAAACAAAATCATGTTCCAGATTTATCATTTATAGATAAAACAATAAAATCTATAATACCGTTTATAAAACAGAATCAGCTTATTTGTTTGGAGTCAACTACATATCCGGGAACTACAAGAGAATTAATTCTGCCAGAAATTTTAAAAAAAGGTTTTAAAGTGGGAGATAATTTTTTTTTAGCATTTTCTCCAGAAAGATTAGATCCAGCAATGAAAATGAGTTTGTTAAAATTTATTCCAAAAGTTGTTGGAGGTATAACTAAAAGTTGTACAGAAATTGCATGTAAAATTTATAGTAAAGTTTACAAAAAAATAATCAAAATGTCTGATACCGAAAGTGCAGAAACAACGAAATTATTAGAAAATATTTTTAGAGCAGTTAACATAGGATTGATTAATGAATTTAAACAATTCACGGATAAATTAAATATTAATTTAAACGAAGTAATAAAAGCAGCATCAACAAAGCCATTTGGGTTTTTACCTTTTTATCCTGGACCAGGTTTAGGCGGACATTGCATTCCCATAGATCCTTTTTATTTGACCTGGAAAGCAAATAAAATTGGAGTTGATACAAAATTTATTAAGTTAGCGGGAAAAATTAATTCATCAATACCTCATAAGATTGTAAAAAAAATTAAAAAAATATCAGAACAGAAAAAAAATTTAAAATTAAAAGTTTTAATCTTGGGTTTGGCTTATAAAAAAAATATCAATGATTTGAGAGAGAGTCCAGGTATGAAAATTTTAGACTTACTAAAAAAAAACGATTTTAATGTTCACTACAACGATCCTCATATAAATGAGATACCGAAACTAAGAGATTATAAAATTAGGATGAAAAGTGTGGTACTAAATTCAAAAAACTTAAGATATTTTGATTTAGTTGTTTTAGTAACAGATCATGACGCTTACGATTACGACTTCATCCATAATCACAGTAAAATAATAATTGATACAAGATCGGTTTATTCTAAAAAATATACAAAAGTTATCTCGGATTTTTACAATTTGTGATATTAATTTTTAATGGACTCAATTAAAAAAATATTATTTTTAATACCAAAAAATTTACATTTAAAGACAACTTTAATTTTTATTTTTTTTTTTGTGAATGCATTTTTAGAGCTATTAGGTATTGGTTTAATACTGCCAGTGATTTCAATTTTATCTGACGGACAATCTACATTCTACAATATCAATTTTGAAAAATATTTTTCAGACTTAGTTTTTTTCAATAATTTAGACTTTAAATATATAGTTTTGATATTATTATTATTTGTTTTTACAATCAAAATAATATTCTCTTTATTTTTAAATTGGTATCAATCAACTTTTTTAACTGAAATAAATACAAAAATTTCGTCTAATTTATTCAAAAATTATATTTATAATGAGTACCTTTTCTTTGTGAGAAAAAATACCTCAGAAATAATTAGAAATATTATTAATGAGACCAATCTGTATATTAAGAAATCATTAGTTCCTTTTTTGATTAATATAATGGATTTCTTAATATTATTAGGAATATTTGTATTGATATTTTCTGTAGATTTTAAAAGTTCATTGATGATCATGGTTGTATATTTTGTATTAGGTTTTGTTTACTTAATTTCACTCAAAAGAAAATTATACAATATTGGTTTAGAACAACTAAATGAGGAAAAATTAAAATTAAACAGTGCTGTTGAGCCTTTAATTGGTATCAAAACAGTTAAAATATTTTTAAAAGAACATGATTTTGTGAGCAAATATATTTTTCATCTAAAGAAAGTAGCTAATTTAAATCGAATTCAATCCTTTTTACAAAATATCCCAGCACAAATAGTCGAACTTGTTACGGTATATGTTTTTGTTTTATTAGTTATATCTATGTTAAATGAATATGAAAATTTTAAAAATGTAATACCAAAGCTTGCATTGCTTACAGCCGCTGCATTTAGAGTTATGCCTTCAACAAAAAGAATTATATTAAATACTCAACTACTCAAATCTGGGAGTGCCTCTCTCGAAAATTTATATAGAGAAGTTAAAAAGTATGGCTTTAAAGATATTAAAAAAGACACTAAAGATAAATTTGTTTTTAAAAACAAAATCGAGATAAAAAATCTATCTTTTTCACATTTAAATTTACAAAACAATAAAAAACAAAAAATTCTAAAAAATCTAAGTTTAACTATACACAAAGGTGAAACTGTAGGTATAATTGGAAAGACTGGTGAGGGAAAAACCACTTTAATAGATATAATTCTAGGAATAATAAAATCTGAAAAGGGAAAAATCTTGATTGATGGACAAAATTTGAAAAATATTAAAAAAAAATGGATCAAATCTATAGGATATGTTGCTCAAGAAACTTTTTTAATAAGGGGGGACCTAAAGAAAAATATTACACTGCAAGAAGATAGCGAGGAAATAGATAAAAAACATTTAAAAAAAATTGTGGAAATATCAGAGATAAATAGATTTTTTAAAAATAAAAAAAACTTTAAAAAAAACATGTCTACATTAATTAGCGAAAGGGGCTTAAATATGTCTGGTGGACAAAAACAAAGAATTGGTATTGCTAGAGCTTTATATAAGAATCCAGACTTATTAATTTTAGATGAACCAACTAGTGCATTAGACAAAATAACTGAAAAAAAAATTATAAATAATATTTTTAAACTTAAAGAGGATAAAACTATTATCATTATTTCTCATAGAAATGCAACTCTTGCAAAATGTGATAAAATTTACAAATTGGTAAATTTAAAATTAGTTAAAATAAAATAACTAAAACTTTAAAACTTCAGTCTTTGAATATTTAATAAAAATAGGCAGTCTAGTCCACTTTAATATTTTATCTTTATTTTCCCTAAATTTTTTCAAATCAATACTTATTTTTTTTTTATTCTTGTATATCAATTTAAAACCATATTTAGACATATTATTTCCACAAATTTTCTCGATTACACTTAATTCATCTTTATTAATATTTTCCAACCAGTTAGAGCCATAATTAGGTTTAGCTCCACTTGAATTAATATTCCATTTTGTTATTTTTTTAATTTTATTTACGTTTAATGAAATTTTAGTATTAAGAAATCTGTAAATTTTATTTTCAACACTTCGTCTGTTATAAATTAAATCATTAAAATTTATTGATAAATACCGTGGTTTTTTTTTCAAATTTAAATCTGTCGTCATATTTTGATTACACAAAAGAGAATTCATTATTACAGGATGTTTTTTATTCTTAAAGTTGAAATGATTTTTAACTTCAGAGTAATTTCTCGAGAAGAATATTTCTCTTGGATCACGAATAATATTAATTATGTATAAATTTTTAATTTTATGCAATAATTTCAGTTGATCTCCAATATAACATTCTTTAAATCCATAAAACTTTTTATTACAATTATTTTTTGTTAATGAACTAAACATTATATCCATCAAATCTTGATAATTAACTTTTTCACTTTTTATTAAAATTTTCTTTTGTATTACTTTGTAATAATTATAGTTTATATCTTTTTTTTTAATTAAATATCCAAGCACTTTTAGAATTTTAGACTTTTGCAAAATGATTTTGTCTAATTTTAATTTTTTATTTATTTTAGTTAACCCAAGCGGAAAATTTTTAAATTTTTTTTTTTTTAATAATACTCTTATATTTGAATCGAAATATTTAAAAAAAACAAAATAAGGCTGAAATAGCATACAAAATCTATTGTTTGCTTGAAAAGCTTTAAGCAGAAACGTAGTACCTGATCTATAAGAACCGGTTATAAGCAAATATTTCATATTTTATTAAAATTCTATTTATTAAGCTGATAATATAAATACTTAAATTACAATTTTTTATATTGCAAAATTTTATTAAATTCTTCAAGTACTTAATTAATGAAAAATATATTAAAAATTTTAATCTCGCATTTAAGATATCTAATAAAGCAAATTTATTATATTTTAAAAGCATCTAAAAAAACTGATAATTCTTTAATATTTAAAATTATATTATGTATCAAATTTTTATATTGCGCTGGCATTAAAAATCTTATTTGTAAAAAATTTTATAAAAAAGAAAAATTAAGTTACGAAAATTTAATGAAGAGTCAATTGGTATTATCAAATGACTGGTTTTCTAATAATATTACTAACTGGATAAGTGTTTTCAGGTCAGAAAAAATTAATAGTAAAAATATTAATATTTTAGAAATAGGTTCATATGAAGGAGCTTCTGCTTTTTTCTTTTTAGATTATCTCAAAGCATCCAATTTACAATGTGTAGAAACTTTTGAGGGATCAGATGAACACAAAAATATAAATTTTGATAAAATTAAGAAAAATTTTTTTAATAATACTTTAATATTTAAAGAAAGACTTAAAGTTTTTGAAGGCACCTCAGATAATTTCTTTCAACAAAATAAACAGTTTTTTGATTTAATTTATATAGACGGAAGTCATGAGTTCTTAAATGTATATAAAGATGCGTGTAATTCATTTAATTTTTTGAATCAAAATGGAATAATAATTTTTGACGACTTTTTAAAAAAATATTATAAAGACCTTAAGAAAGATCCAATAATTGCAATCTTAAATTTTATTTTTAAACACAAAAAGAACATAAAAATATTAAATGTAGGGTATCAAATAATAATTAAAAAAATTAATTAATTTAAAAATGACTAAATCAGTACTTGTAAATGGAACTTATAGAAGTGGAAGTGGTGCAATTAATGACTACCTTTCTTCAAGAACAGATTTTTCTAATCCTTTCGGGGATAACGAATTTAGAATTGTGTCGGACCCAACTGGTTTACATAGTCTGTATAATTTTTGTTATATAAATAAAAATTTGTTAAATCCAGCCTATGGTTTTGAGATGTTTGAAAATTATATCTCTAACTTACATAAGTATAAAGTTTTTTTTTCCAAAGGTATTAAAGGAAATTTATATAATAAAAGCATAATAAATTTAACTAAAAATTTTATAAAAAAAATTACAAAAACAAGTTATTACGCTACACCACATTATAAAAGAGTAAACTTTTCTACAAGAAATAAAATTAAATATTCATTAGGTTTAAAACTTAATAAAAAAAATTATGAGATGAAATTTACAAATGTCATTGTACCTGAAGAGGAAAAAATATTTGTTAGAGAGGCCAAAATCTACATAGAAAAAATAATTAAAAACGCAAGTTGTTTTAGAGTAAATAATAAAAACTACGTGCTTAATAATGCAATAGATGTTTTAAGTCCAATAGAGTCGTCAAGATATTTTTTAAACCCGAAAATAATAATCGTTACACGTGATCCAAGAGATATATTTTCAAGTATGAAAATTGGAAAAGCTGCAGCTGCACCCAATTATGACGTTAAAATATTTGTTAAATGGTATAAAAATTATTTTTGTAGTGATCAATTTAAAAAAATTTTGAAAAATAAAAAAATTTTACATATAAAATTTGAAAAATTTCTTAATAATTTTAATAAAGAAAATAAAAGGCTATGTAAATTTTTAAATGTTCATGAGCGCTTCATATTAAGAAAAAATTCTATATTTGATCTAGATCTTTCAAAAAAAAATATTGGAAAATCAAAAGAAAATCTTTCTAAGTATGAGATTGGTTTTATTGAAAAAACACTATCAAATAATCTAGAATGGTAAAAAATGTTTTTATTTATAGGACAAACTGCCCTTTTTGTAAGTCAAAAAATATTAATAGTATTTATTCAAAAAAGTATTTTAGTAAAGATAGTAAGACTTTCTTTAAACGACATCTAAATAATTTTCCAATTTATATTCTTAAAAATAGGGATTTCATTGTAATGGAATGTACTGACTGTACAGGAATATTTCAAAAAAATATATTAAACAAAAACTATACTACTAAATTTTATGAAAAATATGTACCACATGATGTTGCTTTTAAAAAAAAAAAAAATAATTCAGAATACCTTACAAAAGTTCAGTCCTATGAGATTTTATTAATTAAAAGTTATTTTAAAGATATATCAAACATTAAGGTTTTGGAAATTGGTGCTGGTTGGGGCTTCTGGTCAATAAATGCTAAAAAAAACAATCTTGATGTAACGGCAGTTGAATTATCAAAAACTAGAAGAAAATATCTTAGAAAAAATAAAATAAAAGTTTATACCTCCGTTGATGCAATTGATAAAAAATTTGACTTTATATTTTCAGATCAAACATTTGAGCATCTTAGCCATCCTTATGATTACTTAAAAAAAGTTTCAAAATTAATGAATAAAGGGGGAATCATTTACTTAAAAGTACCACCCGGGATCTACATTAAAAAAAAGTTAAATAAAAATTATAGATTTTGTCAGGATGAAATTATCCCTTTAGAACATATAAATGTATTTAATAGAAAAGTTAATAAAATAATGGCTAATAAACTTGGAATAAAATATTTGTACCCAAAAAATGTTTACAATTTTTTTTCTAAAGATTTTTTTAAGAAAAATTTAATAAATTTTTATGAATATTATTCAAGCAAGACAATTGTATTTCAAAAATAGATGAAGAAAAAAAATATTTATATACCTATAGAAATTTATTATAGAGAATTTCATCAGAGACTATATCTCATTAGCAAGGCTATCAAAAAAAATTTTAGAGTTTATATCGGAACAAAATACGGTATTGATAAAATTCTTAACAAAAAAATAAAAGATAAATCTTACGGGGGCATTTATTTTTATAAAAGTAATATCATCAGCAATAAAAATTATTTAAACAAGATTTGTAATGTCTGTGATAACTTTGTCATTTTAGATGAGGAGCTTGGTTCAGCTGTAAGTAATCCAAATTTATCTTTAAGCATAAGGGCAGTATTCGACCAAAGAGTTAAAAAATTTTTTGTTAGTGGAAAATACTGGAAAGATAAAATTTTAAAACATGACAAAAATTTTAAAAATATTGTCGCCAATACAGGATGGCCTAAATATGACCTTATTAAAGATAAAGAATTTAATTATTATATCGAAAAATCAAAAGAAATTAAAAAAAAATTTGGTAAATTTTATTTATTTTCGTCAAATTTCGGAACACTTAGCCAGGATGGTTTGATTAAAATGAAAAAAAAACAAATAAAAGATCATTCAAAAAATTTTTGGCTTAAGAGAAAAAAAATATTTGAGCAAAACATTAATGATTTTATGGAATTTATCAAAAATTTAAATGACTATTATTCAAACGATGGAAAAATAAAATTGATTATAAGGCCACATCCATCAGAATTTAATCATTCTGATTGGATAACCAACACAAAATCTATACGTGATAAAGTCTCTGTAATTTATGAGGGTGATATTATTCCATGGATAATTGCATCCGAAGGTTTAGTACACAGAGGTTGTGGAACTGCAATTGATGCTATCCTGTTAAATAAAAATTCCTTTTATTGGAAACCAAACAGAAAATTAAAAAAATCTGAAGAAAATATAACATATAGAATTTCAAAAGTTATTAAAAACCTCAATCAAGTTAAAAATTTCAATATTAAATCAAAAAATAAGTTTAATTACATAAAAAACCAAGTTGAAAATTTTAAAAACATAAATTCATCTGAAAAAATTGTTCGAGAAATGATTAAATTAAAAACAACAAAAGAGAATGCTATTAAACCTGAAAATATATTAAAATTAATGTTTAACAGTTTATTGAGATCCTTTAAGTCTGTAATCATTAAGAATAAAAATCAAAAAATACCTCATAGTATTGAAGTGAAAAATATTAACAATTTTTACAAGAATTTGAAAAATTTTGATGATATAAAAATACGTGCAATTAATACTGAGGCAATTGAAATAGATAATTTAGATGATTACTAAAAAGTATTATTTAGTTGGTAAAAATCTTTTATTTCCTTTATGTAGGAGTTTGACTGGAAAAGGAACACTAAAAACTTTAAAAATAATAAAAAAATATTTTAAGTTTTTAAAAATAAAAAAAGATAAGTCTGGAAAAAAGGTTTTTGATTGGAAAATACCACCTGAATGGATTGTAAAAGACGCATACATATTAGATAAATATAATAAAAAAATCGTAAACTTTAAAAAAAATAATCTCCATTTAGTTAGTTATTCTAAACCTATTAGCAAATATATAAGTAAGAAAGATTTACTAAAAAAAATTCATTCTTTAAAAAAGACGCCAAAAGCAATACCTTATGTGACCTCATATTATAGAAAAAACTGGGGTTTTTGCATTTCTGATAATTTCAAAAAAGAAATAAATAAAATTTATACCAATAGAGATAAATTTTTTATCAAAATTGACACAAAATTCAAAAAAAACGGATTTTTAAATTATGGGGAATTAGTATTAAAAGGCAAAAGTAAAAAAGAAATTTTAATTTCAACATATATTTGCCACCCATCCATGGCAAACAACGAACTTTCTGGACCAATTGTTGCCATGTGCCTAATAGATTATTTCAGAAGAAAAAAAATTGATAAAACATTAAGATTTATTTTTATACCTGAAACAATTGGTTCAATAAACTATATTCATAAAAATTTTAAAAGGTTAAAACAAAATGTAGTTGGTGGTTTTAATTTATCCTGTATAGGTGATGAAAAACAACATTCTTGCATGTTTACAAAAAAAGAAAATGCACCATCTGATGATGCATTAATTCAAGCATACAAAAAACTTAAACTAAAATATAAAAAATATTCATTTTTGCAGAGAGGATCTGATGAAAGACAATATAATTCACCTGGTATTGATATTCCTATTACTTCAATCTTTAGAACAAAATATGGGGAATACAAGGAATATCACACATCTCTCGATAACTTTGATCTAGTTACTGAAAAGGGCATAAAAGGGGGTTTTCAAGTAGCCAAGACGGCTATAGAAATTTTATCTAAAAAAATAATTCCAAAAAATAAAGTTTTGTGTGAACCTTTTATGGAAAAGAGGAAAATTTATAAAAAAGTATACATGAGCTTTCTTCAATATGCCGATGGAAGTTTGGATATA
>CACASB010000004.1 GCA_902535155.1 uncultured Pelagibacteraceae bacterium
GCTTTTTCATATTCTAAATTCTTAGAATTTGAAGGAGCTCAAGACTTGCCTGGTTTCACCACTAATTATAGAGAGGATCCTGTTTTTTTAGATCCTAGAGTCAAAGAACTAGGTGGAAGATTAATAATTAATTTAGAAAAATTATATTTATCTTTAAAAAAGTTAAACCTTAAGTCAGAAAATCCTGATACCTATTACGATTACAGTTTCAATTTAGGAGTCCCGCAATCAGATACTAATAAATTAAAAGAAAAACTATTTGGAATTGAATGTAATTTTGAAGAGTTAAATGCAATAGATTTTAAAAAAGGTTGTTTTATAGGACAAGAAAATACTTCAAGAATAAAACTTAAGAATAAATTAAATAAACGACTTTTACCTTTTAAAATTTTAAATGGCTCATTATCAGAAAACGACAGTGTTACATACGACAAAAAGGAGATTGGTAAGGCTTTGATATCAAACAAATATAACTTTGGTCTAGTTAAATTAAATAATGATATTTTTAGTTTTGATAAAATTTTAAAGTGCGGAGATGCGGAAATTAAATTCTTTAAACCTGAATGGCTTAATTTATGAAAAAAAGGTTAATAACAAAAATCTCTAAGGTTAAATTTAAACCATTTGATAATTACGGAAAAGTTTTTAAAGGTATGAATTGGCACAAGATTACGTATAATATAAAAAAAGGCCAAGGAAGCTATATACTTAAATTAAAACCTAATACTCGAACTCCTTATCATAAACATACTAATTATGAAGAGTTTTATATTTTGGAAGGACAATTAATCGACAAAGATAATACTAAATTTAATAAAGGAGACTTTGTAAGTTTTAAACCTGGCTCTCATCATTCATCCCATACAAAAAAAGGTTGTATGCTTTTAGTTTTCATGAGAAAAAAAAATAAATTATTATAAATTTGTGGTGCGGCCGGAGAGACTCGAACTCTCATGGGGAAGCCCCACTTGGCCCTCAACCAAGCCTGTCTACCAGTTTCAGCACGGCCGCATATGCGTCACAATAATTGAATGACAATCTTCTTTCAAGTTGATAGGATTAATTATGGAATTTAACTCAGAAGTAAAAAAAGCTACAAATCCGATTTACGAAAAAATATCTGACATAATGCCTGAAATAGAGTGGTCTACTCATGCTCCGTATATTTATGAAATTAATAAACTAAAAAAAGAAAAAAATGCAGTGATACTTGCGCACAATTATCAAACACCAGAAATTTATCACGGTATCTCAGATTTTTCAGCCGACTCTCTAGCCCTTGCAGTTGAAGCGGCAAAAACGAAAGCTGACATTATTGTTATGTGTGGAGTGCACTTCATGGCTGAAACAGCAAAATTAATGAGTCCGAATAAAAAAGTCTTGTTACCTGATATGCGTGCTGGTTGTTCACTATCTTCTTCAATAACAGGAGAAGATGTTAGGAATTTAAAAAAACAATATCCAGGTGTACCTGTTGTTTCATATGTGAATACCTCAGCAGATGTTAAAGCAGAAACTGATGTATGTTGTACTTCCGCCAATGCTGTAAAAATTGTAAATTCCTTAGGTGTCAAAAAAGTTATTTTTTTACCTGATGACTATCTTGCAAAATATGTAGCGACTCAAACAAGTGTTGAAATAATTTCTTGGAAAGGTACTTGTGAGGTACATGAGCAATTCAACGATCAAGAAATCAATGAAATTAGAAAAAATAATCCTGGCATTAAAGTGATTGCTCACCCTGAGTGTCCACCAGATGTAATAAATGCAAGCGATTTTACAGGCTCTACTAGTGGTATGATCAAATACGTAAAAGAAAACCAGCCGGAAAAAGTTATGATGGTTACAGAATGCTCGATGAGTGATAATGTTCAAGTAGATAACCCTAATGTAAAATTTATAAAACCTTGTAACTTGTGCCCACATATGAAGAGAATAACTCTTCCAAAAATATTAGATTGTTTAAAAAATGAAACAAATGAAATTCTAATGTCTAAAGAGACAATTGAAAAAGCTAGAAAATCTGTTGAAAGAATGACTGAAATTGGTCGTTAGATCAGTGCAAAGAATAAATCAAAAATATATAAATAATTTAGTTCTTAAAGCTCTTAAAGAGGACTTAAAACCAAATGGTGACATAACAACAAAGCTTTTAAATTCAAAAAATAAAATTGTTCAAGCTAAAATAATTTCAAAACAGAATGGAATTATATCTGGCATTGATTTTTGCAAGGCAGCCTTTAAACTTTTGGAAAGAAAAAGTAAATTCTTGCCAAGAATTAAAGATGGTAAAAAAATTAAAAAAAATCAAATTATTGCTGAAATAACAGCAAAAACAAAAACCATTTTGATTGCTGAAAGAACAGCTCTTAACTTTCTTAATCATGCTTCGGGTATTTCTACCATCACAAATCAGTATGTTAGTAAAGTTAAGGATAAAACCAAAATTTGTTGTACAAGGAAAACAACACCAAATTTAAGATTGTTGGAAAAATATGCTGTTAAAAAAGGTGGTGGATATAATCATAGATACAATTTGAGTGATGAAGTGCTTATAAAAGAAAATCATTTTAAATCAGAGTCGTCATTAAGAAATATAATAAAAAAATCCTTAAAAACTAAAAAAAAAGTTACAGTTGAAATCGAGAATTTGAGTCAATTAAATAATGTTTTGGGTCTAAAATTTAACAGAATATTATTTGATAATATAAGTCTTCCTCAGTTAAAAAAATATTTAAAGATTTGTAGGGGTGAATATGAAACTGAGTATTCTGGGAATGCCAACTTAAGTAATATTATAAAAATAAGCAAAACCGGAGTAAATAGAATTTCGGTAGGCTCAATTACACATAGTGCAAAAAGTTTTGATAGTAGTTTGCTTATTTTTTAATTAACTCAGCTTGTGCCGCGGCTAATCTTGCAACAGGAACTCTATAAGGTGAACAAGAAACATAATTTAATCCAGTTCTAGAGCAGAAATTAATACTTTTTGGATCTCCCCCGTGCTCACCACAAATCCCAAGTTTAATATTTTTATTTTGTTTTTTGCCTTTTAAAGTTGCTATTTCAATTAAATCACCAACACCATCATCAATCGAAATAAAAGGGTCAATATCAAATATTTTATTTTCAATATAATCATTTAAAAACTTTCCACTGTCATCTCTGCTAATACCAAAAGTTGTTTGGGTTAGGTCATTTGTTCCAAAACTAAAAAATTCAGCATGTTTTGCTATATCTTTTGCTTTTATTGCTGCCCTTGGTAATTCAATCATTGTTCCAACTAAAAAACTTACTTTAGTATTGTGTTCATCTTGAACTTTTTTTGCCACTCTAATCACTAAGTCTTTCATGATTTTTATTTCTGCTTCTGTTGAAACGAGAGGAATCATTATTTCAGGCATAGTAGACTTAAGTTTTCTTTTTTTACAATCTATTAGAGCCTCAAAAATAGCTCTACACTGCATTTCATAAATTTCAGGAAAAGATATTCCTAATCTACACCCTCTATGTCCAAGCATTGGGTTATGTTCATGTAATTCTTCTGTTCTAGATTTTATTTCATTAACATGTAGGCCTGTAACATTACTGAGATCACTTATCTCTTTGTCGTTTTTAGGCAAGAACTCATGTAAAGGTGGATCCAGCAATCTTACAGTTACGGGTAAGCCACTCATAATTTCAAAAATTTGAGTAAAGTCCTTCTTTTGATGAGGAAGAAGTTTAGCCAAAGCTTTATTTCTGTCTTCAATAGTTTTTGAAAGTATCATCTCTCTTACTGAAAGAATTCTATCTTCATCAAAGAACATATGCTCTGTTCTACATAAGCCAATTCCTTCAGCTCCAAAGTCTCTAGCAGTTTTTGTATCTAGAGGAGTTTCAGAATTAGTTCTGACTTTTAATTTCCTAAATTTATCGGCCCAGTTCATTAATTTTGAAAAATCTCCTGAGATCTCTGGTTTTATAGTTGGAACTTCTCCTGAAATTACTCTCCCTGTAGATCCATCAATTGTAATTATATCACCTTCTTTTATTTCAATATTTGAAGAAGTTTTAAAAAGCTTTTCATCATAATTAATATCTATTTCACTTGATCCAGAAACACATGGTCTGCCCATGCCTCTTGCAACAACAGCAGCATGACTTGTCATACCTCCTCTAGCTGTTAAGATTCCTTTTGCCGCATGCATACCATGAATATCTTCGGGAGATGTTTCAACACGAACTAATATTGTATCTTGCATCATACCATTTAATCGCTCTGCTTCATCTGATGTAAATACAACCTTTCCACTTGTTGCACCTGGTGATGCTGGCAGACCTTTTGCGATAGTTTTTATTTCTTTAGTTTCATCAAGTGTTGGGTGAAGTAATGTATCTAAGGAATTTGGGTCTACTCTTAATACGGCCTCCTTTTTTGAAATTAATTTTTCCTTAACCATATCCACAGCTATCTTTACAGCTGATTTAGCTGTTCTTTTTCCAGATCTTGTCTGAAGCATCCAAAGTTTTGAGTTTTCAACAGTGAATTCTACATCTTGCATATCTTTATAATGTTTCTCTAAAAGAAGTAGAATTTTTTTTAATTTAGAAAATACTTTTGGCATAGCCTCTTCCATCGATTTTCCTTTTGATTTTGATTCTTTGTGAGCTTTTTTTGTAATATAATTTGGAGTTCGAGTACCTGCTACAACATCTTCACCTTGGGCATTAATTAAATATTCACCATAAATTTCATTTTTTCCATCAGATGGATTTCTTGTAAATACAACACCAGTTGCACAATCGTTTCCCATGTTTCCAAAAACCATTGATTGGACATTAACAGCGGTTCCCCATTCAGATGGTATTTGATTTAACTTTCTATAAACTTTTGCTCTATTACTTTCCCAAGATAAAAATACAGCAGAAATTGCTCCAAGTAATTGTTCATGTACATCTTGAGGAAATTGTGTATTTGTTTTTTCTTTGACAACATTTTTGAAATCTTTAATCAAACCGTCCCAATCATTTTCATCTAGATCAGTGTCCATTAAAACACCTTTTGTTAACTTATAGTTTTCAATCAATTCCTCAAAATTATAACTTTCTATACCCAAAACAACATTTGAATACATCTGAATAAATCTTCTATAGCTATCTTTTGCAAACCTAATGTTAGAGGTTTTTTTAGCCAATGCATTTACAGTTTTATCATTTAATCCGAGATTTAAAATAGTATCCATCATGCCTGGCATAGAGACTCTTGCTCCGGATCTAACTGAAACCAAAAGTGGATTTTTTAAATCACCAAATTTTTTACCACACTCTTTTTCAACTAGCTTTAATTCAAGATTAATAGATTTAATTAATTTGGAATTTAATCTTTTATTATTTTTATAAAATGTTTCACAAACCCCCGTGGAGATTGTAAAACCAGGAGGAACTGGTAAACCTAGTTTTCCCATTTGGGCTAAGTTTGCTCCTTTACCGCCCAAGATAAATTTTGGATTTTTTAAATTCTTTGACTTTTTAGATTTAAAATTAAAAACTAAATTACTCATTAAGTGCTCTCTATATTTGAAAAATTTATATAATTATTGAAGGTTTTACATAACAATTGTAAAAGTTCCAAACGGTTTTTTTTTAAAGACTCGTCTTCGTCATTAACAATTACATCTTCAAAGAAATTTGATACTTCTATCTTTGCTTGTGCTAATACCTCAAGAGTTTTTTCACAATTTTCGCCACTACCTAGACTTGTAAAATATTTTCTTATTTCTTGTATCTTTTCATATAATTTTTTTTCCGAATCATTTTTAAATAATCCTGGATCAGTAGTTTCAGATAGCTTTAATCTATTTTTTATAACTTCATCATTGAGAATATTTGAGGCTCTTTTATATGAGAAAATAATATCTTGACCTATATTTTTATCGATTAGTTTATTTAAAACAAATGCTTTATTAAATATTTTATAAATTTGATCTGTATTGTAACTACTTATAGAACATTCAATAATATCTGATCTAATATTTTTTTCTTTCATATAAAATCTTAGTCTATCTGATATAAAACTGCATAAATCCTGTTGAGCTAATTTAATATCAAAATTCACATCTTGTTCACTAAAAAGCAAAAACGAGTAATTTATTATATCTCTTAATTTAATTTCCAATTTGTTTTCTATTATTAACCTAATAAGACCAATGGCAGATCTTCTTAATGCAAACGGGTCTTTTGAACTGGTAGGTTTCAAATTAATTGCAAAGAAAGCAGACAGTGTATCCAACTTATCACTTATAGCTAATGCAACGGAGTAGGGTTTTTTTGGAGTATTAGTTTCTGGGCCTGTGGGTAAATAATGCTCCCTAAGAGCTAAACATATATCATTATCAAAACCTTGTGCTTTTGCAAAATGGCCACCCATAACGCCTTGAAGCTCTGGGAACTCGTTTACTAAATCTGAAGTCAAGTCTACTTTACAAATAGATGAAGCTATCTCAACTTTTTCTTTACTTATTAATAACTCATCAGAGATTAATGCACCTAATTTTCTAAGTCTTTGAATTTTTTCAAAGTAAGATCCTAATCCTTCAAAATAATTTAGTTTTTTTAAATTTGATATACCCTTAACCAAATTTTGAGTTTTATTTTTATCCCAAAAAAATTTAGCGTCATTTAAACGAGCCTCAACAACATTTTCATTTCCTATTTTAATTAAACCTTTGCTGTCTTTATTGTCTGCAACTATAAAAAACGTATTTGTTAAATTATTTTTGTTATCAAATGATGGAAAATATTTTTGATGAACTTGCATTGTAGTAACCAATATATCATCGGGAATCTCAAGAAATTTTTTATTAAATCTACATTTAATTATATTTGGTTTTTCAACTATATTGGTGACTTCATTTAATAGACTAGAATTTAGATGAATTTTAAGATTTTCATTTTTTGCTTTTTTGATCAATTGATCTTCAATAAATTGCTGCCTTTTGTTATTATCTAAAATGATGTTTTGTGACTTAAAAAAGGTTTGGTAATCTTTGAATCTATTAAACTTCTTAGTTCTTTGCTCAAAATCTTTATCAGTGAAAGTAGTATTTGATGAAACTAGGTGATGGTATGCAAATTCCAAAGCCTTATTATCAAAACAACATAGTATGGATTTGAGTGGCCTTCCCCAATATAATTCATGGTCGGCCCAGCGCATAGATTTCTTCCATGATATCTTGTCTAAAATTTTTGGTAAATTTTTTTGCAAAACAGACTTTGTTTCAATACTTTCAGATGGTTTCTTAAAGAAATAAAATTCTCCTTTATCAGTTTTTTTTTTAAAAGTTTTATCTATGGTTATCTTGTATGATTTTAGAAAACCATTTAAAGCGGCTTCTGGGACATTAATACTTGGGCCTCTAATTTCTTTTTTTTTTTTGATAATTTTTTTTGATATATTTTGAAAATAAATAGTCAATCTATTTGGTATAGAGAAAGCTATCGCTTCACCACTATATTTAATCTCTTCTTTTTCCAAAAATTCTTTTATATTTTGTAAAAAATCTTGTCTAGTCTTAATCTGTAAATTTGCAGGAATTTCTTCACTAAATAGTTCTATAAAAAATTCTGACATTATATTTTTTTATTTTTGGTTATCTATCCAAGCTTGACCTACACCTTTTGTCATATCTCTTATTTTTGCAATAAACTCCGCTCTTTGAGCAACACTTATTGCACCTCTTGCATCTAAAATATTAAAAACATGACTTGCCTTTAAACATTGATCGTATGCAGGTAATGGAAGTTTTTTTTCTAGCAATATTTTTGCTTCTTGCTCAACCATATCAAAAATTTTGAACAAATTACTTACATTTGCAAACTCAAAGTTATAAGCTGAAAATTCCTTTTCTGCTTGTAAAAAAACATCTCTATAAAGAATACCCTCATTATTCCAAACTAAATCGAAAACATTTTTTTTCTGTTGAGTAAACATACAAAGTCTTTCTAGTCCATATGTAAGTTCAACTGAAATAGGTTTACAATCCATACCAGCCATTTTTTGAAAATAAGTAAATTGGGTTATTTCCATACCATCACACCAAACCTCCCAGCCTAATCCAGCTGCACCTAATGTTGGGCTTTCCCAATCATCTTCAACAAATCTAATATCATGTTCACTATTTTTAATGCCCAGGTTTTCTAAGCTACTCAAATATAATTTTTTTATATTTTTTGGTGAAGGTTTTATTATCACTTGGAATTGATAGTAGTGTTGTAATCTATTTGGATTTTCTCCATATCTTCCATCAGTTGGTCTTCTAGATGGTTGGACATAAGCTGATTTCCAGGGTTCTGGTCCAAGTGATCTCAAGGTTGTGGCTGGATGAAATGTTCCAGCCCCTACTTCTAAGTCGTATGGTTGCAAAATTACACATCCCTGATTTGCCCAAAATTTTTGTAGAGTGAAAATTGTATCCTGAAAAGTTTGTATTTTAGTTTTTTTTTTAAAAGCCATACCTTTGCCAAATAGATTTTTCCTCGATTACATTTGACAAACTATCAATATAATTTTCTGGTGATAATCTTTTAGCAAGCCATCCTTTGTTCTTCTCAAATTTTTTGATTATAACATCTTCACCATATATTTCTTTCAATATGTGGTTTGCATCACCTATTCCATCAATTAATCCTAGGTCTTTTGATCTACTGCCAGACCAAAACTCACCTGAAAATAATTCTATTCCTAAATCTTTTTTTAATTTTGATCCTCTGCTTGTTTCTACAACATTTATAAAATCTTTATGAAGATCTAATTGAATGTTTTTAAGTCTATCAATATCTTCCTTTTTTTCTTCCATGAATGGGTCTAGGGTGCTTTTATTCTTTCCAGCTGTATAAACTCTTCTTTGTACTCCAATTTTTTGAATTAGGTCTTTAAATCCAAACGATGAATATATAACTCCTATAGATCCAATTATAGAACTTGAATTAGCATATATTTCGTCACCTGCGCAGGCTATAAGGTATCCACCAGATGCAGCTACATCCTCAGCGAAAACTATAATTTTTTTTTTTTCTTTTTCAGCAAGTCTTCTAATGAAACTATAAATTAGATGGGATTGTACTGGGGATCCTCCCGGTGAATTAATTGATATGGCAACTGCAGGTGACTTTTTTATCGCAAAGGCTTTTTTAATTACTTCTTCTTGTCCGTTAAAGTCTATTCCTTGTTTAAATTTTCCTACACTACCTATAACGCCAGTTAATCTAATATGGGGAATAATTTTTTTTTTTTTGAAAAAAGATATCATGGTTAATGCTTATAAAATTTTCTTGATAATATAAAGTCTACTTATAGTTGAAGTTTAGGGTGCGTCAATTGATAAGTATGATTAATAAGCAATTATATTAACCTAATTTTATGGGATCAGTAATACAACTTAAAACAAAAATTAATAATGCATATCTAGATCTAAGAAACTCAGTAGAGCATAAACTAGAACTTGTCGAAGACAAGATCAGAAATAAATTAAAAAGCGATGTCTCTTTGGTTGATAAGATGACAACTTATAATTTAAACACAGGTGGAAAAAGACTTAGGGCTTTAATAACTCTTGGATCTGCAAAATTGTGCGGTTATTCAAAAGGTGGGAGAGATATAAATCTTGCTGCATGTGTTGAATTAATTCACGCAGCTACCTTGATGCATGATGATGTACTTGATAATGGAGAAATTAGGAGAGGAAAAAAAACTCCCAGATCAATTTGGGGAAACAACGCTTCAATTCTAGTTGGAGATTATCTTTTAAGTAGATGTTTTGAAATGATGGTGGAAGATGGAAACATTGAAATTTTAAAATTGTTATCATCAACTTCAGCTTTAATTGCACAGGGTGAAGTATTACAATTACAACATAAATCTGAAGTAGATATTATAGAAGAAACATATTTAAAAATTATAACATCTAAAACAGCTTCCTTATTTTCTGCTTCTAGCAGAGTTGGTGCAATACTTGGTCAGCAAGAGGAGAAAATTAAAGATGCACTAGATTCATATGGTAAAAATCTAGGTATAACATTTCAAATTGCGGACGATACTTTAGACTATAATTCTCAAATACAAAAATTTGGAAAAAAAATTGGAAATGATTTTTTTGAGGGAAAAATTACACTTCCTGTAATAATATTAAATCAAAAATGTAATTCAGACGAAAAAATAAAACTAAAAAAATTGTTTAAGAAAGAATATCGTAATGAAAATGAATTTAAGTTTTTATTAAATCTAATCACAAAATATAATGTAATATCAGAGTGTTACAAAAAAGCTGATTATTTTATTTCTCTAGCATCAAATTCTTTGAATGTTATTAAAGATTGTGAAGAAAAAAATATTCTAAAAAAATTAACGTCTTTCAGTATTGAAAGATCTTTTTAAGGACTAAGTAAAAACTTATCCCATCTATTTTGAGTGAATTTATACTTTAATCTTTCATGAATTCTATTGTCTCCATCGAGCCAAAATTCGATTTCATTTGGAATTAATCTCCACCCTGACCAATGTTTAGGTCTTGGTACCTGATTTGTATCTGGATATTTTTTTTTATATTTTTCTAAAGATGATAATAACTCATCTCTATTTTTTAAAGTTGCACTTTGTTGTGATGCCCAGGCTCCTATTCTGCTGCCATATTTTCTTGAATTATAGTAATCATCAGCTTCTTTATCTGAAACATTTTCTATTGCCCCAAAAATTCTAATTTGTCTAAGTAAACTTTTCCAATGAAAACACATCGAGGCTTTTGGGTTCGCGGATAAAGCTTTGCTTTTTGGACTATTTAGATTTGTATAAAACACAAAACCTGTTTCACTAAAGTCTTTTAATAAAACCATTCGTACATTAGGATTTCCATTTTTATCGGAAGTTGCCAAAGCTAGAGCATTAGGGTCATTTGGCTCTTTTTCTTTGGCCAAATCGAACCATTCTTTAAATAATATAAAAGGATTATCCTCATCCTTAAAGCAAATATCTAGTCCTAGAGAGTTTTTTTGATTCATAATTTAAACAAAATAATTTATATAATACAATAATGTCATTTAATACTTTTGGAAAGTTTTTTCGTTTTACTACATGGGGAGAGTCACATGGCCCAGCTATAGGATGTATTGTAGATGGTTGTCCACCAAATGTACTTATAAAACAGGAAGATATTCAACGAGAACTAAATAAAAGAAAACCAGGGCAATCTAAGTTTACCACTCAAAGAAAAGAAGACGATAAAGTTGAAATATTGTCTGGTGTTTTTGAAGGAAGAACAACCGGGACCCCAATATCTTTGATCATTTACAATAAGGATATGAGATCAAGAGATTATGAAACCATAAAAAATAAATTTAGACCTGGTCATGCTGATTTTACATATTTTAAAAAATATGGAATTAGAGATTATCGAGGAGGTGGCAGACAGTCAGCAAGAGAAACTGCATCTAGAGTGGCCGCCGGGGCAATTGCAAAAAAAGTTTTAGAAAAAAAAATAGGTCAAAAATATAAAGTCATAGGAGCCGTTACTCAACTTGGAATATTAGGTTGTGATTTAACAAGATGGAATGATAAAGAAATAGGAAAAAATCCTTTTTTTTGTCCAGATAAAAAAATTATAAAGTTATGGGAAAAATATTTGTTGGCCATCAGAAAATCGGGTTCATCTTGTGGTGCGATTATAGAAGTAAGAGCAAGAGGTGTGCCAGTTGGACTAGGAGCACCTATCTATGCAAAGCTTGATATGGATTTAGCCTCAGCAATGATGAGTATTAATGCAGTTAAAGGAGTAAATATAGGATCTGGTATGAATTCAGCTCAATTAACTGGTGAAGAAAATTCTGATGAGATTATTTCAAAAGGAAAAAATATAAAATTTAGATCAAATAAAGCTGGAGGTATACTTGGAGGTATATCTAGTGGACAAGAAATAATAGTGTCTTTTGCTGTAAAACCAACTTCATCAATTCTAACCTCAAGAAAAACAATTGATAAATTCGGAAAAAATACATCTATATCAGTTAAAGGTCGTCACGACCCATGTGTAGGAATAAGAGCAGTCCCTATTGGTGAAGCAATGATGCATTGCGTTTTACTCGATCATTATTTAATGAATAAAGCTCAGTGCGTTGACTAATTCTGCTTTTGAGCTAGAATTTTAGAATCAATTATTTCGTAAATTTTGTTTTCTATTGCCTTGCTTTCTAAACCAGCCTCTTCATACATTTTTTTTGGATCATTATGTTCTATAAATCTATCAGGCAAAATCATAGATCTGAATTTTATTTTTTCTAATAAAGATTTATCTGATAAAAACTTACTCAAGTGAGAGCCAAACCCACCTATTGAGCCCTCTTCAATTGAAATTAATATTTCGTGATTTCTAGCAACTTGCCACATTAAATTTTCATCAAGTGGCTTACAAAATCTAGCATCTACAATAGTTATGCTTAAGCCTTTTTTCTCCAAGTTTTGTGCTGCAATTTTGCACTCATTTAATCGTGCTCCAAAATTAATTAAAGCTATTTTTTTTCCCTCTTGAATTATTCTGCCTTTTCCAATTTCAATTTTTTCACTTATATCTGGAAGCGTGATTCCAAACCCTGTACCTCTTGGATATCTAAAGGCGCTTGGTCTGTCATTTATATCAACTGAGGTATTAATCATCTTAACTAACTCTGACTCATCACTAGCTGCCATCACAACAAAATTTGGCAATGTAGATAAAAATGTAATGTCAAATGAACCTGCGTGTGTTGGGCCGTCAGCTCCAACTAATCCAGCTCTATCAATTGCAAATCTTACTGGTAAGTTTTGTATTGCAATATCATGCACAACTTGATCATAGGCTCTTTGTAAAAAAGTAGAATATATGGCAGCATAAGGTTTGTATCTCTCTGTTGCTAATCCTCCGCAAAATGTGACCGCGTGCTGTTCAGCTATTCCTACATCGTACATTCTATCGGGAAATTTTTTTCCAAATAAATCCATCCCAGTACCAGATGGCATGGCTGCTGTAACTCCAATTATTTTACTATCTCTCTCTGCGTGTTTAATTAGTGTATCAGCAAAAACTTTAGTATAAGAAGGTACAGTTGCTTTTGACTTTTGCTGAACTCCTGTTTTGATATTAAATTTTGAAACTCCGTGAAACTTATCATTTGACTTCTCTGCAAATTGATATCCCTTCCCTTTTTCAGTTTTAATATGTATCATTATAGGCCCATTAAAATTACTGTTTTTTGCGTTTTTTAAAACTGAAACCAGTGTTTCTATATCATGACCATCTATTGGACCTACATAATAAAATCCTAATGAATTAAATAAGGTGCCCCCTGTGACAGCACTTCTAAAAAAATCTTCAGCTTGGCCAGCTTTTTTACTAAATCTTTTAGAAAATGATGAAATAATTAATTTTACAGTTTCCCTAAGGCTAAAATACATTTTGCCAGTAAATAATTTTGCTAAATATGTTCTCATTGCTCCAACAGGTTTTGCAATTGACATATCATTGTCGTTTAAAATAACTATCATTTTTGTTTTTGAAGTTCCGGCATTATTCATTGCCTCATAAGCCATGCCGGCACTAATTGCTCCATCTCCAATTATTGCCACTACGTTATCATTTTTTTTTGATAGTTTATTAGCTGTTGCTATACCAAGTGCTGCAGAAATAGATGTGGAACTATGAGCTGCACCAAAAGGATCATATTCGCTCTCTGATCTTTTTGTAAAACCGGATAAGCCGTTTCCTTGTCTTAAAGTTCTAATTTTTTCTTTACGACCCGTCAAAATTTTATGTGGGTAGGATTGATGTCCCACATCCCAAACCAATTTATCATTTGGAGTATCAAAAACATAGTGTAAAGCAACGCTGAGTTCAACCACACCTAACCCGGCTCCTAAGTGACCTCCCGTAACTGAAACAGCATCAATCAATTCTTCTCTTACTTCTTTAGAAAGTATTTTAAGTTCACTTAATTTTAATTTTCTAATATCAGATGGAAATTTTACTTTATCTAAAAAATTGTATTTTTTCATTTTTCCCTATTAACAATAAATTCAATCGTATTTTTTAAATCATTGCTTTTCTTTAAGTTTTTTAAAACTTTAAATATTTTATCTTTCTTAAAATTACAGTACTTAACAGTATTTTTGTATCCGAGTAAACTTATTAAAGTTGCTTTACCTTTTTTCTTATCTTTATGAATTTTTTTGCCTAATTTTTTTGCATTACCCTTAAAATCTAATAAATCATCAATTATTTGAAATAATAATCCTATCTCTAAGCCTAAATTAGAAAATTTTTTGAATATATTTTTCTTGTTACTCAAAATCGCTGGAGCTAAAGTTGAGAACATAAACAACTTACCAGTTTTGTTTAATTGCATTTCTAATATTTTACTTTTTCCTATTCTTTGTCTTTCAAAACTCAAATCAAGAAACTGCCCACCCGCTATTCCGGTATGACCTGAGCTAGCTGCAAGAATATGAACAAGTTGGTTTTTCTTTTTATCTTGTATAGGGAATTTTTTTTCACTAATTATTTCAAAAGCCATTGTTAAAAGTGAATTACCTGCCAAAACAGCTGTCGACTCTCCAAATTTTTTATGAACAGTTAACTTTCCTCTTCTTATATCATCATCATCCATACATGGTAAATCATCATGAATTAATGAGTATGCATGAATACACTCTATGGCAGCTCCGATTCTAATTAAATGTCTGTAAGGAACCGATAAAATCTTACCTATATCAACTAAAATTTTTACCCTTATTTTTTTCCCTCCAGGAAACAATCCGTATTTGATTGGATCTATTAATTTTGTTTGTTTTTGATTTCCTAGGTAATTTTTTAAGAATGTATTAGTATCTCTTGCAACTTTATTTAGTTTTTTTTGCATTTTTTTTTATAATTTCATCAATTTTTGTTTTTGAATTATTGCTAATTTCTTTAGAGACAGATTGAAATTTTTTTTCTATTAAATTGTTAACTTTAATTAATTTTTGGTAATCATCAGCAGAATTTTCCAAATTTGGAGATGTTTCAATTTTAGTTAATAAACTAGTGAGAATTTCTCTTAATTCATCTAGTGACTTTGCTTTAATATCATCTGGTAAATTTTTATCTTTCATATATTAGTTTTATTATTACATGAATAATAATCTTTCAAATATTAAAAAAAGCAAATATTTCCTCGATAAACACAATTGTATAGGTATGCCAACAGAAACTGTTTACGGACTAGCTGCTAACGCTTACTCCAGTAAGGCTATATCAAAAATATTCAAATTAAAAAAAAGGCCAAAAAATAATCCCTTAATAGTTCATTATAGCAGTCTTGAAATGTTAAAAAGAGATTGTATTTTAAATGAGAATTTTACCAAACTTTATAATAAATTTTGCCCAGGTCCACTAACGTTTATTTTAAAATTAAAAAAGGATAGTAAAATTTCAAAATTTGTAACAAATAAGAAAAAAACACTTGCTGTTAGATTTCCTTCACATCCTAAAGCTAAAGGTCTTTTGAAAATATTAAATTATCCGCTGGCTGCTCCTAGCGCAAACATTTCATCGAGAGTAAGTCCAGTAACAAGAAACCATGTGAAAGAAGAGTTTGGTAAAAAAATAAAATATATTATTGAGGGAGGTCTTTCTAAGATTGGGTTAGAGTCTACAATTATAAATTTGACAGGTAAGCCTGAAATCCTTCGTATTGGCAGTATAGATATTAATAAATTAAGCAAAGCATTAAAAAAAAAGTTACTTTACAGAAAAAAAACTTATATGAAAGTACCGGGTCAAAATAGATTACATTATTCTCCAGGCATACCATTAAGAATGAACTGTAAAGAAGCAAGTAAAGATGAGGCATTTATACTAATGAAAAAAAGAAATAATAGTAATAAAAATTTTTTTTATCTTAGTAAAAACAAAAATTTAAAAGAGGCGGCAAGAAATCTGTATTCGGTTTTAAGAATGATTAAAAAAAAAGGATATAAAAAAATTGCTGTTGAAAAAATAGAAAATAAAGGGATCGGGCTGGCTATAAATGACAGGCTGCAAAAGGCCTCGAAAAAAAATAAATGAATACTTTGGTGAACGTAAATAATCTATCTAAAAATTTCTCAAGTTTTGAAGCTGTAAAAGAAATTAGTTTTAGTATAAACCAAAATGAAATTCTCGGTTTACTGGGTCCAAATGGTTGCGGCAAAACTACAACTATTGGAATGATGTTAGGCTTACTAAAACCAACAAGCGGTGAGGTTATAATAAATGGTCTAAATGTTGAAAATAATAGAATAAATCTTCTAAAAAAAATGAATTTTATTTCTCCTTATATTGAGTTACCAAAAAAACTTACTGTCAAAGAAAATCTAATGGTTTATGGTAAATTATATTCTGTTCATGATATAAATAATCGTATTGATTATCTTACCGAAACATTAAGGTTGAGTGAATTCATAAATAAAAAAACTGGTGAACTTTCTTCAGGCCAAAAAAATAGAGTCAGTCTTGCAAAAGCAGTAGTTAATGATCCAGACATTTTATTATTAGATGAGCCAACAGCTTCATTAGATCCAGAAACAGGGGATTTTGTAAGAACTTTCATAGAAAAAATTTCATCAGAGAAAAAAATATCAATCTTGCTTGCTTCCCATAATATGAATGAAGTAAAAAGGCTTTGCAAAAGTATTTTAATGATGAAAGACGGAAAAATTATAGATAGAGGCACGCCGTCAGAAATTATTTATAAACACGGTAAAAAAAACTTAGAAGAAGTTTTTTTAAAACTTAATAGAAATAAAAATGAGTTATAATAGGATTTTAGGACTTTTTTTAAGACACTTTTTTTTAATAAAAGGTTCTCTCCCAAGAATTTTGGACTTAATTTATTGGCCTACAATTCAAATAGTTCTTTGGGGGTTTATTTCAAAGTTTTTTACGGTTCATAGTGACTACTACAATAATACTGTTGGGGTCATACTAAGTTGTGCAATTCTTTATGATTTTCTATTTAGATCAAGCATAAGTTTCAATATGTTGTTTTTAGAGGAAATTTGGAGTAGAAATTTTACAAATTTGTTTATTGCGCCTCTTCGTATAAGTGAAATAATTATATCATTAGTTTTAACTGCTCTTTTAAGAACGTTGATAGGCTTGGTGCCTGCAATATTATTAACATCACCATTATTTGGTATATCAATTTTAGATCTAGGTACGCCTCTTTTTTTACTATTTTTTAGTTTATATGCATTTGGGATCACATTAGGTTTATTTGTTTCTTCAGGTCTATTAAGATATGGCCCAGCCTTTGAAAACATTGCATGGTCATCACTTTTTTTATTAGCACCTTTAGGATGTATTTATTATCCAATTGAAATATTGCCTGAGTTTTTTCAAACTGTAGCAAAATTATTACCTTTGGTTTATATTTTTGAGGAGGCAAGATCAATTTTAGTAAATAATACTGTGGAATATTCAAATATAATGTCTGCGATATATTTAAACATCCTCTATCTATTTTTAGGAATTTCCTTATTTTACTATTCTTTTAGTAAAGCTCGTGATAAAGGAACATTAATTAACATAGGTGAATAATCTAGCAAACCTATCAAAAAAAATATTATAAAAATTATATTATAATGAAAAAAAATTTTATAAAAAAAATTTTCAAATTTCCTGAAATAGAAAAACTAAACAAGGAAAATATAAATAAAGATGTACTTGAAAATAAACTTATTAAAATGGGATTAATTAAAAAGACTAAGGGCGAGGATAAGATTAAAAATGAATTAATTCAAATACGGCCTTTTTGGGATGCTCATGGTGATAACAAAGATGTAAATAAATGGAGTAGAGTTCACCCTAGGTTTGCTGAACATGATGGTTGTATAGTTGATTTGGGGTGTGCGGGATGGAATTTAAAGTTTGAGGATAAAACCACTGATAATTGGTCAGGATTTTTTTTTGGAAAAAAAAGAGTTATAGGAGTAGATCCACAGGAAAAACCGAATGTAAATGCTGAATTATTTAGAGGATTTGTGTCTAATTTTTCAGGGAAAGCAAAATTAAATTCAAATGGTCATGGTGCTTCAATTAAAAAATCTTTTGATGGAACTTATGAAGTTTTATCTTGGAAAGATTTTAAAAATAAATTTTCGATAAATTCAATTTCAATATTAAAAATAAATATAGAGGGATCTGAATGGGACTTAATTGATTCTTTTGATAATGAGGATTTTTGTAAAATAGATCAAATTTGCATCAGTTTTCATTATTGGCTTCCAAAATTTCAGAAGGATGGGGTATTGCGCACTATTAAAAATATTAACAAAATTATATCTAAGGGGTACACTATGACAGATTTAGATCTATACGGATGGAAACTTTTTATAAAACAATAATAGTTTTTAATATTAAACATAGTAGTAATTCTATTATTTATTTAAAAAAATAAGGTTATATTGGTGCGCTCGCAAGGAGTCGAACCCTGAACCTCCAGAGCCGAAATCTGGCGCTCTATCCAGTTGAGCTACGAGCGCATAAGGTATTAATATAGTAATTTATGAAAAAAACCATTAATTTGTTAGTAAGAACACAGGATGATATTCTTAGGGTAGATCAATTTATAAATAAATACGAAAAAGATTTAAGTAGATCTAAAATCAAGAATTTAATACTTAAACAAAATTTAAGTATAAACAATAGACTTAATGATGATCCATCTAAAAAAGTTAAAATAAACGACAAAATTAGCTTGATAATTCCTGAGCCTGAAGAAGTAAACCTTAAACCATTTGAATATAAAATTGAGATAGTTTTTGAGGACAATGATTTGCTTGTGTTGAATAAAAAAGCAGACATTTCAATGCATCCTGGCGCAGGGAATAAGGATAAAACCCTTGTTAATGCATTAATTAATTATAAAAAAAAATTGTCAAATATTAATGGTGAATTAAGACCAGGTATCGTTCATAGAATTGACAAACATACTTCGGGGTTAGTGGTAATTGCAAAAAACAATTTTACACATGAAAATTTGTCAAATCAATTCAGTGAACACTCCATAGAAAGAAATTATAAAACTTTAGTTTGGGGAAAACTTAGACCCAGTAATGGTAAAATAGAAACTCTAATAACAAGAAGTTCCAAAAATAGACAATTAATGTCTGTTAGTTTATCTAAAGGAAAAAATTCAATTACAAATTATAAAACGCTAGAAATATTCGAAAAAGAAACAGTTCCCACTTTTAGTTTAATTGAGTGTAAATTAGAAACTGGAAGAACCCATCAAATAAGAGTTCATATGAGTTATAAAGGTAACAACATAGTTGGTGATCAAAAATATAAAAAAAAATTTAAAAAAATTAAAAATATAAATAAAGACTTGGAAAAAAAAATCATGAATTTAAATAGACAATTTTTACATGCCGTCAGCTTAGGATTCACTCATCCAACTAAAAATAAAAGAATGAATTTTCAATCTAAATTACCAAATGAACTAGAAAATATTCTAAAAAGTCTAAGAAAAGCTTAAAAATTAATATATTGTAAAATTAAAAAAATTAATTAAATAAGTCTTACAAATGAGTAGTTCTACATTTAAATACCCTGCTTTAACCAACGAAGGTGGTTTATCTTTATACTTAGAGCAAATCAAAAAGTTTCCTATGCTTGATGCTGAAGAGGAGTATATGCTTGCTAAAAATTGGAAAAATACCGGTAATGTTAAATCTGCTGAAAAATTAGTTACAAGTCACCTGCGATTAGTTGCTAAAATTGCTATGGGCTATAAAGGATACGGTTTACCTTTAAACGAAATAATATCAGAAGGCAATGTGGGACTAATGCAAGCAGTCAAAAAGTTTGAACCTGAAAAAGGTTTCAGACTTGCAACATATGCTATGTGGTGGATAAAAGCTGCTATACAAGAATATATTTTGAGATCTTGGAGTTTAGTTAAAATAGGAACTACCACAGCTCAAAAAAAATTATTTTTCAACTTAAAAAAATTAAAAAATCAAATTGCTCCTAAAAGTGAAGGAGATATGAAAGACGAAGATGTTAGAAAAATTGCATCAACATTAGACGTAAGTGAAGATGAAGTAGTTTCGATGAATAGACGATTGTCAGGTAAAGAACAATCTTTAAACTCTCCAATTGGTGAAGATGGAGATGAATGGCAAGATTGGGTAGTTGATAAAACTATGGATCATGATTTGAAAATTGCTCATCAGGATGAAATGGAACAAAGAAAAGATCTTTTAAAGGATTCAATTAAAATTCTTAATGAAAGGGAAAAACAAATTTTGTATTCAAGGCGCTTAACTGATAACCCTAAAACCCTAGAGGATTTGAGTAAAAAATTTAAAATTAGTAGAGAAAGAATAAGACAAATTGAGAATAAAGCGTTTGAAAAACTTCAAAAACATATGCTTAATTCAGCCAATTCTAAAAATTTGTTGCCTGCAAATTAATTTTCAAAAGGATCTTCAATTAAAATAGTATCGTTTCTTTCAGGGCTAGTTGAAATGCTTGATAATTTGGTTTCAATAAATTGTTCCAACTCTTTAATATATTTTTTTGCATTTTCAGGTAAGTCTTTAAAGTTTTTAATACCCTTTGTAGAAGAATTCCATCCTTGAAAAGTTTTGTAAATTGGTTTTACTTTTAATTGATCATCAACTGCCGCTGGTAAATAATCAATTTTATTTCCATTTAATTCATATCCAACACACATTTTAATATGATCAAGATCGTCTAATACATCAAGCTTGGTTAAAGCTATTCCATTAATACCTGAAATTTTAATTGTTTGTCTAACCAAAACACCGTCAAACCAGCCACAACGTCTTTTTCTACTAGTAACTGTTCCAAACTCCTTACCTTTAGTTCCAAGTTCTTCACCGATTTCATCTTTTAACTCTGTAGGGAAAGGTCCTTCTCCAACTCTTGTAGTATACGCTTTTGTAATTCCTAAAACGTAATTTATAGTATTTGGCCCACAACCTGAACCAGTAGCTGCTGATGATGCTACTGTATTAGATGAGGTTACAAATGGATAAGTGCCATGATCAACGTCTAAAAGGACTCCTTGAGCACCTTCAAATAAAATCTTTTTTTTTTGTCTCTTAAATTCGTCAATTTCTTTCCATACTGGTTTTGAGTATTTTAAAATTTCTGGGGCAATTTTTAACAAATCTTTTTTAAGTCTGTCTTTTTGATAAATAGTTTTTCCTAATCCTTTTCTTATCGCGTTATGATGCAATAATACGGTTTCTAGCCTATGATCTAGATTTTCCTCAGATATTAAATCCATAACTCTTATAGATCTTCTTCCTACTTTGTCTTCATATGCTGGTCCAATACCTCTTCTAGTAGTTCCAATTTTAGCCTTTCCTGCGGCATCCTCTCTAATTTCATCCATCTCTTTGTGAAATGGTAATATCAAATTAGCAGATTCAGATATTATTAAATTTCGTGGACTAACTTGAATGCCTTTAGATTTAATTTCTTCAATTTCATCGAGCAAAGCCCAAGGATCAACAACTACACCGTTTCCAATTATTGAAATTTTGTCTTTTCTTACTATCCCTGATGGAAGAAGTCTTAATTTATATGTAATACCATCTATTACCAATGTATGACCCGCATTGTGACCTCCTTGAAATCTGACTACAACATCAGCTTCACTAGACAACCAGTCCACAATTTTACCTTTTCCCTCATCACCCCACTGAGATCCAACTACTACAACATTTTTCATTTACTTTTTTTTATTTCAATATTATTTAAATGATTTATTGGTCCATGTCCTTTACCATAATTAGGTCCTGTCATAATAGCATGGTTAACATAATTTATTCCAAGCTCACAAGATTTCTTTAGAGTTTTTCCACATGAGTAGAATGTGGTAATTGCACTTGAAAGTGTGCAACCTGTACCATGGGTATTTTTTGTAATAATTTTTTTGCTGTTAAATATTTTAATTTTATTATTACTCAAAAGTACGTCGTGAATTTTTTTTGTTTCAAGATGACCACCCTTAATTAATACGTTTTTAACCCCTAAAACATGTATTTTTTTAGTAGCATAAATCATGTCCTCAATAGTTTTTATAGTTATGCCTGAAAGAACTTCTGCTTCAGGAATATTGGGGGTAATTAATGTAACTTTTTTTAATAAATTCTTTTTTAATATCTCAATTGTTTTTTTATCAACTAATCTTTGACCTCCTTTTGCTACCATTACGGGATCAAGTATGACTTTCTTAACTTTTATTTTATTTAATGATTTTAGAACTGTTTTTATTACACTTTCAGAATGTAGCATTCCTATTTTAATTGCATCAGGTTTAATATCTTTTGAAGTAAATTCTATTTGTTTAGAAATCACATTTTTCGGAATTGGAATTATAGAATTTATCCCAACAGTATTTTGAGATGTGACTGCAGTTATGGCTGTCATCGCATAAGAGCCAAGTGCTGTAATAGTTTTAATATCTGCTTGAATACCTGCGCCCCCAGACGAATCTGATCCTGCAATTACTAATACTTTAGATTTTATTTTCAAGTTAGTTCAAAGATCTTTTTACAATATTTATACAATTTAATAATAATTTTCTATTATCTGTTTCAGCCATTATTCTAATCTTAGGTTCTGTACCAGATTTTCTGACTAATATTCTTCCTTGTTTTTTAATTATTTTAGATGCTTTTTTAATAGCATTTTTACACTTAAGTGTATCTACAATAGATTTATCTTTAACATTAACATTTTCCAATAATTGTTTTGTTGGTTTAAATACATTAAAAATTTCACTGGCTTTTTTACCTTTTCTCATTGCAAACAACACTTCCAAAGCAACTAATAGACCATCCCCTGTGGTTGCAAATTTTCCTAGAATAATATGTCCTGATTGTTCTCCTCCCAAATTAAATTTATTCTTTTGCATTTTTTCTTTTACATATCTGTCACCGACTTTTGCTCTCAAAAATTTTATTTTTTCATTTTTAAAGTATTTTTGCAGTCCATAATTTGACATTTGGGTTCCGACTACACCACCCTTTAATATTTTTTTTCTCCTCCATCTTGTAGCTAACATTCCAATAATTTGGTCTCCGTCTATTATTTTACCTTCTTCATCTGCTAATATTACCCTATCCGCGTCACCATCTAAGGCTATACCAATGTGGGCTTTATTTTTTCTCACAAATGATTGTATTTTTTTTGGGTAAGTTGATCCACATTTTAAATTTATATTAAAACCATTGGGCGAGGTTCCGGTTTCATAAATTTTTGCACCTAGTGATTTTAAAAGATTTGGGGCCGATTTATATCCAGCGCCATTTGCACAATCTATTGCGATTCTCATTTTTTTAAGATTAAAATTACTAGGAAAATTTTTTTTTAAAATGTTAATATAGTTTTCGTTTGCATCTTCTAACCTTTTAACTCTACCCAATTTTTTAGGTATAGATAAATTTTTTATTATTTTAGAGTCTATAAGTTTTTCAATACGCATTTCAATTTTATCTGATAATTTTAATCCATCTGGTCCAAAGAGTTTTAAACCATTATCGTAATATGGGTTATGAGATGCAGTTATCATAATTCCCATATTTGCTCTCATCTTTTTTGTTAACATTGCAAGTCCGTTTGTTGGTAAAGGGCCCAATAAAAATACATGCATTCCAGCCGATGCGAGACCAGAGACAAGTGCGGGCTCTAATGAATATCCTGATAATCTTGTATCTTTTGCAATAATTGCCACCTGTTTAGATTTTTTAACATTTTTAAAATAAGTTCCAGCTGCTAAACCAAACTTAAAAAACATATCTCCATTGATATTTCCTTGATTAACTTTTCCTCTAATTCCATCAGTACCAAAATATTTTTTTGACATTTATTTATTTATAAATTTAAACACCTTTAATCCTTGGGTGACTTCATTAAAATCATGAACTCTCATTATTTGAATTCCATTCATCACAGCATGAATAGAAGATGCTAATGTGCCTCCAAGTCTAATACTGCTATCATTCTTGCCAGAAATATATTTTATAAATCTTTTTCTAGAAGACCCTAACATTACAGGAAAACCTAGAGAGTGGAAGATAGAAACATTGTTTATTATGGTAATATTATGTTTCAGGTTTTTTCCAAAACCTATACCTGGATCTAAAATAATATTGTTGTGCTTTATTCCAGCTTTTCTTAAAAGTTCAATTTTTTTTTCAAAAAAATCATATATGTCCAAAAGAACATTCTCGTAAGTAGGTTTTTTTTGCATCGTTTTTGGTTCTCCTTGTGAATGGTTAATAATTAAAGGAAGTTTTGTATTTTTGAGAAAATCAATAGTTTTTGTATCGTATGAAAAACTAGAAATATCATTAACAATATCTAGTTTATATCTCAAAGCTCTTTGCATAACAAAAGTTTTTCTAGTATCTAAAGATAACAAAAATTTATGATTTATAATTTTTTTAAGTAGCTTCTCTACTCTTTTCCATTCAATATTTTCGTCTACATCCTCGGATCCCGGGCGAGTTGATTCACCCCCTATATCAATAATTTTACAACCAGCCTTTAATAATGATTTCACTCTCTTTAATGCTGAATTAATTTGGTAATATTGTCCTCCATCAGAAAAACTGTCTGGTGTGAGATTTAAAATTCCAATCAACAAAGGCTCTTTTAAGCTGATTCTACAAAATGATTTTTGTTTTGTAATTTTCTTTAAGTCTTCTTTTATTTTTTTTTTTAGATTAGTGCTTAATGAATTGATATTTTTAATGTTTATCTTTCTTTTCTTTTTTCTAGATAATAATTCAACCGTATCAAAACATAGTTCATTATTTCCATGCAATGGAAGTGCTTTTTTTTTCTTAAGCATTTCTATTGATAATTTGCCGTAATGAAAATTACACGCTCTTGTGTAATATTTTGACATTAATTTTAATGAACTATTTTAGGTTTCAAACCAATAGATCCTAATGCTGAGTCCGAATTATCTTCCTCAACTTTTAAGTCTTCTTTATTAGGAGGATAGACATTTTTATTAATTAAATCCTCTATTTCTGAGCCTGTTAGAGTTTCATACACAAGGAGTGCCTTTGCTAACTTATGCAAATCTTCAATCTTTTCTTTAAGAATTTTTTTAGCTTTTTCATACCCCATATCTACAAATCTTTTAATCTCAGCATCTACTTTTCTTGCTGTCTCTTCGGACATGTTTTGTTGTCTAGCAACTGATCTGCCAAGAAAAACTTCTTCCTCATTTTCACCATAAAGTATAGGGCCTAATTCTTTACTTAATCCAGCTCTCATCACCATAGCTCTAGCTCTCTTTGTAGCTTGTTCTATATCGCTAGAAGCTCCAGTTGTAACCTTGTCATCTCCAAAAATAATTTCCTCAGCTACTCTTCCTCCCATGGCAATTGCCATTTGAGCATGCAGCTGTTCTCTTGTTTGAGATACCTCATCTCTCTCTGGTAATTGCATAACCATTCCTAAAGCTCTACCTCGTGGTATAATTGTTGCCTTGTGAATAGGATAAGCTGCTTTTTCATTAAGAGTTACGATAGCATGGCCTGCTTCATGATAAGCAGTCAATTTTTTCTCCTCTTCTGTCATTACCATTGATCTTCTCTCAGCACCCATCATAACTTTATCCTTTGCCTCTTCAAACTCTTGTGAAGTTACAATTCTTTTATTTTTACGTGCTGCTAAAAGAGCCGCTTCGTTCACAAGATTTGCTAAATCTGCTCCAGAAAAACCTGGGGTCCCTCTTGCAACAGTTCTTAAATTCACGTCAGGAGACATCGATATTTTTTTTGCATGTACTTTTAAGATTTTTTCTCTTCCAATTATATCAGGATTGGAGACAACAACTTGTCTATCAAATCTTCCAGGTCTTAATAAAGCTGGGTCCAATACATCAGGTCTATTAGTAGCTGCAATAATTATCACTCCCTCATTTGTATCAAATCCATCCATCTCAACTAACAATTGGTTAAGTGTTTGTTCTCTTTCATCGTTACCACCACCTAAGCCAGCTCCCCTACTTCTACCTACAGCATCGATCTCATCTATAAAAATGATACAAGGAGAATGTTTTTTACCTTGTTCAAACATATCTCTTACTCTTGACGCTCCCACTCCAACGAACATTTCAACAAAATCTGATCCAGATATTGTAAAGAAAGGAACTCCTGCTTCTCCAGCTATAGCTCTCGCAAGTAGAGTCTTACCAGTCCCTGGTGGTCCTACTAAAAGACATCCCCTAGGTATTTTGCCACCTAGTCTGCTAAATTTTTTTGGATCTCTTAAAAATTCAACTACTTCTTCAACTTCTTCTTTTGCCTCTTCAACACCTGCAACATCATTAAAAGTTACTTTTCCTTTGACTTCGTTCATCATCTTAGCTTTAGATTTTCCAAAACCCATTGCACCACCTTTGCCACCTTGCATTTGTCTCATAAAGAAAATCCATACTGCAATCAGCAGTAACATTGGAAACCATGATAGTAAAACTCCAAGAAGTGATGGCATCTTTTCATCTTTTGGAACAGCTGAAATACTAACTCCACTTTCGGATAACCTTTCAACTAAATTGGGATAATTTGCAGAGTAAGTAGTAAAGCCTTTACCGTTTGCCATTACACCTTTTATATTATTTCCTTGTATCTGAACCTCTACAACCCTTCCATTATCAACTTCTTTCAAAAATTCTGAGAAAATGATTTTTTCATTATTTGCTTGTTTAATATTTTGTGGGTTTTTAAACATATTATATAAACCAATAGTCAAAACGACTATAATGGCCCACATTGCTAGATTTTTAAAATTCATATTACGTTAATAAAATAAGAATTATTCTATATTAAACAAGTGCTAAATTGTAACATAATTTAGTTTATTTTATGTTTTCAGAGTAAATTAGTGTTGTATTATTAAATCTTTCAACGATACAGCCGCCTATGGTAGTTTTTTTAAAAGAATTGTCTCTTATTTCATAAATTTTATTTATCAAAGTTTTACCTCTAGGATAATAGTATTTTTTGTTTATTTTTGAGATTAGGTCTGAAAGTGATCTTAGCACTATTTCATTGGGTTGATTAAAAAATTTAAAATTTAGTATAAGTTTATCTTTTACTTTTTTACTAAAATAATTTGTATTATTAAAAATATTTTGATCAGAATAATATTTTAATGTTTCATTAGCAGAATTTAAATTACAATAAGTTAAATTAAATTTTTTTTTATCAAAACCCTCTTTTTGTAGATTGCTTAATAAATTTCTAATTCTAATCCTTAAATACTCATTACTAGAATTAGATGGATCATCAATATAATAACCAAATACTTTATTTGTTACTTTTAATAAAGTTGCTTTTTTGATATTTAAAAAAGGTCTATAACCTTTTAAGCTTTTATTTATAACGGTTTCTTCAGATGAAAATGATGTCAGGCCTCTGATACCTGAGCCTCTCAACATTCTAATAAAAAAATTTTCATATAAATCATCTTGATGATGACCTAACAATAATGCATTGATCTTTTTTTTTTTACAAAATTTTTCTAACAAACTATATCTAGCTATTCTTGCACTTTCTTGCGTAGTTTTAATTTTTTTATTTTTTTTCCAACACAATATTTCACAATTTATTTGAAATTTTTTTACCATATATTTTAAATCTTTGGCTTCTTTAGATGAGTTTTTTCTTATCTTGTGATCAATATGAACATAGTAAACTTTTTTATTATTTAAAATTTGATAACATTTTGAGAAATATGCTAATGCTAAGCTATCGGGACCTCCAGATAAAGAAACAACAAAAGAATTAATTTCTCTCTTTTTTAAAAACGTAAAAAAATTACTATAAACTTTTTTATATGCTTTATTATTAAGATTGCTTAAAAACTTATTATTAGCTTTGTTTTTGGCAGTCAAACTTTTTCTCTTCGTATTTAGCTTTTTGAATAACTGATTGCTTAGCTTTTGGGTATTCCTTTTTTACTCCCTGAATCATTAAGCAACCTTGATCTTTTTCTCCAATTTGAACTAATGATACCCCAAGCTTGAGTAAATTTATAGCCGCCTTTTCACTTTTTGGATATTTTTGATAACCTTCTAAATATGCAGAAGCGGCGTCAGTATACAATTGTCTTATTCTAAAAGTTTCTGCATACCAATATTGTGCATTACCAGCTAAATTATGCTCTGGATTATCTATTACAAACTCTCTTAATGCTCTTTCGGCTGTTGTGTAATCACCTTGTTTTAAAAGACTGGTTGCAAAATTATATTGATCTTTTGGATCTGTTTTTGGTAAAATTTTCTCTTCGGTTACAAAATTTTCTGTAACTACACTGCTAGTTGTTTCAATAGATTGCGTCTTTTGAACTAAATCTTTTGTTTCAGTATCTTTGTAAGTAATTTCACCTAGGTCTTGAGGTTGAGACGAGCCGGGTAAACTTTTATCAGGTTTTGAAGTAACAGCATTATTAACATTACCAACTTCAAGCTCTTGAAATCTTAATTGATTATCAGCCTGCACTTTAGATAACCTGCTAGATAGTTTGTCAATTTTAAAATTAATTTCTTCAAACTTATTCGTTAATTGTTGAAATTGCTGTTCTATTTCTGATAATTTTAATAAATGTCTTGTTAGAACATCTTCGTCATTGTTACTTAAAACCGAACTATTATTGATAATATCTTCTGATGACTGTGAATAAACAGCTTTCTCTAAAGTTTTAACATCTTGTTTTAATTTTTCCAAAATTTCAAGAGTATCTTCTTCAGCGCTTGATGGAGAAATAAAGACGCTTAAAACTATTATAAAATAAAAAAACTTTTTATCAAAAAACTCGTTAAACAACATAATCTGATTAATATTTATAATGATGGCAAAAAAAAGACCCTAGTTTTTTAAAACCAGGGTCTAAGTTTTTTTAATTAATTAGTTTGCTTTTACTGTTACTGATCTTCTATTTTTTGACCAAGCTAATGGATTTGATCCAGAGTCTACTGGTCTCTCTTTACCATAACTTATTACTGATATTCTGTTCCCTGATATCCCGTAAGTCATTAAATAATCTTTAGCAGCGTTAGCTCTTCTCTCACCTAAAGCAAGGTTGTATTCTCTAGTTCCTCTTTCATCTGCATGACCTTCCAATACAACATTAATTTTTGAATTTTTTCTTAGCCAACCAGCTTGTTTTCTTAATGTTTCTCTAGAAGCAGTTGTTAAGACTGACTCATTAGTTGCAAAGAAAACTCTGTCCGGTACTCCTGACGCTAGATATTCAACCGTATCTTTACCAGTGTAAACATCCCCTTGCATTTGGTTTGTTACTTTTTTTGTTGCACATGCAGACAACATAATTCCTGCAAATACTACTAAAAGGATGTTTTTAAAAATTTTGTTTAGTTTCATACTGCTCCTTAAATATTTATATGTACTTTTTCACACCTAAATAGATCTTTCAAGCTTAAAAATCAAGAATTTAATAAGTTTTAGTAAATTTTTCATTATTATTCACTTAATAATGACGACCAGGATGGGTCTGAGGCATCAGTTTTAGTATCAACTAATCTCTCATTATATCCGGTCAAATCTATAGACCATAATTTTGCGGAAAACCCCTTTCCCTCTGAATCTGATTTGGTCTCCCTATAGAATATTAGCACTCTACCATTAGGAGACCATGATGGTGCCTCTTGGTAGTAGTTTTCTGTTAGTAATCTTTCTCCACTACCATCAACTCTCATTACACCTATATAGAATTTACCTTTATGAAGTTTGGTAAATGCTATCAAGTCTCCCCTAGGAGACCATACCGGGGTTCCATACAAACCATTGCCAAAAGAAATTCTTTTTACTTTTGAGCCATCACTTTTCATGACATAAATTTGTTGGTAGCCACTTCTATCAGAATTAAAGCATATATATTTACCATCAGGTGAAAATGAAGGTGAAGTATCTATAGAAGGATGATTGGTAATTTTTTCAACAATTCTATTTTCAAGATCCATAGTATATATTTCTGAGTTACCATCTTTAGCAAAACTCATTATTATTTTTTTTCCGTCAGGAGAGAATCTCGGAGCAAAGGTCATCCCTGGAAAATCACCAACAACTTCTTGAACACCAGTTTCAATGTCTAACAAATATACTCTTGGCAAGTTTTTAAAATATGACAAGTAAGTTACCATTTGATTGGTTGGATTAAATCTTGGAGTTAACACCAGCTCATTACCTAAAGTTAAGTACTTTGTGTTATATCCATCTTGATCCATAATTGCTAACTTCTTGACTCTTTTTGTCTTCGGACCCTCTTCGGATACATAGATTATCCTAGTGTCAAAATAACCTTTTTCACCAGTTAACCTTTGGTAAACCTTGTCTGTAATAATATGACCAACTCTTCTCCAGTTATCTGGCACTGTTGTAAAAGCTAAAGCCATCATTTCTTTTCCAGCAAGAACATCCCATAATCTAAACTCTACTCTAAGTTTATCATTTTCAAATTTTACTTCACCAGTAATCAAAGCTTGTGCCTTTATCAAAGACCAATCCTCAAATCTTGGTTTTAAATGAGCTATGTCAGGTTTTTGTAAAAATGCTTCTTTTTTAAGAGGATTAAAAAGTCCGGAAGACTTTAAGTTATTTTCTACAACAGAAGATATATCTTCACCAATATTTTCCTTCTTTAATAAATTTTGGAATTCTTTAACTGACTTTGACTCAACAAACAAAGGTGACACCGCTATTGGAAGTGGATTCAAGTTTCCTCTTGTAATATCAACCTCGATTAATCCAAATGAAGTTTTTGGTATCATTATAAATAAAACTGCTAATATATATAATTTAGTTTTTTTCATCCCCTTAACATCTCTCTAGCATCAAAATTCAATTGAAGATCTTTCCATCTTTCATATCCAGTTGCAGGCACCCTTAAAGGCTGGCAAAGTCTAATTGCTCTTAAAGCACTTTCCGCCAGCACTTTATAAAAACCTTGTCCAGGTTTATTCATTCTAGCGTGATCTAAAATTTCCGAATTTATTACAGTACCATCTGGTTTTAAACTTAATTTTATTCTGACCAGTAAATTTTCATTATAAGGTAATCCTAACGGAATACTCCAACAACCAAATATTTGTGCCTTCAGTGCGTCTTCCTCACTTAAAGTTAGTGCGCTAGTGGTAATATTTTTTTGGTTTGATTGGGTAATTTTGTCAGTTTTATTAGTTGTTTCTGCAGACTCCTCTTTGGATTTATCAATTAATGCAGCAATATTGTTTGGATCAAATAATTCATCTTTTTCAAATTCTGATACTTGTTTTACCTCCTCATCAATTTTTTCAGGATTCTGTAAATCCTTCTCAGGTTTTTTTACTATTTCTTCATTTTGGTCTGGTAATGGTATCGCATCAGGTTTTTCTTTCTTAATCTGTTTTGGGGGTGCTTGCTCAGAAACAATTTTTTCTTTCTCTTTAACTTTCTCTATGATTTTTTTTGCTTTAGGTGCGAATGGTATATTTGTTTTATCTGTTATCTGAATTAGTTCAATTGATATTAGAGGGGGCAAATCTATCGGTTTTTTTGCAATGAAAGGAAAAGTAAGTGCGGTAATAACAACTAAGAATAAATGCAATGCTGAAGAAATCGCTACATTCTTAACCATCAACATGTCATCTTTTTGTAAAAGATTATTAAATTTCATCTCTCCTTATAAGGTTCTGAAATTAAAGCCACTTTAGTAAAACCAGACCCTGACAACATACCCATGACCTCCAGAACTCTTCCGTAGTTTATCGTTTTATCTCCCCTGACATATATTCTTGTATCTGTTCTATTTTTCGAAACAGCAAGTATTTTTGCAATTACATTGTCATAGTCAACTTTTGACTCTTGAATAAATATTTCACCCTTTGAATTGATTGTTAAAGTAAGCGGTTCTTGCTCTTCAGGTAGGGAATCTGCTGAACTTTCAGGTAGATCAACCTGAACACCTACAGTCAACAATGGAGCTGTAACCATAAAAACAATTAATAGAACAAGCATAACGTCCACGAATGGTGTAACATTTATTTCACTTATTGGTTCTTTAGAATTTTTTTTTAAACTAAAAGCCATAAGTTTAAATTATAGATAGAAATCTTTTGGCAAAGTTTTCTAGTCTTTGAGAATATTTCTTAGATTCATTATTAAATTTATTGAATGCTATAACGGCAGGAATAGCTGCTAATAATCCTAACGCTGTTGCAAATAAAGCTTCTGCAATTCCTGGCGCAACAATTGCTAAACTAGTATTTCTTGAAACAGCTATTGATTGAAATGAATTCATTATTCCCCAAACAGTCCCAAACAAACCTATAAATGGAGCTGTAGAACCCACTGTTGCAAGAAAGGAAAAATTTTTTTCCAAAAAATTTACCTCTGTTTCTATATTTGACTCAAGCAAACCTGTTAGTTTCTCATTCAAATTATTCCTGGATCTAGATTTTAAAACTACCTGCATGGTTTTTCTAAAAACATTAGACATTGGGTCATCTTTATTAGTAGGAAGATTATTATAAAAGCTCTCAGCAGATTTAGATTTCCAGAATTTTTCCTCAAACTCAACGGTGCTCTCGTTTATTTTTTTAAACATTTTGAATTTTTCTATAATTATTGCCCAAGAATATATTGATGCAGCTATCAATATAATGATAACTGATTTGACAACGATATCAGCTCTTAAAAAAAGGCTCATTAAAGAGAAATCAACAGAGCCACCTAAACCTACAGCTTGAGAAGTTATATCTGCTTCCATAAAAAATCTTTCACACTAAAATGTGTCATCAATTTGTCTTAATTTTTTTGGATTTGATAGTAAAAACTAGCAATTAATATTGCGTCAGCTTTATTAGCGTCTTTTTTTCTTGATAATTTTGAGGAAATGTAAGGAAAAAACTCAATTGCTTTAGTTCTGCTTGAATCTTTTTGAGTATTTATAAGGTTATAATACTTTTTCCATTTTACAGGTGAAACAAAGTCCATTGGTATTTGCATTGCAGAAAATATACCTTTTAATATTCCAAATGACTGTCCAAAATTGAACATACTTGTAACTCCCTGTCCAGGCATTGCCGAGACTTGTTCTATAACCACTTTAATATCTTTTTTATCCTCATGGATAATTACCTTTTGAATTTCATTATAAATTTGTGAGCCATTAACTTGTGACTTGTTTTTTTTTCCTACAGGCATAACTGGCATATCAAATACATCCAATATATTCCCATCTTTGAAAATACATATTGCTCCTTTTATTCCTGGATCTATACCTATAATTAACATGCTTTATTCCAAAATTTCTAAGTTTGAGTAAACCTTTTGTACATCATCGTGATCTTCTAGAGTTTCTAAAAACTTTGTGGCTTCTGCAAATTGTACTTTATTTAACTTAACTTTATTAAGAGGATGCCACTCAATATTTGTAGACAAAAATTTATTAATTTTTTTCTCCATAATTTTTTTCACATCATAAATATTTTCTTTTTTGCAATGTATTTCATGATAACTCTCATTTGAAAAGCATTCATCTGCTCCAGAATTTATTGCTATTTCAAGCATAGTATCAACATCTATTTGCTCGGCATCTATTCTTATAATTCCAAGATGTTTAAAATTATGTGCAGCTGAGCCTTGGGTTCCCAAATTTCCACTATTTTTTTGGAAAATTTCTCGTATTTTTGATGCTGTTCTGTTTTTATTATCAGTTAATGCCTCTACTATTACTGCGAGTTTATAGTTACCAAATCCCTCATATCTTATTTCATCAAAATTAGATTGATCATTAAATTTTGATTTATCAATTGCTCTATCAATATTATCTTTTGGCATATTAGCTGATCTTGCCGCTTGAATAGCAGACCTTAATCTAGGGTTAATATCAGGGTCCTTATCACCTAACTTTGCTGCGACGGTAATTTCTCTGGATAATTTTGAGAAAATTTTCGACCTTTCCTTGTCTGCTCTTCCTTTTTTATGTTTAATTCCAGCCCAATGTGAATGACCCGCCATATTAAATTGTGTTTTGCAGCACACCCCCCATTAAGAAACTTTTAATTTTCTTAGTTAAACCAGTCTCAGTGCAACAATCGACAACAACCCCTGATAATGTTCCTTCCCCTAAAGACGGGAAATGTTTTTCAGATTTTTTCTTAAAAAATTTATTTATTGAATTATCTTTATCCATACCTATTACAGAATCGTAATCACCGCACATTCCAGAATCTGTTATATACGCAGAACCTTTTCTTAAAATTCTTGCATCATTTGTTGGTACATGAGTATGGGTACCTGTTATTAATGTTGCCTTACCATCAAATAAATGACTAATGGCCATTTTTTCACTGGTTATTTCTCCATGGAAATCAACTATTAAAAAATCATAATCTTTTTTAAGGTTATGATCTCTAAGAAATTTTTCTGTTTCTATAAAAACATCATTGCATTTTTTCATAAAAACGTTTCCCATCAAATTTAAAACACCAATTTTGAAATTATTTTTAGTAGTAAAAATTTCAAAACCTCTTCCTGGAGCGGGAGAAATTAAGTTATGAGGTCTTAAGAGTTTTTTTTCTTTCTCAATATACTCAACGGTTTCCTTTTGATCCCATACGTGGTTTCCTGTTGTTATCACATTAATTCCACATTGAAATAGTTCATTAGAAATTTTTTTGGTTATTCCTACTCCACTGTCAGCTGCATTTTCACCATTAGCGACAACAAATTCTAAATTATTTTGTTTGATTAAACTCGGTAAAAACTTTTTAATAACATTACAGCCAGAAGGTCCAACAATATCTCCTAGAAAAAGTATTCTCATTTGTAAACTTTATTTTCAGTAAATATATAATTCATTTTTTTATCAAATTTTCCAGTTGGAACTTTATTTATTTTTTGGCATGAAAGAGCAAGGCCAATTTTCAATAATTTTTTTTTTTTTTCAAATTTATTGATAAATCTATCATAGAAACCCCCACCATAACCAAGTCTATTTAATTTATCATCAAAGGCTACTAGTGGTATTATAAGTGTTGAAGGTGCAATTTTTTTTAATTTTACAGGTTCAGGTATACCAAAGTTATTAATATTTAAAGGTGTATTTTTATTCCATTCATAGAATGACATTTCGAAGTTTTTTTCTATAACTGGTAGTGAAATAATATATTTTTTTGTTCTTAAATTTTTAATTAGCTCAATTGTAGATACTTCAGACCCAATTGGGTAATATAAGCCTATTTTTTTACTCTTAGATCCTCGACTTAATATCTTTGATAAAACCGTAAAATTAAATTTACTATTTTTAATTTTAAAATTAGCTCGCTTTTTTAGAATTAATTTTCTTAATTGAGATTTTTTCACAACTAGCAACTAGTTTTTTAAATTTGTCTTTTCAACAAATTCCTCAATTTGTTGAGTTGTGTTCGAAATTATTTGATCATATTGATTTTTCAGATTTTGTATCTCATTTTCTAGTTTAGTTATGTTCTCAGAAAAAATTTTTGCTTCGTTCTCCTTATTATCTTTATAGTTATATGCTAATGCCTTAAGTTCTTTAAACTTATCGGTAATGTTTTTTATTTCTTTTTTATTAATGTCCACTTTTTTTTTAGTTTCAAAATACTCATCCATTATCTTTATTGATGTAATTAATAACAATTTGTTCTCTCCAATATTTCCTAGATCTAATTTTAATTTATCAAATTTGTTTCCAAGATGATTTGCTAGCTCCTCTAAATGTTCCTCTTGTCCATCATCACAAGACAATAGGAAATCTTTACCATTAAATTTAATATTTACATTTGCCATTTATCGATTTCGCCTAACAGAATATCTGTTTCTTGATTTAATTCATCAATTTTCTCGTTAAATTTTAATTGATCTAAATTACGTTTAGAATTTTTGTCTTTGATATCCTTTAATTGATCCTTTAATTTAAGATGTTGATTAATTAAATTCTGATGTTTATTTTCTAATTCTTTTTTTTCAATTTCTAATTGATTTTTTTGATCAGATAAATATTCTATATTTTTGAGACCTTCATCATCCACTAAATTAAGTTTTTTTAATTTGTCCAGAGCTATTTCAAGCTTTTTTTCTTTCTCACTGAAGTATTTCATATATATATTACATTATTAAATTGAGTCATCTTAGTCTAGATAGGTCAACAATTGAAAGTAGAACATAAACAATTAGCTAACGCAATCAGATTTTTATCAATAGATGCGGTAGAGACAGCAAATTCTGGTCATCCAGGAATGCCTATGGGAATGGCAGATGTCGCCACAGTTTTATTTAAAAATTTTTTAAAATTTAATCCTAAAAATCCAAGCTGGATAAACAGAGACAGATTTGTTTTGTCTGCAGGACATGGATCAATGCTTCTGTATTCTTTGCTTTATTTGACCGGTTACAAAAGTGTTACTTTGGAAGATATTAAAAATTTTAGAAAACTAGATTCTATATGCGCTGGCCATCCTGAATACCATTTAAATTCTGGAATAGAGACAACTACAGGACCGCTTGGTCAGGGAATTTCAAATGCAGTCGGTTTTGCTCTAGCTGAGGAAATTTTAAAAAATAAAATTGGTAAGAAATTCATAGGCCATAAAACTTATGTCGTAGCTGGAGATGGCTGTTTAATGGAAGGTATTAGTCATGAGGCTTTAAGTCTAGCAGGCCATTTAAAACTAAAAAATCTTATTTTATTATTTGATAATAATTCTGTTTCAATAGATGGTCCTACTAACTTGACAGTATCTGACAACACAAAAAAAAGATTTGAAAGTTATGGTTGGAATTACTTAGATATAAATGGACACAATGAAAAACAAATTTTTAATGCATTAAAAAAAGCTCAAAATTCAAAAAAACCGATTGCTATATCTTGTAAAACAACAATAGGTTATGGTTCTCCAAACAAAGGTGGTAAGTCATCTTCTCATGGAAGCCCTTTGGGTGTAGACGAAATAAAACTCGTAAGAAAAAAGTTAAATTGGAAGTACAAGCCTTTCGAAGTCCCGGATAAAATTTTAAATGCATGGAGGGAAATTGGAAATAGAGCATCACTGGCAGCTGAAAAAGGTAATTCTAAAGATCTTGAAAAAAAAAATAATTTAATTCCAAACCTTATAAGTGAGGAAATAGAGGAATTAAAAAAAAATTATTTAAAAACGTTGGAGCCAATGGCAACCAGAAAATCCTCTGAAAAGTTTCTAGAAATTGCATCGAAATTAACAAATCTTATTGGGGGATCTGCTGATCTTGCTGGTTCAAACAACACAAGAACGAAAAATCATAAAATTATTAGGCCTGGAAAATTTGATGGAAACTACATTCATTACGGAGTAAGAGAACACGCTATGTGCGGAATAATGAATGGAATATCGTTACACAGTAATTTAATACCTTACGGAGGAACATTTTTAATATTCAGTGATTATTGTAAGCCTTCAATCAGGCTTTCTGCAATGATGGGTCAAAAAGTGATTTTTGTCTTTACTCATGACTCAATAGGTCTTGGCGAGGATGGGCCAACTCACCAGCCAATAGAACAATTATCGGCGCTTAGATCGATACCAAATTTAAATGTTTTTAGACCTGCAGATACAATAGAAACATTTGAATGTTGGCAGTTAGCTTTAGAAAATAAAAATACTCCCAGTGTAATTGCTTTGACTAGGCAAAAAACAAATCCAATCAGAAGAGATTATTTAAATATTAATCAATGTTCTAAGGGGGCATATGAAATAATGAGGACTGGAGATGATTTAAAATTAATTTTAATTTCAAGCGGTTCCGAGCTAGATCTTGCGTGTAAAGTTAGTCATAAATTAGCCACAGATAATATTTATTCAAAAGTTATATCAATGCCTTGTCACGAAATTTTTGATTTACAGAATGATAATTACAAATCAGAAATACTATCAAATAATTTAATGAAAGTTTCAATCGAGGCATCTGAGACTAGCTATTGGAAAAAATACACTAATAATAACGGTCTAAATTTTGGAATTGATGACTTTGGTAAAAGTGCACCATATAAAGATATTTACGATCATTTTAAATTAGATGAGCAAAATATCGTAAATAAAATTAAGGAAAAATTGTGAAAGCAAAAATTGGAATTAACGGATTAGGTAGAATTGGTAGGATGGTCCTACGATCTATTTTCGAAGAAAACCATAAAAATTTAAAAATTAGTCATATTAACAATAGAGCAAATATTAGCACGGCATGTGATCTTATAAAGAGAGATAGTATACACGGAAAATTTAAGGGAAATGTGTCCGTTAAAAGTAATAAGTTAATAATTAATGGAAATAAAATTACTTATTCTCAAGAAAATAATTTAAATGATATTTCTTGGGAAAAATATAATGTTGATATAGTGCTTGAATGCACGGGCAAATTTAATTCAAAAGAGAAGTTAATTTCCCACATTAAGAATGGTGCTAAAAAAGTAATTGTTTCAGCACCATGTAAGAATGCTGACAAAACCATAGTTTATGGAGTGAACCATAAAAATATTTTAAATAAAGACAAAATTATCTCTGCTGCTTCATGCACAACTAATTGCCTAGCTCCAGTTGTTTACGTGTTAAATGAAAATTTTGAGATTGAAAAAGGTTTCATGACAACTATTCATTCTTATACGACTGATCAAAGATTGCTTGATAATTCTCATAAAGATCCTAGAAGAGCTCGATCTGCTAGCCAATCAATTGTGCCAACCTCAACAGGGGCTTCAAAAGCAATTAGTGAAATTTTACCTTCACTAAAAGGTAAATTAGAAGGCATTGCAATGAGAGTGCCTACACCTAATGTTTCTTTAGTTGAGCTAGTCTTTTGCACAAAAAAAGATTTAACTATTAATAAAATAAATTTAGCCTTCGAAAAATTTAGTAAAAACAATAAAAATAAAGTTTTAAAGGTAACAAAAGAGAAACTTGTTTCTGTGGATTTTAATCATGATCCAGCATCATCAATTGTCGATGCAAGTTTAACAAGCGTAGTAGGTAAAAACATGGGTAAAATTTCAGCCTGGTATGATAATGAGTGGGGTTTTTCTAACAGAATGTGTGATATAGCAGAATATCTTCACAAGATTTCTTAATGAAGAGTATTAAAGATCACGAAAATCTAGATCAAAAAAGGGTTTTGTTGAGACTGGACTTAAATGTTCCGTTAAAAAACGGCACAATAAATGATCAAACAAGAATAGATAAAATTTTGCCAATAATTAATTTTTTACTAAGTAAAAATTCACGTATAATAATAATTTCTCATGTGGGGCGCCCTAAAGGAAAAAAAAATAACGATCTATCTATGAGGCCGGTTTGTGAAAATTTAGAAAAAAAAGTTAATAAAAGAATTAAACTAATTAGTAATGATATTTTTGAATTAAAAAAAGACGAACTATTTAAAGATAAAGATGATGAAATTATATTTTTAGAAAATATTAGATTTTATAACGAAGAAGAGAAAAATGACTCTTCATTTGCTCGACAATTGGCGAGTTTGGCAGATTTGTTTGTTAATGATGCATTCTCTTGTTCTCATAGAGCTCATGCATCTGTTTGTAAAATCACTAAGTTTATACCCTCTTTTGCTGGACTTCAATTGGAAGCAGAGTTGAGTGCTTTAAAAAAAGTTACATCTGAAATAAAAAAACCGGTTACTTGTATTGTTGGAGGATCTAAGATTTCCACGAAAATTGGGATAATTAAAAATTTAATACCTAAGTTCAATAATATTATTGTTGTTGGAGGAATGGCAAATAATATTCTTAATCATAAAGGAAATCAAATAGGGAAATCAGTTAAAGAGGAAAATTGCGAAAAAATAATTGAAGAGATATTTAAAACATCAAAAAAACATTCTTGCTCAATTACTTATCCGATAGATGTTCTAGTAGGAAAAAATCTAAATAGTATATCAAAGGTTAAAGAGCTAAATGAAATAGATGAAGATGATTTAATCTTAGATATAGGACCGAAAACAATTAAAAAAATTCAAAAAGTTATTGAAAATAGTAAAACAGTTCTATGGAACGGACCAGCAGGCTATTTTGAAAATCCTAACTTTGCAAATGGTAGTTATGAAATTGCAAAAGCAATTGTTAAAAAAAATAAAAACAAATCAATTTATTCGGTTGTAGGTGGAGGTGATACAATAGCTTTAATTAATAAAATCAATGTAATTAAAGATTTCAATTTTGTTTCAACTGCTGGTGGTGCTTTTTTAGAATATCTTGAAGGGAGAGATCTTCCTGGTATAAAAGCTTTAAGTTGATATGTCAGAGCTAAATAACATCGCACTTAAAATTTTAGAAAAAGGCAAAGGTATACTGGCCGCGGATGAAAGCACAGGCACTATGACCAAAAGATTAGATGGTGTAAATGTACGATCAACTCCAGAAAATAGATTATTATTTAGAGAAACGCTATTCAGCTCATCAGGTATGAGTGAATGTATAGGTGGCGTAATATTATATGATGAAACAATAAAACAACAAACTTCTAAAAAAAATTTGATCCCTGAATTAATTTTAAGTATGGGCTCTTATCCTGGAATAAAAGTCGATACTGGTGCTAAGGTTTTGGCAGGATCGCCAGATGAAAAGATTACCGAAGGCTTGGATGGATTAAGGGAAAGATTAAGAGAGTATTATAAACTTGGGGCAAAATTTACAAAATGGAGAGGTGTTTACAATATATCTAAAAATTACCCTAGCAAACTTTCTATTCAATCTAACGCTCATGCGCTAGCGAGATATTCTGCTTTAGTTCAAGAGTGTAATATGGTTCCAATAGTTGAGCCAGAGGTACTAATGGATGGTGATCATTCAGCAAAAGATTGTTTTTCAAAAACTTCAGAGGTTATTAAAAGATGCTTTGAAGAACTAATTTTGCACAAAGTTGATTTGAAGGGGATAATACTTAAACCTAACATGATTTTAGCAGGTAATAAATGTAAAAATAAAATCTCCAATAATGAGGTTGCAAAACTAACTTTGGAAAGTTTAAAAAGCTCTGTTCCATCAGAGGTTCCAGGAATAGCTTTTTTATCTGGAGGTCAATCTGAAATTGAGGCAACAGAAAACTTACATCTAATAAATAAAAATAATAAAACCAGTTTTATTATGAGCTTTTCATATGGCCGAGCTTTGCAGCAAAGTGCCTTAAAATTTTGGTCAAAAGACATACAAAATATTGAGGGAACGCAAAAGGTTTTTAACCATCGAGCTAAAATGAATACATTAGCAGCTCAAGGAAAATGGTCTAAAGATCTTGAAAATTAATAAAAAAAAATTTATTTATTTAATTTCTCCATTGACGATTAAAAAATCGTTTTACAGTGATTTAATTAAAGTATTCAAGACAAATAAAATTAGTTTTTTTCAACTAAGACTAAAAAAGGAAAGTTTTAAAAAAAAATTGATTATCGGAAAAAAAATAAAAAAAATCTGTAAGAATTTTAACGTTAAGTTTCTTATAAACGATGATGTTTTTTTAACAAAAAGATTAAAAGCGGATGGTTGTCACCTAGGTCAAAAAGATATGAATGTCTTAGATGCGAGAAAACTAATTGGAAATAAAATAATAGGAGTCACATGCCACAATTCAATTAATTTAGCCAAAGTTGCTATACGAAACAAAGCAGATTACTTGGCATTTGGAGCTTTTAATTTGTCAAAAACAAAAAAAGTAAAATTCAAAGCTTCGGTCAGCATATTAAAAAAAGCTAAAAGGATCACAAATAAACCAATAGTTGCGATCGGAGGTATTAACTCTAATAATTATCAAAAACTTCTATTGAATAAGGCAAACTTTTTGGCTATCTCAGGCTACATTTGGAAAAACAAAAAAATAAAACCAATAGAGGCTATTAATAAATTTTTATGAAAATTAACGCTGGTGAAATTAGAGTGGGTATGCTTTTAGAGTATAAAAATGATTTGTGGCAAGTGTTAAAAACTCAACATGTTAAACCTGGTAAAGGTGGTGCATTTGCTCAAATAGAAATGAAAAGTATTAATAAAAATACTAAATTAAATGAGAGATTTAGATCAAGTGAAACTGTTGAAAAAGCATCATTAGAGGAAATAAAATATAATTATATTTATGAAGATGAAAAAAATTATTTTTTTATTGAGCCCAGATCATTTGAGCAGATCGAAATTAAGAAAGATATCTTAGGAAAAAAAGGAAAATTACTTGTTGAAAATTTAGAGGTTATGATTAGTTTCCATGATGATGCAGCAATATCTGTTGAATTACCAAATCAAATAAATAGTAAGATTAAAGTTACAGATGTGGCTTTAAAAGGGCAAACTGTTTCTTCATCATATAAACCTGCAACTCTTGAAAATGGTTTAAATATTCAAGTTCCACCTTTCATAGAATCTGGTGATGAAATTGTTATTGATACAAGAACCATGGAGTATGTAAAAAAAATTTAATATGAATTCTATTTCTCCTAACCTAAATTTAATGATTAAAGCATCCGAAAAAGCCTCAAAAATCTTAATTAGAGACTTTGGTGAGGTAGAAAAATTACAAGTTTCTTTGAAAGGTCCAAATAATTTCGTCACAAATGCAGACCGAAAAGTGGAAGAAATTATTATTAAAGAACTTGAAAAATCAAAAAAAAATTTTTCAATTTTAACTGAAGAAAGTGGTTTTATTAAAAATAAAGATAAAGATAATTTTTGGATAGTTGATCCAATTGATGGTACTACAAATTTTTTAAACGGTATTCCACATTTTTGCATTTCAATTGCACTTTTGTTCGAAAAAGAAATTATTGCTGGTGTTATATATGATCCCATAAAAGATGAATTATTTTATGCTGAAAAAAACGGTGGCTCGTATTTAAATAACAAAAGTATAAGAGTTTCAAAAAAAAATAATATTTCTGATTGTCTTTATGGGGTTAATTTTAGAAAAAATCTTCCTGAAAATTTAATTATTAGAAATACAGGAAGTGCTGCTTTAGATTTAGCATATGTTTCATGTGGTAGATTTGATGTTTGCTTAGAAAAAAATGTAAATCTATGGGATATAGCAGCAGGTACTGTTTTGATAAAAGAGGCTGGAGGAGTAGTTGATAATTTTGAATTTAAAGAATTTAATAAAATAAGCATAAAAGCATCAAATGAGAGAATTAGCGGCGCTTTAAATAAAAAAATTAATATCTTTTAATTGTTTTATAATTTTCTTTTGCTATAAATTCACTATGAAAAAAAATATTCACCCAAACTATCACAATATAAAAGTTGAGATGACTGACGGGACCCAATTTGAGACAAAATCCACTTGGGGAAGTGAAGGAGATGTACTTAAACTTGAGATTGATCCTAAGTCACATTCTGCATGGACGGGTGGAAAACAGAAGATTTTAGACAAAGGTAGAGTAAGCAAATTTAATAAAAAATTTCAAAATTTTAAATCAGAGACAAAAAAATAATTTAGATTATGACTATGACACCATTAATGCCAATGGCAACTGCAGTATGGTTAGTTGAAAATACAACTTTAACATTTAAACAAATTGCAAATTTTTGTAATTTACATGAAATAGAAGTTCAAGGTATAGCTGATGGGGAAGTTGCAAAAGGTATTAAACCATATAATCCTATAACATCAGGGCAATTGACTAAGCAAGAAATTGATTTATCTAGCAAAGATCAGGGAAGACCACTAAATATAACAAATTATGATATAGATGTTAAAGAAACTGACAAGAAACTAAAAAAATATATTCCCTTATCCAAAAGACAAGATAAGCCAGATTCAGTTCTATGGTTAATCAAAAACCATTCTCAATTAAAAGACTCTCAAATTGCTAAGCTGGTAGGTATAACAAAAAACTCTGTTGTTGCGATAAGAAATAAAAGCTATTGGAATTTTAATAATTTGAATGCTAAAGATCCAGTCGCTATAAATTTATTTTCACAAAAAGATTTATCAGACGCTTTGGAGAAGGCTGAAAGGCGTATAAAGAAAGAGAAAAAACTTAAAGAAAAAGGCCAAAAACAAAATCTACAAACTAATTAAAAAAATAATAGACATAAATTTCTTTAGATGTTAATTACTACGCATTTTTGGAGGATGTTATTAAAATAGACGTTAAAGACAATAATGTGGAACAAGCTTTGAGAGTTTTAAAAAGAAAACTTCAAAGAGACGGTTTTTTTAAGATTGTTAAACTTAAATCTAATTATGAAAAGCCGTCAGAGAAAAAGAAAAGAATTCTTCAGGAAAACATTAAAAGAGTAAAAAAACTAAACAAATTAAAAAATAGAATTTAATATCGCGGGGTGGAGCAGTCTGGTAGCTCGTCAGGCTCATAACCTGAAGGTCGGCGGTTCAAATCCGTCCCCCGCAACCAAATCTTAGATTTTAAATTTAGATTTTCTACTATCAACTAAAAAAGCTTTGACTGTGTCATTTGTCAATTTTTTAAAGGATCTTCCAAATTTCTCTATTTTTGAAATTATATTTGGCGGTATTGTAATTATATGACATCCAAGTTGGGACGCTTGTGTAAAATTATATGGTTCTCTAACACTAGCCCAAAGAATTTTTACGTTTTTAAATTTTCTTGCGCTATAAAGACTTTTCTTTATTTCTGGAATTGGATCCTTGCCTACATCGCCAGCTCTTCCAGCAAATACTGAAATAATTAAATTTGTATTTTTTTTAATTTTACTTAATATTTGTAAGGTTTGTTTATGAGTATATACTGCAGTTATATTCATTTTAATATTTTTTCTGCTTAACTCATTAATGACTTTACCCATAAATATTCCTTTAGAGTTTTCTACAGGTATTTTGACATAAACGTTCTTCCCCCAGGATTTTATTTTTAATGCTTGACTTAAAATATTTTTATAATCATCTGCGAAAACCTCAAATGAAATTGATTTATTATTACAATTTTTTAAAATTTCTTTTGAATACAACTCATAATTTTTGGCTCCTGCTTTTCTCATTAAACTTGGGTTGGTAGTAAACCCTTTTACAATTTTTTTTTTAGAAAATTTTTTTATTGTAGTAATATCTGCAATATCGCAATAAATTTGTGTCACTTTTAAAAACTCTTAATAATGTCTTCAGTCATTTTTTTTGCATCTGCAAAAAGCATCAAAGTGTTTTCTCTGTAAAATAGATCATTATCTACTCCTGCATAGCCTGGGGATAGACTTCTTTTAACAAATAAAACTGATTTTGCCTTTTCTACATCTAGTATTGGCATACCATAAATAGGGCTTTGTGGATCAGTTTTTGCTACTGGATTCGTAACATCGTTAGCGCCAATTACATAAGCCACATCGCAATTAGCAAAATCATTATTAATTTCCTCTAATTCAAATACCTCATCGTATGGAACATTTGCTTCAGCGAGTAATACATTCATGTGTCCAGGCATTCTTCCTGCAACAGGGTGTATAGCATAAGAGACTTTGATACCATTTTTCTTTAAAGTATCCACCATTTCTCTTAATGCATGCTGGGCTTGTGCAACAGCCATTCCATATCCTGGGACAATAATTACAGACGATGCATTCTTCATTAAAAAAGCGGCATCATCCGAATTTCCACTTTTTACAGGTTTTTGTTCTATGTTATTAGATTTCGATATTTGATCGGTACCCCCGAACCCACCTAAAATTACGCTAAAGAAAGATCTATTCATTCCTTTACACATTATGTAAGATAAAATTGCTCCTGAAGAACCAACTAAAGCACCCGTAATAATTAATGCTGTATTTTCTAAAGTAAAACCTATTCCTGCTGCTGCCCACCCCGAATAGGAGTTTAACATTGATATTACCACTGGCATGTCTGCTCCACCAATTGGTATTATTAATAGTATTCCAACCAAAAATGAAATTGCTATTAAAGTCCAAAACAAATTTGAGGCTTGTATTACACATAGAAAATAAGTTAAAGCTACTAGTGATATTAAGATAATTAAATTTAAAATATGCTGACCTGGGAATGTAATAGGTGCACCAGACATTATTCCTCTTAGTTTTAAAAATGCAATTATTGAGCCAGAAAAAGTTACAGCACCAACAGCTGCTCCAATTGACATCTCAATTAAACTTGCTAGCTTAATATTGCCAGTTGTACCTAGATTAAATGCCTCTGGATTTAAAAAAGCTGAAATTGCCACAAAAACTGCAGCTAAACCAACTAAACTATGGAAACCAGCTACCAGTTCGGGCATTGCTGTCATTGGAATTTTAAATGCTATAAAAGCACCAATGCTTCCTCCAATCAAAATGAAAACAATTACATAAATAAAGCTAGTTGAGAAGTTGCCTGTTGATAAAAATGTTACTACAACTGCGATAAGCATTCCCAAAATACCAAAAAAATTACCTTGTCTTGAAGTCTCAGGAGATGATAGTCCTCGTAAGGCTAAAATAAATAGCACACCTGAAACTAGATAAAATAAAGCAAGTAAATTTGTAGAGATCATTATTTTTTCTTCTTTTTATACATTGCTAGCATTCGCTGTGTTACTAAGAAACCTCCAAAAATATTAACAGCGGCTAATATAATAGCTAAAAATCCAAATACACTTGCCTCGTTAAAAATATTTTCATTATTTCCTGCCAAAGCTGCAATTATAGCTCCAACTATAATTACTGATGATATTGCATTTGTAACAGACATTAAGGGTGTGTGAAGAGAAGGTGTAACGCTCCACACTACGTAATATCCAATAAAAATTGAGAGTATAAATATACTTAGCCTGAATATAAAAGGATCTATTTCCATATCAAGTTATTAAAGTTTTTTTAATTATTTCGTCTTCCAGGTTTATATTAATTTTATTGTTTTTTTTATCATATAAATTTATGACAAAATTAAGTAAATTTTTGGAGTATAAATTCGACGCAGATACTGGGAGTTTATTAAGTAAATTACTATCACCCAATATTTTAACACCATTTACATCAACTATTTCATCTGGTTTAGCGAATTCAGTATTTCCTCCTTGGGATGCAGCTAAATCATAAATGACTGAACCTTTGGGCATTCCATTAATCATATCTTTCTTAATTATCAGAGGGGCTCTTTTACCTGGTATTAAAGCTGTACAAATAACTATATCTATTTTTTTTAAAGTTTCTTTCAGCAAGTCTTCTTGTTTTTTTTTAAATTCTGCTGAGGCCTCTTTTGCATATCCTCCTGATGTTTCTAGATTTTCTGAGCCTTCAACTACTAAAAACTTTCCGCCTAAACTTTCAACTTGCTCTTTAGATGCCATCCTAACATCGGTTGCAAATACGATTGCTCCCATTCTTTTTGCTGTAGCTATAGCTTGCAATCCGGCAACTCCCGCACCAACAACAAGAACCTTGGCTGCTGGAATGGTTCCGGCAGCAGTCATCATCATTGGAATTGCTTTATTAAAAAAAGAAAATGCATCAACCACAGCCTTGTATCCAGCTAAGTTTGCTTGTGAAGATAAAATATCCATAGATTGTGCACGAGTTATTCTTGGTAATAATTCCAAAGAAAAAACATTGATATTATTTTTAGAAAGCTCTGAAATACGGTCTTTATTATTAGTAGGATTGAAAACTCCTATCAAATTTTTATTAGGTGATAAATTTTTTAAGTCTTTTTCAACTGGAAGGTTTAGTTGCAATAAGATATCACAATTTTTTAAAATTTCTTCTTTGTTGTTAAAAAACTCAGCGCCATTTTCTGAAAATTTTTGATCATCAATATCAAGATGAGAACCATAGTTTTTTTCGAGGTATACTTTAAAACCGTTCGATACAAATTTTTTTACGTTTTCTGGTGTTACAGAAATTCTTTTTTCAGAAGCTTTATTTTCACAAACAGAACCTATTATCATTAAAACATTTTTGAATTTATAATAAAACAATAGCTAAGACTACTAATATAGCAATAACTGATATTGTCCCCCAAAGAACAAATTTTGTAAAATTTTCCCAAGTTTTCTTGTGGCTATCGTTTTCCATAGATTTATTTTTGTCTAGCTTTAAATTTTGGATTTTTTTTATTGATTATGTAAACTCTTCCTCTTCTTTTAACCATCTTAGAGTTTAAATCTCGTTTTTTTAGGGATTTAAGAGAACTTTTAATTTTCATAATGTAATAGCCTGGCAACGTCCTACTCTCCCATGCCTTAAGACAAAGTACCATCGGCGCAGAAGGGCTTGACTTCCGAGTTCGGAATGGGATCGGGTATTACACCTTCGCAATAATCACCAGGCAAAGGTCTTATACTTCATTATGCGGACTTGTAAATATCAAATTTTAGCTAATTTTAATAATTTTTTTGGAAATCCTTAAGAGTAATATCTAAACCTCTGTGAAAATCACTTTCTGGTTTCCAGCCATATTTTTTTGCTATAGATATATCCAAACATTTTTTTGGCATACCATCAGGTTTTTTTTTATCAAATTTAATTTTTAAATTTACCCCAATCTTTTTCATTAAAAATTTAGTATACCATTTAATTGAGTAACTTTTACCAGTTCCAATATTTATAAAGTCTTCTTTAATCTTTTTATTCATAAAAAAAATAAGTGCGTTAGCAAAGTCATCAACAAACATCAATTCTCTTCTCGCATTACCAGAGCCCCATAATACTATATGTTTTTTATTTTTACTTTTCGCAATATAAATCTTTTTAATCAAAGCAGAAAAAAAATGTGAATTTTGAAGATCATAATTATCCCCTGGGCCATACATGTTTGGTGGCATAAAGCATTTATAATTTAAATTATGATTTTTTGTATAATTGGCACACATATAAATACCTGCAATTTTAGCTACTGAATAAGCATCATTCGTTTCCTCTAATCTACCTGACAAAATATATTTTTCTTTCATTGGTTGTTTAGAATTTTTTGGATAGATACAGCTTGATCCTAAAAAAATTAAATTTTTAATTTTTGCTAAATAAGATCCATGTATTAAATTATTTTGGATTTGAAGATTTTCATAAAGAAATTTGTCTTTAAATTTTGAATTAGCCAAAATACCCCCTACTTTTGCTGCAGCTATGATAACTAATTGAGGTTTATTTTTTTTTAAATAATTGAAGACTTTTTTTTGATCTAATAAATTCAGTTTATTTTTGTCAGCTAATAATAAATTTTTAAATCCTAGGGATATAAATTTTTTTTTTATAGATGAACCAACCATACCTTTGTGTCCTGCAATGAAAATTTTGCTTTTTTTATTTAACATTTAAGATATTTAATTCCTCTGATATCATTTCCTCAATAAGTTGATCAATATTTGTTTTTGGCTTCCATGAGAGTTGTTTTCTGGCTTTTGCAGCATTTCCTAAAAGTGTATTTACATCTAGTGGCCTGATGTAATTTTTGTCTATCATAATGATGTTTTTTTTTGTATTTAAGTCAAATCCTTTTTCACTTATGCCTTTTCCTCTCCAAACAATATTAAAGTTTAATTTCCTAGCTACCAAATTAACAAATTGTCTTATGCTTAATTGTTTACCAGTGGCAATAACAAAGTCATCTGGTTTTTTTTGTTGAAGAATTTTCCACATAGCGATCACATAATCTCTAGCATGCCCCCAGTCTCTTTTAGAATCTAAATTTCCTAAAAAAAGTTTTTTTTGCTTGCCCATTTTAATTTTTACTAAGGCTCTTATAATTTTTTTTGTTACAAAAGTTTCTCCTCTTCGAGGACTCTCATGATTGAAAAGTATACCGTTGCAACCAAAAATATTGTACGCTTCCCTGTAGTTTTTAGTTATCCAATGAGCATATAACTTGGCTACGCCATATGGACTTAAAGGATAAAAATTTGTTTTTTCATTTTGAGGTGTTTCTTGAACTTTACCGTACATTTCAGAAGTTCCAGCTTGATAAAATTTTGTTTTTTTTTCCAATTTATGAAACTTTATAGCCTCCAATATTCTTAAAGTACCAAGCGCATCTGCATTTGCAGTATATTCGGGAACCTCGAAAGAAACTGCCACGTGAGATTGGGCAGCTAGGTTATAAATTTCGTGAGGTCTAATTGACTCTATTATTTTTGATACAGAGGTAGAGTCAGTTATATCACCATAATGTAAAAAAAAGTTCCTGGATTTAATCTGTGGGTCTTGATAAATATGATCCACTCTAAAAGTATTAATTGAAGATGACCTTCTTTTTACACCATGAACTAAATACTTTTTTTTTAGTAACAGCTCAGCAAGATAAGATCCATCTTGTCCAGTTATTCCAAAAATAAGAGCTTTTTTTTTCACTTATAAATTTAAATATAATTAATTTTTTGCAATGTAAAGGTTAATAAACTTTTGTCTATACAGTATCGTTTTTATTTTTTTTTGCAGTCATTTTAGCCTAAAATTATTAAAAAAGTTTAAAATATTAATTAAAAATTTGTTTTTCTGAATATTAATTATTTTTATTCTTCAATTTTAAAATTTTCAGGAAGAATAAAAATAAATCTTCCATATTTTTTTTTAGCAATTAGTTTATTTTGATTTTTGCATGAAACTTTTAATTTTGTACAATCATCGTAAAATTTTTTAATATTAGTAAATTCTCTTTCAACTCTAAAATGGTGATCTTCATCAACATGGTAGTAGACGTTAAAAACTGGCGAGTATTTATATATTTTTTTTTCTTGAACAATACGGTCTATGTTTCTATAGGAGAATATTGAAATAGTTATGAAAAGTATAATAAAAATTTTATTTTTAAAATTTTTACCATGATTTTCGAAATTTGATAATTTAGCAGACAGAGGAATAAATATTAAAATCGCAATAATGTAGTACCCTCCATATCTTAGAGATGGGTGATTATAAAACCATTCTAAAAACAATAACACTAAAGTAAAATATAATAGGTTTAAGTTTTCTTTTTTTTGATAATTTATTTTCTTTGAATAAAATACAAAATAAAAAATTATTGATAATGATACTAATCCTAACAAGTAATCACTCATTTTATTAAAGAAGTATCTATCTATCCAACCAGAAAACCAATTCAAATATGAGATGTATTCTTCTACATTCTCGACTCTGAAAATTGGGGTAGCACCGGCTTTTGACCAATTTTCATAATGTATCTTCATTCTTAAAACGTCGTCTAAAGAAGCAGACCAGATATAATTCTCAAAACAAGTAAGAGTAATTGGATACATTAGACATCCAGAGTTAAAAAAATTAATTGTTATAATTAAACTTAAAAATAAAATTGAAAAATAAAAATAGTAGTTTTTAGTTATTTCTTTAAAATAATTTAGATTTTTTTCTTTATAAATAAAATATATTATTGGCACTAACAAAATCAAATAAACTAAATACAGTACCTTTAATGATATTGCCAAAACGCCAATAACAAAAATTTTAGTTGAGAATGAATTAAAATTTTGCTCTTTAAAGAAAAAGATTAATATTTCAGATATTAAAATAAAACTCAAAATTTGTGCAGATCTATCGGTTCCGTGTTCTGCTAGTCTATAAAAAAAAACTAAAATAAAAGATAATGAAAGCAGATTATAAAAAAACAATTGATCATATTTTTTTAAATTGTATTTTTCTAGGATTTTTAAAGAAATTGTAAATATAGAAAAGCCCATAATTAATACTGCTCCTATATGGTAAGAAAAGTGTTTAATAACAGGCAGGAAGAACAATGAATTGAAATAAAATATAGATGAAGGGTAACGCCATGATGGATCGTAGTTACCAACACCTATAATAATTTCTGAAGTAGTTAAATAATTTGTGTAAGGGAAATGATAATAAGGAAAATCATCATGTGTTTTAAAACCAAAAAAAGAAATAAGAATTACAAAAAAAACAATACATAGAACTATTAAATTATTTTTTTTATAATTTGATCTTAATAAAAGTATGAACATTAAAATTCCTAAAAAGAATATAATTGAATTATGAAGTAAGCCATGTTTGATAAAAAAATGTGATATATAGGAGTAAATAGTTAAGAAAAAAATTCCAATCAATCCACAATACCCATAGTCCAGATCAACGTTTTTATTAGTAAAAATTTTTCTAAAAATGAAACCATATCCCAAAGTTGAGATAATGCTCAAAAAATAAAATAGTATTATATTTATTAACTTAACACTCATAAATTATTTATTTTTACTTTTTAGCAACATAAAAATAATTGTATAAAATATAGTACAACCAATGATAATTTTAATTTGATACACTGTATTATAAGGATCTTGCAAACTAATTAATATTATCAGTAAATTAAAAAAATTAATTAAAATACTACCTATGTTGTTAGCAAAAAGTTTGTTTTTAAATAACCTTTTATTTATTTGTTTATAAAGTAGTTGATGTAAATGATTGTTGTCTGGTGCTAGAGGAGACAATTTTGTTTTAAGTTTTCTAATAATTGAGAAAAGATTTTCATAACATGGGTACCATATTAGTGTAATAAAAAAATAAGGAGAAATATTAGGGTTTAACTTATGACTGGTAATAATTAAATATCCCACAAAAAAACTCATCAAGTAAGCTCCGCTATCTCCTAACATCAGCACATTAAATAGATTTAAAATTGCTAAAATTGCTAAGAAAAATATAAAATTAATGAAAATATTTTTATCTATAATATTCTGTGGAACAAGGCCTAGTTTAAATATAACAAATATAACTGACGTCATATAAAGTATTAGAAGTCCATTCAACCCATCGATAAAATTAGAACCGTTTATTAAAATTAGTAAACAAAATGAAGTAAAGAAAATATTTAAAACACTAATTTCTAATAAATCGTCAAAAAAATTTACTCTGGATGAAATTATTTCTAAATCAAGTGTATTTACAGAAATTACTACAAAAGTTAATTGAAATAATATTCTTTTTTTAGGTGATGCTAAAATTTTTCTATCAGATAAAAAACCAATCAAAGTTATAAAGAGTATTGATACAACAAAAAAAAAGTTTTCTAAATTTAATAAAATTGTAGGTATGAATAGTAGTGCACCTCCTACTAAAGGAATATTTTTTTCATTTGAAAAAAGCTGATGATTATCGCCAGAAAAATTAGATAGGTAATTTTGTTTTTTAAAATAAATTGCAATTAAAATTGTAAATAAAATATAAATTAAAGAAAAATAAATCATTTATTTTTTAAAAGAAAATTTATACCCAAACAAATTAAATAGTAGGTGGATTTCAAAAAATTGAAATTCATATATTTATTATAAACAGTAAAACCATCAATTAATTTCCTTAATGTTGAAGAAGATAATGAAGATTTAGACTTTGTCCACAAAGTTAATTCCTCGTCTAAAGCATGTATCTTTATCTTTTCTTTTAACAATTTTAACCAAAGAACAAAATCCTCTTTTGTGGTCAAGGATGCAAACTTAATTTTATCATTAATTAGATCTTTTTTTATTATCATTGTGGAAGTACCAATGTCGCAAGATTTTAGTAACTCATTTAATCCATTAAATGTTCTGGCAGTTCTTTTTCCAATGACTTTTTTAAATTCATCAATTATTAAATAAGAAGTATGCGTTGCGGCGTAATCTTTAGACCTCATAAAAGTAATTTGATTATCTAGCTTATTCGGCTTCCAAACATCATCGGCATCCAAAAAGGCTAGATACTTTCCTTTAGATTTTGATATCCCAATATTCCTAGATATCCCTGCTCCCAAATTTTTTTGGTTTTTAATTATTAATATTCTCTCATCTTTTACTTTTATTTGCTCAAGAAAATTTAGATCTTCAAAACTTTCATCATCATAAATTATTATTATTTCAAAATTTTTATAGGACTGATCTAGAACAGAATTTATAGTTTCTGTTATATATTTTTTTTTTTTATAATATGGAATTATTACACTTACCAAATCCATTTATTAAATAAATTACAAACTCAACTTTCCAAAAAACTTTTTAATTGTTTTGATCTGCTGGGATGTTTGAGTTTTCTTAATGCTTTTGCCTCGATTTGTCTAATTCTTTCTCGAGTAACAGAAAACTGTAGGCCAACTTCTTCGAGTGTGTGGTCTGTGTTCATTCCTACTCCAAATCTCATTCTTAAAACCCTTTCTTCTCTTGGTGTTAATGTTGAAAGAATTTTTGTTGTCGCTTCACTCAGATTAGATTTTATTGCTTGCTCTAGTGGAGCTAAAGCTTTTGTGTCCTCAATAAAATCTCCAAGGTTACTGTCTTCTTCATCGCCCACTGGTTTTTCTAATGAAACTGGCTCTTTAGAAATTTTTAAAACTTTTCTCACTTTTTCTAAAGGCATTCTTAGTTTTTTTGCTAATTCCTCTGGTGTTGCCTCTCTTCCAAATTCGCTTAATATAAGTCTTTGTGTTCTCACAATTTTGTTTATTGTTTCAATCATATGAACTGGGATCCGAATAGTTCGAGCTTGATCTGCTATAGATCTCGTTATTGCTTGTCTAATCCACCAGGTAGCGTAAGTAGAAAATTTATATCCTCTTCTATACTCAAATTTATCAACTGCTTTCATTAGTCCAATGTTGCCTTCTTGGATTAAATCTAAAAACTGCAAACCTCTATTAGTGTATTTTTTTGCAATAGAAATTACCAATCTTAGATTTGCTTCTACCATCTCTTTTTTTGCTATTCGAGACTCTTTTTCTCCTTTTTGAACTCGGCTAACTAATTTTTTAAAATCTGTAACGCTTATTCCCAATTTGTGACTTATCTCGATTAATCTATCTTTTATATTTTTAAATTCGTTTTTATTTTTATTAAAAAAATTTTTCCATGAAGGATTAGAGGCTAAAAAGTTCTTTAAATTTGGATTTATTTCATTTCCAATATAAAATTTTATAAATTCATCTCTAGAAATTTTGTCATTCATTGCAAGTCTAAGCAAATTACCCTCTAGTGAGATTATTTTTTTATTTTCTGTATAGTGTTTTTTGCACCAAAGTTTCTAAAACTGAGGGGGATAGTTGCAAAGATTTTATGCTTTGTAGAATATCATGAACTAATTTTTGATAATTTTTTTCTTTCGCAGGCGAAAATTTAATACTATTCAAAATATAATTTAGTTTTTCTTTTTGATGTTTTATTAATTTAGAATAATTTTTTGTCAAACTATTTACCGTCTCTAAAACCTTAGGTTTGATTTCACTTTCCATAGCTGCAAGAGTTGGATTAAATTCATCTTCATCTTCTGAGTTGGATTCTTTCTTGTCTTCTGAAGAATTCCCTTTATCTGACTTTAATTCTTGCTTATCTTTTTTGTTCTTTAAATTTTGTGTGGAATTTTCTTCCTCCATGTAGTTAGTATCAATATCAATTATTTCACGAACCATTATCTCATCATTTTGAAGTTTTTCATTCCATTCGTAAAATTGTTGGGCGGTTATAGGGCTTTGAGATAATGCATTTAACATGACATCTTTCCCAGCCTCAATTCTTTTAGCAATAGCAATCTCGCCTTCTCTCGATAAAAGTTCTACACCACCCATTTCCCTTAAGTACATTCTAATAGGATCATCGCTTTTATCTAAACTTTTTGGCTCTTCTTTGCTTTGATTGTCTCTTTTTTTTATAGACTTGAAGTCAGATTTTTTTTCAACAAGAGTTATTTTTTCATCAAGCATATGTAAAAAAGCTTGTGATAAATTTTGACTTGATAAATTTCTTTTACCAAGAGACTTACTGAGTTCCTCATAGGTGATAAAACCTCTATGAACACCCCTGCCCATTAATCTTGCAAACGATTTTGTAATTATTCTTTCCACAGTTTTAAAATTGGAAATCCTTATATAAAGACAATTTTAAAAAAATCTACGTTTTTTTAACTTTATTTAATTAATATTTTGCTCTTTTTTTAGCCTTCTGATTTCATCAAAAGTAGTTTGATTGAAATCTTTGGCAAATTTTGATTCTAACTCCTGAATTCTCAGTTCAAGACTATAAGTTTTAAGATCTTTTTTTATATCTTCAAAAATTTCAACTAATTTAGAATGATTTTCATCGTTTTTTTTAACGATATGTTTGACTGTAGCAAATTTATTAATTTTATCTAAGTATTTATTATCAATAATGATATCATTAAAATTCCTATCTTTTAATGATTGCTCAATTAGTTGAAAAAGAATTTTATTCTCTTCTGAAAAAAATAACACATCATTAAATAGGTCTAAACGATGAAAAAAAAAATCTAGATTATTTAAAATTATGTACAACATTGAGAATTCTTTAATTTCAATAGAATTAAACTTTTGTGTCTCCTTATAAATATTTTTTGTTATTTCCAGTGATTTCGTATTTTTAGGTTTGTAATTTTTTTGGTTAAAATTAATTTTAGACGGAAGAAAATTTAATAGTTGATCTAAAAAATATCCTAAAACATATTTTTTAACAATATTATCAACAATAGTATTGGCTAAGTTTGTTAATTTTTTTTCAATCATGGCAAGTTCCGTGGGTGTTTTTTTGGAATTGTTTATGTAATGATTGAAAATAAACCTATGTATTTGTATTTTATTATCATCAGAATATTTTAAAAAATATTCTCTACCCTTGCTTTTTATAAAACTATCAGGATCTTCTCCATTAGGTAAAAATAAAAATGATATTTGCTTTTCAGGTTGTAAAAATTTTAAAGAATTTTCAGCTGCTCTTAAAGCTGCTTTGAAACCACTATCATCTCCATCAAAACAAATTATAATTTCTGGATAAAATTGACCTAGTGATAAAACTTGTCTATTTGTAAGTGCAGTGCCGAGGTTCGCAACACAATTAAATATTTGATTATTATATAAACTTATAACATCCATATAACCTTCAACTAAATAAACTTCATTATTCTTAATAGAAACTTTTCTTGCTTTATTTAAATTATAAAGATTGTTTCCTTTTTTAAAAAAATTTGTTTCCGGAGAATTAATATATTTTGCTAATTTTTTATTGTCTTCAATTATTCGCCCTCCAATGGCTATTGGTTTACCTGTTAGAGAATAAATTGGAAAAATAAGTCTCCCTCTAAATCTGTCAACATATTCATTTTTTCTCTCATCTAAATAAAATAGGCCTGAGTCTTTTAAACTTTTTTCCTCAAATTGACTCTTCATATTTAAAAATGTTTTAGACTCAAATGGTACGTAGCCTAAACTAAATTCTTCAACAACTTTACTATCTAGACTTCTATTTTTTAAATAGTCCAGAATTTTATTATTTTGATAATTTTTTGAAACTATATTTATTTTGTTACTTTTAATATAAGTTGCATATATTTCAGTATAGATATTCCAATCTTTTTCTCTTTGTTCATCTTGTTTAGTAAATCTGTGAGGTTGAATGCCAGCAAGATTTGCTAAACTCCTAACTGCTTCTCCAAATTTTAAATTTTGTGTTTTCATTAAAAAATCAAAAATATTTCCATGTTCTCCAGTGCTAAAACAATGATAAAAACCTTTTTCATCGTTAATAGTAAATGAAGGAGTTTTTTCATTTTTAAAAGGAGATAAACCAACAAACTCTTTACCCTTTTTTTTAATTGCTAAGTATTTAGACACAACGGTAGATACTTTTAGCCTTGATTTAATTTCTTCTAAATATTCTTTTGGATATTTCATCATAAAATTATTATTTATTTAAAAGTTCTTTCAATACCTTCCCAGCTAAAGAAAAATCTAATGTATCTGAATAGTTTTTTTTTAATTCCCCCATAACTTTGCCCATATCCTTAATAGATAATGCTTTAGTGGAGTTAA
>CACASB010000005.1 GCA_902535155.1 uncultured Pelagibacteraceae bacterium
TAAATCCTATTTTAAGAAAGGTTGTTCTAAATGGCACTGCAAGTCTAGCAGATGTTGAAGGTTACGAAGTAGGTGGAAAAACTGGAACTGCTCAGATTGTTGAGAATGGGATATATACAAAAAAAAAAATTAATACTTTTGCATCTATATTCCCTTCTTCAAATCCAAAATATGTTTTAATAGTGTTATTAGAAGATACAAAGCTCTCAAAAGATTATGTGTATAAGTATCGTAATAAAACTGGAACTTATACAGGTACACCATTTAATACTGCAGGGTGGACATCAGTAGAAATCGCAGGAAAAATTATTGATAAAATAGGACCAATTTTAGCCACAAAATACTAAGAGCTTAAATAAATGTTACTAGGTGAAATTTTAAAAAAAATTAACAAAAAATATAAAAAAATTAATTTTAATGAGATTAAATTCAATAGTAAAGACTGCAAACCAAATGATATTTTTTTTGCTATAAACGGTAGTAACTCAAATGGTGAAAAATATATAAATAGTGCGATTAAAAATGGTGCAAAAATAATAGTATCAAGTATTAAATTTGAGGGGTTTAACAAACAAAATATATTATTTATATATGATAAAAATCCAAGAGAATTGCTGTCAGAAATATCTAGCAGAATTTACAAATTAAAACCAAATAACATCATAGCTGTTACCGGAACAAACGGCAAAACATCAGTAGCAAATTTTTACCAACAAATATTAAATTTAAACAATAAAAAAGCAGCATCACTAGGAACTCTTGGCTTATTATCAAATAAATTTAAATTGAAAGCAACAAACACAACACCAGATCCCATAAGCATTCACAAACTTTTACAAAAACTTAAAAAGCATAAAATTGAAAATGTGATATTGGAGGCCTCAAGTCATGGACTAAAACAACATAGATTAGATAACATAAAATTTAAGACTGCGTTGTTCACAAATTTATCAAGAGATCATTTAGATTATCACAAAAATATTAAAGATTATTTAAATTCAAAACTTATTCTTTTTAAAAAATTATTAGTACCAGGGGGAAATATAATTTTTAATAGTAATGCCAAACAAGCGAAAGAATTAAATATTATATCAAAAAAAAGAAAGTTTAAAAAATATACATTCGGATCACTAAAATCCTTTATTAAAATAACAAATATAAGAAAAATTAATAATCAAAATAAAGTTAATTTTACAGTCAACGATATAAATTACTCTTTTAATACCCAACTTGTAGGAAAGATCCAAATTCAAAATTTAGCATTTGCAATTATTGCAGCACATTTATCTAAATTAAAGATAAGTACAATTTTGAAATCAATTAATAAAATTAAGCCAATCGAAGGAAGATTTGAAAAAGTTGGAAATTTAAAAAATAATTCAAATGTTTTTTTAGATTACGCTCATACACCTGATGCACTAAAAACAGTAATATCAGAGATTAAAGCAGAATTTCCTTTAAGTAAAATTTCTTTGGTCTTTGGATGCGGGGGGAATAGGGATAAAAATAAAAGGTTCAAGATGGGGCATATTGCACAAAAATATTGTGATAACATATTTTTAACAGATGACAATCCACGGTTAGAAAGTCCAAAATTAATACGGAATGAAATTAAAAGAGGTTTTAAAAATAAGAAATTTTTTGAAATTCCATCAAGATCAAAAGCTATTTCTCTTGCTATAAATAAATTAAATACAGGTGACGTATTAATAGTCGCTGGAAAGGGACATGAAAACTATCAGGAATATAAAAAAAAGAAATTCTTTTCAGACAAGTTAGAAATTTTAAAAGCAATTTTAAAAAAAAATAAAGATTTATCTAAATCGATAAAAACAAATATTTTAAAAGAAATATTAAAGGATAAAAGCATTAATAAAAAATACTTAGTGAATTCAGTATCGATAAATTCCAAACAGATTGATAAAAATTCAATATTCGTTGGTATAAAAGGAAAAAAATATGATGGTAATAATTTCGCAGAGGAGGCAATAAAAAATGGTGCAATTTTAGCTATAGTAAATAAAAAGATTGGAAATTCTAAAATCATATTCCATCAAAAACCACTTGACTTTTTTAACAGGATCAGCTCGATATATAGAAAGTCTTTAAATACTAATACTATAGCGATAACAGGGTCAGCCGGAAAAACATCTGTAAAAGAATTAACTGGATTTTGCTTAAAAAAATTAGACAAAACTTACTTTTCAAAAAAATCTTTAAATAATAAATTTGGAGTTCCATTAAGTATTTTTAACACACCTGAAAAGACTAAATTTTTAGTATTAGAAGTAGGAATGAATAAGAAAGGGGAAATTGACAATCTTACCAAACTAATTAAACCAAATTTAGGATTAATAACTAATATTTCATATGCACATATCAAAAATTTTAAAAATCTAAATCAAATAGCCAAAGCCAAAAGTGAAATGATAAATAATATAGACCGCAATGGATCAATGATTATTAATATGGATGATAAATATTATAAATTTTTTAGAAAAAAATCAAAAAAATATGGTTTAAAAGTTAATACTTTTAGTAAATATAATAGTAATGCAGATATACTTTATTTAAGTAAAATAAAATATAAAAATGATTATCTATTTAAAATTAAAATAAAAGGTATTTCAAAAACGTTTCTAATACCTAATGATTTATCAAACTATAAAGATAATATTCTTGCTTCTTTAAGTATAATAATAAATTTTTTTGATATCACAAAACTTAGAAAAGATCTATTTTTGGGTTTTCATATACCAAAGAGCAGGGGATCAATAGTGAATTATAAAAAAGGTTCAAAAAGATTGACTATTTTAGATGAAAGTTATAACTCAAATCCTTTATCACTTAAACTTGCTTTAGAAAGGTTTAGTTCAATAAAAAAATTAAGAAAAAAAAAATTCCTTTTAATCGGAAATATGCTTGAACTCGGAATGTATTCAAAAGAATTGCATGAAAAAATAGCAGAATATATAAATAATTCAAAAGTTAACAAAACTTATGCTTATGGGCATCATACTAAACATACATTTAACAAATTAAAACCACAAATTAAGGGAAGAATATTAAATAACTATATGGATATTTATGATTTAATAAATAAAGATTTACCAAATAATAGCCTTTTAATGGTAAAAGGTTCTAATGCAACAGGTTTAAATAAGATAATTCAAAATTTATAATGTTATACAATTTTTTAACAAGTTACTCCGAAACTTATTCTTTTTTAAATTTTTTCAATTTTCTAACAGTAAGAACAGGTCTAGCAGTTATTACTTCAATGGTCATAGTTTTTTTAATAGGTGATAAGTTTATAAAATACTTTTCAATAAAAAAAATAACAAATCCTATTAGAGTCGATGGACCTAAGGACCATTTGATAAAAAAAATTGGTACCCCAACAATGGGGGGGCTTTTAATCTTAATCGGGTTATTCACGGGAGTTTTTTTATGGTCAGATCTAAATAATCCCTATAATTGGTTATTATTTTTTATCACATTTTCATTTGGTACGCTTGGAGCATTTGATGATTACAAAAAAATAAAGAGTAAAAATTCACATGGAATTTCATCAAAAATTAAATTTTTAATTCAAATCATCATCAGCCTGCTTTCATTAATTATTTTATATAATTATGTAGACTCAGACCTGACCAATAATCTTTATTTTCCATTTTTTAAAAATTTAGTGATTAATCTAGGTTGGTTTTTTATTCCATTTTATTTATTTGTGATTGTTGGCTCCTCAAATGCCGTTAATTTAACAGATGGGCTTGATGGTCTTGCAACTGTTCCAGTCATTTTAGTAGCAGGATGTTTTGCATTTATAAGTTATGTTTCTGGGAATATTATTTTTTCAGAATACTTATTAATACCTTACATAGAGGGTGTCGGTGAAGTATCAGTTTTTTGTGGTGCTATTATTGGAGCATCTATAGGATTTTTGTGGTTTAACGCTCCCCCTGCAAAAATATTTATGGGTGACACTGGATCATTAGCTTTAGGTGGATCTTTAGGTGCCATAGGTGTTGTTACAAAACATGAAATTGTATTAGCAATAACAGGAGGTCTTTTTGTTTTAGAAGCAATATCGGTTATAGTCCAAGTTATTTCCTTCAAATTAACTGGTAAAAGAATTTTTATGATGGCTCCCATCCACCATCATTTTGAGAAAAAAGGATGGCCAGAATCTACAGTTGTTATAAGATTTTGGATTATTTCATTAATTTTAGCAATGATCGGACTTGCAACATTAAAATTAAGATAATGTTAACTAAAACTTTTGTAAATAAAAAAGTATTAATTTATGGATTAGGTCTTTCGGGCAACTCATGTTTACAATATCTTCGAAAAAAAAATAATGTCAGAGTTTTCGATGACAATATTTTGTTAAAAAATAAAAGATACAAAAAAATTTTTTTAAATAAAAATAGTATATTTAAATTAAAATTTGATTATATTGTTCTAAGCCCAGGTATAGATATTCAAAAATGTAAACTAAAAAAATATCTACAGAAAAATTACAAAAAAATCATTACTGAGCTAGATATATTTTATCTCACTTATCCAGAAAATAAAAAAATTACAATTACAGGCACAAACGGAAAATCTTCAACTTGTCAAATGTTATATAACATATTTAACTCTAATAAATTAGATGTAAGATTAGTAGGAAATATTGGAAATTCTCCTTTGAGCGAATTAAAAATAAAAAAAAAAACAATTTTTATCATTGAGGCATCATCTTACCAAATATTTTATAGCAAATATTTTAAAACAGATTACGCAGCTATTTTAAACTTAAGTGTTGATCATCTTGAGAGACATAATAGTCTAAATAAATATGCACAAGCCAAAATAAAGTTAATTTGTGACCAGGAAAAAAATAAATTATGTTTCGTAGAGCGAGATAGTGTTATAATAAATAAATTTTTATCAAAAAAAAAGATTAAATCTAAAGTAATTAAAATAGTTTATCACAAAGATACTTTTTTTAAGAAAAAAATTAATAATAACTATTTGTTGGATAAAAACAGTTTAAACAATATTCATTTTGTTTATAAAATATCTAAAAAGTTCAAAATATCGAATACAAAAATATTTAAATCTTTGAATCTATTTAAAGGCCTGAAATTTAGAAAACAAATAATTTATGACAATCTTAATTTAAAAATAATTAATGACTCAAAATCAACTAGTTTTTCATCAACAAATGGCCTTTTATCTAGCTACAATAATATTTATTGGATTGTTGGCGGAATGTTTAAAAAGGGTGATAAATTCATTCTAGAAAAAAAATACCATAAAAATATTAAAGCTTATATCATAGGTTCTAATAAAAAATATTTTGTCAATCAATTTAAAAATAAAATAAAATTTAAATATTTAAAATATTTGAATAAAGCAATTATAACAATTTCGGAAGAAACTAAAAATGATAAAAAAAATAAAACAATTTTATTTAGTCCTGCTGCTGCTTCCTTCGATCAATTTAGAAACTTTGAAGATAGGGGCAACTATTTTAATTCATTAATAAAAAAGTCAGATATTTATGGAAAGTAAAAATTTTTACGACAATTTAATTTACGATTGGTGGAAAAATTTAGACAAAATAGTTTTCCTTTTATTCGTACTATTAATTATTTTAGGTATGTTTTTTTCTTTAGTATCAACATCTTTAATTGCATCTTCAAAGTTAGGAACTAATAATTATTATTTTTTTTTGAGACATTCTATTTATATTTTTTTAGGCTTAAATTTAGTTATTATTTTTTCAGCAATGAGAGAAAAAGATATCTATCGAATTACAATATTTTTATTTATTATTTTTTTTATTTCTTTGTTGTTGGTTCCGATGTTTGGAATAGAGGTAAAAGGTTCAAAGAGATGGTTAAGTCTTCCTATCCTCCCACGATTTCAACCAATTGAATTCTTAAAACCTTTTCTGGTAGTTTTTTTGTCCCTAATAATAGGTTCTAGGTTTACTTCTAGTAACTATTTTAAATTTTTTTTAAGCACTTTGATTGTTTTACCAATTTTAATATTGTTAATTTTACAACCAGATATAGGACAAACTTTATTAATCACCTCTGTTTGGTTGAGTCTTATATTTGTGTCTGGAATAAATTTGTATTTACTCAGTTTTTTTCTTTTATTATCTTTTTCTATTTTAGGATATTTAGTTTTTTATTTACCCAAGTTTTCATATATCAAATCAAGGATAATTTCTTTTTTTGATGTATCATCAAAGGGAAATTATCAATCACAAAAAGCAACTGAAGCAATAGTTGACGGTGGTTTTTTTGGAAAAGGTATTGGAGAAGGAACCTTGAATACAAGAGTTCCAGAAGCACATACAGATTATGTCATATCAGTAATATCGGAAGAATTTGGTATCCTATTCATTTTATTAATTTTGTTAATCTTTTTGATATTAATGTTTAAAGTATTTAAAAAAATTCCTTTAGAAAAAAATAATGTAAATAAGCTTGTTTTAATTGGATCAATCTTATTGATTTTACTTCAAGTTTTAATTCATATTGGAGTAAACATTAGACTACTTCCAACAACAGGTATGACATTACCTTTTATAAGTTATGGTGGGTCATCAATATTAAGCTCTTCAATTCTTGCTGGATTAATTTTAAATTTTACTAAGAGAAAGTTTTAAAATTATGAAAAGGATAATTATTAGCACAGGAGGTACAGGTGGACATGTTGTTCCAGCAGAAGTATTATATCAATATTTAATTGATAAAAACGAAGTTATTATTGTTAGTGATAAAAGAGGCATAAATTATCTCAATAAAAAAAAATACAAAATTAAAGAAATAGATGTACCAAAAATAACAAAAAATTTAGTTAAACTAGTTCCTTTCATAATTTTTTTTACCTTTTCAATTATAAAATCATATTTGTTTTTAAGCAAAAAAAAAGCCAATATATTAATCACTACCGGTGGTTACATGTCAATACCTATTTGTTTAGCTGCCAAAATTTTAAATTTAAAAATTTTTCTATTTGAACCTAATTTCGTTTTAGGAAGGGCAAATCTATTTCTATTAAACTATTGTGAGAAAATTTTTACTTATGGAAAAAAAATAAAAAATTTTCCTAATGAAAAAAAGCACAAAAATTACGTAATTAAACCTCTTATAAAAAAGAATATTTTTTTATTAAAAAGAAAACCCAAAGCGAAGTTAAAAAAATTTATAATTTTAATTATAGGCGGTAGTCAAGGTGCAAAAAAATTTGACAGTTTATTTTATAGAGACTTGATAAAGTTATCAAAAAAAGTTGAAATTAAAATTTTTCATCAAACTAGTAATAAAAATACAAACAAACTTAAGAAAATTTATTTTTCAAATAAAATAAATTCTCATACTTTTTCATACACTAATTATTTGCATAAGATTATGAAAAAAAGTGATTTTGCAATTACAAGATCTGGAGCATCCACTATTAATGAATTAGTTTTTCTAGAGACACCCTTTTTAGCTGTACCTTTCCCTTTCGCCAAAGATGACCATCAATTTTTAAATGCAAAATATTATGTAAAAAAAAATCTAGGGTGGTTAATTAGGGAAAATGAGATTAAACCAGATTTTTTATATAAATTTATTACGAATTTGATTAAAAATAAAAAATTATTGATTAAAAAAAAAAAAAATATGAAAAAATTTCATAAAGTTTATAATTGGAATGAAAACTCAAAAAAACTAAACAATCTTTTTCTTAAATGAATATTAATTTGGCTAAATCAGAAATAATACATTTTGTGGGAATAGGTGGTATCGGAATGAGTGGTTTGGCTTTAATAATGCTGGGTTTAGGTTTTAAAATCCAAGGTAGTGATAGGTCAATTAACAAAAATGTTGAAAGATTAAAAAAAAATAAAATTAAATTTTTCTTAGGACACTCTTCATCGAATATAAATAAAGCAACCATTTTGGTGATTTCGTCAGCTATTAAAAAAAATAATATAGAGGTTATAGAGGCAAGAAAAAAAAAATTACCTATTTATAGAAGAGGGGATATGTTAGCACACATAACTTCACTCAAAAAAAATATAGTAGTTTCTGGATCTCATGGCAAAACTACTACAACATCTTTGATAGCATCTATATTCGCAAAAGCAAAATTAGACCCAACTATTATTAACGGTGGTGTAATTAAATCTCTAGAAAATTCAGCTAGACTTGGAAAAAGTGAATGGTGTATATTAGAGTCTGATGAGTCAGATGGTAGCTTTGTCAAAGTTCCATCAACATATGCAGTGGTGACAAATATAGATAGAGAACATATGGACTATTACCAATCCATTGATGATTTAAAAAAACACTTTATAAAGTTTATGCATAAAGTCCCATCTTTTGGTAAAACATTTATTTGCATTGATGATAAAAACAATAAAGATATTTGTAAGACAAGCAAAATTAAAAATTTAATCACTTACGGAATAGATAAAAACTCAAATTTTAAAATAAAAAATATTTCATTTCGGAAAAATAAATCATTTTTTGATGTTGAGATGAATCTACCTAACAAAACGAAGGCTGTCTTAAAAAAATTTGAAATTCCTTTAATTGGATCTCACAATATAAAAAATGCAACAGCTGCAATAGCCGTCTCATATTTTATTGGAATTTCTTCAAATGTTTTAAAAGATAGCCTTAGAAACTTCAAAGGTGTAGAAAGAAGATTTAGCAAAGTATTCAGTTACAATGGTGCAGATATCTATGATGATTACGCTCATCATCCTACAGAAATTAAGGAGGTTATAAAAGGTGTAAGAAATAGTTTCAAAGAAAAAAAAATTATATGTATATTTCAGCCACACAGAGTTTCTAGATTAAATGATTTAAAGCAAGATTTCTGCTCTGCGTTTAAAAGAGTAAAATCAGTAATATTATGTCCTATTTATAAAGCAGGTGAAAATTTAAGTATAAAAATAGACTATAACAAATTAGCTAATCAAATTGCTAAAAAGTCTAATGTCGAAGTTTTTATGGTAAACAATCAATATGATTTATCAAAATTTCTAAAAAATCATTTAAAACCTAAAAATATAGTAATAGGTATGGGCGCTGGATCCATTTCAAATTGGCTTAAACAACTTCCAAAAACTATGAAAGAAAAATGATAAAAGATCTAGATACTTTCTCAAAAAATATAAAAGGTAAACTAAAATTTGAATACAGTTTAAAAAACCACACTTGGTTAAATATCGGGGGTAAAGCAAAAATTTTTTTCGTACCAGAAACATTAGCCGAACTAAGAGAATTTTTATTATACGCCAAAAAAGAAACAAAAAATTTTTTTATAATTGGGGCAGGTTCAAATTTACTAATTTCAGAAAATATTCAAAATAGAATTTTTATAAAATTAGGTAAAAATTTTAATAAAATATCTTTAACAAAAAAAAATATCATTATTGCCGGTTGTTCAATTCTTGACAAAAATGTTTCGGAGTTTGCATGTAAAAATAGTTTGGGTGGTCTTGAGTTTTTATCTTGTATTCCAGGGTCTGTTGGTGGTGGTATCAGAATGAATTCTGGATGCTTTGGAACTGAGTTTAAAGATGTGCTGTTATCAGTGCAAGTAATGGATTTTAATGGTAGAGTTTATACAATTAATTCAAATGATATAAAATTCGATTACAGAGGGACTAATATTCCAAAAAATCTAATTTTTCTCAGCGCCTCTTTTAAAACTCAAAAAAATGATAAAAAAAAAATAGCAGAAACTATAAACAAATTAGAAGAAAAAAAAAAATTGTCACAACCTTTAAGAGTTAAAACAGGAGGAAGCACTTTCAAAAATCCAAAAATTAAATCTGAAAAAAAAGTTTGGGAGCTCATTAAAGAAAGTTTAGATACACAAATAACTTTTGGCGATGCAAAAATATCCGAAAAGCACTGTAATTTTTTTATTAATTCAAGAAATGCATCTTTTGATAATATGTCAGATTTAATTTATTTTGTTAAAACAAAAGTAAAAGAAAAGAAAGGTATTGATTTAGATTTAGAGCTAGAAATTGTTAATTAGAATGAAAAAAAAAATTTTGATCCTAGGTGGTGGTTACTCTAAGGAACGCTCCATAAGCCTTAAATCTGCGAAAGCAGTAATGAAATCCTTAAAAAGTTTACACAAAGTAAAGTTGTGTGACCCGTCTAATAATTTTTTTAAAACAATTGAAAATTTTAAGCCTGATGTAATTTTTAATGCTTTACATGGTAGATTTGGTGAAGATGGCTATATCCAAACAATTTTAGAGACCCTGAATATTAAATATACCCATTCAGGTGTAATTTCTTCAATGATGGCAATGGACAAGGATATATCAAAAAAAATTTTTAAAAGAAATAAGATACTTACACCTAATTATATTAAAATCAAAAATGATCATAAAAAAATTAATCATGAGAAAATTAAGATTTATTTAAATTATCCAGTTGTAGTTAAACCAGTTAACGAAGGCTCTAGCTTAGATGTTTTTATATGTAAAAATAGATTGTCACTATCAACGTGTCTAAAAAAAATGAAAAATTACAAAGAAATTCTCATAGAAAAATTTATACCTGGAAGAGAAATACAAGTAGCAATAATGGACAATAAAATATTAGGGGCTATAGAACTTAAACCAAAAAGACAATTTTATGATTACAAAGCAAAGTATAATTCTAATGCAAAAACTGAACATATAATTCCAGTTAAACTAAGCAAAAAAAAAAATAAAAAAATTAATAAAATTGCTATGAAAGCTCATAAGTTGCTAAAATGCAGAGGTATAACTAGATCTGATTTCAAGTTTTATAATGGAAAATTTTATTTATTGGAGCTCAATACTCAGCCCGGAATGACCGATTTATCTTTAGTACCAGAAATTGCTGCTTACAGAGGTATAAATTTTAGATCATTAATCAGTTGGATTATAAAAGATGCATCTAAAAAAAGGTAAAAAATTTAAGTTTTTTTTTTATATTTTGTTAATAATTTTTTTGACATCTACAAATAATTATAATTTTAAAATTAGTGATCCTTTTTACATTAAATATATTTATATAAATGGATTTTCTGAAAAAAAAAATAATTTAATTAAAGATGAAATCAAAGAAGTTTTAAAACAAAATATTTTTTTAATAAATCAAGGTTATTTTGCAAAACTTTTTGAGAGGAATGATATAAAATATTTAGATGTAAAAAAAAAATACCCCAACAAATTAATAATAGATATTGTTCCTGCGAAACCAATTTGTATAATTCTGGTTGAAAATAACAAAATTTTTCTAGGTGACAATGGAAAAAAACTGGATAATGAATATGAAGGTTTTAATTTACCAACAGTAACAGGCTCTACTGATATAAGTAGTATTTTTGATGTAGTAAATTTATTAAGTCTGTCAAAGTTAGATTATTTATCAATTTATAAAATCATTTTTTTTAAAAGTGGTAGATTTGATATAATTTTAGATAATGAAGTTATTATAAAATTTCCAATCAAATATGATATAAAGACAATGAACTATATTAGCAATCTATTAAATGAAAAAAAATTTGCAAATTCTAAAATTATTGATTTAAGAATTAAAAATAGAATAATCAAATATGAGTAACTTAAAAAACGGAGTTTTTTTTTTTGGAATTTCAGATGATAAAATTTATATATGTTTTTTTGAGAAAGGAAAAAATGAATACAAAAGTGAAATTAATTTTGAAATTCCTGATAGTTTAAATAGCAAACTAAATTTTAAAATTATAATTAATTTACTTAAAAACAATATAAGAAAATTAGAAAAAAAATTAGGTCTATTTTTAAATATTGGAAATATATCAATTAAATCTAATTCATATCAAAGTATACAATTTAGTATTAAAAATATTTTTGATGAAAAAAAACTTAACAAAAAAGTTATAACTGATATTGTACGTACAGGAATCTATCAATTTCAAAACCAAGAAAAAAATTTGTCTATAATACATATTATAATTAACAAATATGTTATTGATGACAATGTGTATAAGTTTTATCCCAACGATATGAAATTTAAAAAAATTGTTTTAGAATTAGAGTTTATTTGTTTGGATAAAAACCTCGTTAATAAAGTAAAAAATTTGTTTAATGAATGTAAAATTCAGATAAATAAGATTGTATCCTATGAATATGCAAAAAATTTTTTAGTAAATATCAAAGATGATACGATGTGTGTATCTGCTAATAAAGTCTTGAATGGAGCGAATCGATCAGAAGTATATCTAGATGAAAGCCCCCAAAGAAAAACAAGTATATTCAACAGTATATTTAATTTTTTTGATTAAATATTGTATTCTTTCGTAATATTACTTGTTTTTAACTTATAATACCTATCAATTATAAATCTCTTAATGTCAGTGTTAAATCAAAAAACTATTAAAAAATCTCTAGAATTTAAAGGAATAGGTTTGCACTCTGGTAAAGAAGTTGCGATGACACTTTTTCCAGCTCCGCCTAATGCAGGTATAATATTTAAAAGATCTGATTTAAAAAATAATAATTTAATTTTTCCAAGCGTATTTAATGTTTCAAGCGCATCTTACTGCACAAAGTTAACAAATGAGAGTGGAGTAAGTGTTTCAACTGTTGAGCACCTTATGGCTGCTCTCTGTGGATTAGGAATTGACAATCTTTTGATAGATTTAAATTCAGAGGAGCTACCAATAATGGATGGGTCTGCAAAAAATTTCGTAGAACTCATTGAAAAGGTAGGTTTTAAAATTAGTGACCAACCTATAAGAATTATCAAAATTGATAAAAAAATAACTTACAAAGATAATGAAAAATTTATTATTTTTGAGCCAAACAAAATTACTTTGGAAATTGATTTTGAAATAAAATACAGACAAAATTCAATTCTAAACCAAAGAAATAAAAAAAATATATATATGGATGATTTAAAAGATATGTTTTACTCTAGAACATTTTGTTTATTTGAAGATGTTGAGAAGTTAAAAAAGTTGGGTTTAGCTCAAGGTGGTAGTTTGGATAATGCAATTGTTTTAAAAGGTAATGAAATACTAAATACTGAAAAATTAAGAAATGCTAATGAGTTTGTTAATCATAAAATTTTAGACTGTCTTGGAGACATATATCTTGCTGGTCACAGAATGGTTGGAAAAATTACATCAAGCCAAGGTGGCCATAATGTCACAAACCAAGGCCTTAGAGAATTGTTAAGCAATAATGAGAATTTTTCAATAATCGAATTAAAAGAAAAAAATATACCACATTCTTTTTTAGTAAGAAATTCTTTAAAATCTTCAGCATAAATATTTAAGCTTTCTAATTTATCTGTTAATAATTTATAAATGAAAATTATAAATAATTTATTTCGATTAATAATTATACTTTTACTAATATCTTGTTCAAAACAAGAAAAAGTGTCTATTGTAAAAGAAAAAAATATAGAAACACAAATGATTGAAGCATTTAAACAGGGTTATGAAGAATTAGAAAATGGAGATGTATTATTTGCTGCAAAAAAATTTAATGAGGCAGAACTTTTATATCCTCAATCTGATTGGGCACCTAGAGCGGCATTAATGGCGGCTTATTCTTATTATTCACAAGACTACTATTACGATGCAGAGTATGAATTAAAAAGGTTTTTGAAGATTTATCCTAACCAGCCTAACATTTCTTACGCACACTACTTATTAGGAATGGTATACTATGAGAAGATCGTTGATGAAAAAAAAGATTTAGAGCCGCTGTTGATGGCAGAAAAAAAATTTAAGTTCGTTGAAAAAAATTATCCAAATTCAGATTTTGCTTTAGACGCATCTTATAAATTAGATTTGATTCAAGATTATCTTGCATCAAAAGAAATGTATATTGGTATTCATTATATTAAAAAAAAAAAATGGATTGCAGCTATCAATCGTTTTAAAAACGTTGTGAATAATTATCAAGAAACTGCGTTTATAGATGAGGCTTTACATAGATTAGTTGAACTTCATTATAAAATTGGTTTAATTGATGAGTCTAAGAAATACGCTTCATTATTAGGATATAATTATAAGTCAAGTGAATGGTATACAAAAAGTTATAAAATATTTAATGAAAATTATAAGTCAAATATAGAGATCAAGAAGGAAAAAGAGGGTATTTTCAAAAAATTTAAAAGACTTCTCTATTAATAAATGAGCAATACATTATTATTAGACTATAAAAAAAAAATAAATTTATTAGAAAAGTACAACAAATTTTATTATCAAAATCAGAGTCCATTAGTATCTGATAAAGAATATGATGAATTAAAAAATGAAATCTTACAGTTAGAAAAAAAACATAATTTTAGCAATTTAAAATCACCAAGTATTAAAGTCGGATACAAACCATCAAAAAAATATGAAAAGTTTAAACACAAAGTTAAGATGTTGTCATTATCAAATGCTTTCAATAAAGAAGACTTAATTAATTTTCAAAAAAAGAATATTAATTTTTTAACTTTAAATAAAAATTACGAATTTGAATATAGTGTCGAACCTAAAATTGATGGTATCTCAGCATCACTTAGTTATAAAAATGGTAAATTGGTTAAAGGCCTTTCAAGGGGTGACGGTGAAGAAGGAGAAGATATAACTGCTAATTTAAAAACTATTAAAGATATACCTTTAAAAATTTCTTACACAGATTTTCCGGAAGAGATAGATATAAGAGGTGAGGTTTTTATAGAAACTAGTGATTTTAAAAAAATAGAAAAGGATTTTGCAAACCCCAGAAATGCAGCATCCGGGTCACTAAGACAAAAAGATCCAAGAAAAACAGAATTAATTCCTCTTAAATTTATTGCTTACACTTTTGGTTTTAGTTCAAGAATGAAAGTTGACAAACAAAGTGATTTTATAAAAAATCTAAATAAATGGGGGTTCAAAACATCTGAATTAAACAAAACAATTAAAGGTATTGATAATTTAGTAATATATCATTCTGAAATAGAAAAAAAAAGATTTAGTTTGAATTATGATATTGATGGTATTGTTTATAAAGTTAATGACTTTAGTCTACAAAAAAGATTAGGTCTTATGGCTACAGCACCTAGATGGGCCGTAGCCCATAAATTTTCTGCAAATTATTCAATCACTAAAATAATAGACATTGATATTCAGGTTGGAAGAACCGGTGCTTTAACGCCAGTTGCGAAAGTCAAACCTGTGAACATAGGTGGTGTAATGGTTTCTAATGCAACATTACATAATGAAGATGAAATAATTAGAAAAGATATTAGGATTGGTGATACTGTTAAAATTGAAAGAGCCGGGGATGTTATTCCTCACGTTATTTCAGTAGATAAAAATTTAAGAAACTCAAATATAAAAAAATTTATATTTCCAAAAAAATGCCCTTGTGGTTATGACACCATAAAAGAATTTAATAAAATAACAAAAAAAATTGATGCAGTTAGAAGATGCCCAGATATAGGCTTTGATTGTAATAGAATAGCTAAAGAAAAACTTAAACATTTTGTATCGAAAGATGCATTAAATATAGAAGGGCTTGGAAAAAAAGTTATTGAAAAATTTTGGGATTTAAAATTTATAAAATTTCCATATGATATATTTTTTTTAAACTTTCAAACAATTTCTAAATTAGAAGGGTGGGGTTCTCAATCAACAGAAAATCTTAAGAATTCTATTAATAAATCAAAAAAATTAAAGTTAGACAGATTCATTTATTCTCTTGGTATTAGACATATAGGCCAGGAAAATGCAAAGTTAATCTCTGAATTTTTAGGTGACTATTCTAATTTTATTAAATTAAAAGACCAAAAAAATATTGATGATTTATCAAATATTGATGGCATTGGTGATACACAAATTTCATCTTTAAAAAATTTCTTTAAAAATAAAGTAAACCTAAAAGTTGTTTCATCTTTAGGCAAAATTTTTATTTTTGAAAAGAGTATTATAAAAAAAACGAAAGGGGTATTTTCAAATAAAATTTTAATGTTTACTGGAAAATTAAATAATATTAGTAGAGCTGAAGCTAAATCAATTGTTGAAAATAATGGGGGAAAAATTGTTAGCAATGTGTCAAAAAAACTGGATTATTTAGTTGCTGGTGATAAACCGACATCAAGAAAAGTTCAAATGGCAAACGATTTAAATGTCAAAATACTAAACCAAACAGATTTTGAAAAAATTTCAAAATTGGGACAATAACCAAAATTTTTCTTCATAAGTTAAGTAGTTCTCAACATTTGAGTAAATTTCTAAATTATAATTAATTAAATAATTTTTTTCTTTTTTAGTAAGAAGTTCAAAATTTATCAATTCTTTATCGAAAGGAACAACTGTTAAATTTTTGAAATAAATTTTATTTTTAATTTTTTTTACATAAATCATATTTTCTAACCTAATACCAAATTTATCTTTTTGATAAAATCCTGGTTCGTTGCTCATTACCTGACCAGGTTGCAGCATTATTTTGTAACCTTTAGAGATTGCGATAGGTCCTTCATGTACATTAAGGAAATAACCAACACCATGTCCTGTGCCGTGAGGATAGTCTAAACCTTTTTTTTTTAAAAATTTTCTAGCTAGGGCGTCTAACAAATGTGCACTTGTTAATTTATTTAAATTCGCATTAGCAACAGCAATGTGACCCTTTAAAACATATGTAAAAATATCTTTAATTCTATTTGATTGTTTACCAAAACCTATTGTTCTTGTAATATCAGTTGTTCCATATTTATATTGACCACCTGAGTCACATAAAAAAATATCGTTTTTTTTTATCATTCTATTGGAGTTTTGATTGGCTCTATAATGAATAATCGCACCATTTGGTCCTGAAGCAGCAATTGTATTGAAGCTTGGAAATAAATATTTTTTACTTCTTTTCCTGAAAAAATTTAATTTTTTTTCAGCTTCTAATTCTGAAATATTTCTTTTTAAATTTTTAATCCAGAACAAAAACTTTATTACTGCAACACCATCTAAAATATGTGATTTAATTAAATTTTTAATCTCTATATCATTTTTAATGGACTTCAAATTATAGATAGGATCATTTTCATTCGATATATTAATCTTCTTTTTTATTATGTTTTCATAAGCCAAAGAACAACTTAATCGATCCAGAACGATCTTTTTAGAACCAAGTTCCTTTAAAAAAATATTTATGTTACTTTCTTTAATGACTTTTATTTTTTTTAAATTATAGTTTGAAAATAAATGTTGTATTTTTGATTTATTTGCAAATAAAAACATCTTACCGCTTTTTTTTAAAATCATCCTACAATTAGGAATTGGACTGTATGGATTATCTCTACCTCTTAGATTCAACAACCAAGCAACATTTTCAGGCGCAGTAACAAAAAGACAGTCTGATTTGTCTCTATGAAGGAATTTTAAAACTTTACTAATTTTAGATTTGGAATTTTCTCCTGAGATATTATTCTCTATAAAATAAAATTTTTGATTAATTTTTTTTTGCACATTTTTAATTAATAAATCACTATAGATTGGCACAAGCACAAAGTAATTTTTGAAATATCTTCTTAAACTTAACCTTGTAAAATAATAGGGATTATAACCTATTTTGATTTTGTGTTTTAAAACTTTCCACGGTAGTTTTTTGTGAATTTTAACAATATTAAAGTTCTTACCTGACTGAGATTTAGCTTGTGTTGTATATCTTCCATCAACAAACAAATAATTTTTATCTTTTAATATTATAGCTAATCCTGCAGATCCATCAAAATTAGATATAAAATTTAGTCTGTCGGGTGACGAATACTCATTAAAATACTCATCGTTTTTAGGAACAGCATACCCGTCTATATCAAATTTAATAAATTCGTGTCTTAGCTTCCTAATTTTATTAGAAATCATTTTAATCGTTTTTGATATCTCAACCAACCTGGACTTCTATAAACACCTTCATCATTTTCTAAGTCTTGATTAAAATCGAAAAAATCTTCCTCCTCTTTTTCATAATTATTAACTTTCTTAATATATTTTTCAGGTAGTTCATCTATAAATCTTGAAGAAATACTATCTATCCAATCTCCCTGGTAAAATCTGTTAAGTGAGAATGATATATATACATCGTGTTTGGCTCTAGTGATCCCAACATATGCAAGTCTTCTTTCCTCCTCAAGGCCTTTTTGACCTTTTTCGTCAATCGATTTCTGGTGTGGAAATAATCCCTCTTCCCAACCTGGAAGAAAAACTGAATCAAACTCAAGACCTTTAGAAGCATGCATTGTCATCAAGTTAATTTTTTCTCCATCCCAATCGTTATCTATAGATGTTGCTAGAGAGACATGTTCTAAAAAACTTTCCAGATTATCAAATTCTTTCATAGCATTTAAAAGTTCTTTTATATTTTCAAGTCTATTTTCATTTTCCAAATCTTTTTTATTTTTTAATAAAAGTGAATAACCTGACTCATCCAAAATTATTTGAAGTAATTTCACATGGTCAATTTTTTTGTTGAAATGATCATTTCTCCATTTTTCCAATAAATTCAAAAAATTAAATAAACCAATTTTTGTTTTGGGTTTGACTTTATTTAATTCAATTAAATTTTTTGATGAATTTTCAAGGGATAAGTTATTTTTTTTTGCGTGCTCACTAATCATCTTAAAAGAGGTGTCCCCGATCGATCTTTTAGGAACATTAACAATTCTCTCAAAAGCCAAGTCATCTTTGTTTTGATAAACTGTTCTAAGATATGCGATACAATCTTTGATTTCAGCACGTTCATAAAATTTAACACCACCTATTATTCTGTAAGGTAAGCCAATTTTTAAAAATCTTTCTTCAAATTCCCTCGTTTGATAAATTGCTCTAACTAATATAGCTACATTATTTAATCTGTGTTTTTTTGAAACTTTATCCTCAATGATTTTTGAAACATAAATTGCTTCCTCTTTTCCACTTTTATAACAATTGAGGTTTACTAATTCTCCTTGATTTTGATTTGAAATAAGTTCTTTACCTAACCTATTCTCATTTTTTGAAATAAGCTCAGATGCTACATTTAAGATATTTTGTGTAGATCTATAATTTTCCTCAAGTCTAATAATTTTTGTGTTTTTGTATACTTTGTCAAATTCTAAAAAATTTTTTATTTCAGCACCTCTCCAACTATAAATAGATTGATCATCATCACCAACACAACAAATATTATCATGATTTTTAGTTAAAAGTTTTAACCATTTACTTTGAATAAAATTTGTATCCTGATATTCGTCAACTAAAATATATTTAAAATTTTTAGAGTAAATTTCATTTATATCTATGTTTTTCTCAAAGATTGATACACAGTGCAAAATTAAATCTCCAAAATCGCAAGCGTTGAGATTTGTTAGTTTTGTTTGATAAATTTTATAAATTTTTAATAAGTTTTTTTCAAGATTTTCACCTTTTTTCAAAACAACATCATCAGGATACCAGCCAAAATTTTTCCATTTATTAATCAATGAAATTATAAAATTTGGTGAAATTTTTTTTATGTCTATATTTTCTGCGTTACATATTGATTTCACAAGCCTTAATTGGTCGTCCTGATCTATAATTGTAAAATTTTGATTTAAATTAATTGCTTTTGCATGTCTTCTTAAAATTTTAGCGCATATAGAATGAAAAGTTCCAAGCCAGGGTAGACCCACTTCTTTATTATTAAGAATTTTACTTACTCTATTCTGCATTTCACGTGCAGCTTTATTTGTAAAAGTTACTGATAATATTTGGTTTGAAAATGCTTTATTCTCTTTTAAAATATGAGCTATCCTTGAAGTAAGCACTCTTGTTTTACCAGATCCAGCACCCGCAACAATTAAAAGTGGTCCAGAGATATACAGAACCGCTTTCTTTTGAGATTCATTTAAATTATTTAAATATTCAAGATTTGGCATTTTAATTAATAAATTAACCTAATATAAATCATTTAACACATTATGAAAAATTTTAAATTAAATTTAAACTCAATATCAAATACCCTCAAAAAAAATAAAATATATAAAAAAACTAATATTTTTTTAGAAAATGCTAAAAACGCAGTAAGTATTGTACATTTAAAAAAAGATGTACAAAAAAAATACAAAGAACTTTACGAGGAAAAATTTAAGATTTCATATCTAATATTTATTTGTAGTTTATTTTTTTTTTATTACCTAATTTATTTATCTTTTCCAGGCATTTTGCACTCTAATAAAGATCAAAATTATTTCACTAAAATTTTAAATGAACAATATGGACTAGAGTTTGCACTGTCCCCAAAGATAAATTATTTAATTTTGCCTAGACCTCACTTTCAAATAAATGATGTAGCAATTTTTAGTCAAAAAAATCATTTTCAAAAAGAAATTGCCCAAGTTAAGAAACTTAAAATTTATCTTGTACAAAATAATTTTTTCAAAAAAAAGGAATTACAAATTAAATCTATAGAGTTTTTTGATACGAATTTTTTTTTTGACAAATCAGATGTGTCATTCTTAAAAAATTTTTTTATCAAAGGCTTTAATGAAAAACCCTTAAATATAAAACGAGCTAATCTATTTTATCAAGATACTGATAAACAAACTATTTCATTCGTAAATTTAAAAAAAATTAATATGATTTACAATAATAAAACAAAACAACACAACCTAATATCCGAAGGTAATATATTTAATTTACCTTTTGAATTAACATGGAAACAAACCAGCGATAAATCAGAAAATAATATGAATTTAAAATTTAAAAAAATTAATTTAAATATTTCAAATTATAACAAATTAATGAACAACGAAAAAATAAGTAGATTGCAAATAATCTCAAATAGATCCAGATATGTTATTAATTATGTGTTAAATGATGATATAATTGAATTTAATTCCGATAATTCTTTTATTGGAAATGATAAACTTACTTATGATGGAAAAATATTTTTAAATCCATTCAATTTTGATTTTAATTCAACTTTAGATAATGTTAAATTTAAAAATATATTATCTAATAATATTATTTTTAAAGAAATTTTATCCAAAGATTTTGCGTTAAATGAAAATTTTAATGGTAACTTAAAATTACACATTAAAAAATTAGATAAAAACCCACTCTTTGAAAATATAAAAATTAACGCAAGGTTTGTTGGAGATGTTTTGGACCTAAGTAAGTCCGTATTTTCAAATGATAAAATTGCGAATTTGATTTTACAAAAGGGAAGTTTATATGAGGAACAAGATAACTTAATTTTTATAGGAGAAATGGACTTTATAATAAATAATCCAGACAAATTCTATAACAAATTTGTTGTTCCAAAAAAAAATCGGGTTGATCTTAAAAAAATTAATTTTGAAATTATGGTAAACTTAACAAATTCTGAGGTAAAAATTTTAAAAATTATAAATGATAGATACAAAGATAGAGAATTTGATCAAATTGATGAATTAATTTATGAGTTTAATAGCGGAGCTTTAAATATTTCAAATTGGATAGAATTAAAAAAATTTACTAACAAAATAATTTCATCTTATTCTGGTTGAATCATTTTTTTTGGATCAACAATTTTTTTATAATCTTTCTCATCCATAAGGCCAGCCTTTATAACCTCTGTTTTAAGACTGGTATTATTTTTTAGCGCCTTTTTGGCGATATTGGCAGCTCTATCGTATCCAATTTTTGGTGCTAGAGCTGTCACTAACATTAATGAACTTTCCAAGTCTTTTTTTATTTTTTCTTGATTAGCTTTTAAACCTTTAACACAATATTTAGCAAAATTTTTTGAACAGTCAGAAATAAGATCTATAGATTGCAATACATTATAGGCTATTAATGGTTTGAATACATTAAGTTCGAATTGACCTTGGGACCCTGCAATCGTGATACCTGTGTGATTACCCATAACTTTTACACAAACCATTGTTACAGCTTCGGATTGGGTTGGATTAACTTTGCCAGGCATGATTGATGAACCAGGTTCATTTGCAGGTAAAGTTAATTCACCGTATCCAGCCCTGGGTCCCGATCCAAGAAACCTTATATCATTTGCAATTTTTAATAAACAAACTGCCGTCGTATTAAGTACACCTGAAAAATTTACGATTGTATCGTGAGCGGCTAATGCTGCAAATTTATTTTTGGAAGGTTTAAAATTTATTTTTGTTAATTTACTTATTTCTTTACAAATTTTTTTGTCAAAATTTTTTCTTGTATTAATTCCCGTTCCTACAGCCGTACCACCTTGAGCTAAAAAATATATTTCATTTAAACTACTCTTTATTCTATTTATACAATCCTCTAGTTGGGATTGATACCCAGAAAATTCCTGACCTAGACTTAAAGGAGTTGCATCTTGAAGATGTGTTCTACCCACTTTTATGATTTTATTAAATTTTTTTACTTTGTTTTTGAGCTCTTTATTTAAAAGAATCAGACTTGGCAAAAGTTTATTTCTTGTTTCAATAGCAACAGCTATATGCATTGCTGTCGGAAAAACATCATTAGTAGATTGTGATTTATTGACATGATCATTTGGATGAACTGGTTTTTTTGTACCAAGCTTACCTCCTAAAAATTCAATTGCTCTATTGGAAATTACCTCATTCACATTCATATTTGTTTGAGTACCTGACCCAGTTTGCCAAACTTTAAGAGGAAAATTTTCATCAAGTTTACCAGATATAACCTCGTTACAGGCCTTTATAATTGCATTTGCTATTTTTGGATTTACTTGTTTTTCTTTTTTATGTACTAGAGCTGCTGATTTTTTTATTATTGCAATCGACTTTATTAAGATTTTTTGAACTAATACTTCCCCAATATCAAAAAATTTTTTTGATCTTTCAGTTGAAGCGCCCCAATATTTGCTTGATGGAACCTTAATTTGACCAATACTATCGTATTCTTTTCTAAATTTCATTTGGATAATTATATTAATCTTATACATTAAAATTAAATAGAATCATATAGGAGACCAATGACAAATTTTGAAAAAGTTAGATTATTTATGACAACATTTGGACAAGAAGTTAAAAAAAAATCTGGTTTAAGCTCAGATAAAATTAATAATTTAAGAATAAATTTAATAGAAGAGGAACTTATTGAACTAAAAGATGCAGTAAACAATAAAGATATTAGGGAGGTTGCGGACGCACTAACAGATATCCTATATGTTACTTATGGAGCAGGACATGCGTTTGGAATAAATTTAGACGATTGTTTTGAGGAAGTTCAAAAATCAAATATGAGTAAATTAGGAGATGATGGTAAACCTATATATAATAATTTGGGTAAAGTTATGAAAGGACCAAAATATTTTAAGCCTAATTTAAATAAATTTTTATTTTAATATTAATTGTTTAAAATAAACATCAGAACATGACTTATTAAATACATGGAAACAGTAAATCCTATAAAAAAGTTCCAATACATAAATGAAACAGTTCTATTTCTTATCCTTCTCTTTCTGACAAATTCCTTATCATCCAAATCGGATACATCTCTTACCCCTTTTACTTGGTAATCATATGACCATCTCCAGATGGTGTTTCCAAACCTTTCATCTGTTTTATTATAATATTTAATCCAAGCAGCTATATATTGATGTAAAAGATAGATTAAAATTAAAGCAATAAAACCAAATAACATAATTTAATATTATAAAATTATTAGATAAAAAAAAAGGGGCGTTCTGTTGCCAGGTGCCCCGAACCCCGTAACTTAATTAAAAAAATTAATTAAGCTGCAAGAGCAAATTTATTATTTGCAATTATAAATAGCCCGTTACGGTGGAACAATTCCGAACGAAAGAAAGACTTTTAGACATCCGTCGATCCTAGTTCACCCCCATAAGTTGTAAATTTTTGGTGGAGGTGGTGGGTACTGCCCCCACGTCCGCAATGTTTATTACGAAATTCGTTTATCGTCGTAGTTGGAAAACCAACACTTATAATATAAAAGCAATTATATTAGATTCAACAAATAATTCATGAAACTTACAAAAGAACAAGAGCTAGAAATAAAGGATTTACAATCCCAGGAAAACAAAACTAAAAGAGTCGTTGCACCAGAACTTGAGAAAATTCTCTATGATGCAATTTCAGTTTTAGATCATGGGTTCGTTAGAGTTATAGATTATATGGGAGATGACACGTCAATAGTTCAAGCAGCAAGAGTTTCATATGGAAAAGGAACCAAAAAAGTTTCTACAGATAGTGGATTGATAAAATATTTAATGAGGCATTGGCACAGTACTCCTTTTGAAATGTGTGAAATTAAATACCATGTGAAGTTACCAATATTTATTGCAAGACAATGGATAAGACATAGAACTGCAAATGTTAATGAATACTCAGCGCGTTATTCAATTTTAGATAAAGAATTTTATCTTCCAAAAAACGAACACTTAGCAGCTCAATCAAAAAGTAACAGACAAGGTAGAGGAGAAGTTCTTGAAGGAGAACAAGCTAAAAAAGTTCTCAGTCTTTTAAAAAATGATGCAGAACGTACATATGAAAATTACGAGACAATGTTAAATGAAAGATATGACGGTTCAGTAGTTGATGAAAAAGAAACAGGGCTCGCAAGAGAACTTGCAAGAATGAATTTGACTTTAAATACTTATACTCAATGGTATTGGAAAACAGACTTATTGAATCTTATGAATTTTTTAAGATTAAGAGCAGATCATCACGCACAATATGAAATAAGAGCTTATGCAGATGTAATGTTGGATACTTTAAAAAGATGGGTACCAACAACTTATGACGCCTTTATGGATTACAGAGTAGGTGGTACTGAAGTATCATCTAAAGGTAAAATTATTATTCAAAAACTAATAAGTGGTGAAAAGGTAGATCCGGAACAGTCAGGCCTTTCAAAAAGGGAGTGGAATGAGCTTATGTCTGCACTAGAACTTAAAGATAAATTGATTTAGAATAAGATTACTTTTTGTTATATCAGTGATTTAAAATGAGTCTTATTAAGACAGATCTATTAATTAAATATTTTAAAATTATATCTTTAATTATTTTATTTTTTTCAAACACAAATACTTTTGGTGCTGTTTCCTCTTTTGTAGGGCAACATAACTGGGACGAAGACGAACAGAGGAACCCAACTGGCGTTTTATTTAATCCCGATGGAACTAAAATGTACATTACCGGCATAACACAAAATCAAATCTATATGTATAATTTGACAACGCCTTATACTGTTACTACAGCAACATATGCATCGAAAACATGTGATCTAGAAGGTGAAAATGATGCATTAGCGTTTAGATTTAATTCTAATGGAACTGCAATATTTGTACTTGATACAAAAGCCACAGAGACTATAGACAAATATTCATTAACCACACCCTACGATATTTCTACCTGTTCATTTGTAGCTGGAAGCCCACAAGATTTTGATGGTGGATTGGAGATGAGGTCATTTGCATTTAGTAATGATGGTCAAAAGATTTTCATTTTTGACGCAGATGGAAATAGTAGTAAACATTCAATTAAACAGTATTCACTTTCAAGTCCGTTTGATTTATCAAATCCGATTTTAACAACAGATTATATAGGTCACAATGGTGACTTAAATTCAATTGAACAATTTTCACAAGGGTTAGAATTTAGTTCTGATGGTTCAAAAATGTTTATAACTGGAAATAAGGAGGATACTATTCTGGCATTTAGTTTATCAATTCCGTTCGATTTGACTGCAACAGTAACTTATGATGGAGAGCACATTGTAGATGAAGTTCATAGCCTAGGAGGTATTACATTTAGTTCAGATGGCTCTAAAATGATTGTCACAGATTTTAACAATGCTGATGCAAATCGAGGCGTATATCAATATGATTTAACTTGTGGTTTTGGAGTAGTTAAATGTATTGATCCGACAGCAAATAAAGATGATGTGGCATCAATAGAAACTCAATCTGAAAGCGCAAAAAAATTAATACAACACACCACATATCCAGTGATCAATCGTATGCAATGGTTAAGAAGGAACAACAGCAGGGGAAATTTAACTAATCAAAATATTAAATTTCAATTTAATAATGAAATTTTAAACTCTTTATCAAAAACGTTGTTACCAGTTTATTTATCTAATTATAATTCTTCAAACACCGATAATGAAAATTCTAGCTGGTCTCTATGGAGCGAAGGAACAATTAGTGTAGGTCGAATAGGTGATACCTCTGTTTCATCCTCTAAAAATATCAATACTTCAGCAATCACGCTAGGTGCGGACAAAAGAGGTAAAGATAACATAATGAGAGGTATTGCATTAAGATTTGGAAGTGATGATGTTGATGTGGGAGACCTTGGAAGTGCATTAAATATGAGCACATTTGGTCTGACTTTTTATGAGACTAAACCTAAAGGAGAAGAAAGATTTACTGATCACTTATTAGGTTTAAGTTTTATAAATTCTGATTTAATTAATAATAGTGGTTCAACCTCAACTAATGGTGAGAGGTCCGGTGAGCAAATTTATGGCTCTTTTAGTTTAAGAGATACTCTTTCAAAAAATAACTTAAATTTTACACCTAAAATAAAGATAGACTACGGTGTAACACACTTTGCAGAATATACAGAAACAGGTGCTACAGGTTTAAATTTAAAATTTAAAGATCAATATATTGGAAATTTTATAACCTCAGTTGGCGCTAATATTGATAAAAAATTTGACTTAAAGAATAATACCTTTTTACCTTATTTTGATTTTAATTACTCTGCTGATATGAGCCCGTCAACAAAACAAAAATTTTCATATTCATCAAGTGGAGATAAATACACTTTAGATAACATTAATAATGCCACCCACAGTGTACATACTGGCATAGGTTTTGATTTAATTACAGATAGTGGTTTTAATTTAATGACAAAGTATACTAGAGACCAAATTACAGGAGGCAGTTACAATGATAATTTTGTAATTGCAGGAGATTATAGAGCATCGTACAATTCATCTTACGCTCTTTCTGTTCATGAAACCTCAACAGAAGTCTCTTTTAAAAGTAAGCATAACAACTTAAATTTTGATGTGACTAGTAATCTGGATTTCTTTGCTGAAGATCCTGAATATGGTATTTATTTAAAACTCTATACATTACATTAAAATTAATTTTCAATAAATGAGGATTTAATTTTTTTTGCTATATCTAAATAAATTTTAGAAATCTCGTTATCTGGATTACTCTCAACAATTGGTTTTCCTTGATCACCAGACTTACCAACTTCAGGATCAATAGGAATTTCACATAAAAATTCTTTACTGAATTCTTCTGCGGTTCTTTTAACCCCGCCTTCTCCAAAAATAGGATATTTTTTTCCATCTTCTCCCTTAAAAAAGCTCATATTATCCACAAGACCTATAATTTTAATACCTAATTTATCAAACATTCTTATCCCTCTTTTTACATCTTGAAGTGCAAGTTCTTGGGGAGTTGAAACAATTATAGCTCCATCCATCTCTATTTCTTGCGCAAATGTTAGTTGAGTATCTCCTGTCCCTGGAGGCATATCTACAATGATAAAATCTAGATTGTTCCAGCTTACTTTTTGTGCAAAAGTTTTTATAGTGCTAGTTACCATTGGACCTCTCCAAATCATTGGAGTTTGCTCATCAGTTAAGAAACCAATCGACATACATTGTATGTCATATTTAACAATGGGTTTTAAATTTGAACCATCACTTTCGGGTTTTTGATTAATTGAAAAAAGCTTAGGTAAAGAAGGACCATAAATATCAGCATCTAGCAATCCGACTTTGCAACCTAAATTTTTTAACGCTAATGCCAGGTTTGTAGCAAAAGTAGATTTTCCTACACCTCCTTTGGCACTTGAAATCGCGATTGTAAATTTCGTGCCAGAAATTGGGTTTTTAACAAAGGTTTTTTTATAAGGTTTACCTATCATTGCTACATTAAGTCCGATTTTTTAAAGGTTCTTTTAACATACTAAACTTGTTTTTCCCAACAAAGACACTATATAAAGTGCATGGTTGATGATTTTAAAAGTAGAGGTGGTAGCCCTTGGGGATCCCCTCCAGGCGGTGGCGGAAATGGTTCAGGAAGAAGAGGCCCAACACCTCCAAACATAGACGAGATTATCAAAACTTTACAAGATAAAATAAATAAGTTTTTACCTGGTGGCGCATCTAAGGGCGGCAAACCACTAATTTTTGGACTTTCAATTTTATTAATAATCTATGCTTTAAGTGGTTTATATCGTGTTTTGCCAGATGAGCAGGGCGTTGTTTTAAGATTTGGAAAATTTGTTACAACAACTCAACCAGGTTTAAATTACCATATACCTTTTCCAATTGAGAGTGTTATCACTCCCAAGGTTACCAAAGTAAATAGAATTGATATTGGTTTTAGATCAGAAAGAGACTCGGGATTTAGTTCAGGCGTTGTTGCAGATGTTCCAGAAGAAAGTTTAATGTTAACTGGAGATGAAAATATTGTTAACATTGATTTTTCTGTATTTTGGGTAATTAAAGATGCAGGAAAATTTTTATTTAAAATTCAAGATCCAGAGGGAACCGTAAAAGCCGCAGCAGAAACTGCTATGAGAGAAGTGATAGCAAAAAGCAATATACAACCAATTTTAACTGAAGGAAGATCAGTTATAGAACAAGAAACAGAAACCATTATTCAAGAAATTTTAGACGAATATCAAAGTGGAATACAAGTAACGCAAGTTCAAACACAAAAAGCAGACCCACCAGATCAAGTTATCGATGCATTTAGAGATGTTCAAGCAGCAAGAGCAGACATGGAGAGATCAAAAAATGAAGCAGAGGCTTATGCTAATGATGTTATTCCAAGAGCAAGAGGTGAAGCTGCAAAAATTTTACAAGCTGCTGAAGCTTATAAAAAAGAAGTTGTGGCAAAAGCAGAAGGAGAAGCAAGTAGATTTTTGTCTATATTTACCGAATATGCAAAAGCAAAAGAAGTAACACAAGAAAGAATGTATCTGGAGACAATGGAGAAAGTTCTTGCTGATATAGATAAAGTTATAATAGACAAAGATTCAGGCTCAGGAGTTGTTCCTTATTTACCTTTACCAGAATTAAAAAAGAAAACTAACTAACATGAAAAAATTTGCAATACCAATTATAATAGTTTTAGCTGTTACAGCCTTTTTCTCAATTTTTATTGTTAAAGAAATTAATCAAGCAATTGTTTTACAATTTGGAGACCCTAAAAAAATAATTTTAAAACCGGGTATAAACTTTAAATTACCTTTTATTCAAAACGTAGTTTATCTAGATAAGAGAATTTTAAATTTAGATACACCACCAGAAGAGGTTATTGCATCTGATCAAAAACGTTTAATTGTAGACGCTTTTGCAAGATTTCAAATTATAGATCCACTTAAATTCTATATTTCAGTTGGCAATGAAAGAGTTGCAAGATCAAGACTATCCACAATTATTAACTCAAGAATAAGAAACGTTTTAGGTCAACAAGAATTACAAACTTTATTATCCCAGGATAGAACAAAACAAATGTCACTAATTCAAGAAGGTGTTAATAATGAAGCTGAAAATTTTGGAATTAAAATAGTAGACGTAAGAATTAAGAGAGCAGATTTACCACAAGCAAACAGTGATGCAATTTATAGAAGAATGCAGACAGAAAGAGAAAGAGAAGCAAAAGAATTTAGAGCCAAAGGTGCAGAAATGGCGGTTACAATTACATCAACCGCAGATAAAGAAGTTACAGTAATATTAGCAGATGCAGAAAAAAAATCTCAAATCATGAAGGGTGAAGGAGATGGAAAAAGAAATAAAATATTTGCTGATGCATTTGGACAAGACCCTCAATTCTTTGCATTTTATAGAGCAATGCAAGCTTATGAAAAAGCTTTGATAGGAGGAGAAACTTCCCTAATTCTCTCACCGGACAGTGAATTTTTCAAATTTTTTGGAGACATAAAAGCTAAACAAACAAATCAGTAAAAGTATGAGAGAAATAATAGTCGCATTTGGACTATTTTTATTTATTGAAGGTGCTTTATACGCATTATTTCCCTCAAGAATGAAAAATATGCTAGAGAAATTAAAACTTATGAAAGATAGCCAATTGAGATTTGGAGGATTTATATTTGCATTAGTTGGCTTTTTAATCATTTGGTATATGAAAGTTCTATGAGAGTAATACTAAAGAAATATCTTACTTTAATATTGTTGTTCTCTTTTGCAGCAGTTTCACCAATTAACTCTCAAGACAGACCAGTTTCATTTGCTGATTTAGCAGAGAAGTTAATGCCATCAGTTGTAAATATTTCCACCACAACAACTGTAGTTCAAAATACTAACCCTTTTCCATTTGAATTCCCTCCAGGATCACCTTTTGGAGATATGTTTAAAGAATTTGGTTCACCTCAGAAAAGAAAAGCAAATGCTTTGGGTTCAGGTTTTGTAATATATAGCAATGGAACAATTATTACAAACAATCATGTAATAAAAGGTGCTGAAGATATAGTGGTTAGATTTAGCAATGACAAAGAATATAAAGCTGAAATAATTGGGGCAGACCCATTGTCAGATGTAGCAGTTTTAAAAATAAAATCTGATGACAAGTTTAAACCAGTCAAGTTTGCAGATTCTGATAAAGCAAGAATAGGTGATTGGGTTATCGCCATCGGAAACCCTTTTGGCTTGGGAGGTACAGTTACATCAGGAATAATTTCAGCAAGAAATAGAAATATCGGTTTATCAAGGTACGAAGATTTTATCCAAACAGATGCATCGATTAATACAGGAAATTCTGGCGGACCTTTATTTAATATGGACGGAGATGTAATAGGAATAAATACAGCAATACTTGGTCAGCAGGGGTCAATTGGAATTGGTTTCGCAATTCCATCAAATAGTGCAAAACAAGTTATAGATCAATTAATTGAGTTTGGTGAAACGAAAAGAGGTTGGCTAGGTGTTAGAATTCAAAATGTTTCAAAAGAAATAGCAGAAATAGAAAAATTAGGGAAAGCTAGAGGTGCATTGGTTGCAAGTGTTGCACCAGGAAGTCCATCAGATAAAGGAGGAATTAAAGATGGGGATATCATATTAGAGTTTGATGGAAAAAAAATAAATGAAATGCAAGAGTTACCACTAATTGTTGCTCAAACAAAAGTTGGCAAAGTTGTTAAACTTAAAGTTTGGAGAAATAAAAAAGAAATAACAAAAACCATTACTCTTGGAAGACTTGAAACCTCTGAAGATTTTAAAGCTGAAACTCCAAATATTCCAAAGGTTGAAGTTATAAATGCTTTAAAAATTGAAGTTAGACCAACAACAAAAGAAGATATAATTCAAAGACAACTACCACCAAATGTATCAGGTTTAATAATAACTAAAATAGAGCCAGATAGTCCTATAAATTATTTAAAAGTAAACGACATAATTGTAGAAGCAGGCAAAAGAAGAATTAAGTCTGCTAATCAGTTAAATAATTTAGTTAACACAGCATTAAAGTCACAAAATAAAACTATACTAGTTGCAATATTTAATAATCAAAATCAAAAAAGATATATTGGTGTAAAATTGGATTAGTATGGACCTAAAGTCCAAAATAATTTTAATTTCAGGACCAACAGCATCAGGCAAATCAAAATTTGCACTTAGTGTTGCTAAAAAAATCAATGGAGAAATCATTAATGCCGACAGTATGCAAATTTTTAAAGAAATAAAGATTTTAAATGCAAGACCAAGTGCAAAAGATAAATCAAATATCAAACACCATTTATATGGATTTTTTAGTGTTAAAAAAAATTTTTCAGTAGGTGAGTGGTTAAAAAGATGTCTTATAAAAATTTCAGAAATAAAAAAAAGAAAAAAAGTACCAATAATCGTTGGTGGTACCGGCCTTTATTTCAAGTCTTTAGTGGATGGCTTGGCAAAAATACCAAATATAAGTAAAAGAAATAGGGATAAGGCAAGATTGTTACAAAAAAATATTGGTCAAAAAAATTTTTATAAAAAATTAATAAGATTAGACCCTTTATGTAAAAATTATATTAATATCAACGATCAAAACAGGTCTATTAGAGCTTATGAAGTATATATTCAAACTAAGAAATCTTTATATACCTGGTTTAAAAATACCAAAGTTCATTTTCAAAATAAGGATTTTGTGAAAATATTTATTGATATTCCTAGAGCTGAAGTTGTTAAGAGCATATCATATCGGACAGATAAAATGTTCAAAGCAGGAGCAATTAAAGAAGTTAAGAGGTTTAATAATTTGAAAGTAAAAAAAACAAATAGCTCATTTAAGATAATAGGAATAAGGGAAATTAATGAAATGAAACCTGATAAGTCGAATTTAAGTCTTATAAAAGAAAGAATCACTATAAAAACAAGGCAATACGCCAAAAGACAGATGACTTGGGCAAGAGGACACATGAAAGACTGGTATAGAGTTGCTCCAAACAATCTAGTTTCTTATCTAAAAAAGATTAGTTAAACTTGACCAATTAGTACAACTTCAGCTAGATTGGATAAATGTCAAAATTATATACAGGTGCAGAAATAGTTTTTAAATGTATGGAGGACCAAAAAGTTGAATTTATTTTTGGTTATCCTGGTGGCGCCGTTTTACCAATATATGATGAATTAAAAAATCACGATGACATTAAACATATACTTGCAAGACATGAACAAGGAGCAGGTCATGCAGCCGAAGGATATGCAAGGTCATGTGGAAAACCAGGTGTTGTATTAGTTACATCTGGTCCAGGCGCAACAAATGTAGTTACTGCTTTGACAGATGCGTACATGGACTCCATTCCACTTGTTTGTATTTCAGGACAAGTTCCAACACATTTAATAGGCACAGACGCGTTTCAGGAGTGTGACACAACAGGAATAACAAGACCGTGTACCAAACATAACTGGTTGGTAAAAGATGTTAAGGATTTAGCAAAAACAATTCACAAAGCATTTGAGGTTGCCACTACAGGAAGGCCTGGACCTGTTTTAGTTGATATTCCAAAGGATATTCAATTTCAAAAAGCTAAATACACAAATTTTAAAAAACAAAAAAAACTAAACGGAAAATCAAATAATAGATTTTCACAAAAAGATATAGATAAACTTATCGATATGATGAGTAAAGCAAAGCAGCCAATATTTTATACAGGAGGTGGAGTAATTAACTCTGGCCCTAAAGCAAGCGAGAAATTAAGAGAACTAGTCTCTATCACTAGTTTTCCAATAACTTCTACACTCCAAGGTTTAGGTTCATTCCCGGGAGATGACAATCAGTTTTTAGGAATGCTTGGTATGCATGGTACATACGAAGCTAATAATGCTATGCACGATTGTGATCTTATGATTAACATCGGTGCAAGATTTGACGATAGAATAACAGGTAAAATTGATGAATTTTCTCCTAAATCTAAAAAAGTTCATATAGATATAGATCCATCTTCTATAAATAAGAACGTAAAAGTAGATCTTCCAATTGTGGGCGATGTCTCAGATGTAATTTCATTACTTATAAAGACAATTAAAAAAAATAAACCAAATTTTTTGAAGTCTAACAAACAAAATACTTCAAAGTGGTGGGAACAAATTGCAAAATGGAGATCAGTTAATTCTCTAAACTTTATTAATAGTGATAAAACAATAAAACCCCAATTTGCAATTCAAAGACTTTACGAGCTAACCAAAAATAAAGATACATTTATCACAACTGAAGTAGGCCAACATCAAATGTGGGCTGCACAACATTATAAATTCGATAAACCAAATAGATGGATGACATCGGGTGGGCTTGGTACAATGGGTTATGGTTTACCAGCAGCAGTTGGTGTTCAAATAGCTCATCCTGATAAGTTAGTGGTTGATATTGCAGGGGAGGCCTCGGTTCTTATGACTATGCAAGAAATGTCTACAGCTGTTCAGTATAACTTACCAATAAAAATATTTATTTTAAACAATGAGTACATGGGAATGGTAAGACAATGGCAAGAATTACTTCACGAAAAAAATTATTCTGAGAGTTATACAGCGGCTCTACCAGACTTTGTAAAACTTGCTGAGGCTTATGGTTGTGCTGGAATAAGAGCAAAAACTCCAGATGAATTAGATCAAAAAATCCAAGAGATGATAGATGTAAAAAAACCAGTAATATTTGATTGTTTAGTCGATAAAGAGGAGAATTGTTTCCCAATGATCCCATCAGGCAAACCTCATAATCAAATGTTGTTAGGTCCCAATGATCAAAAACAAAATAAAATTACAGGAAAAGGAAAAACTTTGGTTTAATGGCTAAATCTAAATCAGCTTATAGTGATCCAGGTAAAAAAGGAAAATTAGATACTCATATAATAGTTGTATGGGTAGATAATGAGGCAGGGGTTTTAGCTAGAGTAGCCGGTCTATTCTCAGGTAGAGGATACAATATAGAGTCCTTAGCTGTTGCAGAAGTTGATCCCAAAAGAGGTATATCAAGAATAACAATTGTGACTACTGGTACGCCTCAAGTAATCGAACAAATAAAATTACAATTAGGTAAATTAATACCAGTTCATAAAGTTGCAGATTTTATGAGGGGTGACAAAAAAATTATCTTTAAGGAAATGGCTTTATTAAAGCTCGTAGGGAATACTGCTAAAAGAAATAAAGCACTCAAAGTTTGCAAAAAATTTAATCCAGTAGTATTAGACAAAACTCAAAAATCAGTTGTACTTCAAATAACTGCATTAAGAAGGGATATAGATACTGTAATGGGAGATTTAAAAAAATTTGGATTAGTAAGCGTGTCCAGAACTGGCGCAGTAGCTATGACAAGAGGAGCGGAAATTTTCAAATAAAGGAGAATTAAAATGAAAATGTTTTATGAAAAAGATACTAACGTAAATTTAATAAAAGAAAAAAAAATAGCTATATTTGGATATGGAAGCCAAGGTCATGCTCATGCGCTAAATTTAAAAGATAGTGGAGTTAAAGAAGTAGTTGTAGCTTTAAGAGATGGATCTTCTAGCAAAGAAAAGGCGGAGTCAAAGGGTTTAAAGGTTATGAATTTGTCTGATGCTGCAGAGTGGGCTGATGTAATAATGATCTTAACTCCAGATGAACTTCAAGCGACTATTTATAAAAATCATATTGAACAAAGAGTAAAAGAAGGAACTTCAATTGCATTTGCACATGGTTTAAACGTTCATTACGATTTAATTAAAGCTAGAAAAGATTTAGATGTTTTTATGGTTGCTCCCAAAGGACCAGGACATTTAGTGAGAAGTGAATATGAAAAAGGTGGTGGAGTTCCATGTTTGTTTGCTGTTCACCAAAATGGATCGGGTAAAGCTAGAGATCTAGCAATGTCTTATGCATCTGCAATAGGTGGTGGAAGATCTGGAATTATTGAAACAACATTTAAAGATGAAGTAGAGACCGATCTTTTTGGTGAACAAACTGTATTATGTGGAGGATTAGTTGAATTAATTAAAAACGGTTACGAAACTTTAGTAGAGGCTGGCTACGAACCTGAAATGGCATATTTTGAAACTGTTCACGAGGTCAAACTTATTGTCGATTTAATTTATGAAGGTGGAATTGCAAATATGAATTATTCTATCTCAAACACTGCTGAGTATGGAGAATACATGTCGGGTCCTAGAATTATAAATAAAGATGAAACTAAGAAAAGAATGAAAGAAGTTTTAGATGATATTCAATCTGGAAAGTTTACTAAACAGTGGATGGACGAGTGTAAGAATGGCCAAAAAAACTTTCTGAAAATAAGGGAAAAATTAGCAGAGCACCCAGTAGAAAAAGTTGGAAAAAATCTTAGAGCAATGATGCCGTGGATCTCGAAAAAGAAATTGGTTGATAGCGATAAGAGTTAAAAAAATAACATATAAAACCCATTATTGATTATTTTGTTTTGCAATCTCTGCTAGAGATTGTATTATCCGACAAAAAAATAACTACAAATTAATGAGCGATAAAGACAAAGTTTTTATATTTGATACAACTATGCGTGATGGAGAACAATCTCCAGGCGCTTCAATGAGTGTTGAAGAAAAAATTCAAATTTCAAGAGTGTTTGATGAAATGGGAATAGATATAATCGAAGCAGGTTTCCCCATCTCATCTCCTGGAGATTTTGAAGCTGTGTCTGAAATAAGTAAAGAAATAAAAAATTCTATACCTTGTGGTTTAGCTAGAGCTTTAAGAAAAGATATTGATGCGTGCAACGAATCTCTAAGACATTCAAAGAGATTTAGAATTCATACTTTTATTTCAACAAGTCCTGTTCATATGAAACACAAATTAGATATGACCAATGATCAAGTTTTAGATGCAATTAAAGACAGTGTTACTTATGCGAGAAAATTTACTAATGACGTAGAGTGGTCATGTGAAGATGGAACTAGAACAGATATTGATTTTATGTGCAAAACTATTGAATTAGCAATTAAGTGCGGAGCTACAACAATTAATATACCTGATACAGTTGGTTACTCAATCCCTGAAGAATTTGCAAAAACCATAAGACATATTAAAAATAATGTACCAAATATTGATAAGGCAATTATATCTGCTCATTGTCACAATGATCTTGGACTTGCCGTGGCAAACGCTTTGGCTGGACTTTCAGCAGGTGTTAGACAAATCGAATGTACAATTAATGGGATTGGTGAGAGAGCGGGTAATGCAGCGCTAGAAGAGATTGTGATGGCTATAAAAACAAGAAATGATTTGATGCCTTATGAAACAGGGATTAAAACCGAGCTTATAAGTAAAGCATCTAAAATTGTATCTAACGCAACAGGATTCCCAGTTCAGTTTAATAAGGCAATCGTTGGTAAAAATGCATTTGCTCATGAGTCAGGAATTCATCAAGATGGAATGTTAAAAAATAGAGAAACTTATGAAATAATGACACCTGAAAGTGTTGGAGTAAAAAAAACTTCTTTAGTTATGGGTAAACACTCTGGAAGACATGCGTTTAAAGATAAATTAAGTGACCTTGGTTATACAGATTTAACAGATGACATAATCCAAAATGCATTTGGGAAATTTAAAATTCTTGCAGATAAAAAAAAACATGTTTATGACGAAGATATACTTGCTTTAGTTGATGACAGTTTAATTATTGATAACAAAATTAATGCGATAAGTTTAAAATCTTTGAAAGTATTTGCTGGAACAGGAGAACCTCAGAAAGCAGAAATGACTTTAGATGTATTCGGAGAAATTAAACAGACTTCACAAACTGGAGATGGTCCAGTTGATGCAACATTCAAATGTATTAAAGCATTATATCCTCACGAAATGAAACTTTTATTATACCAAGTTCATGCAGTAACTGAGGGAACAGATGCACAAGCGACAGTCAGCGTAAAGATAGAGGAAAATGACAGGTCAACTGTAGGACAATCTGCAGACACAGATACTTTAGTTGCTTCTGCAAACGCTTATTTAAATGCATTAAATAAAATGCTGATTAAAAGAGAGAAAAAATCTATGAACGAAAGTATAAAACATCAAAAAGTGAAAGGAATATAAAATGTCAATATTTGGAAAAATTACAAGTATTTGGAGTCAAGATATGGCAATTGACTTGGGTACAGCAAATACCCTAGTGGTTTTAAAAGGACAAGGTGTAGTGCTAAATGAACCCTCTGTTGTAGCTGTTGTGGATAATAAAGGAAAAAAATCTGTGTTAGCAGTTGGAGATGAAGCAAAAACAATGCTTGGAAGAACACCTGGAAACATCCAAGCTATAAGGCCACTAAGAGACGGAGTAATTGCAGATTTCGTGGTTACTGAAGAAATGATCAAACATTTTATTAAAAAAGTTCATAAAAGAAGTACATTTGCAAATCCTAGAATTTTAATTTGTGTGCCAACTGGATCTACTCCAGTTGAAAGAAAAGCTATTCAAGATAGCGCACTAGCTGCTGGAGCAAGAAGAGTTCAATTAATTGAAGAGCCGATAGCAGCAGCCATTGGTGCAGGATTGCCAATATCTGAAGCAACTGGTTCCATGGTTATAGATATTGGAGGCGGCACAACCGAAATTGCAGTTATGTCATTAGGGGGCGTGGTTTACTCTAACTCACTAAGAGTTGCTGGAGATGCAATGGATAACGCTTTAGCTAATTATATGAGAAAAGAGTACAATTTAATGATTGGAGATAGTACTGCAGAAAAAATTAAAAAAGAAATTGGTACTGCAATTGCAACAAATAACAACACTTACGCTGTTAAAGGAAGAGACTTAAGATCGGGGACACCAAAAGAAGTGAACATAACCGAAGAAGATACGGTGGAAGCTTTAAATCCAATACTGAAAGAAATGATTAATGGCATTAAAGATGCCCTTGAAAATACCCCTCCAGAACTGTCAGCTGATTTAGTTGACATGGGACTAACACTTACAGGTGGTGGTGCGTTATTAAAAAATGTTGATAAAAGATTATCAAAAGAAACTGGACTACCTGTACATATTGCCGAAGATCCATTAGCCTGCGTAGCAGTTGGAACTGGTAAAGCTTTAGAACAAGAGGAGATTTTCTCAACAGTACTATCTGAATATTAAGATAAAATGGAAACAAACAGAGATGATTTCATAATTGCAATCAGATCTGCCTTTTTAAAAAAAGGAACAAAACAAAGGTTCTCCTTAATTGTATTATTATTTTTTTCAGTAACTATTTTAACTTTAGTTAAATATAATTTTAAAGGAATAAATTATCTGAAAACAGGTCTAAATGAAATTGTTTACCGTGCTTCCTTTATAATTTCGGCACCAGAAAATTTTATTGTAAACACTTACAGATTAACAATGTCACATATTAATTTGTATAATGATCACAAAAAACTTAAAGAAGATTTTAAAGCATTAAAAGCTAAAGAACTAAACAATAATTTTATCAGATCAGAAAATAAAATGCTTAAATCTAAAATAGAAGATATTGTTGATATCTCTACTGAAATTTTAGCGAAGGTATTAGTAGATAAACAAAGCCCATTTCTTAAATCTATAATCGTTAATAGAGGAAGTAAAGACAAAGTAAAATTAGGTATGGCAGTTTTAGATGGAGAATTTTTAATTGGAAAAGTTGTAGAGGTTAATTATTTAACTTCGAGAGTGCTATTGTTATCTGACTTGAATAGCAAGGTTCCAGTGTCTGTTGAACCTAATAATATTCAATCTATTCTGACAGGGACTGGAGAAAGATTTGGTAAATTACAATATATGCAATTAGAAAATTTTGAATTAAATAATGGCAACCAAATTTACACTTCGGGCTCTGGTGGAATTTTTAAATCAGGAATACCTATTGGTGAAATCAATATAATTGATGACAGCAAGGAAAGTTATGTGTTGTTTCATTCAAATTTTTCACAGCTTAAATTAGTAAAAATTATTCTATACGAAAATGTAAATTAAATTATGAGTTTATCAAAACTACCATTTTCAAGAAAACTTTTATCATTAGGTCCTATTATTTTACTTTATATTTCAGTACTAAATGAGTTCGATTTTAATTATTTAAATTTTAAATATTTTTCTTTTAATTTTCCTTATATATTAATTTTTTACTGGAGTTTAAAAGGAGAGGGCAGACTGAGCTATTTCTTAGTATTCTTTGCTGGACTGCTCAATGATATTGTTGTTGGTTTGCCTTTAGGAATTAGTAGCGTTACTTATTTATTTATATGTGTTTTTGCAGTATATTTGAGAAATATTACCTTAAGAGTTAGCATAATTAAAGATTGGTTTTTTTTTCTCTTTACTATTTTAGTTATTAACTCAATTTTTTACTCAATTCTTGTAGTTTTTTTTAATGTTAAGATTGATTATTACAATTTACTCTTTAATGTTTTCTATACTTTCTTGTTCTATTATTTTTTTTCTTATATTTTTGGTTATTATTTAAATTTACTTAGAAGGACAAATGATTAGCGGCGGTTCAGATACTAGTTACAGAAAACAAAGTGTAGTTGGTAGAAGAATGTTTATTTTATCTGCTGCTAAACTTGTTGTTTTTGGGGGGATAATTGCACAGCTATTTTCACTTCAAATTAATCAAAACAAAAAATATCTAACACTCTCAGACAAAAATCGATTAAGAGAGTGGAAGCTTCCACCAATAAGAGGAGATTTTCAAGATTTTTTTGGAAATACGATTGCTGGTAATTTAAAAGTTTATCAACTTCACATAATACCTGAACAAGTTGAAAATTTTAATAATTTAATAATTAGAGTAAAAGATATATTAGAACTAGACCAAAAGACTTTTAACAAAATTATAAAAAAGAAAAACTCCCAGAAGCCATGGGAAACATTAATAGTTTCAGAAAATTTATCTTGGGATCAATTTGTTAAAATTAATTTTTATTTACATGAGCTATCAGGTGTAAAACCAGTTCTATCTGTGGCAAGAAGTTATCCTTACAATGAAAATTATACTCATCTTTTGGGTTATGTTGCACAAGCAAGCCCAAATGATCTTACGAAAAATGAAAAAATTAGAAAAAGACATGTACCCGGGTTAAGAGTGGGAAAAATTGGATTAGAAAGATCTTTAGAAAATGATTTAATAGGAATGAATGGAGTTCAAAGATATGAGGTCAATGCATATGGTAAACGAATAAATCAAATTGATCATGTAGAAGGACAAAAAGGAAAATCAATAAGACTAACAGTTGATACAAAAATTCAACAAATGTGTAATGAATTATTAAAAGATAAGGCAGGATCAATAAGTGTTATGGATATATTTACTGGTGATATTCTTGCAATGCACTCTTCACCATCTTTTGATCCAAACTTATTTTTGTATGGTATCAGTTATAAAGATTGGGAATTAATAAGAAATAATCCAAAGAAACCACTTATCAATAGATCAATTACTGGGTTATATCCTCCTGGCTCAACAATAAAACCAATTGTTGCTTTGTCTGCATTAGAAAATAATATTATATCTCCAAATTTTAAAGTTAATTGCTCCGGAAAAATTGAAATGTATGGTCAAACATATAACTGTTGGAAAAAGAAGGGGCATGGTGTTGTAAATCTTAGGGACGCTTTAAAAGTTTCATGTGATACATTTTTCTACGAAATGTCTAGAAGACTAGGAGTTGATCGTCTAAATGAAACAGCAAGAAAATTTGGATTAGGCAATAAGGTTTTTAACAATATTTTTAATGAGGAGAAGAAAGGATTGGTTCCGTCAACTGAATGGAAAAAAAATACTTTAGGGAAGGGTTGGGTTCTTGGTGAAACACTAATAACTGGAATTGGTCAAGGTTACATTCAAACTACACCTTTACAGCTATGTTTAATGACTGCCCAATTAGCTAATGGTGGTTTTAAAATAAATCCAAAAATAATTGTTGATAAAAGAAACCCAACTTTTGAACAAATAAAATCAATGATTAACAAAAACTTAGAAGAAAAAATAAAAGGCCCTGAATTTGATGATGCGATGGTAGATTTGGGAATTTCGACTAGTAAAGAAAATAATTTATATAAACCTCTTTTTAGAAACCAAGAAAATATAAAATTTGTTCTAGAGGCGATGTTTGCATCCACAAACGAGGTAAGAGGCACATCTTATTCATCGAGAATTGATAACAAAAAATATCAATTTGCAGGAAAAACTGGAACATCCCAAGTAAAAAGAATTACAGAAGCTGAAAGAGAACTTGATTTAGATATATCCCAAATTCCCTATGAAGATAGAGATCACGCTTTATATGTTGCATTTGGACCGTATAAAAACCCAAGATATGCAATGAGTATTTTTATAGAACACGGAGGTTCAGGGGGCTCAACTGCTGCACCAATCGCTAAAAAATTATTTAAAGTGGTTATAGATAGACATGATGAAAGGGAAAAATTAAACAAATTGGAAACAATATAGGTATATAATGCTTTATGAGACAGCACTTAGTGGTCAGACGACCTTTTTTCAAAAACTAAGGTCATTAGACTATATTTTGTTATTCTGCTTATTAATTCTTGGTGTTGTAAGTTCTTTGTCAATGTATTCAACAGAAGGTGGAGAAATTCTATACCACACTAAAAGCCACTTAATAAGATTTTTAGTTTTCTTTTTAATGATGTTGATATTTTCTTTTGTAAATTTAAAGTTTTGGCATTCAACTAGCTACATTTTTTATTTTATAGTTTTATGTTTATTAATTTGGGCCTCTTTGTACGGTGTTAAGGCTTCTGGATCTCAAAGGTGGGTAGACCTGTATTTTATTAATCTTCAACCATCAGAATTAATGAAAATCGCTATAATAATGTGTTTTGCAAAATTTTATCACCGAACCCAAATTCATTTAGTCAATAACTTTAAAAATTTAATAGTTCCAATTGTAGTATTACTTGTACCGATTTTATTAGTTGTAAGTCAACCAGATTTAGGTACTTCAATATTAATTGGGTTAAGTGGTTTAGTTGTTTTATGGTTGTCAGGTGTTAATGCAAAATATTTTATATATTCCTCGCTTGTTTTATTAATATCTTTGCCATTTGTAATATCTTTTTTAAAACCATATCAAAAACTTAGAATATTAACCTTCTTTAACCCAGACAGAGATCCTCTTGGCGCAGGCTATCAAATAATACAATCAAAAATTGCTGTAGGCTCAGGTGGCTTATCAGGAAAAGGTTTTTTAAAAGGAACCCAGAGTTACTTAGATTTTTTACCTGAAAAACATACAGATTTTATATTTACTCTATTTTCAGAAGAGCATGGGTTTATAGGTTCAGTTTTGTTACTTTTGTTGTATGCCATTATTATTTATAGGACTATAAAGATTGGGGCAGCAGCTAGAAGCTTTTTTGGAAAATTATTTTGTTATGGCTTTGCGTCTTCTATATTTATTTTTGTGACTGTTAATATGAGCATGGTTTTAGGACTACTGCCGATTGTAGGATCACCACTTCCCATTATGTCTTATGGTGGCTCATCAATGTTAGCTACAATGATAGGTTTTAGTGTTGTAATGAGCACGAAAATTTATCAAAAGCAGATTATTGCATAATTTGTCGCGATAATTTTTTTTTCTCATGATGTAGGTTATCTAAATGTCTAAAAACGAAGTTGCAATTATTGGTGCAGGTATACAAGGCGTTTGTAATGCACTGTTTTTACAAAAAAAGGGTATTGATGTAACTTTATTTGATAAAGATGAACCAGGATGCGCAGCCTCCTATGGGAATGCAGGTCATTTTTCACCATATGCTTCTTTACAATTAAACAGGTCCGATGTTTTGTCTGACGTGCCTGCTATGCTAATAAGCAACAGAGGACCATTGGCTTTAAAATGGAATTATTTTCTTAAAATGATTCCATGGTTTTCAAAATATATAATGAGTTGCTCAGAAAAAAAAATGATGCATACCGCAAAATACATGCACCAAATTTTGGATATTTCATTAGATGCATATGATGAATTATTTGCTGATATTAATTTAGATGGCTTAGTTGAAAAAAAAGGAATTATGTATGTATGGGAAAAAAAAGGAATTAAAAGTAGAAAGATTGAGATTAATATTCGAGAAAAATTGGGAGTGAAACAAAAAATTTTAAGTCCAAAAGAAGTTCATGATTTGGAACCAAATTTAAAACCATTTTATGATGGTGGAGTATTTTATGAGTACGCAAGACACGCAACAAATCCAAAAAAAATTATTGAAAAACTATTTGCAGATTTTTTAAAAAAAGGTGGAGTTTTTAAAAAAATAAATATTAAAAATATTAATTTTCAAGACCAAAAACCTATTTTAATTACAGAAAATGATAAACTTTTATTTGATAAAGTTGTTATTGCTTGTGGGGCATTTTCTAAAAAGTTAACAGATAAATTAGATGAAAAAATCCCTTTAGATACTGAAAGAGGTTACCATATTCATTTTAAAAATTATTCCAAATTATTATCTAGGCCGGTTGTTTGGGCTGATAGAGGCTTTGGTATTACTCCTATGGAACAGGGTCTAAGAGTTGTTGGAACTGTTGAATTTGGAGGGTTAGAAAATCCTTTATCTAAATCAAGAATTAAGAATTTAATTTTAAATGCAAAAGACATGTTAAATGGTTTACCAGAAAGTGAAGATCATGACGATGAATGGTTAGGGTTTAGACCAACATTACCTGATTTTCTTCCGGTAATTGGGAAGTCAAAAAATTATAATAATGTTTATTACTCATTTGGTCACCATCATTTAGGATGGACATTAGGAGCAATTTCAGGGAAAATAGTCTCCAAAATGATTCTCGGTGAAAAAACTAATTTAGATTTATCTCCTTATAGTTCATCAAGATTTAATTAAGGATTTATTTGTCGAAAAATTACTTAGCTTATAGTTTACTTGTTTTTGCTACATTTTGCTGGTCAGGAAATTTTATAGTAGGAAAATTTGCTTATATAAATGAAGTACCCCCTTTAACTCTAAATTTTTTTAGATGGATTTCAGTCTGGATAATATTAATTCCATTCACCTATAAAGAAATTTATTACAATTGGAATTATATTAAAAAAAATTTGCTTGTAATAAGTTTTATGGGATTAATGACAATAAGTACATTTAACTCCGTCGTATATTTTGCATTAAACTATACTCAAGTAATAAATGTAGCTTTAGTTCTAGCGGCTATTCCAGCAGTAACAATAATTTTTTCATCGTTCATGAAGGTAGACAAAACCAATATTTTTCAATTAATTGGATTATTTTTATCAGTTATAGGAATTAGTGCGATTATTTCTAACGCAGATATAAATAAAATTCTATCTTTAAATTTTAACAAAGGTGATCTTTGGATGTTGGTTTGTGTTATGTGTTGGTCGCTTTATTCGACATTACTCAAAAAGCATAGTTTTAAATTTTCACAATTTACATTAATACAATTAATGGTTTCGGTTGGAATTATATTTTTAATACCACAATTTTTTTATGAAAAGTCAATTGGACTAGAAACAAATTTTAACACATCATTTTTTATTATTCTTTTTTATGTAGTAATGTTCCCAGCGCTAGCTGCTTATTATT
>CACASB010000006.1 GCA_902535155.1 uncultured Pelagibacteraceae bacterium
TTTTTTTTTTTATGAGTACTTTAGAAGCAAATATTAGAAATACTAAAACATCGGGTGAACTAAAAGTTATAAGAAACGAAGGCAATGTTCCAGGTATTATCTATGGTGGATCAGAAAAAAACCAAAATGTATCTGTTTCCATAAAAGTACTAAAAAGTTTAATGGAGCAGGAAAACTTTCTTTCAAAAATCATAAAACTTAAAGTTGATGGAAAAGAAGAAAATGTATTACCCAAAGATATATCGTTTGATGTAATCACAGATGAACCAATTCACATAGATTTTTTAAGGGTTGTAAGAGGTTCAAGCATAATAATCGAAATACCAGTAAAATTTATTAATAACGATAAATCTCCAGGTTTAAAAAGAGGTGGAGTGCTTAATATCGTTAGAAGGAAAGTAGAATTAAAATGTCCTTCTGAAAATATACCAAGTGAATTAATTGTAGATTTGGACGGTGTAGATATTGGACATAGTTTTAAGATATCATCAATAAAATTACCTGAGAATGTTCTTCCAACTATTATAGGAAGAGATTTTGTAATCGCCACCGTAGCAGCCCCAACAGTTATAAAAGAGCCTGAAAAACCAGCTGAAGCAGTTGAAGGTGAAGAAGCCACTGAAGGGTCTGCAGACTCAAAAGAGGCTACTGGAACAACTAAAGATGGACAAGATGAAAAAGGTGCAGCTGAGGTAGAAAAAAAAGATGAGGGTAAGAAACCTCAATCAGAAAAAAAATAATTGATTAAATTTTTGATTTAAATGTTTTTATTTGTTGGACTCGGTAATCCCGCACCAAATTCGGAAAATAATCGACATAATATCGGTTTTAAAATAATTGATGCTATAAACTCAAAATTTAAACTATCAAAACAAAAACCTAAATTTAAAGGTCTTTTAACAACCGGAAATATTAACGAAAAAAAAGTTTATGCAATAAAGCCATTAACATTTATGAATAATTCTGGAATTTGTATAAGAGAACTTATTGAATACTTTAAAATTGATGCTGGAAACATCATAGTCTTCCATGATGATTTGGATATTGACTTTGGTAAAATAAAAACAAAGTTTGGTGGTTCTAGTGCAGGTCACAACGGAATAGAGTCTATAGATAAATTTATAGGGAAAGATTACTCTAGAGTGAGAATAGGAATAGGCAAACCAAATGACAAAATTTCAGTTTCAGATTACGTTCTTAGAGATTTTGACGAAGAGGAAAAACAGCTACTAGAAAATTTAAAAGATACTATTACTGAAAATTTGGCGATTTTAATTGATAAAAAATTAGATCTTTTCTCAAGCACAGTTAATAATAAATAATGGGTTTTAAGTGTGGTATCGTTGGATTACCAAATGTAGGTAAATCAACTTTGTTTAATGCCTTGACTAATTCATCAAAAGCACAAGCAGGTAACTTCCCATTTTGTACAATCGAACCAAACATTGGTGTTGTCCCGGTTATAGATGAAAGATTAGACAAATTATTTGAAATCTCTAAATCAAAGAAAAAGATTTATACTACTATAACCTTTTTAGATATCGCAGGATTAGTGAAAGGTGCTTCAAAAGGAGAAGGATTAGGAAACAAATTTTTGACACACATCAGAGAAGTTGATGCGATTATACATTTATTAAGATGTTTTGAATCTGATGATATCCAAAATGTAAATAAAGATGTAAATCCTTTAAGAGACTTAGATATTATTGAAACAGAGATGAAGCTTGCAGACTTAGAGTCCATAGGAAAAAGAATAGATAAAAAAAATTTAAAAAAAATTACAGATGATGAATTAAATATACTTAAAGCAACCGAGGATTATATAAACAATGATAAAGATTTAAACGAGCTTAAAAATTCGTTTGATTTGGATTTAATTAATAAGTCCGGTTTACTGTCTTTAAAACCAAAACTTTATGTGTGTAATGTAGACGAAAAAAGCATATCATCAGGTAATAAGCACTCCGCAAATATTCAAAAGACTAAAAAAATTGAAAATATAATTTTAGTTTCAGCTGAAATAGAGAACCAAATAAATCAATTAGAAAAAAATGAAAAGAAAAATTTTATGGAACTAATGGATATTAAAAAAACTGGTTTAAATTACCTTATTGAAAAAGGGTACAATATACTTGATCTTGAAACTTTCTTTACCTCTGGACCTGAGGAGTCAAGAGCATGGACAATAAAAAAAGATAGTACCGCTCCAATCGCTGCTGGAAAAATTCACTCAGATTTTGAAAAAGGGTTTATAAGGGCAGAGACGATTTCTTATAATGATTTTGTTGCTAACAATGGTTGGATGAATTGTAAAAGTAATGGCAAGATGAGATTAGAGGGAAAAGATTATATAGTAAAAGATGGCGATATATTAAACTTCCGTTTCAATACGTGACCAAATTTTTTTCATACTAAAGTAAACTAGTATACTCAATATAAAAAGATAGATAATCGCTCTAAAACCTATCTTATGTCTTTGTTCAAGATGAGGTTCTGCTGTCCACATTAAAAAACTAACAACATCTTTTGCCATTTGTTGTTCAGTAGCACTAGTCCCATCAGCATATTCTACAAGACCTTCGGACAAAGGTGCCGGCATTTTAATCTTATTTCCATACATATATTTATTGTAATGAACTCCTTCATCTAGTTTAATTCCAACAGGCGGATCTTCATATCCGAGTAGAACTGAGTAAACATAATCGGCCCCACCCTTTCTAGCTTTAACTAATACTGACATGTCTGGAGGATATGCGCCACCGTTGGCTGACTTGGCCTCCTCTTCATTTGCGTAAGGCATTGCAAATTTATCTGATAATTTAGCGGACCTAGTAAACATTTCGCCATCTGGATTTGGTCCATCTAATATTTCAAAATTTGAAGCTATAGCTTTTGCTTCTTGAACTGAAAACTCTGGACCGCCCTCTTCTGAGAGATTTCTATAAGACATATACTTTAATGAGTGACACGAAGCACACACTTCTTGATAAACCTGATAACCTCTCTGGAGAGATGCCCTATCAAACTTTCCAAATGGTCCTTTAAATGTCCAATCAGTCGTCAATAGTTTTTCAGATTTTTCTGCAGAACTTACTATATTACTTAATATTAAAAAAAAAATTATAGAAAAGTACTTAACAAATTTTAACATTATAATTTTTGAGTGTTTGGATCACTTCTGGCTGGCTCAGCATTTAAACTACCACCTAAAATAGGTTCAGAAATACTAAGTGGTAATGGCAAAGTCTTTTCAACCTTGCCTAATATTGGTAGAATGATTAAAAAATGTGCAAAATAATATGCCGTTCCAATTCTTGCAATTAGTAAATATAAACCTTCAGCAGGCATTGCACCAACATAGCCTAAAACCAAGACGTCTAAAACTAATATCCAATAAAACTGTTTGTAAAGTGGTCTAAAAACTGCTGATCTAATTTTTGAAGTATCAAGCCAAGGTAGTGCTGCTAAAATTAAAATTGCTGACAACATTGCTATAACCCCCATTAGTTTATCTGGGATTGATCTTAAAATTGCGTAAAAGGGTAATAGGTACCATTCAGGAACAATATGAGCTGGTGTTACCAATGGATTAGCTTCAATATAATTATCAGCATGACCAAGAACGTTAGGCGAATAAAAAACAAAAAATGCAAATAAGATTAAGAATAATAAAAGAGCAAATAAATCCTTAACAACTATGTAAGGATGAAAAGAAACTGTATCTTTGGATGGTTTTCTTATGTCAATTCCAATTGGATTGTTATTTCCGGGAACATGCAAAGCCCATATATGTAAAACAACTAAACCTAATATTAAAAAAGGTATTAAATAATGAAGCGTGAAAAATCTTGTTAAAGTTGGATTGTCTACAGAGTAACCACCCCACAACCATGTGGTAATACTTTCTCCCACTAAAGGAATTGCACTAAATAAATTAGTTATTACTGTAGCTCCCCAAAAACTCATTTGTCCCCATGGCAATACATATCCCATGAAAGCAGCTGCCATCATTAGCAAATAAATCATAATTCCTAAAATCCATATAATTTCTCTGGGTGATTTATATGATCCGTAAAATAAAGACCTGAATATGTGTATATAAACTGCAAGAAAGAACATAGAAGCTCCATTTGCATGGATATATCTAATTAACCAACCATAATTAACGTCTCTCATAATATGTTCAACACTGCTAAAAGCTAAGTCTGCATGGGCAATATAGTGCATGGCCAAAACTAAACCTGTTATAATTTGTGTTATAAGGCAAAAAGTTAGAATACCACCAAATGTCCACCAGTAATTTAAATTTTTTGGAGTTGGATAATCAGTTAAATGGTTTGCTAATGTTAGTAATGGCAGTCTGTCATTAAACCATTTTCCAAACTTTGATTTAGGCTGATAATTATGTTCACTCATGATTACTATCCAATTTTAATTGTATTACTGTTAACAAATTCATATTTAGGAATCTCTAAATTAGTTGGCGCAGGACCTTTTCTAATTCTACCTGATGTATCGTAGTGAGAACCATGGCAAGGACAAAACCAACCATTATAATCTCCTTTGTCTGCAAGAGGCACACATCCTAGGTGAGTACATACGCCGAGCATAACAAGCCATTCCGGGTTTGATGCTCTGTCTTCGTCTTTTTCCGGATGTTTTAGTTCAGTTAGACTTACTGCTTTTGCCTCAGTTATTTCATTATCTGTTCTTCTTTTAATAAATACAGGTTTGCCTCTCCATAATACTGTTATTGACTGACCAGGTTTAACCAAACTTACGTCAACCTCAGTTGTTGCTAGTGCCTTCACAGAGGCGTCTGGATTCATCTGATCTATTAAAGGCCAAGCTGCAGCTCCAACACCAACAACACCAACTACTGTTGATGCTGTATAAATAAAGTCTCTTCGATTAACTTTTTTTTGATCTGACATACTAATTATTAAATATACCTAATATATGAATTCATATAATATAAAAGCTAAATATATCCATAGTAAGAATGACACATAAAGAAACAAAATTTGCACCAAAAATTGCGCTTTATCAGCCAGATATACCACAAAATACTGCATCGATTATCCGAACCTGCTCATGTTTAGGAATAATGCTAGAAATTATTGAACCATGTGGGTTTGTAATAAGTGACCAAAAATTTAAAAGGGTTGTGATGGATTATTACGATGCTAAAAATATTCATTATTACAGAAGTCCAGAAGACTTCTTTATTAGTAAAAGAAATACAAGAATAATTTTGATGACAACTAAGTCTAAAAAATCATATAAAGAATTTCTATTTAAACAAAATGACACTGTGTTATTTGGTAGAGAAAGCTCAGGTGTGCCAACTAGTGTACACAAAAAAGTAAGTCATAGATTAACGATTCCCATGATGAATAAAAAAAGATCATTAAATTTGTCATCATCAGTATCAATTGTAGTTTCAAAAATTCTAAATCAAACTAACTTTTAATGGACAAAGATATAAAAAAGAAATTAACTAGGAATTGGTTTATAAATCTGCAAGAAATGATTTGTAATGCGATACAGCAAATTGAAGGTGGAAAAATAAAATTTTTAAAGAGGAGCTGGAAAAGAAATATAAAAAAGGACGAAGGAGGTGGCTGCTATTATATTCTTGAAAATGGAAAAGTATTTGACAAAGTTGGTGTCAACTTTTCAGAAGTTTACGGAAAACTCTCTGAAGAATTTAAAAAGAAAATTCCTGGTACAAAAAATAATAAAGACTTTTGGGCATCTGGCGTATCCGTGGTAATGCACATGAAAAATCCTCATGTGCCAGCTATGCATTTTAATACCAGATATATTTATACAAATCATGGCTGGTTTGGAGGGGGGATAGACGTTACTCCATGCTTTAATGATTCAACTGTTAAAAAACTATTATTTAAAAGATTAAAAAAAATGTGTGATAGGCATGACAAAAAATATTTTAGAAAATATAAAAAATGGTGTGATGAATATTTTTATTTACCACACCGTAAAGAGCTAAGAGGAATTGGAGGAATTTTTTTTGATTATAAAAAAAAAGATTGGGGAAAAGATTTTGGATTTGTAAGGGATCTAGGTTTAAATTTTATTCAAATTTTTAATCAAATTATTAGTCTTAGAAAAAGTAAAAAATGGAACTTAAAACAAAAAAATATTCAATATTTAAAAAGAGGTAGATATGTCGAATTCAATTTATTATATGACAGAGGCACAAAATTTGGTTTACAAACTGGTGGTAATGTTGAGGCTATATTAATGTCACTTCCTCCTTTAGCAAAATGGAAATAAAATATGAGTAACAAAGAACCAATTACAGTAGAAGGACTAAAAAAATTATCAGAAGAACTTGTCTTTTTAAAAGAAAAAAAAAGACCTGAGATAGTAAATGCTATTTCAGAGGCTAGGTCACATGGAGATTTAAAAGAAAATGCTGAGTATCATGCCGCAAAAGAACAACAATCTTTAAATGAGGGAAGAATTCAAGAGGTGGAAGATACTATAGCAAGAGCAAATGTAATAGATGTAACTACACTTGAAAATGATGGTAAGGTAATCTTTGGTGCAACTATTTCTCTTCAAGATTTAGACAGTAATGAAAAAATTAAATATAAACTTGTTGGCAAAGATGAAGCAGATATTAAAAAAAAATTTATATTTTATCAGTCTCCTATTGGCAAAGGTCTGATTGGAAAAAATAATGGTGACTTCGTAGAAATTAATACTCCATCTGGCAAAAAAAATTTTGAAATTATAAAGGTAGACTACGTTTAATTTCTTAAAATACTATCAACTTTTTCATCAGCTAATTTAAAATTATTACTGAGCCATGCAGTTTCTAATTGTTTGAGTTTGTCACCTAATAGCTTACCATCTTTATAATTATATTTTTCCTTTAAAAATTTAGCATTAAAAGGAAAAACTGGCGCTTTCTCTATTTCATATAGTGAGGTTAACTCCTTAATATTATTAATATTTTTAGATTTGAGAATATGAAATTTGATAAGTTCAATTACTTTATTTTTGCCATGTTTATAAAGGAGTATTTTTAAATTTTTCTTTTCAAAAAAATTCTTATTTAAATCTTGATAAGTATTTTTTAAAAATAATATTCTATCTTTTTCATCTTTAGATATATTAAATTTATGTACAAAATAATCGGCATTATCAGTTTCATCAATTATTAAAAGGCTTATTAAAAAGGTAAAATCATTTTCTTTAAAGAGATTTTCTTTACTCCTTTTTTCGATATTTTTAATTATATTAAAATTTTTAATTTGAGGAAAAATTAATTGTATTATTTCTTTTGAAAATTGATCTTTGGGTATTTTAAAAAAACCTTTTGATAAAATTATTTTTTTTAACTCACTAAGCAACCTATCGCCTGATATTATTTTTATGCCACTAATATTTTGTTTGATTGCTTTTTTAATTACCTCTGAATGATTATATTTTGAATAGATTAGGAAAAACCTAATATATCTTAAGATTCTCAAGTAATCTTCTTTAATTCTGGTTGGAGGATTTCCAATAAATTTAACCCATCCGTTTAACAGATCTTTTTTTCCATTAAATGGATCAAACAATTCTCCGCTTAAATTTGAATAAATTGAATTAAATGTGAAATCTCTTCTTTTTGCATCTTCTTTCCAATTCTTGCAATATTGTACCTCAGCAAATCTTCCATCTGTTTTCACATCTTTTCTCAAAGAGGTTATTTCGAATTTTTTTTTTTCTATAATTGCTGTTACCGTTCCATATTTTTTTCCAACATCTATATATTTGATATTATTTTTATTTAAACAATTCACAACCTCATCTGGATTAAGGTTAGTTGCTAGATCAATATCCTCTATTTTCTCATCCAATATATTTTGTCTAACGCATCCTCCGACAAAAAGTATTTCACTTTCTGTTGAGTAGTCGTTTATTGAATTAAAGATTTTTTTTATCTTTGGATCGTTTTTTAAATTTTGCAATTTATTTGGAGAATTAATATTATTTTTAGTAAAAATTTTTAAAAACTTTTTTATCATAAAATGGCTGGGGCGCTAGGATTCGAACCTAGGAATGGCGGTACCAAAAACCGCTGCCTTACCACTTGGCTACGCCCCAAAATCAATTTCTTATAACACAAAGTTTTAATATTTATATAGTTTTAGATAAAACTGACCAATATTTTGGGTAATTTTTTCTAAACTTTTTAAAGCTATTTATAATAGAATTTCTTGATTTAGAATAGGCGACAAAACATGACCCCGATCCTGTCATTTTAACAAAATTTATCCCAGGCTGATTTTCAAGAAATTCAATAGGTTTTTTTAACTCTGGATATTTTTTTATTACGATATCTTGCAAATCATTTTTCAGGCTGTCCAAATTATCGAATTTGTTTTTAATATTTTTTAGTGGTTTTGAGTATCTTTTTACTTTGGAAAAAATATACTTTGTTGAGCAACCATATTTTGGCATAAATAATAATAAAAAATATTTTGTCTTTTTGTTTAATATTCTTACAGAATTATTACCATCTAAATACATAAAATTTTTACAAAATCCTAGTTTCACATCCTGTCCTATTGAATCATTTATATTCTGTAATATTTTTTTATCAATTTTAATTATTTTATTTTTCATGAAAATTTTAATTAAAGTGGCAGCATTCATAGATCCACCACCCATTCCTGACTTAAAAGGGATATTTTTTTTAACAATTACAAGATACTTTTTTTTCAGTAGTTTTCTTTTGTCTAAAACAGATAAAGTTTTATAGATCGTATTATGACTAGTAATTTTTTTTGAAAATTTGCCTTTAAACAATATCTTATGTTTACGACTGTCAATCTGTCTTAGACTAATTTCGTCATAAAGTGAAATCAGCGATACTATACTCTGTAATTTATGTAAATTTTTTGTTTTTCCTATAACATTTAAATTTAAATTTATTTTTGCATAAGACTTTTGTGATATCGTATTCATAGAAATAGGTTAATTAGTAAATTTATAGTCCAAAAACTAATTTTTTTTCAATTTCTTTTTTTAACTTTTCTTCGGTATCTTCTAATTTTAAAACTCCATTCCAAAAATATCTTGCCTGCACTTTTTTGTTAAGACTCCACAATACATCACCGTAATGATCATTAACTATTGGATCGTAAGGCATAAGTTTTACCGCTTTTTCTAGATATTTTTTTGCATTAACAAAGTCTTCGATTAAATAATAGGCCCATCCAATTGAGTCGGTAATGTAAGGGTCATTTTCTCTTAAACTATAAGCTCTCTCTAGCATATTCATTGCTTCAGGAATTTTGTAAGATCTCTCTAACCAGCTGTATCCAAGATAATTTAAAACATACGGTTCATCTGGATCTATCTTAAGAGACTCTATTAAATCTTCATCAGCTTTTAAAAAATCTTTTTTTCTTTCGTAACTAGTTCCTCTTTTGTATAGAAGATCGGCATATTCCTCTGCACTATAATTTGAGTATCGTATTAAACTTGAATAAATTTCTATTGCACCCTCATAGTCTTGAAAGTTTCTCAATATGTTTGCCATGTCAAATAAAATCTTGTTTGACGGGTTTTGAATTTTTCCGTATTCTTTTTTAATAAATTTTAAAGCACTATCGTCATTTTTAGTCTCTTGGATAATTGATGCATTTTTTTTTACTTTAAACCAATTATATATAACGTTATCTTTTTCAATGTTGCTTAATTCATTTTTTACTAATTTATATTTTTTAATATCCATGTAGTTTTCGATTAGTAATGTCGAATTAAGTGTAAATTTTGGATTAAGATATTTTGCTAAAATAATATAAAAATTTGATTCTTTAAATAAACCTTGCGATGAGTAAAGATTAGCGATTAAATAAAAAAACTCTGCAATAATATCTTGTTCATTTTTGCATGAAAATAAATTATTTAATTTGTTGTAATTCTTTTCTTCAATCCATTTTACTGATTGAGCAATAAGCAATGGTTTATTAAGTTGGTTAATATTTTGTAAAACTTGGTTGATTTTGTTATTTTTATTTTGTTCAATTAAATAATCTAAATAAAAATAGATATATCTAGAGCTGCTTCCATCATATTCTATAAATTCTTCAAATCTTTTATCTGTATTTTCTAAATCAAAATAACAGCTCAAAAAAGCTAAGCTAATATCGTCTAATTCTGCAAAATTATTGTTTTTATAACTTTCAATATTATCATTTTTAAAAACTTCTAAGTAGTTTTTTAAAACTTTTGACAAAATAGTATGGTATCTATCATCTGGATCAATTAAGCTTTCTATTTTTTCTAAATTTAAAATACTTTTTTCTAAATTTTTATTTATTAAATTATCTACTAAGAGAATCACTTCTTTCTCTAAAAAGGAATAATTATTTTGAGAATACTTGATTTTTTTAATCGCCAAATCAATTTTTTCATTTGCAACCAGTGATTTTATATAATTTTTGAAATATTCCTCGTGTGCGTCATTTAAAATCTTTGAATTTTCTAGGAATTTTAAGGAGTTTTTTGCATCATTGTTATTGATTGATAGTACTGCTGAAAAATAATTAGATAAATTTTTTTGATCAAACTTATTTACATCACTTACTTTAGAAAACGATGAAGTTTGATATATTAAAAAAATAACAAGAAAATAAATGTATTTATGCATACATCAAACATATGTCTAAAAATAATTTAAATCAAAGAAATAAAGTAGAAGATTTTTTATTTAAATCAAAGTTTGATTACGAAAATCAACCTATTAATAGATTGAAAAAAGTTGAAATAATTCAAAATAAACAAGAGTTATTAAAAAAACTAAAATTAAAAATTGAAAATTTGAAAGATTGTGAGCTAAAAAATAATGCTAACAAAATTGTATTTGGTGATGGTAACGAAGATAGTTCGGTAATGATTATAGGCGAAGGTCCAGGTCAAAAAGAGGATGAACAAGGTAAACCATTTGTGGGTGATGCAGGTATATTATTAAGTAAAATGCTTGCAGCAATTAATTTAGACAGGAAAGATATTTATATTACAAATGTTGTTAATTACAGGCCTCCTTCAAACAGAAAACCTGAAATAAAAGAAATTAAAAGATATTCTGGATATTTATATGAACACGTTGAAATTATTAATCCAAAAATGATTATTCTACTTGGTAGCACAGCCATGGAAGCATTTTTTGGATCAAATTTAAAAATATCAAAAGAAAGAGGTATATGGAAGGAAATACTAATCAAAAATAAAACCTTTTTGACAATGACAACTTTTCATCCAGCATATTTACTAAGACAAGCTGATCAAAAAAAATATTCTTGGCTAGATTTAAAAGAGATAAGAAAGAAAATTGATGAACTTAAAATCAATCTTTAAAGGAAATCAAAATATTGCGGGTGTAGATGAAGTGGGTAGAGGTAGTTTAATAGGACCCGTTTATGCATCTGCAGTTATGTTAAAAAAAAACTGCGATATTAAAAAATTGAAAGACTCAAAAAAATTAACAAAAAAAGAGCGTGAGGTTTTAAACAAATATATAAAAAAAAATTCGTATTGGTCTATCGGGTCTGCATCAAAAGAAGAAATAGAGAAACTAAATATTCTAAATGCCTCTTTGTTAGCCATGAAAAGAGCTATAAAAAAATTAAAAAAAAAACCTCGTTTGGTGTTAGTTGATGGTAACAGAATTCCAGTAATGAAAAATTATAATCTAAAATATGTAATTAAAGGTGATCAAAAAATACCTCAAATCTCAGCGGCCTCAATTGTTGCTAAAGTTTCTAGGGACAGTTTAATGAAAAAATTTTCTAGGAATTTTTCAAAATATCAATGGAATAAAAATTGTGGATATGGAACAAAAGTTCATATTCAAGCAATTCGAAAATTTGGTATCACAAAGCATCACAGAAGAACTTTCAAGCCCATACACAATATATTGAGTACCAGATAATAATAGACACAATTAATTAAAAATAATTCAATCATGAGTTGACGTGGAGTCTTGCCTGGAGTCTAATTATCTTTTTAAAAATGAAAGAGTTAAATTTAAAAAATAAAATTATTAATGGGGACAGTCTTAAAGAGCTAAAAAAAATCCCTAAAGAAACTTTTGATTTAATCTTTGCGGATCCACCTTACAATTTGCAATTAAAAAATCAACTCACTAGACCAGATAGATCTAAGGTGAGTGCAGTAAATGACAAATGGGATCAGTTTGAAAGCTTTAAAAAATACGATGAATTTACATACGCATGGCTTGTTGAATGTAAAAGAATTTTAAAAAAAAATGGAGCTATTTGGGTAATTGGTAGTTATCACAATATTTTTAGAGTTGGAACAGTGATTCAAAATTTAGGCTTTTGGATATTAAATGATGTTATATGGAATAAAAAAAATCCAATGCCTAATTTTAGAGGAACAAGATTTACTAATGCCCATGAAACTTTAATTTGGGCATCGAAATCAGAAAAGTCTAAATACACTTTCAACTACCAATCTTTAAAATGTTTAAATGACGATCTTCAAATGAGATCTAACTGGGAATTGCCGATTTGTAATGGTTATGAAAGACTAAAAAAGAATGGTAAAAAAGTGCATTCTACCCAAAAACCTGAGGCTCTACTTCACAGAATTTTATTAGCAACAACAAATAAAAATGATTTTGTTTTAGATCCTTTTTTAGGATCAGGAACAACGTCAACAGTTGCTAAGAAATTGGGAAGAAATTATTATGGTATTGAAAAAGAGAAAATCTATTTTAATGCGGCTGAACAAAGGTTAAAGAAAACAAAACCTATAGAAGATGATTATTTAGATACTCTACAAAATGGAAGATCTAAACCAAGAATACCTTTTGGCTCATTAGTTGAGTTAGGAATAATTAAACCAGGGACTACTATATACGACAATAAAAAGAAAATTAGTGCAAAAATAATGGCTGATGGAAGTATTAAGCATGAACAAACAGAGGGTTCAATTCATAAAGTAGCAGCCACAATTTTAGGAGCTGAAAGCTGCAATGGTTGGACTTTTTGGCACTACAATCTTAACGGTACCATTGTACCTATTGACCACTTAAGACAAAGACTAATATCTGGTAATCAAGTTTTATAAATTCTACCTAAATAATATTCTAGAAATTTTTTATTTTTTGCTAATCTTTTTAGGAAAATATTTCTGAAAAATATTATTAAAGGATTTGATAAATGAAAAGCAAACAAGTTAAATTTTGATCTAAAATTAACCATCTTTAACTTATTTACTCTCTTTTTGAAAAAATTAACTTTTTTATCAGTATTTAAAGACATAAACAATTCATAAGCACTCTCAATTGATTGCGATGCACCTTGAGCAAATGATGGTGGAAAAGCAAAAAAAGCATCACCTATCAAATGAATATTGTTATTCTGTATTTTGAGAAACTCATCACTAACAAACACTGGAAATATTTTTAATTCCTTAATATTTGCAACAAATTCTTTAATTTCGTGAGGAACATTTTCTAAAATTCTTTTGATAAAGGAATTTTCACTAAATAATGAATAATTACCTTGTTCCTCTAATGAAATAGAGTGTTTCATAATAGCAATAAAATTTAAATCACCATTAGAATTTAATGGGTAAATAACATGGTGAAAGTTTGGACCTAAAAACAAAGCTATATTTTTTTTGTTCACGTTTTCAGGAAATTTGGTTAATTTACCTCTAATAGCTAATGTGTCATTATATTTTGGTTTTGCTTTGTTATTTGAAATTAGATTTTTGCTCTTTGAAAAAACTCCATCAGCAATAATCAAGTAATCGCATTCTTTAATTTCATTATTTTCAAATGAAATTTTAATTTGTTTTTCTTGGTCATTTATATTTGAAATTTTAAAACCAGTTTTTATTTTGTCATTCAAATCTTTTTTTAAAAAATTTATTAAAGTTGATCTTTTTAGAGTGGTATACTTGATGTCATCTGTATTGAAATTCGTAATATCTAGATCACAGATTTTATTTTGTGAATTGATTGAAAAAAAATCAATTTTTTCAGGATTAAATTTTTCATTATCAGATAATTTATTAAATCCAATTTCATTCAAAAGCTTAACGCTATTGACCGAGAGTTGAATACCATAGCCATCCTCTAAATTAATAGTTTCATTTTTTTCATAAATTGTAATTTCGTAATTTAAACTTTTTTTAAAAAGATTGGCAATGTACAGTCCTGAGATGCCTGCTCCAATTATCGCAATTTTTTTCATTAATTTTTCTCGAGATATTTAACTACTTTTTTAGTGAATGTTGGCAACATGTAATTATTTAATTTTCTTTGATCAATCCAATACGATGATGAATATTTATTGATATTTTTTAAATGTAGTATTTTTATATTCATATTCATATTAGACATTTTAATATTAAGACTTTTATTAAATTTTTTAGGCTTAAGTAATTCTTCCATGGGGAAAATTCTTAAATTTTTTAAAAAATTAAATTTAGTATTTTTTATTAATAAATATTTTTGATCTTTTTTATAGACTTTGAGTAAAAAATATTTGTCTTTATGTTTTTTTGAATTTTTTGTTAAATTAAAGTCTTTCTTTTTAAAGGATTTGCATTTTTTGGTTATAGGACATTGGCAACACATTGGATTGGTAGGTTTGCAAACTAAAGCACCAAATTCCATAAGTGCCTGAGCATAATCACTTGAACGGTTTGAAAATCCTAAAATTGATTTTTTTTCAATTAAATTTTCTTTCTGAATTTCGTTTTCTTTTTTTAAGTAAAGGTATCTTTTTATAATCCTTTCTACATTTCCATCTAGTGGAATATATGGCTTATTGAATGCAATAGCTAAAATTGCATTAGCAGTATAATCTCCAATGCCAGGTAGTGATTTCAAATCGTCAAAATTATCAGGTATTACTCCGTTAAAGTTTTTAATTACGGACTGCGCTGCTTTCTTTAAGTTTCTTGCTCTTGAATAATATCCAAGACCTTCCCAAAGTTTAATTATTTTTTTGTTATCAACACTTGCAAGTTTTTTTATGTTTGGAATTTCTTTAACAAACTTGTTAAAGTATGGAATTACGGTTGCTACTTGAGTTTGTTGTAACATAAATTCACTAATCAATGTATTATATTGTCTTTTTTCTTTAGAAACATTTTTTCGCCATGGTAATGATCTTTTATTTAAATCATACCATTTCAGAATATTTTTTGTTACAAATGGATCTTTCATATGCAATTTAAAAAATATACTAAGCAGAGATTAGGGGGCATTCAAGGTCTAAGATCTTTTAAAGACACTTTGCCCACAAAAGTAAAAAAAATTATAAATAAAAAAGGCAGTATATTTCCTGAAATATTAAATAATTGGAAATATATAGTAGGTAAAGAATTATTCGATATTTGTTATCCAAACAAATTTAAGAGTTCAAACAAAGTAAGAGGATCGACATTAGAAATTATGGTAAATAGGGGTAGTGAAGTGGATATAGAGTATTCAAAACAACAAATTATGAATAAATTAAATTCAATTTTTGGTTATATAGCGGTCGATAAAATAAAGATAATAACTTTTGAAAAAAATGAGAAAATTAATTTAGAAAAAAATAAAAGTGCGTCAAAAAGAGATTTCTCAAAAAGTTTGATCGGCATTAAAAATGTAAATATTAAAAATGCTCTTAGAGAATTAATTGATTCATATAAAAAATAAATGAAAAAAATAAAAACTATATTATTATTTGTGTTTATTGCGTTGTCTAATTCGTCTTACGCTGAAACAATTAAACCAATAATTGATGGAAATAGTAATGCAAAAATAAAACTTGCAGTTTATGAATCTTTAACATGTTCTTATTGTGCTAACTTTCATAAGAATGTTTATCCAGAATTAAAGAAAAATTTTATTGATGAGGGAATTATATCAATTGAATATAAAAGTTTTCCATTAAATATTGCGGCTTTAAATGCTGCAAAGTTAGCTCATTGTAATAACGATGGAAATTCTGAACTACTTCATTTTTTATATGATAACCAAAACAAATGGGCAAAGGGTTCGACAGCTGAAGAGTATAATAAAAATCTAATAAAAGTTATTAAATCTGGAAACTTTAAGATTGACGAGCAAAAATGCTTGGAAAATAAGTTATTAGAGGATTATGTGCTTAATGACCGAATCGAAGGGGTAAAAAAATTTAATGTAAACTCAACCCCTACTCTATTAATAAATGGAAAAAAGTTCGAAAAATCCCTCACATTCAAAAATTTGAAAAAAGCTATAGAAAAACTATTATAGTTTTTAATGGAATTTAAAAAAATTCAATTAAATGGTTTCAAATCATTTGCTGATAAAACTGATCTATTAATAGAAGATGGACTTACAGGTATTGTTGGACCTAATGGTTGTGGAAAATCTAACATTGTAGAGTCATTAAGATGGTGTATGGGCGAAACATCTGCAAAAAGCATGAGAGGTTCGGGAATGGAAGATGTTATATTCTCTGGTACTTCAAACAAACCATCAAAAAATATTGCAGAAGTAACTTTAAATTTACTAAACAATGATAATGAGGGTCCTTATCAATACAGAAATATTTCTAATATAGAAATAAAAAGAAAAATAGAAAAGGACAAAGGATCAAAATTTTCGATAAATGGTAAAGAAGTACGAGCAAAAGATGCTCAGATGTTTTTTGCTGACTTATCGACAGGTGCTCATTCACCTTCGCTAATAAGCCAAGGAAGAATAGGCTCATTAGTAACCGCAAAGCCAAATGATAGAAGAGCTATCTTAGAGGAGGCTGCAGGTATTGCTGGCCTACATGCAAGAAGACATGAGGCTGAAATTAGATTGAACGCGGCTGAAAATAATCTCAAAAGAGCAGACGAGTTAAGAAGACAACAAGAAAAACAATTAGCCAATTTACAAAAACAAGCAGTAGAGGCCAATAAATATAAAGTAATATCAAATGAAATAAAAAAAATTGAGGCAGGTCTATATTATCTCAAGCTTCAAGAAATTGATAAAGAGATAAAACTTGAAAAAGAAATTAATGAGGATTCGGATAAGGAATTCAATAAATTCAATAGCGAAATAGAAGATTTAAAAAATAAAATTCAATATGAATTGGATAAAATTGACCCTATTAAACAAAAGAATTTTGAAAATCTTTCAAAAATACAAAGGTTAAATTTAGAATTAAAAAGCTTAGATGAAGAAAATATTAGAATACAAGATGAAATAGAAAAACTTAATGAAAATCTTAACATTCTAGATCAAGATAAAGATCGAGAAAAAAGTGTTATAATTGATGCAAACTCTAATGAGAAAAGAATAAAAGAAGAAAAAAAAGATTTAATTGAAATAGACTCTAAATATTACGAAACCGAAAAACAATCTTCAATGGATTTAAAAAATTTTAAGGATAAATTGAATGTAGAATTAGGCTCAATTAAAAATTTAATTATCTCAAATAAAAATAACGATGCAATAATTGCCTTAGAAAACTTTGAAAAAATAATCGATGAATACTGTGAAGTATATAGCAAAAATCAAAATATCAAAAAAGAGTCTGTAAAAAGATCTGAGAGGATACAAAATATTGATCAAGAAATTGAAAGTTGGAAAAATCTTTTAAATAAATCAGAAATTACAATCAGTAAATTAGAAGACAGAAAAAGTAAAACACTTGAACAATTAGAAGGGCTTGAGGCTAAACCAAAAGATCAAGCAGAAAAAAAAGGTCAGCTAAATGAAAATTTGAGGTTATCAAATTTAGACAAAGAACAAAATGAAGTTGTTATAAAAGAAAGTGAAGATAAATTATCTATTCTGAGTAATAATCTAAATGATGTTAAAGAAAACTCTATTGAAATAAGAGAGAGAAAGGCTAGTTCATCTGCAACAATTGATGGATTAAATAAAAGAAGATTAGACCTACTTGAGAGAATAGAAAATGAACTCAATTTAAATGAAAACAATATTCTTGAATTCTCAAATTTAGAATTAAATGACGAGTTTCCTGATGCCTTAACACAAGAAGAACTGCTCGATAAAAAAAAAAGAGAGAGAGATAAATTGGGATCTGTTAACTTAAGAGCAGATGAAGAAACTAATAAATATCAAGATGAAATAAAAAAAATGGAAAAAGATAGATCAGATTTAGTGACTGCAATCACAAAATTAAAAGAGAGCATTAATGAATTAAACCAGAAAGGGAGAGAAAAGCTTATCGAAGCTTTTGAGAGGGTTAATAGAAAATTTAATGAAGTGTATACAAAACTTTTTAATGGTGGCAGTGCAAAATTAGAATTGATTGACTCTGATGATCCACTTGACGCAGGTTTAGAGATGCTTGTAAGTCCTCCAGGAAAAAGATTACAATCAATAACTTTATTGTCAGGTGGTGAACAAGCATTGACAGCCTTATCTTTAATTTTCGCAGTTTTTCTTACGAACCCGGCTCCGATTTGTGTTTTAGATGAAGTTGATGCTCCTTTAGACGATGCTAACGTTACAAGATTTTGTAATTTGCTAGAGGAGCTTACAAAAATTACAAAAACGAAATTTGTTATTGTTACACACCATGCTTTGACAATGTCGAAAATGAACCGTCTATATGGTGTTACAATGCCTGAGAAAGGTATTAGCCAACTTGTTGCGGTTGACTTAGAGAAAGCCGAGAGCATGGTCGCTTAAATGAGAAGAGATGAAGATTTAAAAGTTCGCCTTAAAATTGCAAAAAAAAAAATTGCCTATGATAAAGAGCCACCTTCACAGTCAAACTTAGGACAGGCTTTTAAAATGAGTACTGAACTTGTTTCTGCTGTACTAATTGGGACAATTATTGGGTTTATTTTAGACACTTGGTTTGATACTAAACCATGGTTAATAATAATATTTTTTTTTGTGGGTGTTGTAGCAGGTATAACCAATGTTATTAGATCTGCAAAAAAAATACAAAAGTAAAATATATGGCTGCAAATCCAATGTACCAATTCAATGTCTATAGAATTGGACCTGAAATAAAAATAGGTGAAGTCGATATATCTTTCACCAATGCAAGTTTATTTATGGTTATTAGTGCATTGGCCATTCTGATTGTATTTAATCTCGGCTCTAAAAAAAAATCACTAATACCTGATAAAATTCAATTGTTATCCGAACTTAGTTACTCTTTTGTATCAAAAATGATTAATGATACAGCAGGTGCAAAGGGGAAGCCTTATTTCTCTTTTATATTTTCGTTATTCATGTTTGTATTATTTTGCAATATGTTTGGGATGATACCTTATTCATTTACTGTAACTAGTCATATTATAGTTACTTTTGTTTTAGCGGCCTTTATATTTATAGGTGTAACTATTATTGGTTTTTTAAAACATGGCTTAGGATACTTAAAGCTATTTGTGCCTAGCGGTGTACCGATTATTCTTTTACCCTTAATAGTTGTCATAGAAATAATATCTTACCTAAGTAGACCAATTAGTTTGTCAGTTAGATTATTTGCTAATATGATGGCCGGTCACACAATGATGAAGGTGTTTGGGGGTTTTGTAGTAAGTCTTGGTTTAGTGGGAGGTTGGCTTCCATTAGGCTTTTCTGTTGCATTAACAGGTTTGGAAATATTGGTTGCTTTTCTTCAAGCTTATGTTTTTGCAATTTTAACATGTATCTATTTAAATGATGCATTAAATTTACACCATTAAAAAGGAGGAGAATATGGAACTAGAAGCAGCAAAAATGATAGGAGCAGGTCTTGCAGCTATTGCACTGGCTGGTGCTGGAGTAGGTATCGGAATTATTTTTGGTAACTATTTATCTGGTGCAATGAGAAATCCGTCTGCGGCGCAAAAACAGTTTCCTAATTTACTATTAGGTTTCGCTTTAGCTGAAGCTACAGGGCTTTTTGGACTTGTTGTTGCATTGATTATTTTATTTGCATTTTAAATTAAATAGTGAAAAAAATAATAATTTACTTGTATGCACTTTTTAGCTTTAATAAAATTGCTATAAGTGCTGAGACTGGGGGTATGCCCCAATTAAACCCGGAGTTTTGGTATTCCCAAATATTTTGGTTAACCATTACCTTTGGGATTTTATTAATTATATTATCTAAATTTATACTACCAAAAATAAGGAATAATTTAGAGACTAGAAAATCACAAATAATGGAAAATATTGAGATTGCAGATAACCAAAAAACAAGCAGTGAAAAAAATCTAAAAGAATATGATAAAATAATATTTGATGCTAAAGAAAATGCCAAAAAAACTTTTAATTTGGCAAAAGAGAAAATTCAATTAGATTTAAGTAAAGAAAGAGAAAAGATAGAAAACGAACTTAATTCTGAAATTGATGATATTGAAAATGAGATAAAAGATCTAAAAAAATCATCTCCAGAAAAAATAAACATAATTGCCGTTGATACTGCAGCTGAAATCATTCAAAAATTAATTGGAGTAGAGGCAAATAAAAGTAATGTTTCGGCAATTGTTAATGAACAAATCAAACTTATGAAGGATAAATAATGGTTTTTGATGCAACTTTTTGGGTAGCAATATCTTTTATTATTTTTTTTGGAGTTTTAATTTATTTAAAAATTCCATTAAAAATAAACGAAAGCCTAAATAAATTAATAGCCGACATAAAAAATGAGCTAAATGAAAGCGAAAAATTAAGGAAAGAAACGAAAGAATTTTTAGATCAATCTCAATCAAAACTTAATAGTGCTTCAGATGAAACAAGCATTATAATGGAAAATGCTAAGAAAGACGCTGACGCTATGGTTCAACAAATGAAAGAAAAATTTAACAAAACTGTAGAAATTAAAAAAAGATTGACAGAGGAAAAAATTACTCAAATGAAGGAGCAGGCAATAAAAGAAATAAAAAATACGTCTATAGACATTGCGGTCACTTCGGTTGAAAAAATAATAAAAAATACAATAGATAAGTCGAAATTAGATAATATTTTCCAGAAAAATATTGATGAAAGTAAAGAAGCTTTAAAAAAATTAAAATCTAACTAAATATTTTCTTACTTTCGAATTTAAAAAAATATAAATTGATTATATGAAAACTGTAATAGTTGGATCAGGATTTGGTGGATTATCAGCTGCTTTAAGACTTAGAGCTAAAGGGCATGATGTTACTTTAGTCGAGAAACATAAAGATTTAGGCGGTAGAGCAAGAGTTTTTGAAAAGAATGGTTTTAAATTTGATGCAGGGCCTACTGTAATTACAGCGCCTTATTTGATTAATGAATTATTTCAATTGTTTGGAAAAAAGGCAGAGGATTATTTAAATATTAAACCATTACAAACTTGGTACCAATTTGTATTCGAGGATGGTTATAAATTTGATTATTCCGGGAATGAGGAAGAAATGAAGCGACAAATTTCAGAAGTCTCTAATGAAGACATTGGTGGCTATTTAGATCTCGTAAATTTTACTAAAAAAATTTTTGATAAAGGATATATGGAACTTTCCGATATACCTTTTAATAAACCTTTTTTTATGCTCAAACAAATTCCATCTCTGCTAAAACTAAAAAGTTATAAATCTGTTTACTCACTTGTTTCGTCATATGTCAAAAATGAAAAGCTAAGAAGGATATTTAGTATGCATCCGCTTTTGGTAGGAGGAAACCCTTTTACAACAACATCTATTTACGGATTAATATTATATCTGGAAAAAAAATGGGGAATTCACTACTCCATGGGTGGCACAGGTAATATTGTTAAAGGGTTAGAAACTTTAATGATAGAAGAAAATATAAAAGTGATTAAAGGAGTAGAGGTCAAAAAAATTATTGAAGATAATAAAAATATTAAAGGTGTTGAATTAAATAATGGTGAAAAAATATTAGCAGATAATGTTGTTTGTAATGCTGATCCACCAGGAGTGTATGAAAAATTATTAAATCAAAAAAAAGGAAATTTATTTTTTAATTGGAAAAGAAATAGAATGGATTATTCGATGGGTTTGTTTGTTTATTATTTTGGAACAAATAAAGTTTATAGTGATGTAGAGCATCATACGATAAAATTTGGAAATAAGTATAAAGAACACCTTGATGATATATTTAATAAGAAAAAACTAAACGATGATATAAGTTATTATTTACATAGACCAACCGCTACAGATAAATCAATGGCTCCTGAAGGAAATGATTGTTTTTATGTTTTAGTACCAGTTCCAAATAATCAATCGAATATTGATTGGTCCATAGAGGGAGAAAAAATTAAAAAACTTGTTATAAGAAAAATGCAGAATGATTTATTGCCAGATCTTGAAAAAAATATAGTAGAGGATTTTTATTTAACTCCTGATTATTTTGAAAATGATTTAAATACAAAATTTGGATCAGGTTTTTCAATCCAGCCAAAATTTACTCAATCTGCATACTTTCGTTTTCACAATAAGTCAGAAGTTTACAAAGGGTTATATTTCGTTGGTGCTGGTACTCACCCCGGCGCAGGAATACCTGGTGTACTATCTTCCGCTAAAGTATTAGATAAAATATTGTAATGTCAAATAACCTAATCTCGACACATGCGAAATCGTTTAGTTGGGCAGGTTTTTTTTTAACTAAACAAACGTTCAAAAATGGATCAAGTCTTTATGACTTTTGTCGAACTTTAGATGACATAGCAGATGAAAACACATCTTTAGGCTCAAAAAAACGAAAATTTAATAAAATGAAAAAAGATTTCATTGAAAGAAACTTTGAAAATATTTTAATTAAAAATATTGATAATCTTATTAAGAAATTTAATATTTCAGAAAAAGTAGTTCTTGATCTTTTTGATGGTATTGAATCTGACATTAAAGAAAATATTGAATTTAAAACAAAGAGGGAGTTACTTTTGTACTCATACAGAGTTGCTGGTACAGTAGGACTAATGATGGCAAAAATATTAAAAGTAGATTCAAAAATTGCTCTTAGATCTGCAGTAGATCTTGGAATAGCAATGCAATTAACTAATATAGCTAGAGACGTGGTAGAGGATAGTGATAGAAATAGAAAATATATAAATCATAATTTTATGAAAATAAAAGAGACATTAGGTATAGCTGAACTATTTTATAAAAGCTCTTTTAAATCTATAAAAGAAATTCCTCTTGTAAATAGATTTGCAATTTTGGTTGCTCGAAGAGTTTATAGGGAAATTGGAAATAATATAATAAAAAAAAAAAATTTAATAAATTATAATAATTCTGGAAAAATTTTTGTTAACAAAATTGGTAAAATCAAACAGACAATATTTAGTATATTTGATTTATTCGTATTAATATTCTCTAAATCAGATATTCATTTAACTGATGAAGAGCATATGGAAATTAGTAAGGAAATCAATTTGAATGAAAGATTTTGATTACATTATTATTGGGGGCGGATGCGCTGGTTTATCCCTTGCGTATGAATTAGATACTAGAAATAAGTTGAAAGATAAAACTCTTGCTATAATTGAAACGAGGAGCGGTTATAAAAGAGATAAGACTTGGTCATTTTGGAAAGTTATAGATCATAATTTTGAGGATTGTGTTATCAAAAGTTGGGATAATTTTTCAGTAAATACAGAAACAGGCCACCACGAAATTAAAAATAAAGACTACCCTTATCAAACTATTGATAGCGGCCTTTTTTATGAAAAAATTCTTAAACGAATAAGTTTAAATAAAAATATAAAATTTTACAAAAATACAGAAAATCTTAATCTTCAAAACTCTTTAGTATTCAATAGCATTCCACCTAAAAGTGATAATGAGTTAAACCTTTGGCAACACTTTAAAGGTGTGGAAATAAAAACAGAAAAAAATATTTTTGATGATGAAATTTTCAATTTAATGGATTTTAATTGTGATCAAAGAAAAAATGTTCATTTTTTTTACACTCTTCCTTTTGCAAAAAATAAGGCATTAATTGAAACAACCTGGCTGTCTAAACTAAACAACAATACGTTAAATGATTACGACACTCAGCTTCAAGATTATATTAAAAATATTTTAAAGATTAAAAATTATGAAATTAGATACAAAGAGCAAGGAGCAATACCGTTGTTTTTTCCAAAATCTGAAAAAAAGAATAATACAATTAATATAGGATCTGCTGGTGGTATGACAAGATTAAGCACAGGATATACCTTTTTTAATATTCAAGATCATTCAAGATATATAGTTAATCAAATTGAAAACATTAGAAATGCAGAAATTTATGATATTGGAAGAAAATACCGATTTTTAGATAATATTTTTTTAAAAGTTTTAAATAGATACCCAGAAAAAATGCCAAGTATATTCTTTAACATGTTTCAAGCACCTTCAGGATCAGTAATTAAATTTTTGTCGAATAAAAGTAATTTTTTAGATGACTTAACAGTAATCCTTAAAATGCCAAAGTGGTTATTTATAAAGAATATTTTTTAATATAATGAGCAAAATTAATTATTATCATTCTTTAATTTTCTTTAATTTATGTATTTTTTTATCAGCATTTGAATTTTTAAGAAATGATGACCCTTTAATTGTTTGCTTATTTTTAATATTGAGTTTGGGTATATCACATGGTGCGCTTGATAATCTTAAAGGTACAAAACTTCTAAAAATTTATAACTATAGGTCCAACTTATTATTTTATGTTTCATATATTTTTGTCGGATTATCTGTAATTATATTTTGGCTTATATTCCCAAAATTAATATTGATATTATTTTTGATAGTGGCAAGCTATCATTTTGGTAAAGAAGATTCAGAATTCATTAACAGCTCGTCTAATTTTGAATTGATATATTTCTTAAAAGGGAGTGTGATTATTGTAGCTCCATTAATTTTTCATAAATCCGAGACACTAGCTATTTTTGAATATTTAAATTTTGAAATCTCTGAAAGCTTTTTGATAACTAATCTCTTTCTTTGGCCAATTTTAATATTAAGTTTTATTGCGAATATTTTAATCTCATTGAATAAAAATTTTGAGATAAAGTCTCTACTACTTATGGACTATATCTCAATTCTAATTTTAAATTTCTTTTTAAATCCTTTATTGGCTTTTACAATTTATTTTTGTTTTTTGCATTCAGCTAGACATTCATTTAAACTGTCTAACGAACTTAACAAAAAATCACTAATAGAGGGTTTCAAGAAATTCACTTTAAAAGCAATACCTTTGACAATTATAACTGCTATTTTATTTGTAATATCTTTAATTATTTTAAAAAATTATTATGTATTAGATAATGCTGTATCGAAAAGTATATTTATTGGTTTGGCGTCTTTAACCTTTCCGCATATATTGCTTGAATATCTTTTAGAAAAAAATGAGAAAAAATGAATTAAAAATTTATTTAGCATCCCCAAGAGGCTTCTGTGCAGGAGTAGATAGGGCAATTGAAATAGTAAAAAAAAGTATTGATAAATTTGGTTCCCCTGTTTACGTAAGACACGAGATTGTTCATAATAAACATGTTGTTGAGAGCTTAAAAAAAATCGGCGCTATTTTTGTTGAAGAGATTAGCGAAATTAAAGATAAATCTAGACCTGTAATATTTTCTGCGCACGGCGTTCCAAAAAAAGTTCCAAAAGAAGCAGAGGAATTAAATATGAAATATGTTGATGCAACTTGTCCTTTGGTGTCAAAGGTTCATAGAGAGGCAGAAAATATGCATAAAAGTGGATATCATATAATATTAATTGGCCATAAGGGACACCCAGAGGTAATTGGAACGATGGGTCAAATTCCAGAACATGGTATTACGCTTGTTGAAACAGTAGAAGACGTAAAAAAAATCATTTTTAAAAAAGAAGAAAAGCTAGCATTTATTACACAAACTACCTTGTCTGTGGATGATACGAAAGAAATAATAGAATGTTTAAAGAAAAGGTTCCCAAAAATTAACGAGCCAAAAAAAGAAGATATTTGTTACGCTACTACAAATAGACAGGCTGCAGTAAAAAAAATTGCTAAACTTTGCGATATGTTTTTTGTGATTGGTAGTAGAAATTCATCTAATTCAAAAAGGTTAGTTGAAGTTGCTAGTAAAGCGGGATGCAATGAATCTGAATTAATTCATTCAGAAAGTGAAATACCATTAGATAAAATCGGTAAATGTAAAACTATCGGTATTTCCTCAGGAGCATCAGCGCCTGAAATAATTGTGCAAGATTTTATAAGTAAAATAAAAGAAAAATACGAGGTTCAAATCGAAGAAGTTGAGATTGTTAAAGAAAATGTATTTTTTAAGATCCCCGGTATGCTAAATTAATGGCTGTTTTTACCAAAATAAATAAAAGAGATATATATAACATCCAAAATTTTTTTAACATCGGAAAAATTATTAGATACCATGGAATAAAAGAAGGAATAGAAAATACAAATTATCTTATTTTTACTAAAAGACAAAAGTTTATTTTAACGATATTTGAAAAAAGAGTTAAAAAAAAAGATCTTCCATTTTTTATGAAACTAATGGACAAATTATCAAATTTAAAAATTAAATGTCCTAGTCCACTTAAAAGTAAAAAAGGAAACTATTTATTTAACTTAAAGTCTAAAAAAGCCTGCCTAGTCAGTTTTTTAAAAGGTAAAGATAAGAAAAAATTAAAAAAAAAGGATTTATACGTGATAGGTAAAAATATTGGTAAAATGCACAAAGCCTTAAGAAAAATTAAATTATACAGGAAAAATTCTTTTTCCCCCCTTGAAATAAAAAATTTATTAGACGGTATAAATGAAAATAAAATTAATAAGCTCTCAAAAAATTTAGTTTCGGAGATGCAAAATACATTTATGGAAATTAAGCAAGGGTGGCCAAAGACATTGCCCAAAAATATAATACATGGTGATCTATTTATAGATAATATATTTTTTCATAAAGGAAAATTTTTAGGATTTATTGATTTTTATTTTTCATCTAATGATTTTGAGGCTTACGAGTTAGCTACATGCATAAACGCCTTATGTTTCAATAAGAGAAAAAAAATTTTTTCCTATGACAAAGGCAAAACTTTGCAATTGATTAAGGGTTACGAAACAATAAGAAAATTGCAAAAAAAAGAGAAAGATTGTCTGAATATACTTTGTAAAGGATCCGCACTTAGATATCTCGCTACTAGATCGTATGATTATATAAATACTCCAAAATCAGCAATTATAAAAAAAAAGGATCCAAGAGAATATATTCAAAAATTAGCTTTTCATAAAAAAATGAATTCTTTTAGCTCTTATATTAAATAATGATTAAAATTTATACAGATGGTTCATGTATTGGAAATCCTGGGAAGGGTGGCTGGGCTGCAATAATTTTTAAGAATAATGAAAAAAAAATTTTAAAAGGCTCAAAAGATTTAACAACAAACAATCAAATGGAACTCACAGCTACTATAAAAGCATTAGAATATATTAGTACGAAAGATAAAATTCAAATTTATACAGACTCTAAATATGTAAAGCAGGGAATAACTGAATGGATAACAAAATGGAAGATCAATGGATGGAAAACATCAAAAAAAGAAGAGGTTAAAAATAAAGATTTGTGGCTTGAATTAGACAATTTAACCTCTAAGAATTCTATAGAATGGGTTTGGGTTAAAGCTCACTCAGATAATGATTTGAATAATGAAGTAGATTTATTAGCTAGAAAAGAAGCTGGCCTATAATAATTTTAAAAAATTCTCAGCACTTGAGATATCACAAACTCCAGTCTCTTTTTCCTCTTGAATTTTTAAAACATTTAAATTGTCAATTAGCATGGTATATCTATTTGACCTTAAGCCAAGTCCCCTCCCCGACTTGTCAACTTCTGCACCTATTGATTTTGTAAAATTTAGAAAAGGATCAGCTAACATCATAATATTATTTTCAACCTTATTTATTTTGCCCCATGCATTCATTACAAATGGATCATTTGCTGCAATACAAAAAATCTGGTCAACTCCTTTCTCATAAAATTTTTTTGAAAAGTTAATAAAACTTGGTAAATGTTTTGCAGAACAAACTGAAGTAAAAGCTCCCGGCATTCCTAATAAAATAATCTTTTTTTTTGAAAACAAACTGTAAATTTTAATCTTTACTGGTTCTTCATTAATGAGCTGAAAAACTTCACTATCTGAAAGTTTTTCGTTAATTTTTATTTTCATCTATATTTTTTAAAATATAATTTTTTACTTGATCTAAGCTATTTTCTAAAATCTCAAATTTTTCTTCCTCTTTTAATACATTTCTTAATTCTGGAGGAAGTTCTTCATTTTTACCTAATGCATTTTTAATAGCCTCTGGAAATTTACTAGGATGTGCAGTCGATAAGATTACACAGTTATTGTCTTGTTTAAGCTTTTTTGCAACTCCATAACCTATAGCTGTATGTGGATCCAGAACTATACTATGATTTTTAAATACCTCTTTTATTTCATTTATTGTTTCATCCTCACTGAGTTTTTCGGATAAAAAATCTTTATTAATTTTATTTAAAGAAGTTTCATCTAATTTGTAATTGTTCTCTTTTACCTTAGCCATTATATTTTTTGTTTTGTCTGAATTACATCCTTGTATCTCAAATATAAGTCTCTCAAAATTACTAGCAAGTTGTATATCCATACTAGGTGAAAAAGTTTCAGAAACTTTTTTTGATGTGTAATCGCCTTTAGAAATAGCCCTATGCAATATATCGTTCTGATTGGTTGCAACAATTAATTTATCTATCGGTAAACCCATTTTTTTTGCAAGATATCCTGCATAAATATCCCCAAAGTTTCCTGTGGGAACAGAAAAATTTAATTTTTTAGATTTTAATGAAAAGAAACAAAAAAAATAATATACTGTCTGTGCTACTATTCTAGCCCAATTTATTGAATTAACACCAGACATATTAATCTTTTTTGAGAAATTTTGGTCAACAAACATTGCTTTAACTAAGTTTTGACAATCATCAAAATTACCTTCTATGGCTATATTAAAAACATTTTTTTCTTTAACAGTACTCATTATTCTTCTTTGAACCGATGAAATTCTATTATGTGGATGAAGAACAAAAATATTAAGATTTTTTTTTCCTTTTATTGCGTCTATTGCAGCTGCTCCTGTGTCGCCAGATGTTGCAACTATTATATTTATAAAGTTTTCGTTTTTTGAAAGATAATACTCATAAAAATTACCAATTAATTGCATAGCGATATCTTTAAAAGCTAATGTTGGGCCATGAAATAATTCTAATATATTGAAATTTCCAACTTTTCTTAATTTAACAACTTCTTCTGACCTGAAAGATGAGTAAGATTTTTTAACTAATTCGTATAAATTATCTTTTTCAATGAAATCTCCCGTGAATTTGTGAACAATTTCAGTAGCAAGCTCATAATAACTCATGCTTTGTAGTTTTGACAAATCTTTTTCATCAAATTTATAATCTTTCTCTGGTAAAAAAAGCCCACCATCATCAGCAAGACCTTTGATAAAGACACTTTCAAAAGGTAAACTTTCTGAACTACTTCTTGTGCTTATATATTTCATTAATAATTTTTTTTCCTAAAATACAAATATATTAAAAAAATTGAAATCGCTAATGAAAACCATGTCAGTGCATATTTTAGGTGATTATTGGAAATATTTGCAGTTATATTTTTTTGAAGGGGGTAATTTTTATCTTTAGCTCTATTGTTCAAATAAATTATATAATTAGGAAATGTTTTTCCTATAAATTTTTTTAAATCTTCATCATTTAGTGTAAACCAATAATTATTTTCTAAATCGTTTTCAGGCTTAAAATAATTGAATTTAGATTTTTCTTTTAATATTGCTGTAAAATTTGTATCGCTCAATTGAAATTTTTTACCTTTTTGATTTCTAGGTATCCATCCACGATTAACTAAAAATAATTTATTGTTTATTATAATTGGGTTAATTAAATCAAAACCTGGTGCTCCTTTTTCATTTAAACTGTAAAGATAAATCTGATTATTATAGTCAATTTTACCTACAAATTTTATACTTCTAAAATTTGTTAAATTTGTGCCATTAAATTCAGATGGTTCACTATCTAATGACTGATTAATTTGTTTTATTAATGTTAACTTCCAATCGAGTCTTATTATCTGCCAAGCACCCAATGATAAAAATACTAATATAAAAAAATATACAAATAATGAAAATGCTAATTTATTTTTCAATATTAATTAACTGCCCCAAATATATATTGCTGCAAATAAAAATAGCCAAACTACATCGACAAAATGCCAATACCAAGCCGCAGCCTCAAACCCGAAATGATGATCTTTGTTAAAATGACCAAGTTTACCTCTCCACAAACATACTGCTAAAAATATAGTTCCAACTAAAACATGGAAACCATGAAATCCGGTTGCCATATAAAATGTTGCACCGTATATATGACCAGAAAAATTGAAGCTTGCATGCTGATACTCATAAATTTGTAATGCGGTGAAACAGGCACCTAGTATCACTGTAAACCATAAACCTTGAATAAAACTTTTTCTGTCATCTTCAAGCAAAGCATGGTGAGACCATGTTACTGTTGTGCCTGATAACAATAAAACTAAAGTATTAATTAAAGGAATGTCCCAAGGATCAAAAGTTTCAATATCTTTTGGAGGCCAAACATTGCCAACAAATTCTCCAGGAAAAAGACTTGCATCGAAATAAGCCCAAAACCATGCAACAAAAAACATTACTTCAGATGCAATGAATAATGTCATTCCATACCTATGATGAATTTGAACCACTGGTGTATGATGTCCTTGATGTTCCGCTTCGTTAACAACATCTCTAAACCACATGAAGGCACCATAAACTAAAAGAGCAAAACCAAAAAGCATAGCCCACATTACTTTTGAATGGAAATAATAGACCGTACCAATGGCAGTTATTAATGTAGCAAATGATGTGTAAATAGGCCAAGGACTTGGGTCCACTAAATGATAATCATGTTTTTGATCTTTTGTAGACATTTATTTGATTACCTTTGTTTGCTTGTAATAATCTGATGAAAAAAAAGTATATGATAAAGTAACATCACTTACATTTTTTGTTTTTGGATCATTTACTACCTCTGGATCAAGATAAAAAGTCATAAAGTAGCTTTTCTTTTCACCAGGATTTAAAGTTTGTTTTTCAAAACAAAAACAGCCTAATTTATTAAAGTAAGGACCAAATGAAGATGGAGAAACGTTATAGCTTGCAACACCACTGGTAGGATCATTACTGAAGTTTTCAACAACAAAATTTACTCTGTAAACTTTACCTGGTTTGACGTCTACCAAATTGTTTTCAGTTCTAAAATTCCATGACAAATCAGTTTGAACATTGGTATCCAGTCTTACAGATACAGGCGCATCTATTACAATTTTTGGTATATTTTTTGAAATTTGTGTTGTTCCACCAAAACCAGTTACACGGCAAAAAAGATCATATAAAGGTACTGCAGCAAATGACATTCCTAGCATTAGCAAAAATATTAAAGACAGTAATAAAGGAGTTAGTTTTTTTTTAGATATCATATTATTCTTTCAAATACTCCAACATTATACAATGTAAAAATAAATAATAAGATCATAAATATTACAAGTGCAATACCTGTTAAAATATTCTTTTTTTTTACTTTCTTATCAATTTCCATCACGCAAAACTATCAACTAAAAAAAATACAAAAATTGCAAACAAGTAGATTATTGAGTAACTAAAAACTTTCTTGGCTTTTAAAATATTAAATTTGTGTTTTTCATCTTTGTATAGGTCAAAACAAATATAATTATAATATATTGTTAAGGGTAAACATAAGATTGCAAATAAGCTTCCTACAAAACCAATGTGATATGGTAAATATATTACTGGTAACATAAGTAATGAATAGACTAATATATTTATTTTTGTACTTTGTATTCCACTTATAACTGGCAACATAGGGATTTTCGCTAACCTATAATCTTCTGCTTTGTATAAACTTAGAGCCCAAAAATGCGATGGTGTCCAAAAAAAAATAATTAGAAAAAAAGAAATTGCTTCTAATGATAAGTTGCCAGTTGCAATTGTCCAGCCTATAACTGGCGGTAATGCACCAGCTGCACCACCTATTACTATATTTTGAGGCGTCCTTCTCTTTAACCATACTGTATAAACAACAACATAAAAGAAAATAGTAAAAGAAAGTATGAATGCTGACAAAATATTTGAAAAATAATATAATCCATAAATTGAGATTACAGATAAAGCTAATCCAAAAATTAAAGCTTGTGACTTGTTCACTTTGCCTGTTGGTATTGGTCTTAAACAAGTTCTTGACATCAATTTATCAAGGTCTGCCTCGTACCACATATTTAAAGCTCCAGCTGCACCAGCGCCTAGAGTAACAAACCCTATGCTTATTGTTGCATTAAATACTGATATATGATTTGGGGCCGTGAGCAAGCCAACAGCACATGTAAAAATTACTAAGGACATCACCCTTGGTTTCATAAGGTCAATCAAACCATTAAATAGTTTAGTTTCACCAAGTAGATTTAGTTTTAATAATGAGTTTATGACGTTCATTTAAAATTAATCTTAATTAAGATTTTGATTTCTCTGCTCCTTCGTATTCATCTAATTTCGGCAATTCATCAAAAGTATGAAAATTTGGTGGTGACGGAATTGTCCACTCTAGTGTTGTTGCCCCTACTCCCCATGGATTTTGTGATGAAGCTTTTTTAGTGATAAATGAATATAATAAATTTATAAGAAAAACTACTACACCAGCTACCGATATGTAAGAACCAATTGAAGAAATATAGTTCCAATCAGCAAATGCATCTGGATAATCTGCGTATCTTCTTGGCATACCCGCTAAACCTAAAAAATGTTGAGGAAAGAAGATTAAATTTACACCAATAAAAGTTAACCAAAAGTGAAGTTTCCCCATCCATTCCGAATATTGATACCCTGACATTTTTCCAAACCAATAATACCATCCAGCGAATATTGCAAATACAGCACCTAAAGAAAGGACATAATGAAAGTGAGCTACGACATAGTATGTATCATGCAAAGCTGTATCGACACCTGCGTTAGCAAGTACTACTCCAGTTACTCCACCCACAGTAAATAAAAATATAAAACCAAGTGCCCAAAGCATTGGTGTTTTAAATGAGATTGACCCTCCCCACATTGTTGCGATCCATGAAAAAATTTTAATACCTGTTGGTACTGCTATAATCATAGTTGCTGCGAGAAAATATGCTTTCGTATCTGTATCTAAACCAACTGTATACATGTGATGGGCCCATACTACAAAACCAACAAAGCCAATTGCCACCATTGCATAAGCCATACCTAGATATCCAAAAACAGGTTTTTTTGAAAATGTTGAAACTATATGACTTATCATTCCAAAACCAGGTAATATTAATATGTAAACTTCGGGATGACCAAAGAACCAAAATAAATGTTGGAACAATGTAGGGTCTCCACCTGTTTGAGCATCGAAAAATGCGGTGCCAAAGTTTCTATCTGTTAAAAGCATTGTAATTGCACCTGCTAAAACTGGTAATGATAACAGTAATAAAAATGCGGTTACTAAAATAGACCATGCAAATAAAGGCATTTTGTGAAGTGTCATACCTGGAGTTCTCATATTTAAGATAGTTGTTATGAAATTTACAGCTCCAAGAATTGAGGATGCTCCAGCAACATGTAGGCTTAAAATTGCTAAATCCATCGCTGGACCCGGCTGACCTGTTTTAGATGAGAGTGGTGGATAAATTGTCCAACCTCCTCCAACACCTTGGGCTCCTGGGGGCCCATCTACAAAAATTGATGATAATAACAAAATAAATGCAACAGGTAATAACCAAAATGAAATATTGTTCATTCTAGGGAATGCCATATCAGGCGCGCCTATCATTATTGGAACAAACCAATTTCCAAACCCACCAATCATTGCTGGCATAACCATAAAGAAGATCATTATTAATCCGTGTCCTGTAACCAAGACATTATACAAATGGTAGTCTCCACCAAGAATACCATCTCCTGGGTGCATAAGTTCCATTCTCATTAAAACTGAAAAAGCTGTTCCAATTAATCCTGCAATAATTGCAAAGATTAAATACATTGTACCTATATCTTTGTGATTTGTTGAATATGCCCATCTCTTCCAACCCGTGGGAGTATGATGATCGTGATGTGCAATTGTAGTACTCATTATTTTATTTACTCGCTATTAAATTATTGTTTTGATTATTTATTTCTTCTTTTGCAAATTTTATTTTAGCTTCATCAAGCCATTCTTGATATTCCTCTTCTGTTACAACTTTTACAGTGATTGGCATAAAAGCATGCTTAATTCCACAGAGCTCTGAACATTGGCCATAAAAAGTTCCTACTCTATCTGCTTTGAACCAAGTTTCATTTACTCTACCAGGCATAGCGTCTCTTTTAACTCCAAAAGCAGGTAGTGCCCAAGCGTGTAATACATCATTAGCAGTTATTAAAACTTTTACTACTTTATTAACAGGAACAATTACTTCATTATCAACTGCTAACAATCTAGGTTGACCTGGTAATAGATCTTTTTCTTCAATCATATAAGAGTCAAAAATTATATTCTCATCAGGATATTCATAACCCCAGTACCATTGATAGCCGATAGCTTTAATAGTTACATCAGCTTTAGGTATAGTATCTTGAGAATATAAAATTTTAAAAGATGGTACTGCCATTATAATTAAAATTAAGCAAGGTATTAAGGTCCAAAGAACTTCAATAGCAACATTATGGGTTGTCTTAGAAGGATTAGGATTTCTAGACTCTCTGAATCTAAAACAAGCATAGGCCATCAAAAACAAAACAAATACACTTATCGCTATAATTATTGGAAGTAAAATCGAATTATGAAAACTAACTATTTCGTACATTGATTGTGAGGCAGCGTCTTGAAATCCAAGCTGCCAATCTCTAGGTTGGTCTGCAAATACTTTTGAGGGCAGCAAAATTAAAGTTGATAATATAAAAAAAGTTTTTTTCATCTTCTAATCTATATAAAGTGATTTTGTAGAAATTACACTTAAGATTTCGCGACAATTTATCAATTTAACTCATAACTGACTATAGTTATTGCTGATATAGCTGCTGTTTCAGCCCTCAATATATTTTCACCTAAACTCAACTTATAAATACCCTTAAATTTACCAATTTCAACTCTTTCGGACTCTGAGAAATCTCCCTCTGGGCCAATAATTACACAATTATATTTTGATAATAATTTATCCTTATCCAGTTTTGTAGTTTTTGAATTTAAATCTGTTAAAATTAAATTTATATTTTCTTGATTTTTATTTAGAAATTTTTTTAATGTTGTTGGTTCTTCGATACTAGGAATATTTATTCGATTGGACTGTTCGCTTGCTTCGACAACTATTTTTCTTAACCTGTCTAAATTTATTTTTCGAACAACTGTTCTATCAAAAATAATTGGTATAAAATTTGTTACACCTAATTCTGTAGATTTTTGTATCATGAAATTAAAAAAGTTTGATTTGATTGGAGAAAAAGCAAGCCATAATTCATTTTTATGCTCTTTTGATCTTATTTGTCTTCCAAGTTTAAAATTTATCAATCCGGATTTAATACTTTCAAAATGAGCAATCCATTCTCCATTTTCATTGAATAAATTAAAGTTATCACCTTTTTTTATTCTCATAACTTTTAACAAATAATGAGATTGATCTTTGTTTAATTTACCAGTTAAATTATTAGATAAACTTTCTTTGAAAAATAATCTAATATTGTTCATAGTGAGATACTAAACTTTTTATGAAAAAAATTAAGGTAATAATTTTTGACGCTTATGGCACTCTTTTTGATGTAAATTCTGCAGCAGAAAAATGTAAAGAAAAAATTGGTGATAAATGGGAAAGCTTTGCGAATTATTGGAGAACTACTCAATTAGAGTATACTTGGTTAAGAAGTCTGATGAAAAGACATAAAGATTTCTGGCAAGTTACAGAAGATAGTTTAGATAAATCTTTGTTGGCATTTAAAATTGATTCTAATATGAGATTAGAATTGTTAAATCTTTATAAAATTTTGAATACTTTTCCAGAAGTAAAAGAAGTATTGAAAAACCTTAAAGAAAAAAAATATAAAATTTCAATACTCTCTAATGGTACTCCTGACCTCTTAGATGGATTGGTGAAAAGTAATAATCTAGAAAAAATGTTTGATGATATATTTTCAATTGAAAAAGTTGGAATTTATAAACCAGACGCAAAAGTGTATGATATGCCCATCAAAAAGTATGGAGTTGCAAAAAATGAAGTTGCATTTTTAAGTGCCAATACTTGGGATGTATCGGGTGCAGGAAATTTCGGTTTCAATTCTATTTGGGTAAATAGAAACAAAAATATTTTTGACAAACTGGATTATATTCCTCATAATGAAATAACTAATCTTAATGAATTATTAAAACTAATTTAAAAAATGAACAAACCTATTAGAGCAGGAGATGGTGCAATCGCTTTAGATGTTGAAGAAGGAAAATCTTATTTTTGGTGTAGCTGTGGAAAAAGTTTAAAACAACCTCTGTGCGATGGTTCACATAAAGGGACCGAATTTAAACCAATAGCTTTTAAGGCAGATGTAACAAAAAAATTATTTTTTTGTGCTTGTAAACAAACTAAAAATCAGCCATTTTGTGATGGGTCTCATAACAAATAAATGATGGAAAAAATATTTAATAAATTAAATTTTATTGCACCTTGGTTTTTAAGATTGGGTCTAGGTGTAGCATTTATTATACATGGATATTTTAAGTTTCCTTTGCCACCAGCTGGATTGATAGAGTACTTTGGTTTATCACCACTTTTATCATCTGTTGTTGCAATATCAGAAGTTGGATCTGGAATATTATTAATTTTAAGTGGATTTATAAAAGGAACCATTGGAAATTTTCTTACTAGATTAAGTGCTTTTACTATTACTATTATAATGATCAATGTGTTTGCTATAGGTCATCCAGATTGGTTTTTTACTACAAAACTTTTCACTAGTGAGCAAATATTTCTCTTTCTGATAAGTTTATATTTTGTTATTAGAGGAAACAATTAATCCAATGATTGAAGTAAATAAAATTATAAAACCAACTAATGCATCAGATGGAGCTGGTGTAAAGCTAAAAAGAAGTATCGGGGTTGAGCCAAATTATTATGATCCATTCTTAATGTTAGATGAATTTGGTTCTGAAAATAGTGAGGATTATGTTGCAGGATTTCCCCCACATCCTCACAGAGGAATTGAAACCGTTACATATATGTTAAATGGGGATTTTGAACACGAGGACAGCACTGGTGGTAAAGGGAAAATGACTGCAGGTGATGTTCAGTGGATGAAAACTGGAAGTGGTATTATCCATTCTGAGATGCCAGCTATGAAAGAAGGAAAACTTCATGGATTTCAGCTATGGATAAATATGCCGGCCAGATTAAAAATGAGTAAGCCTGAATATATTTATATTAAAGCCGATAAAATGAGTATTCATGAAGATCAAGACAAAGTAGTAAAAACTATTGCTGGAAAATTTGAAAAAGCAGAAGGCCCTATAAAAGGTCATAATGTGGAGCCTATTTATTTTCATGTGGAACTAAAAAAAGGCAAAGAATTTAATTTTGATATTCCCGAAACACATAACACGTTCATATATTTAATTAATGGACAAATAAAAATTGGAAGTCTAGAACACGAACAAATTAAAGATAGTACACTTATACTACTTAATAATGGAAAAAACCTAAAAGTTAAAGCATTCTCTGAGTCAAAATTTTTACTAATATCTGGAAAACCATTAAATGAAGAAATAGCAAGAGGCGGTCCGTTTGTAATGAATACTAAAAAAGAGATATTAGATGCTGTTAATGATTATCATAATGGAACATTTGTTAAATAATGCATAGCGTATCATTTTCAAAAACTGGTGGGCCTGAGGTGCTTGAGTTTAAAGAAATAAAACTTGAAGATCCAAAAAGTGGAGAAGTGCTTATTAAACATTCTGCAATAGGGTTAAATTTCATAGATACTTATCATCGATCAGGTCTGTACCCTGTGCCGCTACCCTCAGGAATTGGTCTAGAGGGAGCAGGAATTATTGAAAAAATTGGACCAGATGTTTCAAATTTTAAAGAGGGTGATAAGGTTGCCTATGCTGCTGCACCACTAGGCTCCTACTCTTCACACAGAATTTATCCCACAAAAAATTTAGTCAAAGTGCCAGATGGAATTGATCTTGAAATGGTGGCGTGTTTAATGACTAAAGGTTTAACAACTTTTTATTTGTTGCATAAAACTTATAAGGTTAAAAAAGGTCAAATAATATTATTTCATGCTGCAGCTGGAGGAGTTGGTCAAATATTTTGTCAATGGGCAAAAAGTTTAGGATGTAAAGTTATCGGCACTGTTGGATCTGATGAAAAAATAGAATTGGCCAAAAAATACGGTTGTGATGAAGTGATAAATTATTCAAAAGAAAATTTTAAAGACAGGGTTATGGAAATTACTGACAATGAGGGGGTACCAGTCGTATATGATGGCGTAGGAAAAGTAACTTTGGAAAACTCTTTAGGGTGTTTAAAAATGCGGGGAATGATGGTTTCTTTTGGTAATGCATCTGGAAAACTTGATCCAGTTGATGTTGGTAAATTAATTGCTCCAAAAGGTTTATATTTAACAAGACCAAGCATTGCTCATTACACGGCTACTAGACCAGAACTTGATGAAGCATCTGAAAAACTATTTCAAATGGTAAGAGCTGATAATGTAAAAGTTGAAATATTTAAAAAATATAACCTTAAAAATGCGATTGATGCACACAAAGATCTTGAAGGTCGTAAAATATTAGGACCGGCAATAATTATTCCTTAAATTGCACATCCATATCAGAAATATGAAGTTTTAAGGCTTTAGTTGAAATTTGAATTTCTCTTATAAAAAAAACAATTGAAATCATCATAGATAAACAGCACGAACCAAAAATTATTCTAGCAACAAATATTTTTTCTAAATATAATGCGAAGACTGTCAACATATTGAACAAAAATCCAAATGCAGAAAACATAATTGTATATTTTAAAACATTTATTCTATTATTTAAGTTTATAAGCTGGTCTTTCCACTCAGGTGGGGTATGTTTTTCAAATACATGCTCATCATGAATTTTTCTTATAAGATTACTGAGTGTATGAAACCTATTGCTGTAAACTCCCATAATCAAAGGGATTGCAGGAAACATTAAAGCAGTTACAGTATAATCAATATCCATACGAATCAGTTTGATTATGAATTGATGCTTTGTTATTTACAAGTAAATTATAATGAAAAATTTTAAACTTTTTCTTGATCTAATAAGGATAAAAAAACCAATTGGCATAATGCTATTACTCTGGCCGTGTTTGTGGGGTCTCACCTTGGCTAATGACTTCACAAACAATAATCTGCAATACGGAGTATATTTTGTTTATTTTTTTTTGGGTTCAGTTCTCATGAGATCAGCAGGCTGCATTGTGAATGATATTTTGGACAGGAAGTATGACATTTTAGTGGAAAGAACTAAAGATCGGCCAATTGCATCAGGTAAAGTGTCTGCAAACTTAGGTTTGGTTTATGTAATAATTTTATGTTCATTATCGTTCTTAATTTTAATTCAATTTAATTTTATAACAATTTTATTGGGACTAGCATCAATGCCATTTGCATTTAGCTACCCTTTAATGAAAAGATATACATATTGGCCTCAATTATTTCTAGGATTTACTTTTAATTATGGGCTGATAATTGCTTGGTTTTCAATAAATCCTCAATTTAGTTATATTCCTCTTATTTTTTACTTTGGAGCCATATTTTGGACATTAGCTTACGACACAATATATGGGTTTCAAGACATAAGAGATGATGAAATAATAGGAGTAAAATCAACATCAATCAAATTTAAAAAGAATCCCAAAAAATTTATTTTCATATGTTACTCAATTTTTATATTATTACAGATAATCATTGGAATTTTAATGAATTTTGAATATTATTATTTTGTCGGAGTACTATTTATTAGTTTGCATTTATTAGTTTTTCAAAATTTAAAACTAGACATTTCAAATCCAAAGTCCTGTTTATCAAAGTTTAAAAGTAATAATTTTTTAGGTCTCATAATTTTTCTAAATATTTTAATTAACAAAATTAATTTGTAATGACTAATATTCAGATTTTAAAAAGATTATTTAAGGATTACACAAAAAAATATATTCCTTCGATATTATTAGCTTTACTATTTTCATTAATTTTAGCTGCAAGCACATCATCTATTGCTTGGTTATTAGACCCAGCCATTGAAAAATTATTTATTCAAAAAGATCAAAGCTTGATGATCTTAATACCTTTGGGAATAATTGCTGCATTTGCCTCTAAAGGATTATCATTATATTTAGCCAAATCCATAATGATAGGTGTTGCTGAGGAGGTAAGAAAATCACTTCAGGTAGATATGATTAAAAATTTAGTTCATGCTGATACTGAAATAATTGAAAAGAGACACTCAGGAAAAATTATAACTAATTTAGTTGGTGATGTTAATTTTATGACCGGTCTAGTTAGTGTTGGAATATTAAATCTATTCAAAGATACTCTAACATTAATAGGACTATTAGGTGTCATGTTTTATCAAAATTGGAAATTGTCTATAATTGCTATTATTATGATACCTCTTGCAAGTTTTTTTGCTAGGTTTTTGGGTAATAGAATAAGCAAAGTAACTACCCAAGCTATGAATATGGCGGGTATTTTAAATAGTTACCTTCTAGAGATTTTTAGAAATCATAAATTAATAAAAGTTTTTCAAAAAGAAACTTATGAAACTTCAAGAGCAGAACATGCTCTCGAACAGCTTAAAAATAGAGGTAAAAAGTTAGCTTTGATATATGCTAGATCGTCACCAATAATGGAAGTTTTAACTGGCATGATGATAGCAATTTTAATTTATTATTCTGGAAGTTTAATAATGAAAGATGAAATAGCAATAAACAATTTTTTTTCATTTTTAGCTGCTATGATGTTAGCTTACCAGCCAGTAAGATCACTTGCTACCTTAAACTTAACAATTAATCAAGGATTAGCAGCATCAAAAAGAATTTTGCCAATTATTGATCAAAAACATTTTGTTGTTGAGGACAAGAAATTAGACGATTTAAAAGTACAAGATGGAACAATCAAATTTGATAGAGTGAATTTCAATTATAGCTCAGATTCTAGACCAATATTGAAAGATATAAATTTAAATATTTCTGGAGGGAAAATGACATCATTGGTAGGACATAGTGGTGCTGGAAAATCTACAATTATGAATTTAATACCTCGTTTTTATGATTGTTCAAATGGTGAAATAAAAATTGATGACCAATCTATTAAACAAAGAAAACTTTCATCTCTAAGAAAAAATGTATCCTTGGTCAGCCAAGAAACTACATTATTTGATGATACAATTTTAAATAATATAAAATATGCTAATTTGAATGCATCAGATCAAGAGATAAAAGAAGCTGCAAAATTGTCCTTTTCAGAGGAATTTATAAATATACTTCCCAATAAGTATGATACCTTGATCGGTGAAAATGGAATTAGGCTTTCAGGTGGAGAAAAACAAAGATTGTCAATTGCTAGAGCTTTTCTAAAAAATAGTAAAATAATCCTTTTAGATGAGGCTACCTCATCTTTAGACTCTGAAACAGAAAAGAAAATTCAAGACGCTTTAAATTATTTAACAAAAGATAAAACAACTTTAGTTATAGCCCATAGGTTATCCACTGTATTAAATTCTCATAAAATCTATGTAATTGACAAAGGTGAAGTCGTTGCAGAAGGAAGTCATAATGAGTTAATAAAAAATTCGTCAATTTATAGAAATTTTTACGATAAACAAATACAAAAAAATTAATGAGATTATTTTATAATTTAATAATTATAATTATCATAATCTTATCACCACTAATAATATTTTATAGAATTTTAAAAAAAAAAGAAAATCCAAAAAGATTTTTAGAAAAATTTGGTTTTTTAAAAAAAGATCGAAAAAAGGGTAAATTAATATGGTTTCACTGCTCAAGTGTGGGTGAATTTTTAAGTATTGTTCCTTTAATAGAAAAATTGGAGAATGATAAAAACATTAAAAATATTTTACTATCCACATCTACTCTAAGTTCATCAAAAATATTTTCTACATTTAAATTTAAAAAAACTATACATCAATTTTATCCAATAGATAATCAATTCATTATTAATAGATTTCTAGACCATTGGAGGCCTTCATCTGTTTTTTTTATAGAGTCTGAAATTTGGCCAGAGATGATAAAAAGTTTAAAAAAAAGGAAAATTAATATTTATCTATTAAATGCTAGAATAAGTAAGAACTCTTTTAAAAAATGGAAATATTTTAAGGGAATAGCAACAGAGATATTTAAAGATTACGATTTTATATTTCCTCAAAATAAAGAAACATTAAATTACTTAAAATATTTTAAAGTAAAAAATATGAAAATTTTAGGAAATCTAAAATTTTCTGAAACTAACAAAATCAATAAAACTAGATATCTTTATAAAAATTTTAATAAGAGAAAAATATTTTGTGCAGCAAGTACGCACCCTAATGAAGAGGAAATTATTTCAAATATTTATTTAAGGCTAAAAAAAAATATAAGTAACCTGATTACCATAATAATTCCTAGACATATTGAAAGGACTAAGAAAATTGTAGAAATGTTAAATAGTAAAAATCTGGATTATGTTCTCCACAGTGAAAAAAGAAGATTAACAAATAAAACTGATGTATATTTAGTTGATACTTATGGTGAAAGCAAAGTTTTCTATGCTATGAGTAAAGTAGTTTTTTTAGGTGGTTCTCTAGTTCCTAGAGGAGGTCAAAATCCTCTAGAACCAATTAGATATGGTTGTTATATCGTTCATGGCAAGCATACTTTTAATTTTACTGAAATATACGATATGCTAAAAAAAAAAAAATTGTCATATGAAGCTAACAATTTTTTAAAATTAAAAAAAATAATATATTCATTATTTATTGAAAAAAATAATAATAAAAAAGAGATAAGAAACTTTAAGAAAATTGGAAAAAATATTCTCGAAAAAAATTATAAAGAAATAAGAGTTTTAATTTAAATGAAATTGATAAAACCAAGATTCTGGGACAAAAATTTTTTAACTTTACAATCTATTCTTCTTTATCCTTTTACTTTTATATTAGATCTTAGGAATCTATTCTTATACTTTCGCAAAACAAAAAAATATGATGAGATAAAGACTATATGTGTTGGTAATATTTACCTAGGTGGCACTGGCAAAACACCTTTGACTAATTTTATTGCAAATAAACTAAAAAAAAAATTTAAAACAGCTATTATTAAAAAGGGATATTCAAATCACAAAGATGAAAAAACGCTTTTAGAAAAAAGTAATAAAGTTTTTTTTGATACTAATAGACGAGTTTCCTTGCTAAAGGCTATTAGAGATAAATTTGAATTAGCCATTTTTGATGATGGTCTACAAGATAAAAAAATCAATTATGATATCAAAATAGTATGTTTTAACTCATTATCACTTGCAGGTAATCAATTAAGACTGCCCTCGGGTCCACTAAGAGAGAGGCTTGAAAGTTTAAAAAAATATGATGCTGTATTTATAATTGGAAAAAATAGAGATAACAAGTTTTTAAAAAAGATCAAAAGTGTCAATGCAGCTATACCGATATTTTTTGGTGAGTACATATCTACAAACTTTAAAAAATTTAAAAAAAAAAAAAATATAGTTTTTAGTGGAATAGGTAGTCCTCAAAGTTTTACAAATACTTTAAAACAATATGGTATAAAAATAAAATCAAATTTTATATTCCCAGATCACTACCATTATACTGAAACAGATTTACAACGAATTAAAAAAATTGCAAAAAATGAAA
>CACASB010000007.1 GCA_902535155.1 uncultured Pelagibacteraceae bacterium
GCAGCAACCAATTTTGGTTTTTTTATTGGTAAAGTTTTTGGCCCTATATTTAGATCAAAAAAAAAAATTTTTGATAACATTAAAAATTATAAATCGTCTTTAAGAGAGAATGAGATTGATAAAATAATAAAAAAAATGTGGGGAAATTATGGAAGAATTCTAGCTGAATATCCTTATATCTCAAGTTTTAGGAATAAGAAGTTGGAGAAATATATTAAAATTGAAGGAAGAGAAAACCTAGAGAAAATTAAAAAAAATGGTAAGCCTGTGGTATTTATATCTGGTCACTTTAACAATTTTGAATTAATGGCAATGATAATTGAGAGAGAAGGTATTGAACTTGGTGCTGTCTATAGACCTCTTAATAACAAATTTTTGAATGTAATAATGGAATATGTTAGGAAAAAATACATTTGTAAAAATCAAATCAAAAAAGGTTTGAGAGGTGTTAAGGAAGCGCTTTCATATTTTAAAAATGGTAAAAGTTTAGCAATCATGATTGATCAAAGAGTTTCAGAGGGAATTAAAAGTAAATTTTTTGGTAAAGATGCCTTTACAACCACTATTCCAGCGCAATTTGTAAAAAAATTTGACTGCATCATCCAACCTGTGCATATCGAGAGAATTAATGATTTTTATTTTAAAATTCTTTTTGATAGTCAGTTTCACTTTAATGAAAATCAAGATGAAAAATACATAACAGAAAAACTAAATTTTTGGTTAGAAGAAAAAATCTCTTTAAATCCAGATCAATGGATCTGGACTCACGACAGATGGAAAAACTAACTATTTCAATTTTTCTCTTTTTGATTGAGCTTCTATGAAAGAAAAATAGGCTTCTTGAAGGTCTACATTCCAATAATTTAAATCTTTTAATAGAATTTTTTTATGTGAGACCGCGCAAATTACATGGTCTCCTGGTTCAATAATTTCAAAATTATTAGGAAGATACTTTAATTTAGCTAATTTATTTTTCATTTTTAAGTTATAAGTTATTATAAATGATTGTTGGAATTATTGGAAGTGGAGGCAGAGAACATGCAATCTGTAAAAAAATTAAAGAATCTCCAAAAAGTAGCCAAATATTTTGCATTCCAGGTAATGCTGGAACAAACAGTATTGCGCAAAACGTAGACATCAAAATAAATGATTTTAAATCTATAAAAGACTTCTGTTTAAAAAGAAAAATAGAACTTTTAATAGTTGGACCTGAACAGCCTCTGGTAGATGGAATAGTGGATTATTTTAATGATACAAAAATTAAAATTTTTGGACCAAATAAAATATCTTCACAACTAGAAGGTTCTAAAATATTTACAAAAAAAATATGTGAAAAATACAATATTCCTACAGCAGATTTTAAAATATTTCAAAATTTCGAAGACACAAAAGATTTCCTAAATACTGCAGAATTTCCATTAGTAATAAAAGCAGATGGATTAGCCGCAGGAAAAGGTGTTTATATATGTAAAAATGTTAATGAAGGTATAGTTGCAGCAGAGGAAATTTTTGGTGGTAAATTTGGAATTGCAAAAAATTTATTAATAGAAAATTTTTTAACAGGTGAAGAGATGAGTTATTTTGTAGTCTGTGATGGAGAAAATTATCAATTCTTAGGCACGGCTCAAGATCATAAAAGGGTTGGAGAAGGTGACTTAGGAAAGAATACTGGAGGCATGGGTTGTTATTCTCCATCAAGACTATTTAACCAACAGTTAGCTAAAAAAATAAACGACAAAATTGTAAATCCAACTTTGACAGCAATTAAGGGTCTAGGCACCACTTACAAAGGTTTTTTATATGTAGGTTTAATAATCAAAGATGATAATCCTTATTTAGTTGAGTTTAATGTTAGAATGGGTGATCCAGAATGTCAGACTATTCTTCCTTTATTAGAAAATGATTTAATCGAAATAATTGATGATTGTTGTCAAGGAAAACTAAAAAAAGGAGGGATCAAATTAAATAATAAAAAAAGTATTTGTATTGTTTTATGCTCGAAAGGTTATCCTGAACAATATGAAAAAAATGTCCAAATAGATGGTTTAAAAAATATCTTATTAAAAAAAAACCAATATATTTTTCATGCTGGTACAAAATTAGAGAATAACAATATTTTAGCTTGTGGGGGTAGAGTATTAAATTTTGTTTCTTTAACAGATGACTTTAAAAACTCAAGAAATGATGTAATCAAATTAATAAATCAACTTAATTGGAAAAATGGTTTTTATAGAAAAGATATTGGCTACAGGGTTATTGATTTATGAGAATTATTTCAGGAAATTTAAAAGGTAAAAAATTATTAATACCTATAGATGATCAAACTAGACCCTTGAGAGATGCTGTTAAAGAATCTTTATTTAATTTAATTCAGCACTCAAAAGTACTTGATTTTGAATTATACAATTCCAGTGTCTTGGACCTTTTTTCAGGAGTGGGAACCTTTGGTTTAGAGTGCATTTCAAGAAACTGCAAACATGTTACATTTTTTGAAAATTATACTCCAGCATTGAATGTGTTAAAGAGAAATATAAAGAATTTAAAATGTGATGTAAAAACCGAAGTTATTGAAAAAGATGTTTACCATCTAGCTAAAATAAAAATTAATTTAAAAAAATTTGATATTATATTTTTGGATCCACCTTTTAAAGAAAAAGACATCAGAATTTTACTTGAGATAATTAAAGAAAAGAAGCTTCTAAAAAAAAATGGTATTATTCTCATACATCGAGAAAAAATAACTTTAGATATATTCCCAAAAAATTTTAAAATTTTGATTAATAAAATCTATGGTAGGTCAAATATTATATTTGGAAAGTTTGATTAAGCTAAAATTTTTTTAGTTTCTTTTTTAATTAATTCAACAGATGGTTGGTCAAATGGATTAACTTTCATCATGTTGCCAAGTAAAATAGTTTCTAACATAAAAAAAGTGAACAATTCACCAAGAGTCTCTTCATTTTTCTTTAATATTTCAAAACTTCTAAATGGAATTTTTTTTTTTAAAAAAACATTTTTGGTAGCTTGTTTTTGTGCTGACTTTATAGATTGTAAGCTATGATTTTTAAGATATTTAAAATTTTCAAGTATTTCTCTGCCTTTAATCTTGGGAGATGTTGTTTCCTTTGTATCAAAAAAGGTGAAAAAAGTATTTTTGTTACCATCTAAATAGAGTTGCATTAAACTGTGATTATCTTTTGGCATATCAGATATAATAGGCAAAACACCATTTGATTTTTTTCCTAAACTCTCAGCAACAAGTTGTTGATACCATTTAAATAAATTATATGAGCTTTCATCATAATTTAAAATTATTGAATTAGTTTTTTTTTGTTTAACTAAATTATAAATAGAGTTTACGCTTATTAGTAAATTTTTTACGAAATTTTTATTTAAAATTAATTTATCAAATTTTTTGAATTTGTTACTGTTAAGTCCCATTAGCTCTGCTGGTAACATCCCAACCTCTGATAACACAGAATAGCGCCCTCCAATAAAATTCTTGTGTTCTATAATTTCTGCTTTAAGCTTTGATGCTAAATTTCTTAAATAATTATTTTTATTTTCAGTAATAAATAATTTTTTTTTGGAAGAAAATATATTTTCATTAACAATAGTTTCTAAAGTATTTCCTGACTTTGATATTATTATACTTAAACCTTTTTTATTTTTTCTAAATTTATTTTTTTCGTCAAGATTATTATAAAAATAAAATTTTTTTTTTATATTAGGTTTAATAAAATCATAAATTGCGTGGGCACCTAAAGATGATCCCCCCATTCCATAAATTTCACAAATATTAAACTTTTTATAAAATTTAATTTGGTTTTTATCAAATGAATATGAATAGGATTTTGTAAAACTATTTATAAGGTTTTTTTTATCAATTTTTTTTTTTATTAAACTTTTGAAATATAATTTTAATTTTTTTTGAATTTTTAAATTTTTAAAATTTTCTAGCTTGATGTTTTTTGAAAACATTGCTAGTTTTTTATTTGGTCAAGCACAAATTCCTCTGTAGAAGATATATCAGAAGGAGTTTTAATTTTGTCACCAGAGGACTGATTTGATTTTATTGTTGATAATATATCGTCAATTTCTGCCTCGATTGTTTCATCTCTTGACATTTTTTTTGCTTCTTCAGGACTAGGTAATTCACTGAAATCTGGTGGTAAAACTAGTGGATTTTTTTTTATTACTAAAAATTCATCACTTGATTCATATTTTTTCCCAGTAAGTGCGTCTTTCACACTTTGACACGAAAAAATCGGAATAAACAGAATTAACATAAGTAATTTTTTAATCATTTGTTTTATTCTTAAAAAAAATTTCATCTAAAATAAGGCAAATTACTCCTATCGAAATGAATATATCTGCAGAATTAAAAATAAACCAATGTAGATCTCCTAGATGAAAGTCAATAAAGTCTGGCACTGCATTATAAAATAATCTGTCAAATAAATTACCCAAAGAGCCTCCTAGTATTATAAGAAAAAAAATTCTTCGTACATCTTTTAACCTAAATAAAATATAAATAATTACTAGATTTATTATTATGATTATTAAAGTTATTAAATTATATATTTCTTTATTTTCAAAAGAAAAAAGTCCAAACGCTATTCCTTCATTCCAAATTAAATAAATATTTAAAAAAGATGTTAGAAATATTTGTTGATTGCTAATATCTTCGTAAAGATTTATTACATATATTTTACTTACTCTATCTATTAAAAATATAATTGTTACTACAAATAAATTTAGTAAAAAAATTTTATGTTTTTTTTCCATTAAAACCACAATTATGTCTCTCACATTTTTGTTGAAATATTTTCCAACAGATCGGACATTTTTCTCCTACAGCTTTTTTTGTTATAACATTAATACTTGCTTTGTTGTCAGGGCTTAACTTCAAAAGAGCAATTGAAGTTATACAAATTTCAGCGAAATCATAATTCTTTAAAAGCTTATATTTCTCGTTGTTTAGCTCAATTGTTATTTGTGCCTCTAAACTTGAGCCAATTAACTTATCTGCGCGTACAAGTTCTATACTTGAATTAGCAATTTCTCTAACTTTTAATATTTCGTCCCATTTTTCAGCAAGAGTTTCATTTTTCCAATTTTTAGGAATTGATACGAATTTTTCTAAATGGACACTTGTATTTTCTTCCTTATTAATTAAATGAAAAATTTCATCAGTTGTAAAAGATAAAATTGGAGCAAACCATTTAAGCAAACATTCAAGCACTATATTTAATATTTTTAAACAATTTAATCTTCTCTTTGATTTTAAGTCATCACAATATAAAGAGTCTTTTCTTATATCAAAATAGAAAGAAGATAAATCAACAGTGCAAAAATTAAGTAAATCTTTATAGAGCAAATGAAAGTTATAAGATTTAAAATTTTTGTGAAAACTTTCATTTAATAAGTAAACCTTATGCAATATTAATTGATCAAGCTCAGATAAATCATCGTAATTAATTTGCTCAAAATCTGTCTGTAAAAATTCATCTTTTAAATTACCTAAAATATATCTAAAAGTGTTTCGTATTTTTCTATATGCATCTGCGTGTTGTTCCAAAATTGAATAATCTATCCTTAAATCCTCAGAATAGTTAGATGCTGCTACCCAAATTCTTAAAATATCAGCACCATATTTTTTTAAAATATCATCAGGAGAAATAACATTTCCTAGAGACTTAGACATTTTGAGACCTTTTCCATCTACAACAAATCCATGAGACAGAATTGTTTCAAATGGCGCTTCCCCCCTTGTCCCACAAGCTTGTAAAAGTGATGAATGAAACCAGCCTCGATGTTGATCAGATCCTTCTAAATACATTGAAGCAGGCCATTTTAAATCCTCTCTTGTCTCTAAAACAAATGAATGCGTGGAACCACTGTCAAACCACACTTCTACAATATCTGACAATTTTGTAAAATTTTCTGCTTTATATTTTTTTCCTAAAAATTTTTGAGCATCATCCTTGAACCAACAATCAGAACCCTCTTTCTCATAAATATTTGCAATATTTTCAAAAACTTCATCATCAATTAACGCCTTCCCATCTTTTTTATTCAAAAATATAGGTAAAGGAACACCCCAAACTCTTTGCCTAGAGACACACCAATCTGGTCTAGTCTCAATCATAGACTTTAATCTATCCTTGCCTTTCTCAGGATAAAAAACTGTTTTATCGATTGCTTTTAATGCTTTGTCTCTCAGACCATGACTCTCCATAGAGATAAACCACTGTGGTGTTGCTCTATGAACTAGAGGAGCCTTTGATCTCCACGAGTGAGGATATGAATGATTTAGTTTTCCGTTAAGCACTAATTTTTTTTCTTCCTTAAGTTTTTCTATAACTATAGCGTTGGCTTTAAATATATGTATACCCTCAAATAATGGAATATTACTAGTATACTTACCATCATCATCTACTGTTTCTAGAGCTTTGATATCGTTATTTAAACATAAATTAAAATCATCAGGACCATGACTAGGTGCGCAATGAACAATGCCTGTTCCTTGTTCGGTAGTAACAAATCTTGCCTCTAACATAGGTACATCATAATCGTAACCAAGATTGAGAAAAGGATGTGTGCATATTGTTCCTTTGAAATCATTTCCTAAAAATTCAGAAATTTTTTTATATTTGTCAATTTTACATTCATCTACAAATGATTTTAATAAATCTTTTGCAACTATAACTTTTTTGTTTTTAAAATCAGTCTCTCCACCTAATTCAATAATTAAATATTTAAGATTTTTGTTATAAGCTAAAGCTTTATTTGCAGGAATTGTCCAAGGAGTAGTTGTCCAAATAATTACCTCACAATTTAATAGTTCTTTTTTTTTTGATTTTTTTATAGGAAAAGAAGTGTATATGGTGTCCGATACATGGTCTAAATATTCAACCTCTGCATCTGCCAATGCTGTCTTCTCTACTGTAGACCATAGAACTGGTTTATAACCTCTATATAAACTTCCTTCTTTTAAAAATTTACCTAACTCTCTAACTATTTGAGCCTCAGCATTAAAACTCATTGTTGAGTAATAATTATTCCAATCGCCTATTACGCCTAATCTTTGAAATTGATCTTTATGTATTTTAATCCATTTTTCTGCAAATTCCCTACATTCTTTTCTGAACTCAACTACTGGAACATCATTTTTATTTTTTTTGTTTTTTTTATATTGTTCTTCAATTTTCCATTCAATCGGTAAACCATGACAATCCCATCCTGGCACATAAACGGAATCTTGACCATTCATTTGATGAAATTTGGTAACAATATCTTTCAAAATCTTATTGAGAGCTGTACCCATGTGGATATTGCCATTTGCATAAGGCGGACCATCATGTAAAACAAATTTTTTTTGGCCTTTATTTTTCTTTCTTAGTTGCTTGTAAAGATTTATTTTAGTCCAATACTTAATCAAATCTGGTTCTTTAACTGGAAGATTTGCTTTCATTGAGAAAGCAGTTTTGGGTAAGTTTATTTGTTCCTTGCTCATTAACTAGATTTTTTAGATTTTATAATATCAAGTTTTATTTGTTTTTTTAAATTACTTATATTTTTAAATTTTTTTTCACCTCTAATAAATTTTACAAACTCAACTCTAATTCTTTTACCATAAATTTTTTTATTAAAATTAAATATATTTACTTCTAAGAGTATTTTTTTTTGATTAAAAGTTGGTCTAATACCTAAGTTAGCAATTCCTTTATAAATATTGTCGTTTGAGATTAAATTAACCCTTACAGCGTATACACCTAATTTTGCTATAACATAATTTTGCATCTCAATATTGGCCGTAGGAAACCCAATTGTTTTTCCTAACTGTCTTCCTTTTTTAACTACGCCTTCCACAGTCCATAATCTGTTCAAGTATTTATTAGCAGTATTTAGATTTCCATCTTGTAACAATTTTCTTATTAATGATGACGAAACCACTTTATTTTTTATTTTAAGTGGTGAGGGTTTTATAACTCTATAACCATATTTTTTTTGATTATTTTGTAATAATTTAACATCTCCTTCTCTTTTGTTGCCAAATTTAAAATTATTACTCACATATATATATTTCATTCCAATTTTTTTAATTAGAATATTTTTGATAAAATCATTACACTTGATTTTCGAAAACTTTTTATTAAAATTTTGATTAATTATAAAGTCCACGTTATAATTTTTAAATATTTTGATTTTTTCATTAAAATTTGAAATTCTATAGTTAATTAAATCTTTAGAAAAAAACATTTTTGGGATCGGATCAAAAGTAAAAACACCAATCTTAAGTTTTGTTTTAGACTTTAATTTTTTTGCTTTCTGAAAAAGTTTGCGATGTCCTAGATGTAGTCCGTCGAAACTTCCAATTAAAATGATTGAACCTTTATCGTTATTTTTAATATTGTAATTTTTATATAAATTTATTTTTTTTACCATACTAAATTATTTTGTGTGTAATCTATATTTACTTCATATTTTTTTTTTAATTCATTGACATTATTTTCATTGTTATGAATACCACTCATAATAAATAATGATTTAAAATTTTGAATATTAGCGCCTTTAATATCTGTGTTCAAATTGTCACCAATACAAAGAATTTTTTTATTTTTGGTTTCAGCTGATTGAGTGTAAATTAGTGGATAAGGTTTACCAAAATATTCTACTTCACCTCCAAGATCTTCAAAAATTTTAGCTACAGATCCAGCACAAAATTCTCTCTTGCTGCCTCTATCAACAATTAAATCTGGATTAGTACAAACCATTTTTTTACCGACTTTATTTTTAAGTAAATCTTTATAAAAATTTAAATTTTCAGAAAAATTATCAAATAATCCTGTGCAAATAATAAAATTACATTCATCTAAGTTATTTACTTTGAGTTCTTCAAAAGATTTAAATAAATCGAAATCACGTGGAGGTCCAACATGAAAGAATTTCAGCCCTTTATATTTGGACTTTAAATATTTCAAAGCTATTTCACCAGATGTAGATACTTTTTTACATTTAGTATTATCTAATCCCATATTTTTTAAAAAGGTTATTACTGTATTATTTGGTCTTGGTGCATTTGTTAGTAATATATATTCTTTTTTGGACTGCTCGAGTTTATCAAGTACATCCACGGACTCTTTATAAAGCTTAATTCCATTATGTAGAACACCCCAAATATCAATAAATAATAAGTCAATATCATTTATTATTGATTTAAGACCTGTTTTATCTAAATTTATGGTCATCAATGAGATATAGCTTAAAAAGCTCTGAATTTCTTTGGTTTTTTTTACAATAAATTTGTTCTTAGCATCTTGAAAAATTGCAGCTTTAAGACTATATGAGCTCAATATTTAAAGGAGTAATTTATGAAATTTAAACCTCTGCATGATAGAGTTCTTATCGAAGTGCTTGATAGTAGCGAGAAAACTGCTGGTGGAATAATTATACCTGACTCTGCTCAAGAAAAACCTCAAGAGGGAAAAGTAGTTGCTGTTGGTGGTGGTTCTAAAACTGAAGATGGTAAAATCATACCGATGGATGTTAAAGTTGGTGATAAAGTTTTATTTGGTAAGTGGTCTGGAACTGAAGTTAAAATAGATGGGAAAGAATATAGCATAATGAAAGAATCTGACATTATGGGTATTTCAACATCAAAATAATATTTATTAAGGAGTAAAATATAATGTCTAAAATAGTAAAATTTAATTCTGAAGCTAGAACAGCAATGCTTAAGGGTGTTGATATTCTTGCAAACACAGTGAAGGTAACTTTAGGTCCTAAAGGAAGGAATGTTGTTATAGATAAATCATACGGGGCACCAAGAACTACTAAAGATGGAGTTTCTGTAGCTAAAGAAATAGAATTGCAGGACAAATTTGAAAATATGGGTGCTCAGATGGTAAAAGAGGTTGCTAACAAAACAAATGATGAGGCTGGAGATGGTACAACTACTGCAACAATTCTTGCTCAAGCAATTGTAAAAGAAGGATGCAAGTATGTAACTGCCGGCATGAATCCTATGGACGTTAAAAGAGGCATAGAAGCAGCTGTTGATCATGTTAAAGAAAAATTAATTTCATCTGCAAAAAAGGTTAAAGACAGTGATGAAATCGCGCAAGTGGGTACAATTTCAGCTAATGGTGACAAAGAAATCGGAAATATGATTTCAAAGGCTATGCAAAAAGTTGGTAACGAAGGTGTAATCACAGTAGAAGAAGCAAAAGGTATTGAGACAGAACTTGATGTAGTCGAAGGAATGCAATTTGATAGAGGATATCTATCTCCATACTTTATTACAAATGGTGATAAAATGACTACTGAGTTGGAAAATCCTTTAATTTTGTTACATGAAAAAAAATTAACTAATTTACAACCTATGGTCCCACTTTTAGAGGCAGTCGTTCAAGCTGGAAGGCCGCTTATGATTATATCTGAAGATGTTGAGGGTGAAGCACTTGCAACTTTGGTTGTTAATAAATTAAGAGGTGGCTTAAAAGTAGTTGCTGTTAAAGCACCAGGTTTTGGTGATAGAAGAAAAGCAATGTTAGATGATATTGCAATATTAACCGGTGGTCAGGTTATATCTGAAGACCTTGGGATTAAACTCGAAAACGTCAAACTAACTGACTTGGGATCTGCTAAAAGAGTAAAAGTTGATAAAGAAAACAGTACAATAGTTAGTGGATCAGGTAAAAAAACAGATATTGAAGCTAGATGCAACCAGATCAAACAACAAGTTGATGAAACCACTTCAGATTATGATAGAGAAAAACTACAAGAGAGATTAGCAAAACTTGCTGGTGGTGTGGCAGTAATAAAAGTCGGAGGTGCAACTGAAGTTGAAGTGAAAGAAAGAAAAGATAGAGTAGAAGATGCTTTAAACGCTACAAGAGCCGCAGTTGAAGAGGGAATTGTTGCTGGTGGTGGATGTGCCTTATTATACGCTTCACAAGATCTTGATAAAGTAAAAGTAAAAGGTGATGATCAAAAAGCAGGTGTTGAAATTGTAAAAAGCGCCCTACAAGCTCCAATAAGACAAATTACAAAAAACGCAGGAGTAGATGGATCTGTAGTTGTTGGAAAACTTTTGGAAGGAAACAAACCTTCTACTGGATATGATGCACAATCAGAACAGTATGTTGATATGTTCAAAGAGGGAATTATAGATCCAGTTAAAGTTGTCAGAACAGCCTTACAAGATGCTGCTTCTATTTCTGGATTATTAGTAACAACTGAAGCCATGATCGCAGACAAACCAGAGGAAAAGGATCCAGCAGGCGGAATGCCAGCTGGTGGAATGGGCGGAATGGGCGGAATGGGCGGAATGGGCGGAATGGGGATGTAATTCCGAAATTTCATTTAAAAAAATTTAAAGGGCAGATTTTTCTGCCCTTTTTTTTTATTCAATTTTTCCTGTCATGGGGGTCTAAAAGTTATTCTTACAAATTTATGTAGTCTTTTTTTTATTAACCACATAAAGTAATTATATTAAACAGTCGGGTTGTATTCAATTATTTTCTTTTTTTTGATAATCCAAGTTTATCGCTGTGTCTTAATCTTAATACAACTATTGCAATAGCTATAAATACAATTGCTAAAGACTCGTATAATAGTTGTGAAGCGTCCATCTCTTTTCCTTGTAGAATTATAAATCTCGATAAAGCTGTTATAGCAATTAAAAGGGGTAAAGTAATACTGATCGATTGCTCGTCCCAAAAAACACGGACCATTGCTAAAACCTCTAAGTATAAAAACATAAGGAGCAAGTCTGCTAATGTAACGGTTTGATTCATAAACATGTTTCGAATTTCTAACAAGACTGCTAGAACTGTACATATAAGTATAACTGCGAGTAAAATTAGCTGAATATTTTTTACTAAATCTTTCACAACTATAATTTAATTGATTCTCTATAAAATAAGAAGCTATTTATTCTTATCTTTTTGAGTGAACGGTAACCATTTTTCAAAAGCTGATTTATCAGGTCCATCATACTTTATTTCATATGAGTTTGTTCTAGTTAAAACTTCGATACCCTTGGAAAATATGAATATAAACATTAAAATAAATATCAATGACATAATTTTAAAAGGGTTGAAATTTTTAGTTTTAAAAACACTCACGGATTGCGCTTCAGCGTTATGAAATTGTTTAAAAGTATAATAAACAGCAAATATAATACCGGCATGAGCTAAAAAAACTCCAGCCCATCCGAATATAAAAGTCGTATATGAAAATATATATAAGCTAAATACTACCGACCAAATAAAACTTAAAACTAACAAAATTTGTAATCTAACTGTTTTTGGTAGTGCTCTTAAATCATTTTTACTATCGTCGAATAGTATATTTGCAGAATCAATCATGAATCTCTTAAGTGACATACTACTATTTAAATATTTTAAACGAAAAAATCAATTAAAGAATTTTCCTACTAAATATAATCCTAAAGCTACTGCAGGTCCTATTCCAAAAGCAAAAAGTAATGTGCCAATTCCCACAGTGCCTCCTAAATACCATCCTATTGATACAACCGAAATTTCTAAAAAGGCTCTTACAGATGCTATTGGAAAATTTGTTTTTCTTTGTAGGCCTGTCATAAGACCGTCTCTTGGTCCAGGTCCTAAGTTAGCAATTAAATAAAAACCAGTGCCCAATCCTACCAATAAAACTGATGCCACGGCTAATAATAGTTGATTAAAATATATTGCTGGAGTAGGAACAAAAATTATACATACATCAATCATCGTAGCTATTATCAAAATATTAAATAAAGTACCAAGACCTGGTTTTTGTTTAAGAAAAATCCATAAAGATAAAACGCAAACACTCACTATGAAAGTAACTAGGCCTACAGATATATCTGTATTAAGAGATATTCCTTGAGCTAAAACACTCCACGGAGATGCACCTGTAAATGAAACTATAAGCAAACCTTCACCAATACCAAATAACGTTAATCCAAAAATTAAGAAAAAAATGGTTACCAGTTTTGGTCTTAAGTTAAATGGGTTTTTAGAACTCCATGATTTTTTGGGAATTTTTTTTATAGTTAAAAACATAATTAATTATTAGAATATATTTAAATCTTAAAATGAAAATAATTACTAAAACATTACTTCTTACCATAATAATAATATTTTTCCCCCTCAAATCATTTGGGCATGTAGAACACTATGAAAAAGTTGAGAGATTTCTGATGGAAATTTTTAAAGATGGAAAAAAAATTGGTTTTAACAATTATACATTTAATAGAAATAACAAAAATTTAGTAATAGATAACAAGATAGAATTTAATGTTTCTATATTAGGATTGAATGCTTTTTCAATTAAAGGAACTAGCAAAGAAGTTTATAAAAATAATAAACTTGTTAGTTTTAAATCAGATACTATTCAGAATAAAAAAGTGAAATTTGTTGATTTATATTTAGATGAAAGTAAAGAAGGTTATTTTATTAGAGGGTCCTCTTATACCGGTAAGGTTGACTTAGATATAGTGATTGGTGGATGGTGGAATCACAAAATAATCCAAACCGGAAAAAACATAAGCCCAATTTCTGGAAGTATATACAAGCAAACCATAAATTTTATTAAAAAGGAAAAAATAAACTTATATGGTAAAGATTTCGAAACTAGGCATTTTATTATTTTGTCAAAAAAACACGATAAAGAAGATAGTGAAGAACGCAGATATGATGTGTGGTTAGATACAAATAATAATCATATTTTAAAAATGACATACTCAAAATATGGTTTATGGGAATATAAATTAAAACAAGTCATTTATTCAAAATAATTATTTAGTTTGTCTTGCTTCTCTCTCTAGAAATCAGTTGGGTTAATGAATCTACCATTAAGTCTGATGCGGTAAAGATATCTGTCGACTTAAATTCACGGGAATGATTTTTCTCTGGATTACTTTTATCCTCTATAACTATATCACCACTTAGGGAATTATCTTTAATGTATATTAAGATTAACCATTCTTCATCTTTAGAGTCATCTTTTTTGATAAAAATTTCACCTGTTTCAAATCTTCTATCTATGCATCTAAAAATAGACATTTCTCTTGTTAGATGTCTTTTATTTAATTGAAAAACTAAACTGCTAGCACTCCTGTAAAAACTTTCTAAAGAATTTTCAATTTTTTGTCTGGAGACTATGTAATCATGCTCTTTCTTTAAAAGTGCGTCTCTATCATCTTTATCAGAAGTTTTTATACCTAATGCTTCTACCCTTTCTCTAATTTTCTGGTCTCTAATTAATCTGTATTTTTCTTTAAGTTTATCAATCCTATCTTGCAAACCAGCATAATCTTCTCTTTGCTCTTTGAGTGAAATTTTTTCTAATTTCTCTAATTCTTTTATTTCTCTAACTCTAAATTTCTCTATCTGTTTTTGTAACTTTATTTCCTCTAAAAATTTTCTTTGTCTTTCTGATTGTTCTTGTCTAAGAATTGCTTGTTCTTTTCTAAGGAAATTTTTTAAATCTTTAGATCTTTGCTTTTCAAGCAAAATTTCTCCTTTTAATTGCTTTTGTTTAAGCTTTATTTGTAAATCTGCAGTTTCTAATTCCTTTTGTTTTTCTCGTTGTTTAATTTTTTGTTCCTTCTCATATGCCTCAATTTTTAATCTCTGCTTTTCCTCTTTTATCAACAATTTGTATTGATCGATTTTAGTATCAATAAAATCAAAAAAACTTTTTATTTTTTCTTCTAGATTAATCTTGAAATTATTTTTTATATTTATTTTTATATTTTCCTGGAGCCTTAACAAATTTACAAGAAAGTGATTTTTTTTTGTAATTTTTTTACTTACATTTTTTTTTCTACTTAAAACTTTTGTTTTTCTTTTTTTTTTTAAAATTTTTCTTTTAACAAAGCTCTTTTTTAATTTTTTCTTTTTTATATTCTTAATCTTTTTTTTCTTTTTTTTTTTCATCAGTTAGATATGATGACTTAACAGCAAATAACTAATAAATATAGTAACTTGTAATTGAAAATTTTTCTATTCTTTAATTATATTTAAAATAACAGCTTAAAATTAATCCATTATATACTTTCACAACCTGAAAGATACTTAGGCCGCAACATTTTTTTTTGCTGAGAAATCTAATGCTCTAAGTTTATTAAATAGTATCTTTTCGTCCTTAGGATCTAGCAATGACAGAGTAGGTAAAATATTAGCATAATCGCTATCTTTTTCCTTCAAAAAAGAATGTAAACCAGAAATTAAATTAAATTGATCAAACGTTTTTCTAACCTCACACAATTTATTGTTTGCAGTCTGTGGTTCATTGTTGAAAAAGTCATCATAAACTTTTCTTGATAGTGCTGCTGTCACATTGCAAGTTGCTGTTATAATTCCAGAACATCCAATTTCTAAAGCAGATAATAATTTTAGTTCTGATCCTGGGAGAATTGAAAAATCTTTAATTTTAAGATCTTGATACAAATTATAAGAACTATCTTTAACCCCAATAATATTTTTTGGAAAAATTTTGGCTAATTCTTGAACACATTTTGTAGAAAATTTGTATCCACACAGTTTTTCGAAATTATAAAGTATTATCTTTGATTCTGGTACTGAATTAACCAACTTCGTATAGTAGTTAATCACTTCTTTGTCTCCATATTTATAATATGCGGGAGGCATTACTAAAAATTTTTTAAATCCTAGGTTAACTGAAACCTTCATGAGATTTATTGTATCCAACAATGAATTTAATCCACAACCTATGATAAATTTCTCTTTATTTTTGTTTTTACTCAAATATGTAACCATTTGAATTTTTTCGGCTAGAGAAACTAGTTGTGCTTGGCCTGTGCTTCCAAATATGACTACACCATGACAACCATCTTCAATAATTTTTTCACAATGATTTGTTGTTTTTTTAATATTTAACGACATATCATCATTAAGAACTGAAACTGATGCCGCATAAATGCCTTTAATTTCAACCATAAAATAAGCTTATCTCTAAAGAAAAATTTAGTAAAGATATTAGTTAATTAATGAAAATATTAATTTTACAAAACAGAATGGGAATAGGAGACATGATAATGTTTCTTCCATTTATTGAGGCTATTTCCAAAAAATTCAAAACCCCTGTAACTATTTTAGCAAAAAAAAATACTAAATTAGAAATGTATTTTAATAGTAAGGAAATTGTTGAAGAAATTATTTATCTTGAAAGAGATGATAATGAGAAACATTCTGGCGTGAAGGGATTTTTTAAATTAATAAATGAATTAAAGTTAAAAAAATTCGATAAAGTTTTTATATTTAATTCATCATTGAGATATTTCCTAATTTCTAAATTTTCAGGTATAAAAAAAGTCTTTCACTACCCTTTATTTGAAAAAAAAAATCAACAAATTATTGACGCAGCGAAAGAATTTACTCTCAAAACAATTGGAGAGGATATTGAAAGCACACCAAGATTATTTTTAAGAGACCAAGATATTTTAAAAGCCAAAAAGGATCATTCTATTGATCAAAATATTACAAATGTAATACTTGGTATAGGTGGTTCAGGTAAAACTAAAAGAGTACCAGCTTCAATTTTTAAAAGTTTTATGAGCAAGGTGCTGAAAAGATCTAATTGTAGATTTTTTTTAATGACAGGTAATAACATTGACGAATTAAAAATTATGGATGAAATCATAGAAAGCGAGTACAAAGAATATTGTACCCCACTAAATAATTTTACCATTAAAGAAATTTTGCCGATTATTCCTAATTGTCAAATAGCAATTTGTAATGACTCAAGTTTTAGTCATTTATCTGCTGGACTTGGTATAAAGACGATTGTGTTGATGGTAGACACGCCCTTAATATATGGAAGCTATAATAAAAATATGTATCCAATTCTTCCAGAGGGAGAAACGAACGTAACTCATGATACTTTGGGGAAAGATAAAATTAATCCTGAAGAAATTTATAATAAATTTGAAAAATTATTAGGATAAATTTTTTAATACGGTATCTTTTGCTTCATTTACTATGGACGCAAGCCTATTTAATTCTGGACTTATATCTGGGTGTATTTTTTTCATTATTTTTTTGTATGATTTTTGTACATCATCCTTTTTATATTTTTTTTTAGGGTCTAAATTTAAAATTCTATATGCTTCATCTAACGGAATACTTTTTGTACTAGATTGTTGAAATGTATTAAAATTAAATCGACCTGAATTTTTTAGAACTCTTAACAATCCCCAAATTCTAAAGAGTTGTATTAATGAAAGTCCTGCTTTTGTTTTTATAATAGGTAAAATCATTAACAAAAAAGGTAAAGAAAAAATAAATCTTCCAGCAAAGATCATTAATAAAGCAAGTCCTATAGAGCCAAAAATAATAAACTTTCTAATTAAATCGGATATTTTTTTACTCGAGGTTTTGGTAAACCAGTTTAATAACAAATACAGGATGACAAAAATAACTACTGATATTAAAAAAAAATTCATGTATTAGATCCAAATGAAAATACCACAATTAAGAAAAAAACTGGAGGTTAAATCTTGCCACAATACCAGTTGGGAAGATAATTATAGTTGGGTCCACCAAAAAAATATTCTTGAAGTCCTTAAAGATGGAAGCAAACTTCTCCCTGAAGTCAGAGAATATTTAAATGAAGAGAATAAATATACTAACTTTCAATTGAAAGGCACCTCTGAAATCCAGAAAACATTATTTAAAGAAATAAAAGGCAGAATAAAATTAGAGGATGAATCTTTAAAGTACAAAGATAAAGCATATGAATATTGGACTAAAACCACTGAAAAAGGAAACTATTCTATAAAACTCAGGAAAAAAATTGGTACTGAAAATATTGAAGAAATTTGGAATGGTGATTTAGAGAAAAAAAAACTAAATACAAATTATTTTGGAGTCGGTGATTTAGAAGTTAGTTATAATGACAAATATTTAGCGTACTCATTGGATGTCAAAGGATCTGAGTACTTTACAATTTATGTAAGAGATATCAAAACTAATACTTTAGTTACAGAAGAAATTAAGGATACGTCAGGGTCAATAATGTTTAGTCTTGACGATAAATTTATTTTTTACTCAAAACTAGATGAAAATCATAGGCCTAGAAAAATATTTAGACATGAAATTGGAAAATCTGGACAAGATGATATTTTAATTTTTGAAGAAAAAACTAAAGCTTTTACTGTTGGCATTGGTCTTACATCGGATGAAAAATTCTATTTAGTTAACAGTTCAGATCATAATACAACTGAAAAATATTATTTTCATATTGATGAGAAAATACCTGAGCCTAAACTGATTAAAGAACGCGAAAAAGGGATAATTTATTCTATAAATTCATGGAATAATAATTTTTACATGCATACTAATAAAGATGCTGAAGACTTTAAGATTTTAGTGTCAAAAAATATTGATTCAAATAATTGGGAAGATTTTATAAGTGCTAAAAATGAGACTTTGATAGGGAGTTTAGTATTTTTAAATAATTGGATTATAAGAACAGAATTAACAAATGCTTTGGATAAAGTTTTCATAAGAAATATAATAACAAATGAAGAAGAGGAGCTAATATTTACTGATGAGAAAGTTTATGATCCAAGTGTTTCTTTAAGACAAAAAGATCGAGATACAGATGAAATATATATTTCCTACTCTACCCCTAAAACTCAGAATAGAACTTATCTTTACAATATAAAAACAAAGGAAAAAAAATTAGTTAAAGAACAGATAATACCATCTGGTCATGAACCGAATGATTATATAGTTGAGAGATTGGAATGCTCTTCACATGACGGTAGGGTTATACCGATTACAATAACTAGGCACAAAAATACTCCAATTGATGGTTCTGCCGAGTTGTTGCTTTATGGATATGGATCATATGGTCATTCTATGTCACCAACTTTTTCTTCAACAAGACTAAGTTTAATAAAAAGGAATATTATCTGGGCTACAGCTCACATCCGAGGAGGTATGGAGAGAGGAATGAAATGGTGGAAAGAGGGTAAACTATTAAATAAAAAAAACACTTTTAAAGATTATATTGCTTGTGCAAAATTCTTGATTAAAAAAAAATATACAAGCAAAAAGAAAATTATTGGAATGGGTGGGTCTGCAGGTGGTTTATTAATGGGCGTTGTTGTAAATGAAGAACCAGATTTATTTTTGGGTGTAATTATGGCTGTGCCTTTTGTAGACAGTCTTACTACTAATCTGGATCATTCACTACCTTTAACAATTGGAGAATTTGATGAATTTGGCAATGCTAAAGATAATAAAAAACATTTTGATTACATATATTCTTACGCGCCATATAATAATATTAAAAAAACTGATTACCCTAATATTTTAATAACAACGAGTTTAAGTGATAATAGAGTATTATTTGATGAGCCCTTAAAATTTACAGCTAAACTCAGGGAATATAAGACCGATAATAATTTGCTATTACTAAAAACTGAAATGGAGGCTGGCCACGGTGGTAGATCTGGAAGAGATGGAGCAATTGAAGATATCGCATTTGACTACGCTTTTATTTTAAAAATTGCTAATAAAATTGATGAATAAACTTTACAAAATTAAAGCTTCAAAAATCGACAAAAAAGGTTTGTGTGCAAAAAAAGATATAGTGCCAGGAACTAGAATAATCCAATACATTGGAAAATTAATCACTAAAAAACAAACTGAGAACAATAATAAATTTGATAATGATAAAGATATATATTTATTTAATTTAAATAATAGATACGATTTAGACGGTGATTTTAAATGGAATACTGCTCGATTAATTAATCATTCATGTGACCCAAATTGTGAAGTTGAAGGCAAAGGTTTAGAAATCTGGGTTACCTCAATTAAATTTATAAAAAAAGGAGAAGAACTAAGTTATGACTATGGTTTTGGTTTTGACCAAGATTATAAACAATTTCCCTGTAAATGCGGCTCTAAAAAATGCTGCGGTTATATTGTTCGTGAAGGCTCTAGATGGAGGATTAATAAAAAATTCAGAGTAAATAAAGTCAGTAAATAACTTTCTCTAAGTAAAGCCCGGCACCTGGTGCTGGGGGTGCACATAAATTTCTATTTTTAGATTTAACAATTTTTTTAAATTTATTAATTGTCCACTTTTTTTCCCCAACATATTTTAGACATCCAACGATTGATCTCACTTGTTGTTTTAAAAAAGATCTAGATCTTATCTTTATTTCAATAATATCATTATTCTTTTTTACTATTAAAGAGTCGATAGTTCTTACAGGGCTGGAAGCTGAACAGTTTGAGGCTCTAAAAACAGATAGGTCATGTGTTCCCTTTAAAAAATGTGATGCTTTTTTTATTAATTCATAATCTAATTTTTTTTTAACATACCATCCCCTATCCCTATCTATTGAGGGTAAGCTTTCACGATTATGTATTAAATATTTATAAATTCTTTTTTTTGCTGAATATCTAGCATGAAATGCCAAAGGTCTTTTTTTGATTTTAACAACAGTTATAAACATTCCATTTAAAAAAAAATTTAAAGTTTTGAAAAATTTTTGAATATTATGAATTTTGTTTTTAACATCAAAGTGAGCTGATTGTTCAATAGCATGGACCTTTGAGTCTGTTCTACCTGATCCACATAATTTTACTTTTTCTTTAAGAATTTTTTTTAGAACTTTTTCAACAGTGCCTTGAATAGTAATTTGTTTCTTTTGATACTGCCATCCATAAAAGTTTGTTCCCACATATTCCATTAATATTTGGTATCTATGCATTGATTAAATTTATGCCTTTTTTTATTTTTGTACCTAAAATAAAATCTTTGATACTTTGAACTTTTTTTCCTTCTCTTTGGATCTCTAAAATTTTTATAGAATTTGTCCCACAAGATACTTTGATATCATCATCTATTACTGTACCAGGGGTAGAACTATTTTTTGAAATACTTGCTTTTAATATTTTATATCTAGCACCATTAAAATAAAACCATGCTCCTGGAACAGGATATAAACCATTTATTTTACCAATGATATTTTCAGCTTTATCATTCCAATCTATTCTTCCCTCTTCTTTATCTATTTTATTTGCATACGTTGCTTTAGAATGATCTTGTTCGAAAAATTTTTTTTTGTTTCCAAATATACCTTCAATATCATCAGTAATTTTTTCAGCAGCAAGGTTGGATAATTTAAGTGATAAGTCCTCAGCATTATCATCTTTATTTATGTTAATTTTATACTGACTATAAACTTTTCCTTGATCTAATTTCTCATTAATTTGCATGATACTTATACCTGTTTCGTTATCTAAATTCATAATTGAACGTTGAATTGGAGCAGCGCCTCTTAATTTAGGCAGTAAAGATGCATGAATATTTATAAATCCTTTTTTACAAACATGTAAGATACCTTTTGGCAATATTTGTCCATATGCTACAACTATTGCTATATCCGCCTCTAATTTTTCTAAAATGTTTTTTTCATTATCTAAGTTTATGAAATTTTCTGGTGTTCTGACTTTTAAATCATTTTCATTACAAAATATATGAATTGGTGATTTGCTTACTTTGTGACCTCTATTACTCTTGCTTGGAGGTTGGGTATAAACTAAAGGTATATTGTAACCTTTGCTAAGAATTGATTTTAAAATTGGGACTGCAAATAAAGGTGTTCCCATAAAAACAATTTTTTTCATAATTGTTTAGATAACCAATCTTTTTTGCTCTAGATTTTGTTTTGATAATTTTTTTAGTATTATATCTCTTTTAAGTTTAGATAAATAATCAATAAATAATATTCCTTTTAAATGATCCATTTCATGTTGAATACACGTTGCTAATAAACCAGTTGCTTTTAAACTTGTTTTATTTCCTTCATAATCTAAATATTCAATTTCACACTCACTTGGTCTTTGTACCTCAGCAAATAAATTTGGTATTGACAGACATCCTTCCTCGTATTTTGACATTTTTGAACTTTTTTTTATTATTTTAGGATTAACAAAAAACATGGGATTCTTTTTTTTTTCTTTTGTTAATAAATCAATAACTATAAGATTTTTAGGCACACCTATTTGTATAGCAGCAAGACCAATTCCATTTGCTGAATACATTGTTTCCAACATATCATCCATGATTTTCTGAATTTGTTTATCAACTTCCGCTACTGGTTGGGAGACTTGTCGTAATAATTTGTTTGGTTCTACTAAAATTTTCTTTATTGCCATAATAAAGTTTTAATACAAAATTGAACAAAACTTAAGCCCTTAATGGCAAAACATTATATAAAATCTCATTTCTTATTGGGTCAATATCCATTTGATTAAGTGCATTAATCAAGAAGTAAAGAGTTTCAGATCCCAAATCTTTAATTTTATCTTGGCCAATAATCTCTACAAGTCTTAAAATAGCCATTCCAATTTCTTGGTCATTGATCAAAATTTGAATATCAGTGGGTATAGTATTCTCTTTGGTATCATATAAGTTTTTATACTCTTCTTTAATTTCAATACCATCAGAAACCATAGCCTCAATCAATATAATATCTTTCGTAATTAGATAATTTTTTTTACTTTTTTTTATTTTTTTTAAATAATTATTTAAATCTTTTTCAATTTTTTTTTTTGATACGCTTTCTTCACTAAAATATTTTACTAGCTTAGATTGATGTAAAATTTTGTTATTAAATTTAATATCAACATTTAAGCTTTCTTGTTCTAAAATTTTTGAATAAAATCCAGTAAGATCAGAAGACAATTCCTCAAGTTTAAAATTTTTTAATATTTTTTTAAGTTCTTTGTTAAACGCATTTGAAATATTTTCACTGTCTAAATTTTCTTTTAGAAGTTTAGACAAGTTAACCACAGTGTTAGGATCTTTATTTAATAGTATTCCTTGATATAATAAAGCTCTCGATTGTATTTTTGAAATTTTCTCTATTTCCTCTTCAATATTTAACAACTGATCTATTGAAAATTGAAATCTCTTATATAAGTTAAGTAAATCTAACTCATCGTAGTTTCCTTGATGAGTGGCTTTTTCAATTAAGGAAATTTGGTTTTCATCTTCAATATCTACATTATTCGTGCTCTCCAATAAATTATTAGATGATAAATATCTCCAATATATTTTTGGAGTTTTGTTGTTTGGTGAATATTTATATTCCTTGTTAGTCTCAAATGATAAATGTAAATTTAATAAATCCTTTTCCGAAGTAGCTGGTGATTTAGATGTATATCCCAATAAATATTGGAACTTATTTTCAAAAAAAGGATCGTTATATCCAAGTTCTATTTCTAAATCGTATCTAAGAGAAGCTTGCTCATTTTTCTTTAAATAGATAAGACAATAAATAGAATACTTAGTTAAATAATTGTCTTTAAAATTTGTATTAAGTTCCTCTAAAAATTCACATGCTTGTTTTTTTTCATTGATTGCAAATAATTCATCTAAAACAAATTTAGTTAATTCCTCATTTGGTTCTATCTCTACATTTTTTTTTAAATACTCTTTAATTAAGTCAATATTTTTAAATTTAATTAACCAATCTGATTTCATGTTTAAAAAAGTCTTTTCGTCAGACTCATTTTTTGGAGAATATGAATTTGTTAATAGAAGTTTTGTATAAATATTTTTTGCATCATCTGATAATGTCATATTGATAATTTTTTTTGATAATTCAAAAATCTTCTTTGGGTTAGTGTTGTTCCACATTTCAAGGTTAAGTCCATATTCCTCAGGATCATATAAACCAATAATTTTTCTTTTACCTAAAATTTCTCCCTGTTCAATATCTCCTAATGAATTATTCTGTATGGCGATAGTTTCGGTTATTTCATTTTCATTTTCTAAATTTGAGTTTTTAGGAATAGTTTTATTTTTTTTTTCTATATTCCATATATCGACTGGTTCATTTGCACTAACATATGAAAAAAAAAATAGTAAAATAAATGTAATGTTTTTTATAAATAATTTATTTAACAATTTTCAAATTTTCTCTTGGTATTTCTTTTTTAATCAATTTATTTGGTGCAGGAAAATTAATATTACTTACAAAAAATATTACTAACGAGATCGTTAGTATAAATAAAATCATTTTAACTATTAAACCTGTGTAGTTATGAGATTTGCCAATGCTTGTTTTTTTATAAAATTGCATGTATTTTAAATAATTTCAAATTAAGACAAATTTGTGTTTTTTCAATAAAGAAAAATATGAAAATTAAAAAAAATATAGTGCTATTAGGTATGATGGGTTCTGGAAAATCCACTATAGGCAGTTTGATAGCCAAAAAATTGGATGTTGTTTTAATAGATATAGATAAAAAAATTGAGAAGATGCAGAATCAAAAAATTAACCAGATTTTTTTACAAAAGGGAGAGGCTTACTTTAGAGAATTAGAATTTAATGTTACTATTCAATCTCTTAACGATAATAGCAAAATAATATCGATTGGAGGTGGAGCTTTTATGAACAAAGAATTAAGGAAAATAATAAAGCAGAAATCTTCAACATTTTGGCTTCATTGGAATGCTGATACTTTAATTAAAAGAATAAAAAATAATGATAAAAGACCAGTGATTAAAGATATGAGCCATGCAGATATTAAAAAATTAATTAGCGAAAGAAATAAAATTTATAATTTTTCTGAGTATAAAATAATTTGTGAAAACTTAAAAAAAGGTGAAATTGTCGATAAAATTTTACAAAAATGTAAAAAAAATGAGATTGTTTGTTAAAACTAGAGATAAAACTTATCCAATTTATTTTGGTACAAATAATTGTTTTAAAATTAAAAAAATTTTAGTTCAAAATAATATTAATCCAAAAAAGTTAATAGTTATATATGACAAAAATGTTCCCAAGAAAATTATATCAAAATTCAAAAATAAACTAAAAGATGATAAAAATATATTTCTTGGACTTAATTTTAATGAAAAAGTAAAAAACTTAAATACAGTAAAAAAAATTTTAAATGTTTTAGGAAAAAATAATTTCAATAGAAATGATTGTCTTATATCAATAGGAGGTGGTATAGCTGGAGACATATGTGCATTTGCAGCAAGTATTTATAAAAGAGGTTTGAAATTTGTAAATATTCCCTCAACATTATTAAGTCAGGTAGATTCATCTATTGGGGGTAAGACTGGGGTAAATACCTTTCTTGGAAAAAATATGATTGGAACTTTTTGTCAGCCAAATGTAGTAATAGTTGACATAAACTTTCTAAAGTCACTTTCAAAACGAGAAATGATTTGTGGATACGCAGAAATACTTAAACATTCATTGATCAGCGATAAAAAATTTTTTATTTTTTTGAAAAATAATTTTAAAAACATTTTAAATTTAAGACCAAATATAATCAAAAAAGCAATATTGAATAGTTGTAAAATTAAAAAATCGTTTATTGAAAAAGATGAAAGAGAAAATAATTTAAGAAAAACTTTAAATTTTGGACATACTTTTGCACATGCATTTGAGTCTACATTGGGTTACACAAATAAGTTAAATCATGGAGAAGCTGTGCTACTTGGTATTCTCACAGCATCAAAGTTTAGCAATAAAGAAAAATTACTCCCCAAAAACGAGCTTAAATTAATTGAAAATCATTTAAAGGAATTAAAATTTAATAATCTAAATTCTTATTTTAAAAAATATAATATAGATAAAATTTGTGACTTTATGATTAAAGATAAAAAAAATAATAGTAAAGATATTAACTTAATCTTGCTAAAAAAGATTGCAAGACCAACTGTAAATAATAGATATTCCCAAAATAAAATTAAAAAATTTTTAGTTTCGTTGATTGATATGTAATTGTATTGAATGAATATGAACTTTTAATTCTTGTTCTAAAATAGAAAATATATATTTATTAGCTTCAATTTTTTTTTTTGTTTTAAGTTCTGATGACTCAAGGATAATTTTTATATGAAATTTTTTAGGATCAAAATTTTTATGTTTTTTATGTAAATATGTTTTATCTTCAATCAAAATTTTTTCACATTTGATTTTATTACAAATTTTATTTTTTATTTTTTTTATTAAATTATTTATTTCCATAAATAATTATATAATATTAAACTAATGAAAACTATTTGCGATTGGAATAATTGTAACAATGTGGGGGAATATAAAGCCCCAATTGAAAGAGACAACAGTAAAAAATACAGATTACTTTGTTTAAAGCATATTAAAGAATTTAATAAAAATTGGAATTATTTTGAAAATATGAATGACTCAGAAATTATTGATTTTATCAAAGCTGATATGACCTGGCATAAACCTACTCAAAATTTTAGTGCACAAGATAATTTTTTTAAGATTTTATGGAATAATGCTCTAAAGGACGATATTAATCAAAATGGTATTGATAAAAGTCGAGCCAAACTAGCACATTTCAATTTTTCTAATAAAGATTTAAAAGCCTTTGAAATTTTAGGTTTAGACGTGAGTATTAACTGGGAAAATATAAGGTCTAAGTTTAAAAAACTTGTTAAAAAATTTCATCCTGATATGAATTCAGGAAATAAAAAATTCGAAGAAAAACTTAAAGTAATAACTTTAGCATATACGCAATTGAAAAGAACTTTGAAAAAATGAATAACGATCTAAATATAGTACCAAATATTAAGTTATCAGTAAAACAAACTTTTGGGATAGACTGTGACTTAGAGGTTGAGGCTTTTGAAAAAAAAAATGAGTTTGTACCAGAAATTGATAAAAATTATAAATTTGATAAAGACACAACAATCGCAATATTGTCGGGATTTTCCTTCAATAAGAGAGTTTTAGTCCAAGGTTATCACGGAACAGGAAAATCAACTCACATAGAGCAGATTGCAGCTAGATTAAATTGGCCTTGTATAAGAGTAAACTTGGATAGCCATATAAGCAGAATAGATCTAATAGGAAAAGATGCGATAAAACTTAAAGATGGAAAGCAAATAACAGAGTTTCAAGAGGGTATTCTACCCTGGTCAATTCAAAATCCTGTTGCTTTAGTTTTTGATGAATACGATGCAGGTAGGCCGGATGTGATGTTTGTAATACAAAGAATTTTAGAGGCAGAAGGAAACTTTACATTGCTTGATAAAAATAAGGTGATCAAACAAAATAAGTACTTCAGACTTTTTGCAACTTCAAATACTGTTGGTTTAGGAGATACGTCTGGTTTATATCATGGAACACAACAAATAAATCAGGGACAAATGGATAGATGGAATATAGTTACAACATTAAATTATTTAAGTCTTGAAAAAGAAATGGAAATTATTTTAGCAAAAAATAAAGCATATAATAATACAGATGGTAAAGAAAAAATTTCTAACATGATTAAAGTAGCAACTTTAACAAGAAAGGGTTTCATAGCTGGAGATATATCAACTGTAATGAGTCCTAGAACAGTATTGCACTGGGCAGAAAATGCTGAAATTTTCAAAAATTTAGGATATGCGTTTAGGGTTACATTTTTAAATAAATGTGACGATTCAGAAAAAAGTATAATCTCTGAATATTATCAAAGGTGTTTTGGAGATGATTTGCAGGAGTCTCTTATTAATTCCTAAATTAATGGAAAAAAAAAAAGAAATTCTTGAGGAGCAAATTAAACAGGCGCTAACCTCAACTTATAAAGTTATATCTAATCAATTAAAAAATGATAAACCAAAAGATAAAATTTCTTTTAACAAAGGTTTAGATTTTTCTGAAATAAAAGATTTAAAAAATAAAGACGATTACGTAAAACTTAGAGCGATTACTGACTCAAAAGCTTTAAAAATACGGTTTTCTAATAACACTATTTTTTTTAAAAATCATCCCAAAAATCCAGCCTTAAAAAGTATTTATGAGCTATCTGAAATAATGAGATGTGAAATGCTTGGTTCGAAAATGCTAAATGGAATTAAAATAAATCTTAAAAATAATTATTATCAAAAAATCAGCAACAAAAAATATGAAGAGTCTAATATTAAGGAGGAAACAAGTATATATGATGCTTTTGAGTTATATATACTAGAAAAGTTTTTTAAATTAAACCTAAATAATAACACATTAAAAATTTTAAATTATTGGAGAAAAGATTTTGATAAAAATTTTAACAATCATTTAAGTTATTTAGAACAAAATATTGAAAACCAGGAAAAATATAATTCAAAGTTTTCAGAACTACTGGAAAAAATGGATATTCTAGAAAATTCTCAAGATCATCAAAATAACCAAAGTCAGGATAATCAAAATCCAGCAAATAATGATAGCGGGAATGAAGATGATAAAAATGAAACGAAAGATGATTCTGAGATAGGAAGTGAAGACCAATTAAGCGCTGAAACTGAATATGACGTAAACCAATTTAGAATGGAGGATGATACAATTCAGATCGAAGACTCTAAAGAAAATTTAGATAAAGTTGCTCAAAAACTAAATTTAAATAAAAAAAATATTGAATACAAAATTTATACTTCAAAATTTGATGAAATTGCTAAAGCAGAAAATTTAGAAAAGGATGAGGAGATTTTAAGACTTAGAAAAAATCTTGATCAACAACTAATTAATTTTCAGGATTTGATTACTAAGTTGGCAAATAAGTTACAAAGACAATTGTTAGCTATACAAAATAGATCATGGGAGTATGATCTTGAAGAGGGCTTGTTAGATAGCTCAAAACTTACAAGAATTATTATCGATCCACAAAATTCTCTATCTTTTAAGAAAGAAAAAGATTTTGAATTTAAAGACACAATAGTTACTTTATTAATTGATAATTCTGGTTCGATGAGGGGAAGACCAATAACAATTGCTGCATTGTGCGCAGATATTCTATCAAGAACATTGGAGAGATGTAATGTCAAAGTCGAAATTTTAGGGTTCACTACTAAGAATTGGAAGGGTGGAGAGTCTAGGGAAAATTGGAATAAAAATGGTAAGCCACAGTATCCTGGAAGATTAAACGACTTGAGACATATTATTTATAAAAGTGCAGATTCTAACTGGAGACAATCAAAGAAAAACCTAGGTCTGATGTTAAAAGAGGGGTTACTTAAGGAAAATATAGATGGTGAGGCAATACTTTGGGCATTTAATAGATTAAAAAAAAGGAAGGAAGAAAGAAAAATTTTGATGGTAATTTCAGATGGAGCCCCAGTTGATGACTCAACTTTATCTGTAAACTCCGGAGATTTTTTAGAAAAACATCTAAAAAAAGTTGTAAAAACTATTCAAGATAACAAAGATTTTGAAATTCTAGCCATTGGTATTGGTCATGATGTATCTCGTTATTATAAAAAAGCAATTAAAATTACTGATGTTCAAGAACTTGGGGATGTAATGATAAAACAACTCGGTCAATTGTTTGAAAAAAAGTCAAAAAATAAAACCTACCACTAAATTTTTTTCAGTAGATTATTTTTCCAACTTATTATCACTTCAGCACCAGGCCTTGTTTTTGAATTTCTACAAATAACTTTTGCTTTATTTCTCTCTAACAAAGTTTTGCCAATAAAAATCCCTAATCCCAAACCTGCCTTTGTATTATTTTGATCTGAAGATGATTTTATATAAGGCTCACCTATTTTACCTAAAATATCTTTTGGATATCCACTTCCATCATCCTCTATAGATATTTCAGTGGACTCGTTGTTACTTTTAACAGAAACATATATTTTCTTTTTTGAAAATTTATTTGCATTACCTATAAAATTCCTAATTCCATAAATAATTTCAATTATTTTTGATATTTTAAAAGAATTGGTGTCTTGACTCAAATTAATTACGAATTCCTTATCTGAAATTTCTTTAAAGGACTTAACAATTTCTGAAACATATTCTGAAATAGATAATTTTTGATTAATAAAATCATCTTCTTGTGATGGATTCAAACTTAATTTTTTTAGAATTTGTCCACATCTTTCGACTTGACTAACTAATAGTTCGATATCCTTTTTGATATCTTTTTGATCTTTAAACTGTTTATACATGTCTTGAGATATTACTTTTATAGTTGACAGTGGTGTATTTAAGGAGTGTGCTGCAGCTGCAGCCTGACCACCAAGTGAAACAAGCTCATGTTCCTTTGCAATAACTTGCTCTAATTTATCTAAGGCTTCTTTTCTTAATCTTGACTCTCTTCCAAATGTAGCAGCAAAATAATTTAGAAAAATTAATGCTATTATTAAGGATGTTGGAATTGCATAATAATAAAAATTATTTACCAAAATTTTATTTGTTTCGGGATAAATTAATTCAATATGATAAAAAGTTAATAAAAGTATAGATAAAACTGTTAGACATATTAATGTTAGACTAGCTTTTAATTCAATATTGGAAGATGAAAATACACTTGGAATAATTAAAAAAATCGAGAAGGGGTTTAAAATACCTCCAGTAAGAAAAATTAAAGAACTTAATTGCAAAATATCCATAAATAAAAAAATAAATGAGGCTCTATTTGATAGGATATTTTTTTGATAAAAATAAATTAAAATTAAATTTGAAAGGACTCCTAAAAATATTATCAGATTTGTTAAATAGATATTAAATTGAAATTTAAAAATAAAATATACAATATTTATAGTTAAGAATTGACCAATAATACCTATCCACCTAAGATTAATATAGGTAGATTTATTTAATGAATATATTTTAGAAACAGACGTTGTTTCCATATTTTTTATACATCTAGATTATTAACATCTATCGCATTTGATATGATAAATTCTTTCCTAATACTTACATCATTGCCCATTAAAGTGTGAATGATATCTTGATCTTTTTTTTGGTCTTTTGAATATTTAACTTGTAAAAGGTTTCTATTCTCTGGGTCTAATGTTGTACTCCATAATTCCTCAGGGTTCATTTCTCCTAGTCCTTTAAATCTCTGAATATTTAATTTAGATTTTTCATCAGACAAAATTTCATCATAAACTTTTGTATTTTTTTTTGCTTTCTTTAAATTCTTTGAGTTATTAATTAAAAAGTTATCTAACTCTTTTTCATCTTTAATATAAATACTTTTTCCAGATTTATTTAATTTAAATAAAGGTGGTTGAGCCAAATAAATATGTCCATTCTCAATCAATTTACTAAATGGTTTGTTATTAAAAAAAGTCAGTAATAATGCTCTAATATGTGATCCATCTACGTCGGCATCGGTCATTATTATTATTTTACCATACCTAAGGTCTTCCAGATCAATCTCCTCGGATTTAGGATCAAGGCCTAATGCATTAATTAAAGTAACAATTTCATTAGATGAAATCATTTTAGTTAATGCTTTTGTTCTTACGTCAGAATGATTTCCATTTTTTTTTGATCCATTTGGCTCAACATAAGTATTTAAAATTTTTCCTCTTAAAGGTAATACTGCTTGAAATTCTCTATTTCTTCCTTGTTTTGCTGAACCTCCTGCTGAGTCCCCTTCTACTATAAACAACTCTGTTCCATCTCTTTTAGGATTTTGACAATCAGCTAATTTTCCTGGAAGCCCAGTCAATTCAAGAGCACCTTTTCTTCTAACACTTTCTCGAGCTTTTCTAGCTACATCTCTAGCTTGAGCAGCTTGAATTATTTTAAATAACACTATTTTAATAACAGCGGGATTTTGATCGAACCACATAGAAAGTTTCTCATTTACGAAAGTTTCTACAGTATTTCTAATTTCTGACGAGACTAACTTATCTTTTGTTTGAGATGAAAATTTTGGATCTGGCATTTTTATTGATAAAATAGCTGTTAGTCCCTCTTTAATATCATCACCAGATATAGATAATTTATTTTTTTTTAGAAAATTATTATCACTTACATACTTATTAACTACTCTTGTTAATGCACTTCTAAAACCTAATAAATGCGTACCACCATCTTTTTGATAAATGTTATTTGTGTAAGCATAAACATCTTCCGAATAAGTTGAATTCCACTCTAAAGAACATTCTATCTCTATGCTATTTTTATTTCCTTCTAAGCTTATAGGTTTTTTAAAAAGATCATTACCATTTTTATTTTTAATTTTTTCTTTTTTTTGATTTAAATAATTAATAAATTCATTTAATCCACCGTCAAACTTGTATTCAAAAGTTTTATCTTTTTTCTGAGTTTTATCTATAACTACAAGTTTTATTCCCTTATTTAGGAAAGCTAGTTCACGCATTCTTTTTTGAATAATTGAGCTTGAAAATTTGGTTGAGGAAAATATTTCTTCTGAAGGCATAAAAGTTATTTTTGTGCCGGTTGTTGTTGATTTTCCAATTTGTTTTAATGGAGCTTTTGCGTCTCCATCGTTAAATTCTATAAAATATTTTTTATTGTCCCTATTGATCTCTAATTCAAGCTTTTTGGAAAGGGCATTTACTACTGATACACCAACACCATGTAGTCCTCCTGAAACTTTATAAGAATTGTGATCAAATTTACCACCTGCATGTAATTGAGTCATAATTACTTCAGCGGCTGATTTTTTTTCACCTTTATGGAGATCTACAGGTATTCCTCTTCCATCATCTGATACAGCAATTGTTCCATCTTTATTGATCTCCACTTTTATATTTTTACAATGACCAGCGAGCGCCTCATCTATAGAATTATCCACAACTTCATAAACCATGTGGTGAAGTCCTGTGCCGTCGTCAGTATCACCTATGTACATACCTGGTCTTTTTCTAACTGCTTCTAGACCTTTTAAAACTTTTATAGAGTCTGCCTCGTAATTTTGTGTTTTTGCGGTTTTAATCATAAAAAATATTTATTTAGGAAAAGATAATTATATCATTTTTTATTTATTAAATAAAATCAGGAAAGTGCAGAGCTTCAAATAAACCTCGGTATTGAAGGATAATTTGATTAATAATTATTTTTTTTTGTAAATTTTAAAATTTTAACAAAAAATTACTTTTTTGGTTTCAAAACAAGCCATCGCATCGATTTTGGCCTTCCCTCTGACATCATCAAATATTTCTCGTCATCACTAAATTTATCCAAGATTTTAAAATTGAAAGGATTTTTGGAAACATCATTCAGAATTTCAATATTATGGTGTTTTTTAATCTTTTGCAAAAAACTTTTAATCTTCATTTTATTAGTTACATTAAATGGATGCTCTTCTACGATAAAAGTACTTTGAGAGAATTTTTTACAAAATTTATCATCAAATAAATAATACTCTTTTCCCTCAATATCTAATAAAAAAAATAGATTTCTTGGATTAATATTTTTTAAAATATTTGACAACGATAAAAAGTTAGCATCTCCATAAATGCTAATTTTATTATGCAAGTTGTTAATTAGAGAATTTTTTTTTAAAATTTCTCTACTTTTTTTATTTAACTCAAATGCAATTCCTTTTTTAAAAATTTTTTTTTTTAGTAAACTAATAATATGATATCCTTCTGCTGCTCCCAAATCGACAAAATGACTAAATTTTTTTTTTTTAGCTAAATTAATTATTTTATTTTGAATATGTGACTCATAAATACCTAGGTATTTTGAGGAAAAATCAGTATTTGACCAACCATATGAACTTAAGATTTTTGTACCAGCATACGGACCATACAAAACTTTATTATTTGAAATCTTAGAGATTTCTTTACCTAGAGTATTTTTTTTTTTATCTATAAAATTTGATAACCCTGTTTTTTTAAAATTTTTATTAACAAAGTAAAAATAAACACCATCAAAACCATTTATATTATAAATTGACTTATATTTACTGATTTTTTTTCTAAACCATAATAAAATGAAAATTATTACAATAATGCCAAAAAAATATTCAAATAACATAGGCTTAATATATAGCGTTTATTGCTTTGTTAAAATAATAATTGCAATTAATTTATTATTAATTAACTATAATTTTTATGGAAGATTTAATTTCGATAATTATAATGCTAATAAGTGGTTATGCTATTAGATACGCTTTAATATTTTCAGGTCAAATGTGGGCAAAATCTTTTGCTCAAACTGTTTCTTTTTTTATTTTACCAATAATAACATTTGTGATCACTAAAACTATCTATGGTAATATAGCTTTGTCATTGGGAATGATTGGGGCATTATCTATTGTAAGATTCAGACATCCTGTAAAAAGTGCATTAGAATTAATTATATATTTTGACTTAATAACAATTGGAATTGCAGCTAGCGTGAAAAATAACTATGCAATAATTTTAAGCATTTTAACAGTAGTTATTATAATTGCTTTAAAAGTTTTTAATAATATTCAAAAGAAAAATGATAATAAATCATTTTATAATATTTCGTTTAATGAGGGATTAGAACTTAATCAAATAGAGATAATTTCTTCAAAAAAAATTGATTTAATTGAAAACAATAATAATCTTAAGTCAGTATTGAATGATAATGAAAATAAAGACTACGTTTATAGATTAGTATTTGAAGACAAAACTGAACTACAAAATTTTAAAAATGAAATTGAAAATATAGATGGTCTGAAGAAAATTGATGTCAACTATATCTAAAACTTTAATAAGCTTTGCCATTTTTTTAAATCTTTTCAATTTTAATTCAGCAAAAAGTAAAGAATACAAAAAATGCAATCACTTTGATTCTTTAAATTATAACAAATCCGTTAATTACATTCCTGTCGATGAAATCAACATCAAGATAGATGAATACAAAAAGTGGCAAATTAATAATATTAGGATTTTAACAAATAATTCACATTTAATTCCAGATAAATTCAAAAAAAAATTTAACAGCACAGTGATAATTAAATATCAAAATGGCTTATTTTGTAAAATCAAAGCAAGGATAAGAACACATGGAGATCTTAAAGACCATATTATTTATAAAGATGGAAGAGTATTTCAAAGCTTAGATGTTGATCTTAAAGACGGACACATAAATAATATTACAAAATTTAAATTATTTTTGGGTAAGACTAGAGGGGTAGATGAGGACGAAATATTTATGACAGAATTATTGAGAGAATTTGATTTTATCTCACCAAGAACTCAGCTTGTAACAGTGAATGTCAACGGAATAAAAAATAAAATGATATTCCAAGAAAAGTCTTCAAAAGAATTATTGGAATTTCATAAAAGAAGGGAGGGACCAATATTAGAGGGTGATGAAAAATATATGATGAAATTTTCGTCTAAAGTTAAAAATTATAGTGGAATTAATTGGCCTGAAATTATAAGAGTATCTGAACTTGGCACAAAAATTCAACTTGCAAAAGTAACAAATTCTAAATGGGCAGTAAAAAATGATATTTTTAAAAAGAATGCTTTTCTCGCATTAGATAAACTCAATTTCGCTTATTTGGTATATATAAATAGTTTTCAAGATGAAAATAATGAATACTCATTTTTAGATTATAATTTAGATAATAATATTCTATCACAGGGAACTAAAAGAAATCTTCATAAGCTTAATGTGTTTAATAATTTAATTTTAGCTGCAAATGGAAATCATGCTTTATATGTCCACAACAGAAAATTCTATTGGAATTCTGAGGAAAATTACTTTGAGCCTATATATTATGATGGTGAGTTTAATCTAAAAAAAGTTCAAAAAAAACTTAACTTTCCCATAAGTGAAAATTATGAAGACTCATTAAAGGAATTAAGAATTTTGATCCTACAATTGGATTTAAAAAAATTCCAAAAAAACTTGAAATCTAAAAATCTTTTATATACCAAAAAAAAGATTGAGTCTAAATTGAAAAGAATTTTAGTAAATATTGAGGAAATAGAAAAATTATTAAATCAGAAGAACAAAGATGAAATTCGATATAATAATGAAAGTTACCAAAACAAGAAACTGGAAAAAAAATATTTAGATAATTTTAAAATACAAAATATTAAAGCAAAGTTCATACAATATGAAGTTGCTAAAGATGTTTTTAAAATTTGTAATAGCGACGTATCAAAATGTGAAAAAGTTTTTGATATAAATTTAAACGATCAAAGAAAACTTTTAGAGTCAGAACTAAAATTAAATAAAGATAATATAGAATATCTAAAATTTATAGATGATTATTCGAATAAATATCAAAGAATTATTTTAAATGACGAGAACTTTGATAATGTAACTTTCTATCATAATGAAGGAATAATTTATAATTACGACGTCAAAAATAAGATATTTGAAATAAATCAAAAAAAATTGTCAGGAAGAAGTTTTTTTTTAAGAGGAAAAATAAACGGTGTTAAGATTATATATAATGGTAAGTTTGAGTATTTTAATAATAAGATAGAAAAAAGAATAGACTTAAATAATTTAACTGGATGTTTAAGCTTTATAAAAACAAACTTTACAAAAACCTCTATCAGTTCATTTAATGCTACTTGTGAGGATGGTATAAATATTATTAAAAGTTCAGGTGAATTAAAACAGATTACATCAAATAATTCCCTGTATGATGCTGTAGATGTAGATTTTTCAAAATTACGTATCAAAGAAGTGAAAGTTAAAAATGCTTTGAACGATTGTTTAGATTTTTCTTTTGGAGATTATGATGTATCAAATTCAAAATTAAGTTTATGTGGAGATAAGGCTATATCAGTTGGAGAAAAATCCCATGCCAACTTTAATTATATTGAGCTTCAAAATGCCAAGATTGGTGTAGCGTCCAAAGATTCTTCTAGTGTATATATAGAAAATTCTAAAATTTCAAAAGTTGAGAATTGTTTTGCAAGTTATAGAAAAAAACAAGAGTTTGATGGTGGACTTATTAAAGTAAAATTTTCAAATTGTGAAACATTTTCTAAAAATTTATATTTTGACAAAGACTCAAAAATTGAAATTATCAAAAACGAAAATACATAAATTTTATGAGCTATAGAATAGAAAAAAAATTATTTATTCAAAAAGAAAATTTTTTTGAATTTAAAAAAAAAATAATAGAAAAAGGTGCAAAAAAAATTTTTAAAGATAGAGAAATTAATAGCTTATATTTTGACAATTTTAAAAAAGAGATGTTTCGTGATTCTTTAGAAGGGTTGACTCCAAGAAAAAAGATAAGGATAAGAAATTATCCTAAAGATAATAGCAAACAATTATTATTTGAGACTAAAATATCGAGTGTCGAGGGAAGATTTAAAACTAACGAATTGATAAATGAAAAATACTTTAGCGCTATTACAAGAAACGGAATTTTTGATAGCAAATATGGCATTTGTAAACCGATTTTAAATGTTAGCTATAACAGAGAATATTTTAAAATGGGCGATGTTAGAATAACTTTGGATAGTAATATTTTTTATGAATTATATAAGGGTAGATTTATTAAAAAAGACTTAAGAATTGTTGCGGAACTTAAAACATCAATTAATAAAAATTTAGATGAGTTAGCAGAAATTTACCCGTTTCAAGAAATTAGGTTTTCAAAATATTGCAATGGAATAGAACTTTTTAACAGGGGATAAAATGAATGTTGCATTAGTGGGATCTAATTTTGCTTTAAAAGGCTATTTACCTGTAATAAAAAAAATAAGACAGCTGAAGTTGAAAATTTTATGTAATAGAAAAATTTCAAAGTCAAAACACATTTTATCAAAATTATCAGATCCGATTCATGAAAAAAATTGGAAAAATATTTTTATTAATGACATAGATTTGATTATACTTGCAGTTCCCCCAAAACTTCAAAATCAGATATTAAATTATAATTTAAAGTTTAAAAAAAAAATATTATTCGAAAAACCGATCTCACAAAATTTAGTTAGTTCGAAAAAAATTATTCAATCTCTTAAAAGAAAAAAAATAAAGTCAGATATAAATTTAACTTTTTTAAATCACGAATTATTTCAAAAAACAAAGAATATAATCAAAAACAAAAAATTAGGTAAAGTTCTTAGTTACGAAGTTTTATGGAATTTTAAAAGTTTTGATTTAGAAAATAAGATAAAAAGCTGGAAAACTGTTGAGCATCAAGGAGGGGGAATTAAAAATATATTTCTAACTCACGTTTTTTCTTACTGTGAATTCTTATTTGGTAAAGGTAAAGTAATAGATTATAATTTAAAGATCTCAAACTTTAAAAATATTAAGTACAAAAAAAGCATTTACTGCATCCTAAAAAATAAAAATGGTGTAACCGGGAAAATTACATTATTTGTTAAAAAAAGTGGTTTTCAAAATCATAGGATAGTAATAAAATGTGAAAAAGGCTATATTCGACTGTTTACTAAGTCAAAAGATTGGACTAAAGACTTTATTTTAGAGACATACAATATTAAATCTAAAATAAAAAAAATCATAAAGGAAAAAAAACTTCAAAATTTTAAAGATGGAAGATCAAATCAAATATTTACTATGATTAAGAATTTTTTAAAAAAAAGTGATTATTCAAAAATAGACTACTGTTTGAATGCTGAAAAATTAAATAAAACTATTAATTAATATTATGGACAAACATAACTTTGAACCTGGAAAGATTAATAAATGTCAAATATGTAATTCCATTAATTTGATCGAAGTGATGAAGCTTGGAGATCAACCACTTGCAAACTCTTTGATTAAAGATATTTCTGATGAAGGTTTGGTTCAAAAATTTCCAGTAAATATAATAAGGTGTAAAGATTGTGGTCTCCTACAAATTGATTATATCGTTGATCAAAAAAAAGTTTATCATCCAGACTACCCTTATTTACCAGGAATTACGCCAACAGTTGATAAAGAGCAAAAAGATTTATCTGACTACTTATGTAAATCACTTAATTTAAAAAAAAACGATTTAGTTGTTGATATAGGTAGTAATGATGGAAGTTTGTTAAGATATTTTAAAGAACAAGGATTGAAGACGTTGGGTGTCGAACCTACAAACATCGCACAAGTAGCAAATGAAAAAGGTATTGATACTATCCAGTCTTTTTTTAATAAAGAAATAACTGATGAAATAAAATCTAAATACGGGAAAGCTAAACTGTTAACAAGCACGAATGTTTTTGCTCACATGTCTACTTTGGGGGATGTTATGGATGGCATAACTAATTTAATTGATGATGATGGATATTATGCTTTTGAAAATCATTACATAATGGAAATTTTAGATAAATTACAATATGATACTTTTTATCATGAACACCTTCGCACTTATTCTCTTTTATCTTTGATAAAATTATTTGAAATGTATAATTTGTGTTTATTTGATGCACAAATAGTTTCAAGATATGGCGGTAGTATAAGGTGTATTGTGTCAAAAAAAGAAAATAAGAAGACAGAAAGACTAGTAGAATTATTAAAAAAAGAGAAAGATGCTTTAATTGATAATTGCGAACAAACTTATAAAAATTTTAAAAATAATGTAGAAAAATCCAGAACTGATTTGATAAATTTGATAACTAAGTTAAAGTCAGATGGAAAAACCATTGTTGCAAAATCTTGTCCTGCAAGAGCTGTGGTATTACTAAGTTATTGTGGTCTAAATAATAAACATTTGGATTATGTGGCAGAACAACCTACATCCTTAAAACTTAATTATTACATACCAGGAACAAATTTGAAAATTATTGAAGATGGCATCTTAACAAAAGAAGAACCGGACTATATTTTACTTTTAGCATGGCATTTAAGTCAACCGATAATTGATAAATGGAAAAAGCGAGGAATTAAATCTAAGTTTATTGTGCCTTTACCTGAGGTTAAAATTATATGAATGAAAAATATTACTTACACTCAGATATAGAAGAAATTGTAAATAATTTAAAAAAATACCATAGCAAGTTTTACGGAAAAAAATTTTTTATAACAGGTGCAAATGGATTTTTAGGTAAATATTTTATAAAAGTGATTACAGAAATTAACAAGAAAACAAATAATAAAATCAAGATACTGGCTAATGATATCAAATTCGATAATTGTGAAATATTTAAAGACAAAAATGTAAAGTTGATAAAAAAAGATATTAATAAAATAAAAAAAATTAATTACAAATGTAATTATATCCTTCACGCAGCGGGCATTCCAAGTCCAAAAAATTATTACAAAAAACCCATTGAAACAATTTTCACAAGTATCACATCTACAAAAAACCTTTTGGAATATTCCTCTAAAATTAAATCAAAATTTATATTTTTTAGCAGTAGTGAAATTTACGGAAATCCAGATAAAAAAAATATACCTACAAAAGAAACATATAATGGAAATGTCTCATCTATAGAGGACAGATCTTGTTATGATGAAGGTAAAAGAGTTGGAGAAACTTTGTGTTACTTTTATAAAATTAAACAAAAAGTAGATATATGTATTTTTAGACCATTTAACGTTTTTGGGCCTGGTATGCCAAGAAATGACTACAGAGTATTTCCAAGATTTTTTAGCTCAATTAAAGATAAAAAACCAATTACGATTTTTAAAAATGGAAATCAAACAAGAACTTTCTGTTATGTAACTGACGCAATTACTGCAATGTTCATAGTGACTCTGGAAGGTAAGAATTTTGTATATAACATAGGCAATAACAAACCTGAATTAAATATGAATACACTGCATAAAATCATGGAGGCTTCTCTAAAAAAGAAAATTAAAGCAATTAATATTAGCTACCCTAAAAATTATCCGCAAGTAGAACCACAAAGAAGATGTCCTGATATAGGTAAGCTTATTAAAGAATTTAATTATAAAAATAAAGTTGGTATTAATGATGCAATAATTAGATTCCATTATTGGACTTCAAGGTATTACTAATTATATAGAGAACTTTTCAGTTTTTGGATTGATTTTATAAATTTAATTTTATTTAATTTTTTATCAATAATTTCTAGAGATATATCTTTAGTCTTTTTGTTTTTTTTTAATAATTTTAAAAAGGCTAAATTTTTTTTTGTCGGTGAGCTGAAATAGGTAAATTTTGGTTGGGATATTTGAATATTTTTAATTTTTTTTAAATTATTGAGAAAAATCTTTTTATCAAACTTAGAATAATGGAAAAAACTAGTATCAAAATTAATCTTTATGTTAGACGAATTTATTTTTGAAATCAAATACACTAATTTGGAAAACTTAAAAATATATTTTTCTTTATAATTTTTTGGAATAGTTTCAATACATAGGTAGATTCTATTTTTTTTTAAAAATTGATTCAAGTATTTAAAATAGGAAATAAAATAATTGTCAGCGGTTTTTTTTTCTAAATTTTTGGGATTTCTGAAACTTGAAGATCCTAAAACTATTTTTTTTGAATTAAAAATTCTACATAACTTAATAATAAGTTTAAAATGATTTGTAATCTTTTTTCTTTGATCAATTTCGAATAAATTTAGTTTTTTTTTGAAAAAAATTCCTTGTATAGCATTAATTTTTATATTCTCTTTTTTAAAAATCTTATTTAGTTTTTTTGAATTATCTAAAATATTTTTCCACGAATCAAAATAATTTAATGGAGCAAAATCTATACCTGAAAAGTTTTCTCTTTTAATTTCATTGATAATAAAAGAAATATTTTTTTTTCCCCAACATAAATTAGAAACATATAATTTTTTTTTATTCATATATGTTTTTTTTCATATGCTTAAAATCCAATTTACAAAAAAAAATAAAAACCCCCAAATTAATTCTTAAAAGTCTAAATCTAAAATTAAATAAATCTTGAATAGACCACTTTATTGTTTTTTTAAGTTGTCTAATTATATTTTTAATTGTTTTAAAAAAGTTTCTACTTTTAAATCCATCTCCATAAATTATATATCTCCAATACCTTTTTGAGAGAGTTTCGATAGTATCGTCTTGTAAGTGATAACAAAGGCTTTTGCTTGAGTAATATAGGTTATAGTTTTTATTTTTCAAAAAATTAGAAAACTCTATATCTTCACCATTTGTTTTAAAATATTCACCCTTTAAATTAAAAATATTTTTTATGTCTAAATTTTTTGTATCAAGAAGATTATTGCAACCAAAAACAAATTTAGGATTTTTAATATCTTTGTTCCCCCATTGTTGGCCAATCCTTAATGATCTCCAAAGATTGCAGGGATTTTCAATGTATTTTTCAAACATTCTACCCCCAATGAGTGTAATATTATTTTTATTCATGTTGTTATATAATGACTCTAGCCACATTTTATCTAACTCTACATCAGCATCAATAGATGCAACAAATCTACTTTTAAGTAAATTAACAGCATAGTTTCTTGAATAAGAGACTCCATAATTTTTTAAATTGTTGTGAATTTTAATTTTGTTTCCGTATCCCCTTAATATTTCTAGAGTATTATCGCTCGAACAATCATTAATAATTAATATTTTATTTGGTTTTAAAGTTTGATTTAAAATGGAGTTAACACATTTTTCTATAGTTTTTTCACCATTATAGACTGGAACATAAATCGAAATGTCTGTATTTATCATAGTATAAAAAAATTAAATTGAAAAACAATATATTAGAAAAATTCCGTAGTTACACAAAAAAAAATTATAAATCTCTAAGAAGCTCAGTTTTCTTGTCGATCCATGGAAGATTAATTATATCAAAAAAACCACCAAATACAAAATTTAAATCATTAAAAAATTTTTCTTTAAAAGATTTCTATAAATATAAATACAAATTTTTTGAAATGGAAAATGGTAAAATTTTCACAGACAATATAGAGAACGTTAGCGTTATAAAAAATAATGAATTATTAGATAATTTTTCTTATCAACAAATAAATGGTAAATTGGTAAGCTCTAAGGATAACCAGGTTATTAAAACCGGGACACCTAAATTTTTAAAAAAACTAAAGGGTAGTATTGCTATACTTTCTCAAGGCGCAAGTGGTTATAATAATTATGCCCATTTTATATTGGATATAGTCCCTAAAATAAAACTATTATCTCTTGGAACAAAACTAAAAAATATAGATTATTTTTATTTTTCTAAACCAAACAAATATCAAACTGAAATATTCAAGAATATAGGCATAAACAAAAATAGAATTGTAGACTCAAACAAATTAAGATTTGTTCAATATAACACAGTTTTCGGCGTAACTCACCCATATTATTCTAGAGGAACATTTTTTAGGTCACAAAGTAAAATACCAGAATGGATTATCTTTT
>CACASB010000008.1 GCA_902535155.1 uncultured Pelagibacteraceae bacterium
GTGATATCTGACTTTCTGCAAGAGAAAAAAAACTATTTTCCTAAACTTGAAGATTTTGCAAATAAAATTTTTGAAAAGGTACAAGTAAATAATAGAACTCGATATATTGCACTTTGTGATTTTTTAAAAACAGAATATTCAATTAATGTTAAAGATGTTATCCCAGAGGAGGGAAAACCATTTTCTAAAATTTACAATAAGAATAAAAAAGAACTTCTTTTAAGCGATTATAACTCCCTAGAAACCAAAAAATTACATGCTGCTGCACAGATTGCACAGGAAGGAGCAGAAAATGAAATTAACAATTACTTATCTGAATTTAAATTTCCGTCTGATGAAGCTAAGAGATTAACAAAAATAGCTATGTTAAACTATTGTGGTGCTGCAATTTTAATGCCTTACAAGCTTTTCCATTCCGAGTGCAAAAAACTAAAGTATGATCTAGAATTGCTTCAAAATACTTTTGCGACATCATTTGAGCAAGTTGCGCATAGAGTTACTTGCTTACAAGATCCAAAGTTACCAGGAATACCCTTTCATATGTTAAGAGTAGATATAGCAGGAAATATTTCAAAAAGATTTTCTTTATCTGGTATTGAAATACCAAGATACGGTGGAGCGTGTCCTAGATGGAATGTTTACTCGGCTTTTACTAGACCAGGAGTAATACAAGCTGCTGTGAGTAAAATGACTAATGGTAAAAAATATGTTTGTATTGCTCGAACAGTTGAAAAAGGTGTTGGAAGGTATGGTCAAAAGAAAAGTATGTTATCTATAGGTTTGGGTTGTGAAGCAAAATATGCCAAAGATTTTGTTTATACTGAGAATCTAAATTTAAATGATAAAAAAACAGAAATACCAATCGGTGTATCATGTAGAACTTGTGATAGGTTGGATTGTTCTCAAAGAGCATTTCCTCCTCTGCATAAGAAATTTGATGTAGATATAAATTCTAGAGGAGTTTCTGTTTACGTGACAGACAAATAATTAATTAAAAACACACTAAATGTTCAATGTAAATAGGTTTTTTAATTCCAAATTTTTCGTCTATATCGTGTTGATGAATATGATGAGAATGAACGAAAACCGGAATTAAATTACCTTTTTTTGTTCTTAAGGTGTAAATAAAATTTGTTCCTCTAAATTTTCTATCAACTACGTCAAATTTTAAATTGCTTTTATCATCGTGTATTAGGTCTTCAGGTTGCAGTAACAATTTTACACTAGATCCAATAGATGCAGGTTTAACAAACTTACCCTCAATAGTTCCAAGATCTTCATTTTCTAGGGCATTTTCTCCTACCACCTTAGCTGGAATTAGTATTCCTCTATTTAGAAAATTGACCACATCAACTGAATTTGGATAATGATAGACTTTATATGGATCATCAAATTGTTTTAGCTCCTCATTTAATATTACTCCACATTTATTACCTAAATAGAAAGCCTCATATGAGTCGTGAGTGACAACAATCGTTGTAATTTTTAAATTTTTTAAAATTTTCTTTAATTGAATTTGGATATCTTCTTTAAAACTTTGGTCAACATTGGATAATGGTTCATCTAAAAGTAATAAATCAGGCTCAAACACCAAAGATCTTGCTAAAGAAACACGTTGAGCTTCACCAGCACTTATCTGGTGAGGAAATTTTTTTAAAACACTGTTTAAATTTAATAGTTTAACAATGAATTCAGTACTGATTTTTCTAGTACTATTTTTATTTTTATTAATTGCAATTCGAATATTCTTCTCAACTGTATAATGTGGAAACAAACAATTATCCTGAAAAGCTAAAGATATATTTCTATTTTCAGGTTCTATATGTTTATTTTTTGAAGATATTAATTTTCCTTTTAAAAAAATTTCACCTTCATTAATTTTTTCAAGACCTGCTATTGTTCTCAATACTGTTGTTTTTCCTATTCCAGATGGTCCCAATAAACAGATTATATCTCCTTCATTTTCAATTGAGAAAGACACATTTTTTACTTTTTCATTTCCATCCACAGAAAAAGTTACATTTTTTATTTCAAAAATATTTTTCATTTAATCTCTTAATATAAACTTTGAAGTTAATAAAATAAATATACTAGCAATCAAAATTAAAAATAAAGAAGGTGCAGCTGCAGCCTCTAACAAATCTTCAGAAGCATATATATATGCAGTTGTAGCAAATGTTTCAAAGTTAAAAGGTCTTAAAATTAATGTAATTGGTAGTTCTCTGATTATTTCTAATGATATTAAAATTCCAACAAATAAAATAGAATTTCTTAAGTATGGTATGTGTACTTTTATAAATGTTTTAATTTTTGAATATCCTAATAAATAAGCACTTTCATCTACAGAAATATTTATTTTTTCATATCCTGATTTTATTCCATTACATGCTAGTGAATAAAATCTTATAAAGTAAACAATTATAAGGCCTAAGATTGAACCAAAAAATATTTTTTTAATAGACTGAAACCCAAAAGATTTCACAAAACTATTATCTATCCAAGAAATAAAACTAATAAAAGCAATAGCCAAAATTACACCTGGTATTGCATAACCTGAAATTGATAGTGTATTTAAAACATTTAAAGGTCTGCTTTTTGAAATTCGCATCCCATAATTAGAAATAAACGAAAAAATTATAAGCGCCAGACTTGATAAAAAGACAAGATATAATGTATTATAAATTAGGCTTAGGATTTCTAAATCAAATAAATTATCTGAGTAAATTATTGTCCAATATAACATTTGGCTAAACGGAAATACGAAGCTAAGAAAAAATATTAAAAAACAGAATAAAAAAGCTAAAAAACTTTTTCCACCGCTTAATTTATATTTGTCTCTTTGTTTAAATCTACTTGAGGAATTAGAGTGATATTTTGCTTGTTTTCTCGATAAATTTTCTAAAATAAATAATGCAAAAATAAACAATAATAAGAAGAAAGATAATCTGTTAGCAAATGCAAGATCATCAAATGTTATCCAAGAATTATAAATACCAGTTGTTAAGGTATTTATTGAAAAGAAATCTACCGCACCAAATTCTGCCAATGTTTCCATAGCAACTAATGATAAACCAGCAACTATAGCTGGTCTAGCTGATGGTAAAATAACCTTAAAAAATGAGCTTATTTTTGAAAATCCTAAATTTTTACTTAAATCTATAAGATTTTGAGATTGATACAGAAAAGAGGCTCTTGCTAAAATATAAACATAAGCAAATAATGAAAAAGATAATGATATTATTGCTCCAAACATCCCATCAAATTTAGGGATATGTCTATTATAATTTCCTTCTCCAAATACACTTTTAAGGATTGTAAAAGCAGTCCCGTAGTTTTCAAAAAAAGCAAATATAGAGTAAGCGTAAATATACGGAGGTACAGCAAATGATAATATTAAAGCCCATTTAAAAAAATTACTCCCTGGAAAATTATAAAAAGAGACAAGATAAGCAGTGCCTGTTCCAAAGATAAATGTAAAAATTAAAACACCAAGTAATAAAGTTGTAGAGTTTAATATATACTCAATTAGAAAAGTATTTTTTAAAATTTTATAATATTCACTTGTTTCTTCGAAGAAACTAAATGAAACTGTCGCTATAGGAATTAAAACTATTAAAGAAATTAATAAAGAACTTAAATACCAAATGTTAATTTTTGCCATATTACAATCCGCCTTATAATCAAAAAAATACCCGTGAAAAGGAGATCTAATCACGGGTATATATCAAAAATTTATCTAAAAATCAAAAACCTTTAGGATGTGCGGAACTTCCTTATCTTTAATATCAGACAAACTTCTTTTATTTATTCTTTCATTGATTTTTTTACACTCTGTAAGACACGGTGAGCATCCTACAGAAGATTTATTGTAATCAATATCGGAAATAAATTCTTTTTTTTCTTTCATATGTTATTTCCAACCAGCAGCTGTCATTACTTCTAATGCATCAGCTTGTTTTGCTCCATAACTTGAAACTTTTGTTTTTAGATCTTGTTTAAAATCTAAACCAATGTTGTTAACTACTAAAGGACTTGGAGAAACACCATCAATCATCGGAAACTCAAAAGTGTTATTTGTAAAATGCTCCTGGGACTCTGGTGTTAACAAAAACTCTACGAGTTTAATTGCGTTTGCTTTATTAGGTGCACCTTTTACTAATGCCGCACAACTTATATTCATATGAGTTCCTCTGTCATTTTGGTTAGGAAAGAAAGCTTTTACTTTTTTTGCTGCAGCTTGTTGTTCTGCACCTTTGTTTCCTGACAACATAAGAGCTAAGTAATAAGTGTTAGCAACAGCGATGTCTGCTTCCCCAGCAGCAACTGCCATGATTTGTGCTCTGTCATTACCCGTTGGTGTTCTAGCCATGTTCGCGACAACACCTTTTGCCCATTCAGCTGTAGCTTTTTTACCATTGTTTTTTACTAACGATGCTACAAGTGATTTATTGTAAATGTTACTAGACTTTCTTATTACCAGTCTACCTTTCCATTTTGGATCTGCTAAACTTTCATAAGTTAAACCTGATAATTCTGCGCCTGAAACTCTATCTGGAGCGTAGTAAACAATTCTGGCTCTTTTAGCAATTCCCGTCCAATGATTAGTTCTAAAGTTTGACGGGACAGCAGCCTTGATAGCAGGTGAAGTTAATCCACCTTGTGTCATTCCTTTTGCTTTGAAAGCTCCGCATCTACCAGCATCAGCAGTTATGTATAAATCTGCTGAAGAGTCTGACCCCTCTTCGATCATTCTTTTTTCGAGAGCTCCAGCTTTTCCGTTTATTAAATTTACTTTTACTCCAGTTTTGTTAGTGAACTTGCTGTAAAGTTCTGCATCAGCTTTGTAATGTCTTGCATTAAATATATTAACTTCAGCAGCTATCGTTAAACTAGAAATGAAAGTTAAAAGTAATATGTATATACTTAATTTTTTCATTTTATTTTTTATCTTTCTTCCGCACTATTGATAATGAGAATTAATCTCAATGAAAATGATAATTAATCTCAATGATAATGATTATCAATCGCATATATTGTCGCAGGGGTCAAGCGACATTTAAAATTCCCACTCTGAGATTTTGCTATATAGGAAGTTTCTAAAAGCTTGAACTCTAGCAACATTTTTCATGGATTGAGGGTATACAAAATGGGCCTCTGTTATTGGTCCTTCGATATTGGGTAAAACTTTAACAATATTAGGCTGATTTACAGTAATATAATCTGGTAAAGCAGCAAGACCTACACCACTTTGGACAGCTAATAATAAACCGTATACGCTATTAACCTTCATCACAGTTTTTCTTTTTTTGTTGTCTTTTGTGCCTAATTTTAATGCCCAGTCAGGATTATAAACGGGTGATGGGGCGCCTCTTCCAAATGATATAAAAGAATGTTTATTTAAATCGTTAATATTCTTTGGAAAACCGTGTTTTTCTAAATATTTTGGAGAGCCATAAATATGGTAATTTATGTCTATCAGTTTTTTTTGAATATAATTCAGTTGTTTTGGTCTTCTCATAAAAATACCTATATCAGCTTGCCTTGTGCTCAAGTCTAGTTCTTTATCATCAAATATTAGCTCCACCTCTATATCTGGGTTTAATTGCATAAATTCTTGAATTCTTGGAGTTAGCCATGTAGTTCCAAAACTTACAACTGTCGTTACTGTTAATTTACCGCTAGGTTTATTTTTTTGATCTCCAAGTGAAGTTTCTACCTCTTTAAGTTTACTGATTACCTCATGAGCAGTCTTAAATACATACTCACCATTTTCAGTTAAAGTAAGTCCTCTTGCGTGTCTTTCAAAAAGTTTAACTTTCAGATCTTCTTCTAAAGCCTGAATTTGTCTACTTATTGCTGATTGACTAAGATTTAAATTGACTGTTGCACTTGTAAAACTGCCCGCTTCCGCAACTGCGTGAAATATTTTTAATTTGTCCCAATCCATTATTTGTTGACATTAATTATATATCTTCCAGAAGTTTTACCTTCCAGCATCTTAGGATACTCGGCTAAAAGTTCTTCAAGACCTATTTCCTTAATAGACTTGTCTAATAATTCAAAATCCACAAGTTTTGAAACTTCATCCCATAAAAACTCTCTTCTTTTTATTGATACACTAACAGAGTCGATACCCCAAAGTTTTACACCCCTAATAATAAAAGGCATTACTGTAGTGTTTAATTTAATACTTGATGCATTACCACAAGCAGCAACAATGCCATTTGGTTTAATATGGGTAAGTATATTTGCCAATATATTTCCACCAACAGTATCAACAGCACCATCATACAATCCTTTATCTAATGGCCTTGCCTCTTTGTCTAAATCACCTGATTTTATTATGTTTTTTGCACCGAGTGATTTTAAGTATTCCTCATTCGGCTTAGTTGTTGCAGCTGTAACATTGCAACCCATTTTACTAAGTATCATCACTGCAATACTACCAACTCCTCCAGAGGCACCAGTTACAATTACGTCATTTACTTTTTCACCTAATAATAAAACTTCTCTAGTTTGTTTTGTGGTAAAAGCACATTGGATTGCAGTCATTCCAGCTGTCCCTAACATCATTGCTTGTCTAGAGGTTATATTTTTAGGTTTTTTCACTAAAAAATTTGAATTTACTTTTGCAAATTGAGAATATCCACCGAAATAAATTTCGCCAACTCTCCATCCTGTTTGTATTATTTCGTCACCTTCTTTAAATTTATCACTTTCACTTTCAACTACTGTTCCTGAAAAATCTATACCTGGGATATGTGGAAATTCTTTTACTAATCTTGCCCCGTTCTTTAAAATTAAGGCATCTTTAAAATTTAATGTGGAGTAATCAACTTTTACTAAAACATCTCCATGTTTTAAGAATGACTTATCTACACTTTTTATTTCTCTTGAAAAATTTTCGCCCTCTTGATTTATAATTAAAGCTTTAAAATGATCAGACATTTATTAATTTGACTTATTAGATCTTGCTACTAATAAACCTCAGATATCTATTTTGACAAGCAAGGTCATCTTTAAACTTACCTAAATAATAATTAGTTATAGTTGTAGCTTGTTCCTTCCTAATTCCTCTAGTAGTCATACATTGATGGGTTGCATTGATTGAAACTGCAACACCTTTTGCTTCTAAGGCATCCATTAAAGTTGTCGCTATTTGTTTTGTTAGCCTTTCTTGTGTTTGCATTCTCCTAGCAAATACTTCTACAACTCTTGCAAGTTTACTTAAACCAACAACTCTCTCATTTGGAATATAAGCAACATGCGCAATCCCCAATATTGGTGCCATGTGGTGTTCGCAATGACTTTGTACTGATATATTTTTTTGAATAACCATATCATTATAACCTTCTACATCACCGAATGTTTTGCTTAAAATTTTGCTAGGATCCTCAGTGTAACCTTTGAAATACTCTCTATAAGCTTTTAAAACTCTTTTAGGAGTCTCAAGCAACCCTTCTCTATTCGGATCTTCTCCTATCCATTTCAATATTTTTACAAAAGCTTCTTTTGCTTCTTCATCTGATACTTCATTACTAATAATTGGCTTATTTTGGTCTTTAACTAATTTCATCGTGATAGTTATATATATAATTTAGTACTTTTAAAATATTTATTATAATAATTTATGTGCTAAATACTTCTTAAAAATGTTTAAAAAAAGGGAAAATGTCACAGATATAGAAGAGGGAGATTTATTATCTCCTAAATTTGATAATGATGGGTTAATTCCAGTTACAACAACTTGCTCGAAAACAAAAGAAATTTTAATGCATGGTTATATGAACGTCGAGGCTTTTAAAAGAACTATTGAGACTAAAGAGGCTCACTACTGGAGTAGATCAAGAAACCAAATCTGGCATAAGGGTAAAACAAGTGGTTTTGTTCAGAAAGTTATCGAGGTTAGAATAGATGATGACCAGGACGCAGTTTGGTTAACAGTTGATATTGGCTCAGGATCAAGTTGTCATGTGGGATATCGATCTTGTTTTTACAGATCTGTACCACTTGGGAAGATTGACAATGCAAGAGAAATAAAAATGAAATTTGAAGAGAAAGAAAAGAAGTTTGACCCTGAAGTTGTTTACAAGGATCAACCAAATCCAACAAAAATATAATGTCAAAAAAAATAGATATAATAAGTCCCTTTGGACCTAAGTTAGCAAAAATAAAACTTAGTAAGAAAATTGTAAATGATATTAATCGAGAAGTTGAAAGAATTATATTGAATGAAAAGAAGTCTAAAAAAAAGGATTATTCTAAAAAATTAGTTGGTGAGGTTTATCAAGAAATTGAGCTTTCTAAAAATTTTATAAATAAAAAACTCAAAAATTTTATTCATGGAAAAGTAAAAAATTATTTGAAAAACACAATTCACAAAACAGCAAATAAGATAGATATTAAAAATTTTTGGATTGTTCGACAATTTAAGAATGAGTACAATCCAGTACATTATCACGATGGAAATATATCTGGTGTAGGATATCTCAAAATACCAAAATACTTAAATTACAGTAAAAAGAAAAAAAAGACTAATGGGACAATAGATTTTATAAATGGGTCCAGAATGTTTTTAAATAATAGTATTTACAATCATTTGCCAAAAGTAGGTGATTTAATTTTGTTTCCAAACTATCTTATGCATACAGCATATCCGTTTATAGTAGATGGAGAGAGAAGATCATTTTCTTTTAATATTGAATTAGATAAAAAAACTGCTGACATTTTTCATGACTAAAAAACAAAGAAATGTTCTTGGTGAAGATCTCGAATTGTGTTCAGCAAATCCATTAACTGGTTGGTTTAGAGATGGTTGCTGCAATACAGATGAAAATGATACAGGTGTACACACAGTCTGTGCAAAAGTATCTAGTGAATTTCTAAATTGGTGTAAAGAAGCTGGTAATGATTTAATTACTCCTCATCCAGAATTTGGTTTTCCTGGATTAAAAGACGGAGATAGCTGGTGTGTTTGTGCTAGCTGGTATGCAAAAGCAGTTGATGCAAATAAAGGTTGTCCTATATTTTTAAAAAGAACACACGAAAATACTTTGAAAATTATACCAATAGAGACATTAAAAAAATACGCTATAGATCTATCTTAAAACAATTCGACTTGATTAATTCTTCCTCTGCATTTCATTGAATCAAATTTATTAGGATGTATAATTTCAATTTCTATTTGCGTATCGTTGATTATTCTTTCCTTATCTTTAACGCTAATTGCTGATATACTCAAGATACGACTAGCAATTATATCTGTCAGTTCACTTTCGCTCACAAAATAATTTTTTTTTTGAGTAAAATAACTATAACCAATTTTGTTTAAAAAAATTTTATTCCTAACAGCATTGCAATCACTTATTTTAGGGCTATATTTCTTTTCACGAGTATATCTATTTTTATCCATATAGGCGTAAATATTAACAAAAAAACCGCTTTCTTCTGTATATTTAACGGTTGAGTCAATATATTGATATAAAATCATAGTTTGAGGTATGCCGCCTCCTTTATAAAGTCTGTTAAAGTTTTTAGTCAAAAAAATTTCATATTTTAGTAAAATTAAATCAACCGCTGAAACTTTTTGATCTAATAAATTAATTTCAGATTTAACAGACGATGAAATAGTAAAGAAAATTATAACAATAAGTGTTCTTAATATTTTACATATTTCCATATTTTGGACCACCGCTCCCCTCTGGTGTTACCCAGGTAATGTTTTGGGATGGCTCTTTAATATCACATGTTTTACAATGAATACAATTTTGAGCATTTATGACAAATTTAGGAACTTCATTTTCAATTTGGACCTCATAAACTCCTGCTGGACAATATCTTTGTGCAGGCTCATCATATTTTTCTAAATTATACTTAATTGGCAAATCTGCATCTTTTAATTTTAAATGAACTGGTTGGTTATCTTCATGATTTGTGCCTGTTAAATATACCGAGCTAGTTTTATCAAAAGTTAATATATTATCAGGTTTTGGATAATCTATTACTGGCATTTCATTAGCTGGTTTGAGCGTTTCATGATCCGCATGCTTATGTTTTAATGTAAATGGTAATTTCCCTCTAAATAATATTTGGTCGATACCAGTAAAAATAATTCCTAAAATTAGACCCCAGCTAAAACTCGGTTTTACATTTCTGGCAGCATATAATTCCTCATATACCCAACTTTTTTTAAATTTTTCCTCATAAATTGATAAATCTTTTTTATCTTTTAAGTGTTCAAAAATTGTTTCAGCAGCAATTAATCCACTTTTCATGGCAGTGTGAGATCCTTTTATTTTGGGCATGTTTAAAGTTCCTGCATCACATCCTATTAACAAAGCACCGGGCATGTACATTTTGGGTAAACTTTGAATTCCACCCTCAATTAATGCTCTTGCACCGTATGATATTCTTTTTCCTCCACTAAGCATTTTTGAAATCGCTGGGTGTGTCTTAAATCTTTGGAATTCGTCAAATGGAGATAGATGAGGATTTTTATAATCTAGACCAATTACATATCCAAGATAAACTTCTTTATTTTCAGCATGATATATAAAACTTCCACCATAAGTATTATTGTCTAATGGCCATCCTGCAGTATGCATTACTAAACCCTCTTGGTGATTTTTTTCATCTAGTTTCCATATTTCTTTAAAACCGATTCCATATTGTTGAGGATTTTTTCCATTACTTAAATCAAACTTTTTAATTAAATTTTTTCCTAAATGACCTCTACAACCTTCAGAAAAAACTGTAACTTTTGCATGAAGCTCCATCCCTGGTTCAAAACTATCTTTTTTTTCACCATTTTTATCTAGACCCATATCTTGAGTAACCACACCTTTTACTGAACCGTCTTCGTTATATAAAACTTCTGAAGCTGGAAAACCTGGAAAAATTTCTACACCTAAAGCTTCAGCTTGCTCAGCCAACCATCTGCACAAATTTGCAAGGCTTATAATATAATTTTTGTGATTTTGTTGAACCTTAGGGAGTAACCATGTTGGCCAACTTAAAGACTTCTTTTTCCCTAAAAATAAAAATTTTTCTTTAGTAACTTTGGTCTTTACAGGTGAGTTTAGTTCTTTCCAATTTGGTATTAGCTCATCTAGGGCTCTTGTTTCAAATACATTGCCAGATAAAATATGAGATCCTATCTCGGCACCCTTTTCTAAAACACATACATTTATCTCTGAATTAAGTTGTTTGAGTTTTATTGCTGTAGCTAAACCGGATGGTCCGCCTCCTACAATAACAACATCGTATTCCATAACTTCTCTAGTCATGAATTACTTTTGAATACTGTTTAGTTTATTTAATTCGTCTAAAAATTGAGGAAGTGCTTCAAACAAGTCGGCTTCTAATCCGTAATCTGCAACACTAAATATTGGAGCTTCTCCATCTTTATTAATTGCAACAATTATTTTACTTTCTTTCATGCCTGCAAGATGTTGTATCGCTCCAGATATTCCAACAGCTATATACAAATCGGGAACAACTACTTTACCTGTTTGACCAACCTGGTGGTCGTTTGTAATATAACCTGCATCAACTGCGGCTCTTGAAGCTCCTATTGCAGCATTAAGTTTATCAGCGATAGCTGTAATCAATTTAAAATTATCCGAATTTTGCATTCCTCTTCCTCCTGATATCACAACTCTAGCAGTACCCAATTCTGGTCTATCAGATTTAATTTCTTCTCTTTTAACAAATTTTGAACTTTCAAATTTTTCGCCTGGCTCCGACTTTACTATTTCGGCTGAACCACCAGTTGAAGGTGCTGCATCAAAAGAGGTGGGTCTTATAGTTATGCATTTTTTTTTATCAGTGCTTTTTACAGTTGCGAATGCATTACCAGCGTATATTGGTCTCAAAAATGTATCTTCTGAGATTACATTTATAATATCGCTAATTTGAGATGTGTCCATTAATGCTGCAACTCTTGGCATCAAATTTTTTCCAAATGTATTAGCTGAAGAAACAATTTGTGAGTAGTTGTCTGCATGTTTTATGATTGTTGAAGTGTAGTTTTCAGCTGTAAAATTTTCAAAAATCTCATTATCAACATGTATTACTTTTTTAACTAACGGAATTTCACTTGCAGCCTTTGCAACGCTCTCTGATTTATTTCCAAGGATTAAAACGTGTAAATCCTCATTAATTTTGGATGCAGCTGTTACTGCATTAAAAGTAAATGGTCTTAATTCTTTATTGTTATGCTCTGCTATTAATAAAACTGACATTTATATTACTTTAGCCTCATTTTTTAATTTTTGAACCAATTCTGTTACACTTGCGACTTTAATACCCGCTTTTCTTTTTGGTGGTTCTTCTACTTTAATTTGCTCTATTCTTGCTTTTGTATCAACCCCTAAATCACTTGCATTTAACTGTTCTAAAGGTTTTTTCTTTGCCTTCATTATATTTGGCAATGAAGCATATCTTGGCTCATTTAATCGTAAGTCACAAGTTACAATCGCTGGTATATTGACTTCAATAGTCTCCAAACCTTCATCAATTTCTCTTGTAACTTCTAAAGATTTTTCTTTCACATCTATTTTAGAGGCAAATGTGGCTTGAGGCCAATTTAAAATCGCAGCTAACATTTGGCCAGTTTGATTACAATCATCATCAATTGCTTGTTTACCCATGAAAACTAAATCTGGATTCTCTTTTTCAACAATCTTTTTTAATATTTTTGAAACTGCAAGTGGCTCTATTATTCCTTCAGCTTTAACATGAATTCCTCTATCTGCTCCAACTGCAAGAGCTTTCCTCACTGTCTCTTGGGCTTTGTCATCGCCAATTGTAATAGCCACAACCTCTTTTGCTTTACCAGATTCTTTTATTTTAACAGCTTCTTCAATTGCATTGTCATCTGGTGGATTGGTAGACATTTTGACATTATCAGTCACGACACCAGTTCCATCATCCTTAACTCTAATTTGAACGTTATAATCAATTACTCTTTTTACAGCTACCAATATTTTCATTATGCCCTCAATAATTTATTTTCTGGATCATAAGGACTCTCATCCAAAATTGTTGCATCATATTTATCACCTAAAATTTCAACTTTCAATTTTTGTCCTACGTTTCCTAATTCTGGTTTTACCATTCCTAAAGCAATTGATTTACCTAATCTAAAACCATAGTCCCCACCAGTTGCTCTACCAATCACACTTCCATTTTCATATATAGGATTATTTCCTAAAACATCTGCATCTTTTGGATTGTGAATTTCTAACGTTACTAGCTTATTATTAAATCCTTTTTCTCTCCATTTATTTAATGCTTCAAGTCCAATAAAACTTCCTTTATTTGGATGAATAAATCTGTCTAAGCCGCTTTCGTATGGTGAATATTCGATTGATAATTCTGTTCCAACTAATTTATAAGATTTTTCAACTCTTAAACTGTTCATTGCTCTTATACCGAAAGGCTTAATACCTAAATCTTTTCCAGCTTCAATTAATTTATCAAAAATATGATTTTGATATTCAATTGGGTGATGGAGTTCCCATCCAAGTTCTCCGACAAAATTTACTCTCATTGCATTAACAGGTGCGTGGCCTACATCAACCATTTTGGAACTTAACCATTTAAAGTTATCGTTAGAAAAATCATCTTTTGACACCCTACACATCAATTCTCTTGCTTTTGGACCGGCTACAACTAAAACACCATTACTGTTAGTCAAGTTTTCAAATTGAACTGACCCATCGTCAGGCATCCATCTTAAAATCCAATCATGGTCTAATCTTTGATAAGCCCCAGCAGAAACTAGATAAAAACTTGTTTCAGACTCTCTCATAATTGTAAATTCTGAGTGAACTCCACCTTTTGTATTTAGTGCATGACAAAGATTAATTCGTCCAGCTTTTTTAGGTAATTTATTTGCTACAAGTTTATCAAGAAAAGCTTCAGCACCAGGTCCTTTAATTCTACATTTTGCAAAAGCTGTCATATCTAAAAGACCAACTTTTTCTTTTACATTTTTACATTCTTTTTCTACAGCTGCGAACCACTTGGATCTTCTAAACGACCAATCATCTTTTTGTTCCATTCCGTCAGTTGCAAAAAAAATTGGGTCTCTCCCACCCAAATTTTTGACCAAATACTGCACCTAAGTTTTTCATCCTATCGTAACACGGAGCAGTTCTTAATGGTCTTGCCGCAGGTCTTTCCTCGTCAGGAAAATGATTTATAAAAACGTGGCTATAAGCTTCTTCATTTTTTTTAATTAAGTATGATTTAGAACAATAGTCTCCATATCTTCTTGGTTCTACACCTAACATATCAATAGTAGGTTCACCATCAACAATCCACTCAGCTAATTGCCAACCAGCACCACCTGCAGCGGTTATTCCAAAACTGTGTCCCTCATTTATCCAAAAGTTTTTTAATCCCCAGGCTGGCCCAACTATTGGATTTCCATCTGGTGTATAACAAATTGCTCCATTATAAACTTTTTTAACTCCTACTTCTCCGAATGCTGGAACTCTGTGAATTGCGCCTTCTATGTGTGGAGCTAATCTATCTAAATCTTCTTGAAATAATTCATACTCAGACTCTTTTGATGGTCCGTTGACATAACATGCAGGAGCACCATCTTCGTATGGTCCTAGAATTAATCCACCCGCTTCTTCTCTCATGTACCACCTGCTGTCACTGTCTCTTAAAACTCCCATTTCAGGTAAACCTTCTTTTTTTCTTTTTTGAATTTCAGGATGAGGTTCTGTTACAATATATTGATGTTCAACAGGAATTACAGGTATGTCTATTCCTACCATTTTACCAGTTTGTCTTGCAAAGTTTCCTGAACAAGAAATCACATGCTCGCACTCTATTGATCCTTTATCTGTTTCAACTACCCAACCATTTTTAATTTGTTTTATTCCTACGACAGTTGTGTTTCTATAAATTTCTGCACCTCTATTTCTTGCGCCTGTTGCTAATGCTTGTGTTAAATCTGCTGGCTGTATATATCCATCTTCTGGATGTTGAATAGCACCAACTAAATCTGATGTGTTACATAGTGGCCAAATTTCTTTTACTTGTTCTGGAGTTAAAAATTTTACATCAACCCCGATTGTTTGAGCTACACCTGCATACTGAAAATATTCGTCCATTCTATCTTTATTGTTAGCTAATCTAATATTTGAGACTCTGCTAAAACCAACATTTTTTCCTGTCTCTTCCTCTAAGCTGCCATACAAATTCACTGCGTATTTATGTAATTGACCAACAGAATAGCTCATGTTGAATAATGGTAATAGTCCTGCTGCATGCCAAGTTGATCCTGAGGTAAGTTCTTTTCTTTCAACTAAAACAACATCAGACCAACCTTTTTTTGCTAAATGATATAGTGCGCTAACACCGACTACACCACCTCCAACAACAACTACTTTACTTTTAGATTTCACAATAAGGTTTTACTAAATTTTGATAATTTGCGAAACATAAATTTTATTAATCGTCTTCAAAGTCTCGCCAATCTTTTATATACATGAGATAGCCTGCTACAGTTACGCTAATAGCGCCTGCAACCATTCCACAATTAAGACCTACTGCTTTACCCCAAAAATACCATCCGATTTGGTTTGCACCAATAGGTGGTAGGCAAAGGATTGCCATTAAAATTGGTATTCTTAGATAGAAAGGAGGCTTAGACATAATGTGAAATTACCAAAATGAGAATTTTAATATATAATTCTAATGACGCACTATGACAAAAAAAATATTAATTATATTAAGCATTTTAGCTCCTTTTATAACTTTTTATTTTATAAAAATAGCTTTTAAATTATCAAATAGAAAAGTTCCATTTATTACCTTATCGTTAGCTAGCTTGATACTTTTGATTCTAACTTTAGTTTACTTTAGATACGATAATAATTTTTCTCCAGACACAAAATATTCACCGCCTAAAATGGAGAATGGTAAAATAAAACCAGCAGAGAATAATTAAACCGAAGAGCCTAATATTTTAGGAGCTAAAACAGCGGTTGTTAACCAACAACCTTTAAGTGGTCCATTTTTATTATATTTTTCAACTTGCCATTTAAATTTATAAAATTTTTTGTCTTTGCCTAAAATTGTCACTTCATAAGTTGCAACATTTTCGTTTATAAATATCTCATTAATTTCATGTGCTTTGTGATCAATTAAAATTGAATATGAGTCTTTTTTTATCATCTCTTTAAATTTATCATAAGGACCTGTAAAAATTTTATTTTTTGGATGTGCAAATTCCCAGGTTTGCATAATACCGTAATCCTCTTTTGGCATATTATTTTTTTGCAAACCACTTAATTGAATTTTAACAACTTCTGATGGCAAAATAGATATATTTGGTTTTAAAATTTCTGCGTAAGAAAATTGAGTATGTAAAGAAAATATAATTAATAATAATGGTTTAAAAATTTTAAAATTCACGAATTTATAATATAATATTTAAACACAATTTTAAGAAAAAATGACACTTTATTTAAATTCGAAGAAAATAATCAAGGACTGGACAGACTACAATGGGCACATGAATGTCGCATATTATGTTTTAATCTTTGATTTGTTTGGAGCAGAAATATTAATGAATAGATTTCACATGGGAGAGGAGTCTGCTAATACTAGTAAAAAAAGTACCATGGTTGTTGAGTCACATATTACTTATAATGAGGAAGTAAAAGAGGGTGATGAAGTAGATGTAAATCTACTGTACTTTGACCATGATAAAAAAAGACTCCAATACAAGCTTGAAATGATACACAAAGAGAAGAAATATGTTGCATCTACGATTGAAACTTTATCACTTTATGTTGATTTAAGTTTAAGGAAAGTTGCAGAGTTTGAGGAGGAAAAAGTAAAAATTATGGATCAATATATTAAAGAAAATTCATCCAAGTTTATTCAAGAGAATTTAAAATTTTCAGGTAAATTAAAAAAATAAATTATAGACTTGCAGCTGTATTTTCTACGTCTTTCAAATATTTTTTTCTTTTTTCGTCTGATACAAAAGGAACTTCAAAATATCTTCTATAGAGAACATCTTTAATACCACATATAAAAAAAACACCTCTTTTAAGTCTTCTAATTGGCATATTTAGAAAAAAAGTTGTAACTGCAAACCTTGGTGAACCGTAAGTACAAAATATAATGACTTTTTTTCCTTTTAAATTTCCTTTTGGGTAACCATAATTTCCAAATAACTTTTTAAAAGTAAATGCCCAAGGCGGTGAAAGAACTCTGTCAATCCAACCCTCTACAATTGCTGGCATTCTATAATTCCAGATAGGTGCTACTAAAACTATTATATCTGATTTATCAATTCTCTTTTGATGATCTAAGACTACTTCATCTGGTTTCTCACCTGCATAAACCGGGTTGAACTTCTCTTTGTATAAATCAACACAATCTACGGTGTGGCCTTTTTTTTGTGCTGCTTCTGTAAATGTATTCTTTATAGCTGCATTAAATGAATTTTGATTATAGTGGCCGTAGACAATAAAAATATTTTTCATTTTTTCCAGATTTGTTCTAGTCTACTCTCTCTACCACAACCCTTTTTATAAAGTAAGTAATTAATAAAATTAGTTTCATAATAGTTTTGGTGGTAGTCTTCAGCTTTATAGAACTTATCAAAATCTCTTACATAAGTTACTACACTTTCGTTATACTGAAACTCAATTTCTTTGATTCTTTTTTCTATTAATTTTTTTTGCTCTTGGTTTTGATAAAACGCGACTGATCTGTAGCTATATCCTTTATCACAAAATTGACCAGCCTTATCGAAAGGATCAATATTTTTCCAAAAGACATTTAATAAATTTTCAAAATTTGTTATTTTACTGTCATAGATGATTTCAACTACTTCAAAGTGTCCGGTATTTCCGTAAGTTACTTCTTTATATGTCGGATTTTTTGTTGTACCTCCAGAATATCCAGAAATCACATCTTTTACACCCTCGGCTTTGTCAAAAGATTCTTCCATGCACCAAAAACACCCACCACCAAAGTAAACTTTTTTTAAATCTTCTGCAAAAACGTTGGTATTAAAAAGCAAAAATAAAACTAAAAATATTCTCAGCATTTTATGGGTTGTTTAATTTTTTAATGCTGGAAAAACTGGATTAACTTTTTGAAAAATATTTTGGTAATCCTGTTTAATGCAGCGATTTGAAATATACTTGATTTTTGCATCATTAGCTATTTTCTCTGCTGCGTCATTTTTAATTCCGTACTGTAACCATAAAACTTTAGCGTTAATTTTTACTGCTTCCTCTGCTATTCCAGGGGTTTCTTTGGATGGTCTAAAAACATTAACTATATCAATCTTTTCATTTATATCGCTAAGTTTAGCTACAACTTTTTCACCATGTATTAATTCTCCAACTGCAAATGGATTAACTGGTATAACTTTGTAACCAAAGTCTTGCATATATTTCATAACAATTGTTGAAGGTTTTCTTTTTAAATTCGCTCTATCCTCTTTTTCTTTTAAAGAACTGACTCCTATCATTGCAATTGTTTTGGAATTTTTTAAAATTGTTTCTAACTCTTGTTTCATTTATTTTTCCATCTTGGAGATCTTTTTCCTAAAAATGCAGATATTCCCTCTTTTGCGTCTTGTTTCATCATATTTAAAGTCATCATCTTACTTGTATATGTGTAAGCTTGCTTTAATGGCATCTCTAATTGTTTATAAAAAGCTTGTTTCCCAATCCTGATTGATGCATTCGATTTAGATGAAATAACTTTGGCTAATTCTAAAACTTTCTTGTGTAATTTTGATTTTGGATAATAATCATTTATTAGTCCAATTTCTTTTGCATATTTTGCATTAATTGGCTCACCTGTTAAAAGCATTTTCATCATTCTTTTTCTGTTAATTTTTCTACTTACAGCGACCATGGGTGTACTGCAAAATAACCCAATATTTACACCTGGCGTTGCAAATTTTGCATCTGTTGAACAATAGGTTAAGTCACAACTTGCAGCTAACTGACATCCTGCTGCATATGCTGAGCCATGAACTTTTGCAATAACTGGTTTTCTACATTCAACTATATCAATCATTAATTTAGAGCATAAATTAAATAGTTTTAAGTATTTAGATCTTACTTTTAACCCTTTAACCTCTTTTAGATTATGACCAGCGCTAAAACCTTTTCCATTTCCACTTATAACAATCACATTAGTTTTGTTATCGTTATTTAATTTTTTGAATATTTTAATTAGAGATCCTAATGTTTTAAAAGAAAGAGAATTATAGGTCTTAGGGTCATTAATAATTATACTTTTAATGCCATTACCTAAATCTTTTAAAAGAACTGACATTTTTATTTAAGCTCACCTTCTTCACGCATTTTTTTTCTGATATTTGTTGCAGATATTTTTTGAATATCCTCTGGTAAGACAATTTCCTCAATTTTATATCCAACCCCTCGTCCATAACAAATATTTGTTATATTTGGCACCAACACTATTTTAAATCGTCCCTCGAACTTTGGGTTTAATCTTTCCTCAATTTTCTTTTTAACTGTTTCAAAATCAAAAGGGTTATCATCTACACCTTGCACATCTCTTATTTGGATACAAACTTGTCCTGTTTTTTTTATTATTTCCTCAAATAAAGCGTAATGACCATCGTGAAATGGTTGCCAACGTCCTAGCATTTGCGCTGTTGGTTTTTTATTATCCCACTGATAACTCATATATACTCCTTTTTCTTGAGTTTATTCTTATTAATTAAAATTAAAAGACTTTATTTAATACTATATTAGCTTCTCTGTTATCTCCCAAATTTGTTAAATCATCATTAACATTAAAGCTTAAATTTAACCCATTAACATTCTTTTTAAATTCTAACTTTGATAAAAGATTTTCTGATCCATTAATTGTAAAAGCATACTCAGCGCCCTCATAAGGCAAATATCCTATTGCAATATATAAGTTATCATTTTGAGCAGAATGTGCAGATTTAATAGTCTGATTTCTTTCATAAATTACAAAAATGCTATATCGATTTGGAAAAACTATATCTAGCCCAATTTCAGCATTAATATTATGCAAAGATCCTGTATGCAGCTTTTCAGCATATTTAGTCTCTTTATCAAAGTTATAATTATATTTAAAATCGGAAGAGCGATCTAGATCAGCTAAATATTCAATTTTACCATGTCTTTTAAATTCATATTTATTATTTGATAAATCTTGGGTTACTGCAATTGTTGCTCTTAAATTTTTTGTTTTAACGTGTTGCTTATCAACAATAACACCATTGTTTTGTCCAGACTCTTCATACCTATCTAATAGTGTGTGACCAATATCAAATTGTCCTGAAGGAATGATTATTAAATTATTTCTTTTAAACTCATCTTTAATTTTTACTGTTCCATATATTTGGTTCCCATTTCTATCAGCTGTGAATTTTTTTCCATCTATATTTGTTAAAATATCGGATCTAATTTTTCCAATTCCAAAAATTCTATCAATCAATTTATTATCATTTTTAATAGGTGCAGAGCTATAATAAGTTATGTTAAAAGTCTCTGAGTCAAGTTCACTCTCTCCTAAATTAAGTGTTGTTTCATCGTTTCCAAATCTAAATGCATATCCTTGTACACCTTGTTCATCTGTAAGTTTATCAAATCCAAAGGTTAGAGAATTTGCCTCTATTCTTTTAGAATGAGAAATACTTGTATCTCCTATTCTTCCAATTGATACGCTACCCTCGCTCCAATAAAAATATTTTTGATCTGATTTATCTTTATTTTTTGAAGAAACAATCTTTTTAAAAGAGGTTATTGGTAGTTGGCTTATTGACGAAATTAAATTATTTGAAAAATTTAATTTAATATTTTGGTTGGATAAATTCTGTTTATCTTTATTTCTTCTAATCCATTTTAATCTATTTAATGCTGAGTTAGTAGATAGATTAATTGTTCTTTTTGCTAATTCTGCTTGTGCCTCAGCCATTGCTGTTCTGCCTTTTGATGTATAAGATTTACAGCTCGCACTTGAGACAATATTAAAAGGACAAGTTAAATCAATTTCGTTCACGTGATTTCCTCCACCATCTCCAGGATTATCTTGATCGGTTCCAATATACATTTTTAAACCTAAGGCACTAAATGCAATACCTCTAGCCTGTTTAAACGAGTTAGTCCCATTTAAATCTCTTATGCTTACTGTACCATCAATAGTAAATGAATTTGTTGAATAAGCTACATCAAGTGAAATTTGAGTAACGTCTTGTGAGTTATTTGTGTGATCAACTGCCCATAGTCTTGTTCCATCTGGACTAAATACTAAACCGTGAGGATTTGCAGTTTCATCCTCTAATTCAATTCCTCCACTGGTTACAAGTGATATGGTTGTTAAATCGAACGCAGTAGACATTGTATACTCTAACAATCTAGTATTTGGGCCATTAGCTGCAGATAGTACACTGTGAAAAATAGCAAATAATTTTGTTCCATCTTTGCTAATGTCGAAACCTTGAAGACGTACTTTACTATTTCCTAGACTTGCTTCTGCAGTATTTCCGGCGTTACTACCATTTTGCAAAGATGCCGAGTCTAAACCTGAAGTTTGATTATTAGAAAAAGAGCACGTTGAAACATCGAAAGGTGAACTAAGTTCAAAACCAAAAACCCTATCATGATCTGCACCATTGTCTGTTGATGAACCTCGAGCTACAAATAACTTCATTCCATCATTAGAAAATTTTATATCATAAACTCTATTAACTGGACCAGTGGTCGTATCATCAGTGTTTAGACGACATTTTTCATCATCACCAGCAAATATACTAGTCGAAATATCAAAAGGAGTGCCTAAATTATACTCACTGACATGCGAATAAGTGTGAGGACTATCTGCATTCTGGAATACCGTAAACATTTTAGTCCCATCATTGTTAAAAGTAACTCCATTTAAAAAGAAACCATCATTATCAACTCCCGCCGTATCGTTTTTTTCAACTAAAACTTTTTGAACAAAAGATATTTGAGCCAATGAAAAAGTAGAAAATGATAAAAAGAATATAAAGATAATTATGTTTAATAGCTTCATAAAATTATAAAGGAGTTAATTTAATCTCTATAATTTAAATTGAAAGACTTTATTTAATGCGGTATTAGCTTCACTATTGTTATTGGTATTTATTAAATTATATTTAATATTAAAACTCAATTAAACCTAGTAATATTTTTTTAAAAAACTTTATAAAATATAATAATTAACTAAGTTTTTTTATATCTTCAAATATTTTGGGTGCCCAATTTTTAGCATCCTGAGAAGTTACGTGAAAGTCATATTTTTCAGGCTGTACAAACATCTGATTAGTGTCTTCAAATCTACCTTTTTGAATAGTATCAACCCAAACTGTATAATCTGCTGGAAACAAACTTCTTGCTTTCGGTGTAGGACAAATAAAATCTGCAATAACAAAATTACCTTCGTCTTTTAACTGTAAAGCAAAGTCTGCCATTCTTTTTGCTTGTCTAGTTCTCCCCTCTGGAGAAAAGTCCCAGTCATTTGCAGCTTTCCTTACTTCATCTGCATTAAGTCTTTTGGCCTTTAACATTGGGGCTAATTCATCGGCCAAAGTTGTTTTACCAGCTCCAGGTAGGCCCATAATCAGTATTATTTTCATAAGCAAATTATTGACTTATATAATAGATAAATTTTAACATTTATAGATCTAAATTGAGGCCTTTAAATCTGACTTTATGACGTCAATATTTATATAGACAGATAATTCAAAATAAATAATGATCGCCGAATGAATTTTTCTATAGAAATTGGACCAAAAACTAATTTAGATACTTTGCCAGCTTTAAAAGACGTCTACATTACGATGCTACCTGGTGGTGATTTTAAAGAGACGGCTCAACAAGCAATAAATTTAGTCAAAAAAGGTTTTAACCCAGTTCCACATTTTCCAGCTAGATCAATGACGAATGAAGCACAACTAAAAGAATATGTTTCGATGTGTAAGGATGGCGGTGTAAAACAAGCCCTTGTAATTGGCGGTGGCAGAGAGCCTATGGGAAAATTTGATAGCTCCTTCCAGCTTTTGGAGACTGGTTATTTTGAGAAAATGAAGATAGGAATTGCTGGACATCCAGAGGGGAGTCCTGATATATCCGACAATGTGTTAGAAAAAGCTATGATTGATAAAAAGCCCTATGCTGATTACATTGTAACTCAATGGTTAATGCAGTCAGAACCAATTATTGAATTTATTTCTAAACAGTCTGTCCCAGTTCATGTTGGAATTACTGGACCTATGAAAATATCAAGCTTAATAAAGTTTGCAAACATTGTAGGAGCAAAAAATTCTATTAACTTTATTAAATCTAATTTTAGTAGGGCGATTGATTTATTAAAACCAAAAGACCCAAATGATCTTGTAGATAAAATTAAAGAACATACAAAACATTTTCATATCTACACATTTGGTGGGCTTAAGGAAACAAACAACTGGCTAAAGGAAAACAATTATGCCTAAAAAAAGAAAAAAAGTTAAGAAGTCCAACAGTAAATTATCACCAAGCAGAATAATAGAGAAAGTCGATTATTCAAAAGTTTCTCATACCACAAAAGTGGATCAATCAGACAGACATGTTCCATATAATTTAAGACAAAGTGGTCCAACAAAAGTAGAATTATTAATGTCAACAAGAGTAAGAAAATCACCTTATTGGCACCTATCAATGAAAGCAGGATGCTGGAGAGCAACTGTTTATAATAGAATATATCACCCACGTGGATACGTAAAACCTGAAAAAGGTGGGGCGATGGTTGAATATAAAGCGATTAAAAATCATGTTACTATGTGGAATGTTGCTGTTGAGAGACAAATTAGAGTTAAAGGTCCTGATGCAGAAAAATTTACTGATTATGTAATTACAAGAGATGCAACAAAAATTTCACCTATGAGAGCAAGGTATGTAATTCTTTGTAACTATAAAGGTGGTGTGCTTAATGATCCAATTTTGTTAAGAATATCTAAAAATGAATTTTGGTTTAGTTTATCCGACAGTGACATAGGATTATACTTACAAGGTGTGAATGCAGATAAAAGATTCAATGTTGAAATTGACGAGATAGATGCTTGTCCAGTTCAAATTCAAGGTCCAAAATCTAAAGCTCTTATGAAAGATTTGATTGGAAAACAAGTTAATTTAGATAACATGCCTTATTATGGGTTAGCCGAGGCGAAAGTTGGAGGAAGAGAATGTGTAATTTCACAATCGGGTTTTTCAGGTGAAGCTGGTTATGAAATATATTTAAGAAATGCAACACTTTACGCTGAAGATATGTGGAATGCAGTTTTAAAAGCGGGTAAAAAACATAATTTAATGGTAATAGCTCCAGCTCACCATAGAAGAATTCAAGCTGGAATTTTATCTTGGGGTCAAGACATGGACAATGAACATAATCCATTTCAATGTAATTTAGGCTATCAAGTTTCATTATCTGGAAAAGGTGAATGGGCCAAAAAAGGAGATTACATTGGCAAAGAAGCATTAGAAAAAATGAAAAAAGAATTATTAAATGGGCAGAAACCTTACAAGCTTCAGTTAGTGGGTATGGAACTTGGTGGAAAACCAATTGAAGAATATGCTCCAGATTTTTGGCTGATTTCAAAAGATGGAAAAAATCCGATCGGTTTTGTTACATCGCCTTGGTATCATCCTGAAAAAGCCACAAATATTGCAATGGGTTATATTCCATTTGATGGAACGATTAACAAAAATGGATTTCCTAAAGGAAATGTAGGTGATAAATTTAAGATACATTTACCTAAAAAATATTGTGAAAAAGGAAGTAGTCCTGTTGATGCAGTTGTTGTGGATATTCCTTTTACAGAGTCTTATAATCCAAATACTAGGGAAGTTTCAAAGTAGTTTGTTAAAAGTTATTATTTAATGTTTGTATGACAAAACTTGTCATAATAACCATAAGTATTATTATTGCTGTTATTTTGTTAATATTTCCTTTAATAATTTCTTTTATAGAACAAAAAAAAAATAAAAAATAATGTTTGCACAATTTTTAAGTATAATATTTAGATCTATCAAGCTCGATAAAAATCTTTACAGAGAAAATAAGAATTTTGGTGAAGCAGCAATATATTTTGCAGCACTTGTTATGGTTTTAGATGGAGTTGCTGGGGCTATAGCTGCAAATACATTTTACAAAACATCAATCGGTTTATCAGCAATAACAGCTATTTTTACCTGGTTCGTTTGGGCAATATTTATATTTGTAATCGGAGTTAAACTTTTTCCAGACAAAGATACTAAGGCTCCATTTAAAAAAATACTAATAGCAGTAGGTTTTGCTCACGCCCCTGGCTTATTAAGATTTTTTGCTATTACACCCACTATGGTAATGCCAATTATATTTCTTACACAACTATGGATTTTTGCATCCCTTATAATTTCTACGAGGGAAGTATTACAGTTAAAATCTAATTTTAAATCTTTTGGAATTATTTTTTTATCATTTTTAATACTGGCTATATTATCAGTATCTTTTGTTATGAGTAAAATGGATACCTTGCCAATAAGTAATGTAACTTAAATTGGAAATATTGTTTTTGACAGCCTACAAGAGTTACAAACTTTAAATCCAGTAAGCATTAAGTTATGAATAACACTCTCATCACTTTCTTTACATTCCTCACATAATTCATCCAATGGCTCTATTATATGTTTTTCGTTATTATTTTCTTTAGTCATTGTCCGTTAAACCTGCGCCAGCAGCGTTATTTTTTAAGCTTTCATTCTCTTTTACAAAAGTTTCCTCAGAAATTTTATACAATTCCTCCCAATCTTTTTCATTAAAAGTATTTTCATTTTTTAGAAATTCTATTTCTAATATTTCTGCTTTATCTTTTAAATTACTTAGGTTACTTTTTAGATGTATAGATTGATTAAAATTAAGTAAAAAGGTTTCATTTTCAACTCTAAAACTTAATCTTTTGCCAATTATTTCTGAAGATCTAGACAAAAATGGAATTAGTAAGATTGGATAAGCCATGTTTCTAAAAATTACTTTATTATGTTTTTCCAAAGAATGAATTTGATCCATAAAATTTATACCTGTTATTATAGGACAGTAAGGAATTTTATTTGAAATATTCATCTCAGTTATTAAACTGATATTCTGAAACTGACTTTTTTTAATAACTTTAAAGTAATTATTTAAATTTTTTAAACCTGGTAATCCAAACATCTCCATTAATTTTATAGATTTTCCAATCTCTTCTGAAATTCCCCAAGAAAAACCAATACCTTTAGATGCTCTTTTAGATAGTGTATCAATTTCGCTTAATGATCTCATTAGTTTAAAGAATTATAAATCCAATTATCTTTAAAATTATTTAAATCCTCAGGTAATGGAGCTCCTTGAAACATACAAATTCTCAACCATTTGTCTGATCTTGGATCAAATTTACAAGCACCAAAAAAAGATAATTTAAGTCTTAACATGTCAATTGGGATTAATTTGTGTCCAATTGTATTATCTTGTATTTCTGAATATGGGAATTTTTCAATTAGGAAAGCTCTCCTAACAACATGTCTTAAATCATTATTATCAGCTAAAAATCTACTTATAGGCAAACTCTGTTTAAAATTCGAAGCTCTAAGATACAATTGATTTATATCTCTTGCTATTGCAAGTGGTTGTTCTAATTCAGATCCCTGTTCTTCAAATCTATTTGCAATTCTTGGTTCTTCTTTATTTTGTGAAATAAACCAGAAATTTTGGATATTTTCATTTTTGTTAAAATCTATCCTTATTAAATTCCCATAACATTGTTCTAAAATATTTACTAAATCTCTAACAGTTTTGTGAGTTGGGATATTAAAATATTTATCCTCGTTTGAACTCATTGTTGCAACTAGAGGTTCGGTTATGTCATCAAAAGGTTCCATTAACATTGAAACTATGTATTCAATGCCCTCTTCGCTTAAGTTCTCCTCGGCCCATAAATAAAATTCATTGAAAAAATATTCCTTTTTTTCGGAGTAATTTTTATCTAAGAAATCTGTTGCTTTCTCTAAATCACTTTTTAAATTTTGTATCTTTTTTTTTTGATAATCACTATCTGTTTCCCAGGAAAAAATATTCTTGAAAGACTTTTTTAAACAATCTAAAAAATAGCTATAATCATTACTATTAAGCCTTTTTAATTCTCTAATCTTTTTTAACGCAACTTCCCTCGCAATTATCCAATTGTTTAATAAAGTTGGATGATTTATTATAAATGGGGCCATACCCAAACCTGTGGAATTTCCTATACCCAAACTTCTACAAATATTTTTATCCAATTCGACAGCAGACCTAGGGTTCTTTGATTTTGCAATATGATTAACTTGGTCAAAAGTAAATTGTCTTACAAAATAAACTAACATCATCTCTAATCTAAAAGGACCAACTATTTCTGGTCTATTTTTAATTCTAAATCTGTCCGCTAAACCGAATTTTCCTGAGCCATATACTGCAGTAGTTCTGTAAAGATATCCAATTTTGCCTATTGTAATTTTGTCTGGTTGTTTTCCATTTGATAAACAGTCGACTACATAATTAAAAGCTCTTATTGATTTGTTGGCTCTTGATAAAGTTAATTCTTTATAAGTCATTCTGCCAATTTCTTGTTTTGGGACATTTTGTTTTAATCTATCAATATCTTTTTTAGTGGGCACACCATCAAAAAGTGTAAAGCTCGCATCCCATTTAGTAGCGATAACTCTATCTGATCTTTCATGATCATCGATTTTATTCGAAAAACAAATTAATGAATAATTTCTATTTTTTTTTTTCAAAGAATAGACAGCAACACCGTGTCCATTTTCATCTAAATCAAACATGTCTCTTTTGTAATCCCAGTCTTTAAATTCTCTTAAGAAAGATCTTAGAAATGATAATTTCGATTGATGAAATGAACCCAACCTCGAGAGTTTCATAATTTTTTTTGGATCTCTTAATTCAATCTGCATTTAAATTTCTCTATAAAAATTAAACCAATTATTACCTAGTATTGCATTAATATCATTGTTGTCAAAACCAACTTTTTTAAGTCCATTTTCAATATTAATAAATCCTCGTGCATCTTTAAACCATTTAGGTTGATCAGGAAATCCTTGGTTGGTTTTCGATCCTTCTCCTAAATTTTTCGACTTTGTCCATGTTCCATTTCTCATCCACTCAACAACACTATCAGGCTGATTTAGGCAAAGATCTGAACCAATACCAATATTTTTAATCCCCATGACATCGACTAATCTTGCTACCATTTCGCAAAAACTCTCTAATGAACAATTTGTTCCATCTTTTAAATGGTGTGGATAAAGTGATAGACCTAGCATGCCCCCACTTTTTGATAATGTTTTAAGAAGATCATCAGACTTACTTCTTTTAGTTTGATGCCAAAAAGATGGGTTAGCGTGTGTAATTGCAATAGGTTTTTGACTTAAGTAAATTGCATCATAAGTGCTTTTTTCTCCTGAGTGAGACATGTCTATAACAATCCCTAGTCTATTCATTTCTTTAATTGCCTCTTTTCCGAAATTAGTAACACCTCCGTCATTTTTTTCATAACATCCTGAGGCTAACAAAGACTGATTGTTATAGGTTAGTTGCATGAATCTACATCCATGCTCATAAATTTTTTCAATTAAATTAATGTCATCTTCAATTGGTGAACAGTTTTGAAAACCAAAAAAAATTGCTGTTTTATTTTCATTTTTTGCTTTCTCGATATCTTTGAAGTTTTTGCCTAAAAAAATTAAATCTTTGTTTTCTTCAAAATTTTTTTTCCACTCTAAAAGTCTCTTTTTAAATTCATCAAAATCCTCATGATAAACAACTGTTACATGCACAGCATCTAAATTAGCTTCTCTATTAATCTCAAAAATAGATCTTTCCCATTTACAATATTGTAAATTGTCAATTTTGAAATTCATAACAATAGTTATATATTAGTAGATAATTTTTTGATATTAAAAGATAAATGAATAATAAAAAATTAATTAAAGTAGCAATTATAATGGGTAGTCAATCAGATTACTCTACTATGAAGTATACAAAAAAAGTTCTTCAAAATTTTAGTATAAAATGTGATATTAAAATAGTTTCAGCGCACAGAACTCCAAAAAGAATGTTTGAATTTGCTAAAAATGCAGAAAGAAATAATTACTCTGTAATAATTGCAGGGGCTGGTGGTTCGGCACATCTTCCTGGTATGGTCGCATCTTTAACCAGCATTCCGGTAATTGGAGTTCCAATTGAGTCTAAAAAATTAAAGGGTATGGATAGTCTTTTATCAATAGTTCAGATGCCAAAAGGTATTCCTGTTGGTACAGTTGCAATCGGTAAAGATGGTGCAATCAATGCTGGACTTTACGCTGCATCAATTATTGGGCTGCAAAATAAAAAGGTTAAAAACTCTTTATTAAAATTTAGATTGAAACAATCAAGATCAGTAAAAAAAAAACCTAAATAGAATGACTAAAATTTCTTTAGGTATAATTGGTGGAGGCCAACTTGGATCTTTGCTTTGTGCAGCAGCAAAAAGTATAAATATAAATACAGTTGTAATTAGTGATGACGAAGACTCACCAGCAAAAAATTTTGCAGACCATTTTATTTATTCTAATTATGAAAATGAGGAAAATTTAAAAAAATTTACTTCAATGGTAGATAAAATTACTTATGAATTTGAAAATATTCCTTATGATGTTTTATCAAAATTAAATAAAGTTACAAAAGTAGATCCTCACCCTGAAGTTAACAAAATTGTTCAACACAGATACTCAGAAAAAAATTTCTTAGTTAAAAATAATATAAGGACAACAAAATTTGAGAGAATTATTAATGAAAGTGATATTAAAAAAAATAAAGATTTATTACCTGGAATATTGAAAACATCTACACTTGGCTACGATGGTAAGGGTCAATATAAATTGAAAATACTAGAAGATTTAGATTATCTTAAAATTAGCTTTGATAGAGAATTCATATTAGAAAAATTAGTTAATTTAGAAAAAGAAATTTCTGTTGTAATAACAAGATTTTCAAAAGATAATTATGAAATTTATGAACCTATAGAGAACCTACATGAGGAACAAATTTTAAAACATTCAACTATACCAGCTCAAATTAATTCATCTCATTTTAAAAAATCTCAAGAATGGGCTAAACTTATTTCTGAAGAACTTCAGTATGTTGGAACTTTATGTGTTGAATTCTTTATAGATAAAGAGCAAAATTTATATGTAAATGAAATTGCACCAAGAGTTCATAATTCAGGTCATTTAACAATAAATACCTACAATGTAAGTCAATTTGAAAATCATATTAGAGCTGTTTGTGGGTTAGAAAAAATAAAACTAGAAAAAATATGTAATGCAAAAATGATAAATATTATTGGGGATGATATAAATAAATATAGAAATAAAAAATATAGTGAAAAAGAGTTTTTTTTCGATTATTTAAAAAAACAAATTAAACCAAAAAGGAAGATGGGACATCTAACTATAATTGAAAATAAATGAAAAAATTTTTATTTATTTTATTTTTAATTATACTTACAAATGGCATTGCTATGGAAAATAAACCTTTACATCATAAGACTGATGGAACATTTAAAAATCCTGAGGGCTCTCCAGAACGATCGGGAAAAGTTAAATGGTCTTGGAGTACATTTAATAAAGAAAAAAAAAAATTAGATATGACAATACCAAAAAACCATGTTTTAAATAAAAATGAGGTTTTAAAAAATTTAGAATTATACAAAGACAATGATTATATTGGGTGGATTGGCCATGCTACTTTTTTAATAAAACTTGGAAATACAACTATTATCACTGACCCGGTTTTTTCAAAAAATGCAGGACCGTTAATATTTGGTCCAAAAAGATATGTTGATCCAGCTTTGAACTTAAACGAAATCCCAAAAGTCGATTTATTTTTACTTACCCATAACCACTATGATCATCAAGATAATGCAACAATCAGAAAGTTTCCTTATAAAAATGCAAATGTTGTTGTTCCTCTTAAGTTAGGCAAATATTTCACAAAATATGATTACAAAAAAGTTAATGAGCTCGATTGGTATCAAACAATTGAAATAAACGATTTAAAAATAACATTGTTACCAGCTGTTCATTGGTCAAAAAGAAGTTTAACAGACACTAATAAAACTCTTTGGGGTAATTTTTTAATAGAATATAAAAATAAAAAAATATTATTTGCATGTGATACTGGGTATGGACAAATATATAAAAGACTAGGTGAAAAATTTGGCCCAATTGATCTTACTATGATTAATATAGGTGCATATGACTTTAGACCAATGTTTGAAAAGTCTATTTATCATACAAATCCAGAGGAAGCTTTACAAGTTGCAAAAGATCTTAAAAGCAGAAAAGTAATAGGAACTCATTGGGGCACTTTTGTGCTTTCTTTAGAGCCAATTATGGAACCCCCATTTCGTTTTAAAGATAATGCAGAAAATTATGGATTTCAAAAAAAGGATGCTATTGTTTTTAAAATTGGAGAAATAATACCTTTGGAAGAAATTTTAAATTAGTTTTTATTTGATAAATTAAATATTCAATATAGATATTCAAATAACATGAAAATTATTGAGGGTAATTTTAATAGTCCAGAAGTTAATCAACTTTTAAAAAAACATTTCATTGAATTAAGATCAGTTTCACCGGAAGGAAGTACACATGTGCTAGACATTGAGGGTTTGCAGGACAATAGTATTAAATTTTGGAGCATATATGAAAATAACGATTTAATTGGTTGTGGCGCATTAAAATTCTTAGAACCGAAACATGGGGAACTCAAATCAATTCGTGTTGCCGACTCTTTTAGAGAAAAAGGTTATGGAAAAAAAATTATTAAAGTTCTAATTGAAAAATCAAGAGAATTAGATGTTGAAAAAATTAGTATCGAAACAGGCTCAGGTAGATTTTTTCTACCAGCTCGTAAGCTATTTAAAAATTCTGGTTTTAAAGAATGCAAACCTTTCAGCCATTATGTAGATGACCCAAACTCATGTTACATGTCACTAAAAATTTAAAAGATAGTCAATTATCTTTTTTCTATAACGAATAGTTCATTTTTAAAATATAAGCCTTTATATTTATTAACTATTTGTTGAACTATTTTTTGATAATTTTTTGATCTTTGTGCTTTAAAAATTTGTTCATCAGTCATTTGATTGACATATACTGCTGCATTCCAAGCAGAAAAAATTAAAGAAGTGGCTATGCCACCACTTATTTCATTTGGAAGAGCCCTTAAAACATAGCTAATTTTTTTTACTTTATGAAATTTCAGAGTTTTTAAAAATGATTTTTCTGTATTGGATTTTATATATTTTTCAATTGACGAATACAGATGCGGAAATGGATTGTCTTTTGGCCATATCTTTTTAATTATTTTATTAGCTGGATCCCCACCACAAGCATGAACGACAACTAATTTTCCTTTTTTTGTTAAGGATCTCAACATAGGATCGATTACGTACTTTACCTTTTTTTCTGCAGAAACTCTCGATCTGTAAGGTTGAGACGCAATAATCAGATCATAATCCGTCTTGCCATTATTTTTTTGTGGAATTATATTTTTAAGTACAAATTCTTGATCCTTCCTATAGATAACTATTACTGAAGGTTCTTTGTAAGTTGATGTGCCAGTTTTAGGGTTTGTTTCAACTTGCCATTTTTTTGCTAGAAATTCTTGATTAAGTTTTCTTAATTGATTTGAAAAATCTAAAGACGAATTACCTTTAAGTTTTACAACTTTCCAATTCATTTTTTTTTGTTTTTTAACATTTCTTGATTTTAGAGAAGTGGACTCTACATAGTTTAAGTTTGATATGACAAAGACAGTATTTTTATGTTCAGCAAACCTGTCTGGGAGTTTTTCTAAACCAAGTCTTACATCTTCCATGCTAATTTCTTTTGTAGAAACTAGCAAAGGTATATTGGGCATTTTTTGATGGCATTGTCTCATTACATTCATAAGCAAAGATCCATCTCCCATGCCAGCATCAAAAATTTTTAATGCAGGATTTTTAGGTTTTAAATTTTGAACAATCGGTTTTAAAGCATCAGCAATTTTATTTTTTTCATTAGTTGTGGTAACGAAAAGTAGATATTTTTGTCTATTATCAAAAAAACGGAAATTTTTTTTCATTACTCAAGATATGTATTATGCAATTAAATGTCCATTATAAATATTTCTTTTAAAGCAGATAAATAAAGTATAAATACCTCTAAAAACCTAGTTAATGAAAAAATTTAAATCTGATATAGAAATTGCAAGAAGTTGTAAACTAAAACCAATATCCAAAATTTTACAAAAAATAAATGTTCCTGATAACCCAAATGCTTTTAGTCCTATGGGAAGACACATAGCAAAAATAAATTTTGCTTTTTTAAACAAACTTAAAAAGAAAAAAAATGGTCATCTTATACTTGTCACGGCTATTACTCCAACTCCAGCTGGAGAAGGTAAAACCACAACATCAGTTGGTCTAAATGATGGTTTAAATAAAATAGGAAAAAAATCCATTGTTTGTTTGCGAGAGCCTAGTCTTGGGCCTTCTTTCGGTATGAAAGGAGGTGCGGCTGGAGGTGGTTACGCACAAGTAGTTCCTATGGAACAAATAAATCTACACTTTACTGGTGACTTTCACGCTATTACTTCTGCTCATAATCTTCTATCAGCCTTAATTGATAATCACATATATTGGGGAAATAAACTCAACATTGATGAAAAAAAAATTGTTTGGAAAAGAGTTATGGATATGAATGACCGGGCTTTAAGATTTATAGATATAAATACCAAAGGAATAGCAAAGGACTATGGCAGAGAAGATGGTTTTGATATTACTGTTGCATCTGAAGTAATGGCAATTTTCTGTTTATCTAATGATTTGTCTGATTTAGAAAAAAGAATTGGAAACATTACAATTGCTTATGACACAAATAATAAGCCAGTCTATGCAAAAGATTTAAATGCTCAAGGTCCAATGACAGTCCTTCTCAAAGAAGCAATCAGGCCAAATGTTACTCAAAGTCTAGAGCATAATCCTGCTATAATTCATGGAGGACCATTCGCTAACATTGCACATGGATGTAATTCAGTAATAGCGACTAAGTCAGCTTTAAAGTTATCTAAATACGTAGTAACAGAGGCAGGTTTTGGTGCTGACCTTGGTGCTGAAAAATTTTTGGATATTAAATGTAGAAAAGCAAATATAAAACCAAGTTGTGTTGTTATAGTTGCTACAGTTCGTGCTTTAAAAATGCATGGCGGTGTAGAAAAAGAAAATTTAAAAACTGAGAATATTAATGCTTTGAAAGAAGGATTATCAAATTTAGATAGGCATATAAACAATATTAAAAAATTTGGTATAGAGCCTATAGTTGCGATTAATCATTTTGTTTTAGATACTAAAAAAGAAATACAAACAATAATAAATTTTTGTAAAAATTTAAATGTTGAAGTTAGTAATTGTAAACACTGGGCAGAAGGTGGATCAGGGACAGTTGATTTAGCAAAAAAAGTTATACGAGTTTGTAATAATAAAAAAAAACAAAAATTTAAACTCTTGTACAACGATAATAAAAGCTTATGGGAAAAAATTGAAATTATTGCAAAAGAAATATATAGAGCTGATAAAATAACAGCGAATGATGAGATTAAACAAAAATTAAAAACTTTTGAAAATAATGGGTTCAAAAATTTTCCAGTTTGTATCGCAAAAACTCAATATAGTTTTTCTACTGATCCAAAATTAAAGGGTGCACCAACAAATCATGAAATACCAATTAGAGATGTAAGATTATCTTCTGGAGCAGAATTTATAGTTGTTATATGTGGATCGATTATGACTATGCCAGGATTACCGAAAATTCCTGCTGCAGACAAAATTAAATTAAATAAAAAAGGTCAGGTAGAAGGTTTATTTTAATCTCTCTAGCTCGTTCCAATAATTTTTTGCAAGATTTACTCCTGTTAATTCTTTAAATTGAGGTAGCCCTGTTGGAGATGTTACATTTATATCACCAATTAGATAACCGGAAACTAGATCTATACCTGCAAAAAATATTCCATTTTTTTTTAGCACTTTAGCTACTTGATTTGAAACCTTAACCTCTTTATGGCTAAGAGTAGTTTTTACAGCTTTGCCCCCTTGGGATAAATTTGATAAAATTGAATTTGAGGATGGCACACGGCTTATTGCACCTTTAACCTTACCATTAATTATAAAAACTCTTTTATCACCATATTTAATTCCCGGTAAATATTTTTGGGCCATAACATGACCAAATTTTTTTAAATATCGTGCAATTTTTTTTATATTTGATGTGCAGCTAATGTAAATTATGTCTTTACCTGCATACCCATGTATAGGCTTTAATACAATTTTTTTATTAACTTTTATAAATTTTTTAATCTCATCTAAATTTTTAGTGAAAATAGTTGGTGGCATAAGTTTTTTAAAATTAATTGAAAATAATTTTTCAGATATATTTCTAATAGAGGTTGGATCATTTACTATCTTAACGTTATTTTTTATAGTATCTAAGAATAATGTAGAAGTTACATAATCCATGTTGAAAGGTGGATTTTGCCTAATAAATATAACTTTTGATTTTTTTAATTCAAACTTCTTTTTTGATATAATTTTAAAGTATGTTTTATTGTTTTCTAAAAATCTAATATGGCAGACATCAGCAATCAATTTCGAATTTATAAAATTTATATCTTTTGTTTCGTACCAGTAAATCTTATAATTTCTTCTTTGTGCTTCTAGAGCTAAAAGATATGTTGTGTCTGTGATAATATTGAGATTTTTAAAAGAGTTACCTTGTATTGCTAATATTTTTTCAGCCATATTTATAATTTTTCTAATACTTTTTCAGCTCTAGTTTTTTTTTCATTTATTATATTTTCAACATTTTTTAAAAAAATTGTCTCATCTTGATTATTGCTATTCAAATATTTTCTTTTTTTTAGACCATCTTTTGAAATATTAAGGAAAATCTTACCCCACTCTAAAATGTTTTTATTATTTATTAATGTATTTAAACCTTTTTTTGGTGAGTCATAATATGCATTTAAAATTTCACTTTGGTCCCATTTTTTTATTACATCTAAAGACTCCTCTAAATTTCCATAAATTAAACCGGTATAAAATGCAGGTCCTGCACAATGACAATCCCATTCGCACTCATCTATAGATCTAACCTCTAAATATTTTTTTAATCTCACCTCAGTAAATATTGTACTTAAATGTAGTCCAAGATCTTTATCAGTGGGTATAGATTTGCTAGATTGTAAATTTCCCTCCATAAAGTCTTTGAATGTTTGGCCACCCCCATAATGGTAAGAGTTATTTTTTTCAATAAACAATAGCGGAAATTTAATAATGAAATCAGCATATTTTTCAAAATCCATATTTTCCAAAAATATTTTTGGGAGACCTGCTCTTGCAGTTTTTTGCCAAACTTTTGCACGATATGATAAAAAACCACTTGCTCTGTTTTCATATACAGCTGAATTAGCAAATATACCTATGGCTAAGGGTGTTAAGTAGCACATTAGCTTAAACTTTTTTTTGAAATCTTCTTCTGAGTTGTAGTCCATATTTACTTGTGTTCCAGATGTTTGATACATCATGTTCAAACTTAGTTCACCACCTTTTGGCATTTCATTTGTCATTATTTTGTATCTTTCTTTTGGATTATTAGGTGTATCTTTTAATTTGGTTACAGGATCATACCCTGTCGCCATATTTGTTAAATCAGTATCAAAACAAGCTGAGTCTAATTCTTTTTGAAAATTATGTAACTCTACACAAACTTCATGAATATTTTTTAATTTATCTCCGGACAACTCAATTTGATTTCCAGGCTCTAGAGATATTGATTTACCATTATATCTTAATCCTATTAAATTTTCATTTTCTTTAATTTCTTGCCAACCAAATTTAGTTATAAAAATTTGTAGTAATTTTTTAATATTTTCATATTCAGCTCTTTTGTTTGTTTTAATGTTGAATAAAAACTGCTCGTTCTCTACACCTATTAATTCATCTTGCTTAATGCCTGATGCAAAATAATCTATGATGTCATTTTTAGATTTAATTTCCATTTATACTACCTAGCCAGTTCTTTAACTCTATCATTCTATGATTTATTTCAGATTTTGATAATTCGTTTTTTATCAAACTTATATGATGATCAATTTCATCATATGACTTAAAAGCTTTTCTTTGATTTATTAATCTATCTTTTCTAAATTTAATCAATTCTATCATTTTTTCATATTTAATCTCTGGATGATACTGAATTCCCCATATTTCACTTTTTTCATGATTAAAAGATATGCTTGAAATTTTATTGATATTATTTGAAGCTAATAGAATTGCATCTTTTGGTAAAGTAACCACTTCATCAAAATTAAAAGCTGGTGAACAAAATTTATTTTTTTTACCTTTATAGATAGGATGTCTTTGACCATTTGAGTTTAATTCAATATCAAAAGCAATACCTATATGAGATCCATTAGATGATTTTTTAACGTCTCCCCCAGCTGCAACTACAGCAACTTGCATGCCCCAGCAAATTGCTAAAATTTTTTTTATTTTTTTTTGACATTCTTTCATAAACATTATTTGTCTCTTAATTTCTTCAGTATTATTATAAATATTTAAGCTACTACCACCCCAAACTGTTCCATCATATTTTTCTAAATTTCTAATATTTTCAAAAATTTTAGGATCGGCAGATGGATT
>CACASB010000009.1 GCA_902535155.1 uncultured Pelagibacteraceae bacterium
CTGGATGTTCTAAATATTTTGAAGTTCTTAATAAGTCTTTTGGAAGATTAGGTAAACTTACAGATGGATCCTCTTTTTTGATTGATTCTGCAGCATTAAAAATTTTTAATAGTTGATTTACTCTATAAACATTTTTTCTTTCATCAAAAGAAACAGCAAGCATTTCTGAATTTACTTTTCTTATATTAACTTTTTGATTTAAAGCATTTTTAAAAATTTGATCAGTCTTTTCTTTAGTAATAATTGTGACAGTATCAAAAAAATAATTAGAATAAAGTTCATATCCAGATTGTTTTATTTTATCAGCAAAACTCTTTGCTAGTTGAGAGACTCTTTCGGAAATATTCTTAATTCCATCTGGGCCATGATAAATAGAATATGCTGCTGAAACAATTGCTAATAGAGCTTGGGCAGTGCAAATATTACTTGTAGCCTTGTCTCTTCTGATGTGTTGCTCTCTAGTTTGTAAGGATAATCTATATGCCTTATTACCATGTCTATCAACTGATACACCAACAATTCTTCCTGGCATTGACCTTTTATACTCATCTTTTGTTGCAAAAAAAGCTGCGTGTGGACCTCCATAACCCATTGGAATACCAAATCTTTGGGAGCTTCCAACTGCTATATCGGCACCGAGTTCTCTTGGTGTTTTTAATTTTGCCAATGCTAAAAGATCACAGGCTAATACAGCCTTCCCATTCTTTTTGTGAATTTTGCTGATTGCTTCACTTGGGTCCTTAATATCTCCTAAAGTTCCGGGATATTGTAAAATTCCACAAACTAAATCTTCTTTTAACTGGTCTAAAACTTCATCTTCATTACCAACCAAAACTTTTAAACCTATTGGTTCAGCTCTAGTTTGAATTACATTTATTGTTTGTGGATGACAGTCCTCAGATACAAAAACTAAGTTACTGTCTTTTTTATTCAATCTGTGGCTTAAACCCATGGCTTCTGCTGCTGCTGTACCCTCATCTAATAAAGAGGCATTGGCAATATCCATTCCTGTAAAGTCAACGATCATTTGTTGAAAGTTCAATAACATCTCAAGTCTTCCTTGAGCTACCTCTGGCTGATAAGGTGTGTATGAAGTATACCAACCTGGATTTTCTAATATATTTCTCAAAATTACGTAAGGTGTATACGTTCCATAATAACCCATACCTATAAAATTAGAGTAAACTTGATTTTTTTTAGAAATTGCTCTCAATTTTCTTAACGCTTCGTATTCCGAATTTGACTCACCAATATTTAGTTCGCCTCTAAACTTTATTTTTTCTGGAACAGTGTTGTCAATCAAATCATCAAGTGATTGATAATTTAATTCTTTTAACATTTTTGATTGGTCTTTTTTAGAAGGACCAATGTGTCTTTTTAAAAAATCTTTTTCTGAGTTTGGTAACATTATGTTGAGCTCTCCTTTGCAAATTTATCGTATTCTTCTTTGTTCATTAAACTATCTATTTCTGATTTATCCTTTAACTTAAGCTTAAAAAACCAAGCTTCACCTTCTGGATCTTGATTAATTTTAGATGGATCGTCAACAATTGATTGATTTGTGTCTGTAATTTCTCCACTTACAGGTGTGTAAACATCGCTTGCAGCTTTAGTTGACTCTACAACACCAGCTGTACCATCTTTAGTAACACTTGATCCTTTCTCAGGCAATTCTGCAAATACAATATCGCCTAGCATCTCAGTTGCATGTTGAGTTATTCCTATAGTTGCTATATCTCCGTCTACTTTAATCCATTCATGTTCTTTTGAGTATTTTACATCAGACATTTATTGATCCTTTCACATAACTTTTTTTATAAAAAGGTAATTTGCAAACATTTGCAGAAATTTTTTTTCCTCTGACTTCTAAAAATATTTCTGTATCATTTTTTGAAAATTCATTTGAAACATATCCCATAGCAATTGGAGCCTTTACACTTGGTCCAAATGTGCCACTCGTAATTGTTCCAATTTCATTGTTTGATTTGTCAAAAATTTTAGTAAATTCCCTGGCTATAATTTTTGAATTTGGCTTTATACCAACTCTTATTTTTTTAACACCTTCATTTAGTTGACTTTTAATTTTTTTAGCTCCTGGAAAATTCTCGTTAACTCTATTTTTTGAAATTGCCCATTTAAGATTGGCTTCAATTGGACTAGTTTCTTCATTTATGTCATGACCATATAAGCAAAGTCCAGCCTCTAGTCTAAGTGTATCCCTCGCACCAAGCCCAATTAAATTAGAACCTAAGTCTAATAATCTATTTACTAGATCATTTACCTTTTGATTTGATATTGAAATTTCAAATCCATCTTCACCAGTATAACCCGATCTTGTTACAAAAATTTCTTCATTATCGTAATCAAATACATTTCCATACATAAAATTTAAACTAGAAACATTTTTTACAACTTTTTCTAATATATCTTTAGACTCGGGTCCTTGAATTGCAATTAATGAGGCATCTTCATTTAATTCTAAAGAGTTATCTTTTAATCTTGACTTTATTATTTTGAGATCATTGTGTTTACAAGCTGCATTTAATATAATTATAAATCCATCTTTCAGCTTAGTTAAAATTAAATCATCATAAATACCACCATTCTCTTTCAACAGAAAAGAATATTTGCTTTGATTAATATTTAATTTTTTCAAATCTGTCGGAAAAATATTTTGTAACTTTTCAGTTAGGTCATCGCCTCCTTTTAAAAATAGTTGACCCATGTGAGAAACATCAAAAATACCAGACTTTGTCCTTGTTAAATTATGTTCGTTAATTATGCCGCTTGAATATTGTATAGGCATTTCATAACCTGCAAATTTAACAAATTTAGCGCCATTTATTTTGTGTAAATTATAAAGCTGTGTTTTTGTTACATTCATATTAACTCTTTCTAACCCCCTCTGTCGGTGTGCCTGAGAGATTTTGGCTCCTTCGGCGAGAATTTATCTCTTTCCAGAGTTAATATGTACGGTCCTTTTGCCTGAGAGTTTCCGGGGTGGTTGCTCCTTCGGCGCTACAAATACGTAGTCTCTCCCGTATATTATTTAATAGCATATAAATTTATAAAAAGATACATAAAAAATACAATAGAACCTACATAAATAAGGTTATTGATTGCAGGATTAATAATAATAAATTTTATTCATCTATGAAATTAAAGTTTATTACAACCCTTCTAAGCGAATCTGTACAATCTACTCCACAATGTAAGGTTCTACCATCAAATACTACTGCTCTATTTGCTTTACTTTCAACTTTTTTACCATTTTCGAACACAGTAGAACCGTTATTTGTATTACAATAAAAAACTGCAGTCTTAAATTTTTCTTCATCTTTTCTAGTAACATCTATATGCATTTCAGACTCAATATTTTCTTTTTTTTTGAATGTTTTGTTAGCTTTAATTCTGATAACTTTTTTCATATTTAGCTTGCTTATAAAAGGATCCAAAATAGTTGCAAATTTAGATACAACCTTACCTGATAAAATAAAATTATGGCAAAACTGAAAATTTCCATCTCCAGAGTGAACTTTATCAGGGAGGAAATACCATGGAAATTCAGGACCCATTAATATGTCATTTAATTTTTTAAATTCCTCTGGACTTAAAAGATTATCAACCACTTTTACCATAGTCTAATTTTAGAATTTATTTTTAGGAAGTCAATTTTTAAACTACCTGTGAATTGTCCTTTTTTTTCACAAACAAGAATTGTAACAAAACTGCAAATATAATTACACTTCCTCCAATTAGCACAGTCATTGGAGGATCTTCGTTAACAAACATCCATGCCCACAAGGGGCCTAGAACAGCCTCGGTAATCATGATTATTCCTACTACTGCTGAGGGGGTATTTCTTGCACCTATTGTGATAAATATGAAACCAAAACCTAATTGAAAAAAACCTGCTAAAAAACCTAAAAAAATATCATGATATGAAATATTAATTTTGCCAGCTATTAAATACCCAACAATCAATGCAACTATACCTGCTATCAACTGTAATGGAATCATGTCTACATTTGGGTATTTACGAATAATTAAAATCAAAATAGCAAAAGATATTGGCATTATAAAAGCAGCCAGGTTGCCTGTCATCTGGCCTGTTGATAATGAAGAGCCAATCATTAAAATTACACCTGATATTGCTAAGAATATTGAAATTATTGTTATTTTAGAAATTTTCTCTTTAAGAAAAATATAACCAAATATCGCTAAAAATATAATTTGGGTTTGAATTATAAAATTTGTGTTTGCAACGGTTGTGTTATACATAGCAAACACATATCCACAAAATCCAGATGATAGAACTATTCCACCAATTAATCCAGGTAAGCCTGATTTTTTAAAAGCATATAAAACTTTTGTTTTGTAAGTTAAAAGTAAAAATATTGTTACAATAAATATAAAAAATAAAGACCTCCAAAACAAAATTTGCCAAAGTGTTGCTCCTTCAAATGATTTTACAATAAGTCCTCCAAAACTTAGACTGCATGCTCCCAAAAATACTAAAAGCGGACCGGGTATTTTATTTATAAAATTCATGATCACTCCAATTCGATGGTGCTTGGAGGTTTTGAGGTTACATCGTAAACTACTCTATTTATGCCTTGGATATTGTTGATGATTTTGTTCGATACATTTTGCATAAACTTTTTTGTAAAGTCAAAATAATCAGCAGTCATCCCATCAGACGATGTTATTGCTCTTAAAAGACAAATGTATTCATAGGTTCTATTGTCACCCATAACTCCTACAGTTTTTACAGGTAATAAAGCAGCATAAGCTTGCCAGATTTTATTATATAAATTTTCTTTTTTTAATTCACTAATGAAATAATCATCAGCCTCTTTCAAAATTTTTATTTTTTCTTTTGTGATAATCCCGGGCATTCTAATTGCTAATCCTGGACCAGGAAAAGGATGTCGGGAGATAATTTGTCGAGATAGTTTTAATTCTAGCCCTAGTTTTCTCACTTCGTCTTTGAATAAAAGTCTAAGAGGCTCAACTAATTTTAATTTCATTTTTTTTGGCAAGCCTCCGACGTTATGATGTGATTTTATTTTAGATGTTTGAGAACCAGTTACAGATTTGCTTTCAATTAAATCGGGATATAATGTGCCTTGAGCTAAAAATTCAACATTTTTAATTTTTTTTGCATACTTTTCAAATATCTTAATAAATAGATTACCAATAATTTTTCTTTTTCTTTCTGGGTCTGAAATATTTTTTAGTTTACCTAAAAACTGTTTTTCAGCATTCACATATATTAGGTCAATTTTTAATTTTTTTTTAAAAGTATTAACTACTTGTTTTTCCTCGTTTTTTCTTAAAAGCCCTGTATTTACAAATATACATTTTAATTGTTTTCCAACGGATTTGTTCAAAAGTTGTGCAACTACACTACTATCAACACCTCCTGACAAAGCACAAATTATTTTTTTCTTACCGACCTGATTTTTAACATTATTTATAAGTGTATTTTTTTGGTGTGTTGGAGACCAATTTTTTTTTGCTTTACAGATTTTGAAAACAAAGTTTTTAAGCAAGATCTTTCCTTTAATAGTATGTGTAACTTCTGGGTGAAACTGAACTCCAAACCTTTTTAACTTAAAGTTTTCAATAATTGTAAATTTCGATTCTTTTGTTGATGCAATTTTTTTAAAATTTTTAGGTATTTTAGTCACGTGATCAGCATGACTCATCCAAACATGATTCATATTTTTTTTATTAAAAAAATTTTTAGTCAGCAAAGAATTTTTTGTTTTTTTAATACTTGCAAAGCCAAATTCCCTTGTTTTTGAGCTTTTTACTTTACCTCCGTAAAATTTAGATATCATTTGATGGCCGAAACATATTCCTAAAATTGGGCAGGTAAGATTAAAAATATTTTTATTGAACTTAATTTTTTTGTCTTGATATACGTTTAAAGGACCTCCAGATAGAATTATACCAAACAAATCCTTTTGATTTAATGTTCTCAAATCTTTGTGACTAACAATTTCAGAAAAAACTCCTATTTCCCTTATTCTTCTAGCGATTAGTTGAGTAAACTGTGAGCCAAAATCAATTATAAGAATTTTTTTAAGCTTAGTTGGTCTTTTCATCGTTTGCTTCAATATCTTGAAGAGACTTGCTTATTTCTGTTTTTTTGTTGCACATTGATTTACAAACATTAGAAAATCTGTTCATTAAAGTATTTGCTTTTTCAAAGTTAGATCTATCTATTTGAATATTAATTAACATATAAATTGCTTCCTCGTTATCTGGTTGTAGTAGAAGAGCGGTGTCTAGATTTTTTTCTTCCTCTTCTTGATTTTCCTCACTTTTAAATATTTTTGCTAGATAAAGATAAGATTCTGCATTCTTTGGGTTAAAAACGATATTTCTTTGAAATAAAAACTTTGATTTTTCATAATCTTTTTTTTTAAATTTCTTTTTTGCTTCTTCAAATAATTTTTCCGATGAAATTGAATTCGTGGTTGTTAATAAAATCAGTATTATGGGTAAAATAATTTTAATTAGATTTTTCATAAATATTCACTATTTTTTTTTACTTCATCAATACTATGTACCATACTTTCATAAAATCCAGCTTTTGTAATTTTTACAAATCTAGCCTTTTTACTGAGTAATTTTATTTGTGGCGCACCTAAGTAACCCATTGATGATCTTAATCCACCTGTAAGTTTATGAATAGTCTTACTAACATCACCTTTATATTTAATTAATCCCTCAACTCCTTCTGGTACATATTTTGATTTATCTTTTTGTTTTTTTTGAAAATATCTATCTGCAGAACCTTTGTTCATGGCACCCACAGATCCCATTCCTCTAAAAACTTTAAATAATTTACCTTTTTTTTTAATAATTTTTCCTGGCGCTTCTGATGTGCCAGCTAACATTGAGCCTACCATCACAGCATCAGCACCTGCAGCTAGCGCTTTTGCAATATCGCCAGAAAATTTAATACCACCATCAGAAATCATCTTTACGTTTTTGTTCAACCCTTTTTTAACATCTAGTAAAGCACTTAACTGTGGAACACCTATTCCAGCGACAAGTCTTGTTGTGCAAATTGAGCCTGGTCCTATGCCAACTTTTATTACATCAACACCAAGTTTGCATAAAAATTTTGCTGCTTCTGCTGTTGCTATATTACCAGCGCAAAGTGCGGTTTTTTTTGACTTAATTTTTTTTATTTTTAATATTATGTCAGCAACCTTTTTGCTGTGTCCGTGAGCTGTATCTACAACAATTAAATCAACATCTTGTTTAATAATATTTTTTACTCTATTAAATTCACTTTCATTAGTTCCTACTGCAGCACCAACTTTTAAATTTTTAGATTTAACTTTTTTTATTTCACTAATTTGTTGGGCTATAGTTAAATTTCTATGAATAACACCAATTCCTCCCTCTTTGGCTACTGCAATTGCCATTTTTGATTCTGTTACTGTGTCCATTGCAGATGAAAGAATAGGAATATCTAGTTTTAATTGATTTGATAAATATGTCTTTGTGGATACTTCTGAAGGTAAGACCTTGGAATATTTTGGCGTTAGGGTAACATCATCAAAGGTAAGTGCTTCTTTTATAGGATCCATAACAATTTATATATGATTCTGTAAATTTTTAAAGTGTCTATCTGATTTTTTTACAAATAATAAAGCTCTCTTTTGAATCTTTTCGGCTAGAAGGTGGTTTGAAAATTTTGACCTCTTTAAAGTTTATTTTACAATTTTGAACGATTTCGTTAAAAGTCGATCCCATAAAAATTTTAGAAACGAAAGATCCACTTTTTTTTAAATTTTTAACTGAAAAATTCATAGCATTAATACTTAATTCACCGGTGGATATTGCATCTAAGTCCTTATTTCCTGTAGTATTGACTGCCATATCAGATACTACTAAGTCCAATTTATCTTTAAAAAAATTGGTTAACTTTGATTGATTGTTTTCGTCCAAAAAATCTCCAATTAAATGTGAAACATTAAAAATTTCTTTAACTTCTTTTAAATCTATTGATAAAATTTTTGAATTTTTTGATTTTTCAGAAAGATATTGCGACCAACTTCCTGGGGCTGAACCTAAATCGACAATATTAATACCATTTTTAACTATTTTAAATTTTTCATCAATTTCTTTGAGTTTGTAGATGGCTCTTGATCTATACCCTTCTAGTTTTGATTTCCTAACATAAATATCTCTTCTTTGTTTATTGATCCAATTTTTGGAAATTTTGTTTTTTTTCAATTTTTTTCAAACCTTAAACTTTTAACAACAGTATTGTTCTCAAGTGATTTTATTTCAATTTTAACGCTATTATCTAGTCTCATGTCCTTGCCGTCTTTCCAGATACCAGCTGCTAAGTGCATAATTCCAATTTTATAATTTGGTAAATATGGTTCGACAAATTCTTTTGTATTTTCATCAAATTTTGGTAAAAGATGACTGGTAATCCAATTACATCTTAGTGGCAAAAATTCTGTTTCTACATCATCAACATAAACACTTAAATTAATTGCCAAACCTTCCGAACCAAATATTTTTCCATGTTTGAGTGTTTCTTTTAGATTATTCTGCCAAATTTGCCAACAGGGCGAATTTTTTTCTAAAGAAAAGACTCCAATATTTATATGAGGAGCAAATGCAATTTTTCTTGCTTTGTCTATACTAATTTTTGATGATATTGCATGTTTAAAATTCTGCGACTTTATTATTGCTAATTTACCAAATAACCATTTTACTTTTGAAAGTATTCTATACCCCGGGCCTATAGATTGAGTTATGCCCAATTTACCTTTTTCACAAGCTTTCAAATAAAGCTCCACGGATTTCCAGTCATTTATCCAAGCATCACAGTCTATCCATAAATATTTTTTATAATTAGGAAAATATTTTGGTAGAAAAGCTCTAGATACTTGACTTTTTAACCACTCTTTTCCTCTTACTTTAATTTTTGAAACATCAATATCCCATTCGGCTTTCTTAATTTCATCAACTTGATTTTTTATTTTATTTACTTGGGTTTGATTTAGACCGGCATCTAGTACACAAATTGCTATATTTTTACTTTCTGAAAATCTTTTTATAGAATTAATTAACTCTAAAAGTAAATCGAAGTATTTTTCGTCTGCTAGGGTAACAATCGTATTTTCTTTCATTAAAGGACGTCTTCGTGTTCCTCATTATCGGTATTTTCGTTTCTAAATTTTTTATTTAAACTCTGAAAATGGTAAACGCTGAAAGGAATTAATATTAAGTATAATAAACTTGATACCACAATAACATTATACGTATAAATTAAAAGAAGACCAAAAAATAAAACTACACTAAACAAAAGAAATATAGTTAATCTTCTCGGGACTGCAATTTTTTTAAAAGAATATGTTGGAACTTTGCTAATTAATAATACTGAAATCAGTATAAATAAGACTGGAACAAAATAACTATAATTTATATTGAAAAACTGTAATTCACTTTGACTATATATTAACGGCATCAAAACTAAAATACCTCCAGCTGGTGATGGAATCCCCTCAAAAAAACTATCTTTCCATGAAGATTGTGTTTCAGAATTCACGTTAAATCTTGCAAGTCTTAATGCTACGCATATCACATAAATTAAACATATTAACCATCCAACTCTACCAAGAGTATTTAATTGCCAAAAGTACATTATAAAAGCTGGAGCAACACCAAAACTTATAACGTCTGTTAAAGAATCTAGCTCTTTTCCAACCTTGGATGTTCCTTGAATTAATCTTGCAATTCTTCCATCTAAACCATCTATTAAACCAGCAACAATTATACATATGATTGCTAAACCAAATCTTTCATCAAATGCAAATTTAATAGAAGTTAAACCAATGCATACACCCACTAAGGTGAACATATTTGGTAATATTGTTCTTGTTTTTTTATTTGAAACCAGCTTAAATTTTTTATCAGATTGCTGCATTAATTATCTTTTTGCTATTAAAGTTTCTCCAGCAATAGTTTTTTGATCAACCTTTACCAGAGGTTTGTAATTCTCAAAATATAATTCTGCTCTACTTCCAAATCTAATCATTCCAATTCTAGATCCTTGTTCTAATTTCTCACCTTCGGAGGACTCTGTAACAATTCTTCTTGCAACTAAACCTGCTATTTGTACAACAACAATTTCCTCATCAAAATTATTTTTAATTTTATAGTAATTTCTTTCGTTATCCTCGCTAGCTTTATCTAAAGAAGCATTTAAAAATTTACCAGCAACATACTTTATTTCTTGTATTTCTCCACTACAAGGAATTCTATTTACATGGCAATCAAATACATTCATAAAAATACTTACTTTAGTAAACTTTTTATTTTCTAAATTTAATTCCTTTGGACCATTGGTTTCCATGACTTGTAAAACAAGTCCATCAGCTGGACTTACTAAATAATTTTCATCATTAATCGAAATTCTGTCTGGATCTCTAAAGAAATAATATACCCAAATTGTAAGTACTACTCCTACTAATCCAAGAAAACCATTGATCAAATATAATACAAGTGTTGCTAGGCCAAAAATAACTAAAAATTTATAGCCTTCATTGTGTAATTTAGGAAAAATTTTATCAATCATAATACTTTATTTTGCTAATTTCTGATTAATATGTATATAAAAAGCAAAAATTCAATTAATAAGATTTATAAGTAAATATGAGCAAAATTAAGGTCAAAAACCCAGTAGTCGAGTTAGATGGTGATGAAATGACTAGGGTTATATGGGAGTTTATTAAGAAGAAATTAATACTACCCTATCTTGATCTTGGCATTGAATATTATGATCTTGGCATGAAGAGTAGAGATGATACTTCAGATCAAATTACAATAGACTGTGCTAATGCGATCAAAAAGAATGGGGTTGGGATTAAATGTGCAACAATCACCCCAGATGAGGCTAGGGTAAAAGAATTTAGTTTAAAAAAGATGTGGAGATCTCCAAATGGAACAATAAGAAACATAATTGGAGGAACTGTTTTTAGAGAACCAATAATTTGTAAAAATGTTCCAAGATTAGTCCCATCATGGACAGATCCAGTTATTATAGGAAGGCATGCTTTTGGTGATCAATATAGAGCAACAGATTTTAAAGTTCCTGGAAAAGGAAAACTGGAGATAAAATGGACATCAGAAGATGGTAAAGATAATAAAAGTTATGAGGTGTTTAATTTCCCTGGACCTGGGGTTGCACTTTCAATGTACAATTTAGATAAATCAATCGAGGACTTTGCAAGATCATGTTTCAATTATGGGTTAATTAAAAAATGGCCTGTTTATTTATCTACAAAAAATACTATTTTAAAAACTTATGATGGAAGATTTAAAGATATATTCCAAGCGGTTTTTGAAAAAGAATTTAAGTCAGATTTTAATAAACATAATTTAATTTATGAGCATAGACTTATTGATGACATGGTTGCGTGCGCTATGAAATGGAGTGGTAAATATATTTGGGCATGTAAAAATTACGACGGAGATGTTCAGTCTGATACTGTTGCGCAAGGTTATGGATCTTTAGGACTAATGACAAGTGTGTTGTTAGCTCCTGATGGTAGAACAATGGAAGCAGAAGCAGCACATGGTACAGTTACAAGACATTATAGAATGCATCAACAAGGAAAAGAAACTTCAACTAACCCTATTGCTTCAATATTTGCTTGGACAAGGGGTCTTGCTCATAGAGGTAAATTAGATACAAATGATGAGCTAATTAAATTTTCTAAAACTTTAGAAGATGTATGTATTAATTGTGTTGAGTCAGGTTCAATGACAAAAGACTTGGCAATCTTAATTAATAAAAATCAGAAATACCTAACAACTAATGAATTTCTCGATGCTATTGATGGAAATCTTAAGAAGAAATTAAATTAGAAACTACTATCTCTCCAGCCACCTTTATTTTGCATAATTTCGCCAGGAATTGATAATATTGAGAACAATGTATCTTCATCTCCTGTTGGACCAGCAACGTTTGCAAATAATTTATCAGCAAATATTACTAATTCAGATAAAATACCTTTTCTAACAAATGCGCATGCATTGGCACCTGGATTATTAACATCAGGTGGGGCATCAGGAAGTTTTAATCTAGCTGAATTATTATAACCGCACTCATCATCCGACACACAAATAAATGCAGATCCTTGAGCACATCTATCTACGCCACTGTCTGGTGGTTGGTAAATTGGAAAATATACTTGACCCTTAAATAAAGTAGGTGAAGCTGATGCTTTTCTAAATGTTTTTGGAACATAAAAGTTATTATTTGCATCTTGACCTAATTTAATTACCCAAGCATCTTTGCCATCAGTACATTCCTCAAAGTCAGTTGCACCAGTAACGTTTTTACAATCAGCTGCATCATCGACATTAGCTGCAGCGTTAGCTCCTTGGTGTGCTAATTGAAAAAATGTATCATCATCTCCCCTTGGAACCTTACCGCCTGCACCAAGATTTAAATGTTTAAAAAATGGATAATCTACGTCTGTTACTCCATACATAATATTATCCATATTTTCTTCTCTACCACCAAGATCTGTAAAGTTTCCGGTAGAACCAAACAACATCATTTGATTTTTGGTCAAACCTATTCCAGCATCCATAGCAAAATACGAATATCTAGCGTTATCTGTGTTTGCATTTAAGCTAAATAATGTAGTTTGATCAAAAAGGTTTGATGAATTTTTTTTAGAATTTGTTAAATTTATTTTAGTAATTTTACCCTCTAAATCATTTACATATACTAATGCTCCTCTCCATGGGATATTAAAAGCAGTGTCTGGAGTAATGACAAGCGGGGCTGCAGGAATTGCATTGGCTATATCGCTTCCTTTATCTGTAGCAGTCATTGTGCCACCAACCATAATACCATCAGGTGTAGTATCTACGATTGTAATTGGACCTCGATTCTCAATAGCACCATAAATTCTTCCAGGGGTTTCTGGTTCGTCTAAATGAAGATCTACCAAAAATACAGCTGAACCAGCACAAGTATCGTTTTTACTCATTCCTCCACCCATGACTGCAACATATCTGTCATTATTTAAACCTCCACCATCTACTGAAGGTATTCTAACTATTCTTGGCGTAGACCACGTCTCACCTAATTGAGTGTAATCGTACTCAACTGGAATTCCTGTTGCTCCCTTACAAGATGTAGAAATACTAAATTGATTTGTCTCATTACTTGCACCATCAACATGATCATTTCGGTTAGCATTAATAACAAGTTTTTTGTCAAATTGTACTTTTAGAAAACCGCCTTTCATTCTTGCATCTTTGATACCAAGTGGTGATATAAGTCCGGTTTCGTTGTCTACTTCTTTTGCGCTTAAAACACCAGCAGCGATCGCTTCATCATCACCAATATCTAAAGTGATATCCGCAAAATGAAAGGTGTCACTTATATAACAAGAACTAGTACCCTCATCTCTAAATGCTGGGTCAGTATCTGCCATCTCATCACTATCTATGCACTTAGCTATCGCATCCTGTTGTACACAATTGTTAGTATCATCATCATCTGTGCTGTTACACTCATCATCATCTTCTTCTCTTGCAGTGACATAATTAGCAGATACTTTCATGCCTTCTTCCGTTTGTAGAAAAGATGAAAAGCCTGAGTTATAAGTTTCTTCTACTATACTTCCATCAAATTTGGATATTAAAACTTTTTTATTTATCTGATCGTTAAAGATAGAAAACAAATGAATTGGACCACCATCATCTCCAATAATTGGATTGGAAACGTCAAGAACAGAGAAGCCAGCGCCTCCTCTTCCATAGGGAACAAACAATATTGTTCGCCATTCTTTACCTTCCGGATTTCCATCTACGTCGTAACCTTCAATATATGCATCATGCACAACTGGGGAACCATCAACACCAAATAGAGGGTTTGAGCCACCAGCAGTTTTTTTAATTGGGATCGGTTTTCCATCGCCGTCTAACTTAGGATTGCCCTCGTCATCTAAAACATAGGCTATTGTAGCATCAACCATACCATCATATCCTCTGTTAATAATCTGAGGTAATAAGGCTGCAATAAAAGGTGGAATAAACCCCCATTCCTCTTCTCCTGTATCAGCATTGATAGCATGTAGTATACCACTATTAGATCCAGCATAAATTACGTTTTGTCTTTGCGAATGTTTTGACATGAAGCCTTGATAATTATTTATATTTCTATAATAGGCTTCCTCATTTGTGCCGGAGAACTCTAAATTTGCATCTGGAGGGCCTACTTCTATTAATTGAGAATGATAAATATCACCCATTACATGATCTCTTACCTCTGTAACATTACAATTTCCATTATAATCGAAATAATCATTGCCTTTCATAAATTTAATAAGTCCTTTAATGTCATCATCATTTCCATTGTTACCAACATACTTATCTCCTGTTTCCCTAGTTGCGCAATAAGATGAGGCATTGTGATAATCCGGAACTGTGTATCCTAACAAATCAAATAATTCGCTTGCGATTTTGTCTGAATTTGCAACTTTAAAATTATCCCAATTATTAAAATATGATGCTCCAGGAATTGCAGACCATAAATTTCTTCCATCATCCGCGTCGTCTGCGGTAGATTGGCTTTTTATTTTAACCGCAGCACTCCAATTTCCGTGCGGATTAGGTTCAGTGGTTGTATGTTCGACTGTTCCATCAGAGTTAAGTTTTTTTCTTAAAATAGTGCCTTTCCATTCTCCAAATTGTTCATAAGCGAATTGTGCTTGATACAATGAACCACCTTCTTGGATAGTTGCAGTAATTGATGGGGCAGTAAATGCCAGTTTATCTGCAATAATTTGTCTAATTTTACTTGCTAACTCAGATTTTAATTCTTCAGGGGTGTCTGCAATTATTGTTTCTTCACAGTCTTTATCTCCAAGTTCAGCACAAGAACCAGCTCTTGCAAATTCATCGAACATTTTCATTGAGTTACCTTTTATACCTCCACCATAAGCAACATATAAAGATTTAACTCCTTTTTCCCTTAATGCTTCCATTCTTTGTATAGATTGCCCTCCATGTTTAATTTTGGCGTTGTCTGCAAATGTTTTGTTAATACCTGTATTTGTCATTGCACCATCTCCAATTACAATTACATAATTTAATTGACATAAAGAATCTTCATCAAAAACTTTACCTCCTGCATTTTCGTCGTTGAAATATTTAGAAGCTAAGTCGGAAAAAGCTTGTGAGTCTGTTCCCCAAGCTAGACCCATAGGTTCTAACTTAGCCATAATTTGACTAGCGCCATTAGAACTTATTCCAATGTTTAAGCATGAATCTGTGTTACATAATGAACTTGAACCCAAAGGGTGTTCACCATTCCAACTGCCATAATAACTACAATTAGGATTTCTATGACAGTAAGCTCCACCATTTGTAGAGTTTTTTCCTTTACCGCTTATACCAGCATTCCAGTGACCAAATCCGAAGTGAGCACCGGTTGTTAATGTTGTATCGTTTACAATTGCATTTATTGCATTTTTTACACCGTCCCATCTTCTTAACCTAGGACCACCCATCTGTTGAAGCCATGCTGTATCTCTACCAACTTCGGTAAATGCACTTTCATTAAATTCATCAACATATCCTCTAGCAGTAGCAGTAAGTATTTTGCCATTCTCATTCACATGCATTCCCCAAACTCTAGAAAATCTAATATCATCTGCATCAGTGTCTGCAGAAGTTCCTTTATTTGCAAGAACTGAATTTATACCTGCACCAATACTTTCAACGACAGTGCATGTTGTATCTGTTAATTCTAATTTTTGTATTGCATGGTTTACATGAGATCCAGTATAAAGAATGTTGCTGTTATCTGGAGACACAGCAACTGTTGTTGCATACATTATATCGGATCTTAATGTTGGATTATTAACGCTCTCACATATTCTGTTAATTGTTGTTACGGAGCCTAAGGGACTAGCATCTGTCAAGTCTAAACTAAATCCAGAAACATTTCCATCCCTGGAGGTCATATAAACAAATGTTCCTTCATTATTAACTGATATTCTTTTTACATTTCTCAGGATTGTATTACCTCTAAATTCTTCGTTGGTGCATGCCATTGTTGAAAGGTTGCAAGTTTTAAAAAAACCGCCTCTTCTCCAAGAACCAGCTACAAACATATAATGAATATCACCAATTTTTTTTATATCTATATCAAGTATTCGAGCGCGCGATGATTCTGCGCGTAAAGCAAACAAACAATTTGTTCCATCTTCAGTAAAACCAAATACCATATCCCTATCTGCTCTTTCTCTATTAATAAAAAAAAACATATTTTGATTGGTAATATTTAATCCTGAAAATCCTTCTACAAAATTTAATCCAGCATTTCTTCTTACATTTCTATTCGCTGTACTTCTGGTAGTATCGTAAACGTTACTGCAGCCTGCTGATGGAGTTATCCTAATAGGAGTAAAATCAGTATCTCTTTCACCTGCTGAAGTATATCTAACTATACCAACAGCTCTTCTTCCATTTTGGTTAATTAGTATTTTGCCATCAGAGTCATAAACTGCTTTAGGGACTGAACCTAATCCATCTGAGCCAATCCATGATTGCATACTAGCTGAACTATCAACTAAAAATAAAATATTTGCAGCAACGTCACCATCTCCTGCTCCTGGTGGCACAGGTTTTGAATAAGAAACATTATGTGGAGTTATTAACAAAAAGAGTATAAATAAAATTTTTAAATATTTCATAGGTTATCCTGTTGCATTCATTACTCTCTCACCTAAAGTAAAATCAAACATTTCAGCATTTGTTATTTCTAAATATTCAATTATTTCGTTGGAAATCTCAGTTTTACCGTAAGTGATAATTAGATCTCCAATACTTAAATTTTTATATCCAGTCCAGCTATTATTTTTTGCTTCACTCCCTGGATCTGAAATAAAATTTTTAACAAACTCGTAAATTTCATTTTTATTCTCATTGTGTGAATTAATTAAGTTAATTCCAGCAATTTTAGAATTATAAACAATAACCTCTAAATCTGAATTTTCTAGAGATGAGCCTTCACAATAGTCTAGAGCATAGTCTTCATATTTTGCAGAAAATTCATCTCCATACACATCTTTATTATGACCTTCTAAAAATTCAAATATTGTAACTGCGCTATTGACGTTTGATCCGATGGGAACATTTAAAAGCTGACAAGCCAAGGACTTATTAGTAATAAAAAGTAATAAAAGAATATAAAAATATATTTTTTTCACAAAGTTAAATTTAAATAATTGATAAAAATTTTCAATAGAGTTAATGAATAAATTATGTTCAATTTGACCGGTCATTTAGTGGGATAAAATGGCAATTGTTTCAAGTGGGATTATAATTTCGGGTTTGGAAACATTTCCAAGAATACCACAAGCGTAAATTCTATATGCAGTTCCTTGTCTTTGTATAGTTCCTGATGTTTTTTTTAAACTAGAACCTGCAGCTTTATAGTTCGATGTGCCAGCATTAACTGAAAAATATTCAAATCTAAATTTTTGCATTCTCTTTGTCTCTTGATCAATCTCACTAGCGTCACCAAAACTTGGAGCTGAAGTTAAAATAGGAGAAATAAGATTAAAAAATGACTGATCCTGTACATGTTCAACTACTTCAAAGTCATCTGCTCTACTTAAATTTCTAAAACTTTTATAACAAGGGGTATCTTGATCTAAATTTGATATTGCTTGCTCTACATTTGTTGGAATAGATCTTATATCCTCATTTCTAGAACCATCGTCTTGAACTGGGCCCATCATTTTATTTATTAGTGACTTTTGTGCTTCCATTAAACCGTGTTCTGCAACATAAAAAGTTTGTTGAAATTCATCGCTGCTATTATTGCTTTGATGGTCTGATGAAGAGATGACGATCAAACCACCTCCCATTAGTGACATCGCTAAAAGCAAAACCAGAGATAAAATTAAGGTAAAACCTTTTTCATTTTTTTTTATCATTAAAATAAACTTCCACCAATATTTCTTGTGTTAACAGTTACGATTACAGAGTCTCTTAAAAACTTATCCTCATTTTCCTTTGATCGATCATCTAATCCTGCAATAGTTTTTTTTTGGACTTCTTTATAAAAATCATCCTTAGATCTAAAAGTAAGTCTAATATCTACTCCCGATATATCATAAAGTCTTTTTCTAATTCCAGTTCCAGCTAATTCAGGTGCGGGATAATCGCCAGCGGAATCTTTAATTATTAATCCATCCTTATCGAATGGTATAAATTCCATGTCTTCAATGTGGTCTCTAACTAATTCTTTGTCTACACATTCGGGACAATCTTTTTGCCAACCTTCTGTTGCAGGATCATAATCCGCAGGCCATAAACAGGTTACCTCTCCTGATTCTTCGTCCTCAGTTTTATCTGCATCTGTTCTTGCTTGAGACCAGGACTCAACGGTCTTGTAAACAGCAAATCTTTTATTTGACCCATCTCTATCGCTTTTTTCGTCTGCAAAATATGTAATCCTATATTTTTTAAAAGGCTGATTTAAATCATTTTGATTAAAATCTTCGTAAACAATCTCTATCTGATCACAACATAAACCAGTTCCGGCCACATTAGATTGTATCGACATACTTTCATCTTTGGTATTTTGGAAACCAATTCTATCTTTTCTTATTACCAATGGATTATGACTTAACTTTTCATCAATAAAACCATTTTCAAATGTAAAATAACTTTTTTTTGGTAGTATCATCCCGTCTGGTTTGCATTCTCCACTAGTATCATCAGCAAATTTAGAAATTGTCTGAGAACCCGCATAATATTTAAATCCAGCCATTCGTATATCTCTCATTAGCATTGAAACCAGATCCCTGCTTGATCTGCTAATTTTTGCTTTTTCACTTACTTGAGAGTAGGTGCTATTTACGACACTGTAAGTAGTGTATAATGCCCCCATCATTAAAGAGGTAATAATAATACCAATCATAATCTCAATTAGTGTTAAACCTTTTTGATTTTTAAAATAAATATTATTCATCTAATTAACTCCCACCAACTTGTAGTCTGCTTGAAAATATAAATATTTCCTTTTCTTTCCGTCATTTAAATTTATTTGAATTCTACCAATATAAATTTCATCATCTTGAATGCTTGTATTAGTATAAGTACAACCAGATCTACATATTTTATAAACTTGAAACTTTCTGGTTTCATTTACACCTCTACATTTTAAATATGACTTACTATTTAAAAGAGCTTTCCATTTGTTTAATTTCATTGCATGAGCATCAGAAGAACCTGTGCCATAAATTTTACCTACATCAGTTGATGCGGTTCCATCTTTAGATTTACATGCACCCGCATCAAATATTGGACTACTTTCGTCAGTCCCCATTAAATATTTTGTAAAATTTGAATGGGATGTGGTCGAAGAATCTCTGCTACTTATAACATCTTCTGCGATTACATTAGTTAAAAAATTAGCCTTAGTTCTTTCACCTGAGGTGTGCATTGACTGAACAGAATAATTAACCATCTGCAGAATAGCCACAAAACCAATTCCAATTATTACCGTAGACACCAATGCTTCAAGCAAAGAAAGTCCTGATATATTTTTTTTGTTTTTAAAAATCATTTATTCTATCCACCCTGTGCCACTCCATTTGGTTCTATAAAAATTTCCAAATCTAGACCACTTAATTGCATTTATATATTCACCACCTGTTGCAGGAACTTGTTCTTCATTTAGGCTAGCTTGGTTGTATATTACAGGACATGTTTCACCATCATTAATTCTTCTACAAATATATATAAAACCAAAAGGTAGATCTGAATCGCTCAATAAATCTCCATTTGCCTCATAAAATTTTCCACCTCTTGAAAAACATACTGCACCAACACCTTCGCTATCGCCTGCTCCCCCCATCATATCTACAGGGACAGCTTCCCCTTCTCCTAACTCTAGATCATTTCCACCTCCACCCGCAAATGAAGTTGTAACACTTGAAAAATTTACTTTGCTTACAAAACTTTTAATACTTGCGTCTGCATCTGCTGTATCAGTGTCCCAATAACTATCTTCAAAGGAACACCTTTGTGTAACATTATCAGGGAATTTTTGGTTCCAGGGATCGTCTCCATCATTCATTTTAGTTGCAAGAGTATCCATAGTCATTCCTTTGGTCTCTACAGTTAAACTTTTATCAGTATTTGTAAATTTTACTTGAACATATGCAAAAGTACCTTTTTCTGTTTGCGCATGAATATTTCTTATTAAAGATGATATTTTAGTTACAGCAGACCTTACTTCTCTTTCTTTATTCCAAGAAGAAAAATTTGGATAAGCAACAGCAGATATAACGCCAACTATTGCCAAGACAACTAATAATTCAAGAATAGTGAAACCTTTAATGTTCTTTTCCAGCACTTGCATCTATTTTTCCTGCTTTAACTAATTCCTCTAAAGACTTAGTCATGGTAATCATACCATCTTTCACTGCAGTCTGCATGATGCTTGGGATTTGATGAATTTTTGCTTCTCTTATTAAGTTTTGAATTGGAGCTGTACACTTCATCACCTCAAAAGCACCACAACGTCCTTGGCCGTCTTTAGTTTTTAAAAGTCTTTGTGTAACTACCATCTTTAATGATGTTGAAATCTGTGCTCTGATTTGAGCTTGTTGCTCAGGTGGAAAAACGTCAATAATTCTATTTATTGTATTTGGTGCACCACTTGTGTGTAATGTTCCAAATACTAAGTGACCCGTTTCAGCAGCTGTTAAAGCAAGTCCAACTGTTTCTAAGTCTCTCATCTCACCAACTAAAATAACATCTGGGTCTTCTCGTAATGCAGCCTTTAATGCACTTGCAAAAGTTTGTGTTTGTTTTCCAACTTCCCTGTGAGAGACAATACTTTTAATGTCTTTATGAATAAACTCAACAGGATCTTCAACTGTAATAATATTTGCAGTTCTAGTTTTATTTATTTCATTAACGATTGCGGCAAGAGTTGTAGATTTTCCTGATCCAGTTGGTCCTGTAACTAGTACTAATCCTTTATGCATATCAATTATATCATAGAGAACTGGTGGAAGATCAAATTGACCCATTTCTGGTATAACGCTCTCTACTCTTCTTAAGACTGCTGCTGGACCAGTAATGGTTTTATAAAAATTTGCCCTAAATCTTAGTCCACTTAATGTAACAGATGAGTCTAGCTCATGGGTATCATTAAACTTTTTCATTTCTACTTCGTTGCAATTGGTTGAAATAAGATCTTGTAGATCTTGTGCTTTAACCATTACTTCTTGAACTTTATGAATTTCACCTGTTTGTCTATATGCTAAAGGCCAACCGCTTCTAATATGAAAATCTGAAATTTTTTTATTATTTTTCGCAAGTTCTTCTAATTTTTCAAACATTTTAAATAATATTATCTCACTTTCTTAAAATTTTCCAGACACTTCTAGGTTGGTAAAATACTCAGAACTGTTCTCTAAGCTTTGATTTGAGTTAATTTTAAAGTCTAAACCGTGTATATTTTTTGAATAACTCAAATTGGTTTGGTGAGCATTGATCGGATCATAATTTAATGCAAATTGATTATCCTCTTCTTTTGAACGACTAAACTTTATTATAAAAGTATCCGTGCTATATCCAGGGGCATCGCTACGGTCATTTAATCTAATTGTTCTCTGATATTCAGTTGATACTGTAAAACCATTTAAGTGAATAGCTTCAAACCCGAGTGATGTTTTTAAATTTTGTCTTGAAAAATTACCATGAATTGTATTTTTGTTAACATCACCTTCACCTTGATACCTATATTTATAATCAACATCTGATGTTAAATCATACAATATCTCTATTCCACCCATTGGCTGCAGTGTTCCTTGATCAGTTTCAATTATGTCAGTTTCAAATAAAAATCCAGCTGCAAGCTCCCCACTAGTAAAAGTGTCCTCTTTATATATTACATCTCTAGTTGGTAGCCCTGAAGCTTTAGCTAAGTAATCTGTAAATTCTGATAATCTTGTTACGCCATATGTAAGTTTACCCGTTGGAGTTACATTCAGAATTCCATATTTATCTTTAGTTCTATAATTTATTGTTGCAAATGCTTGTTTTCCTTTTCTCTCACCTGATAGATTGCCCATGTATCTATGATCGTACCTTAAATGACTTAAGCCTAAAACGGCATTTATGTATTGATTATCGTTAGAGGGTAAAATTCCATATAGGTTTAAAGTTAAAGACTCCATAGTTACATCTTGTTTTGAAAATTTGATATCAGAGCTACTATCACTGTATCTTAGTGCTAGTCCAAAAAATTTGTTATCTCCAAATTTTCTGTCTGTTCCTAAGGTTAAACCTCTGGTATTTAGATCTTTTGCTTTTACTGAACCATCTTTTTCAAAAATACTTATAGATATATCTGCTAAGCTCCAGCTAGACCACTTCGATTTTTTATTTTCTGTTTTATGTTTGCTAATAAAAGATGCAACATTGTTTCTTACCGATGGTTCAAACTTATTAGCTAAAGTTTTTAATAAAGGATCCTCATAGTTTATTTTAAAGTTATGAGCAGATAAATTTTCTTCATCACGATTTCTTTTTATCCATTCAAATCTTTTAAAAATAGTATTAACGTTTAAACTTATATTTTGTTTAGCAAGCTCAAATTGCGCTTCAATTGATGAAGACGTATCTGAAGAACATTTAATTAATCCATAAGGACATTCAAGATCAAATTGATGAACTTGGTCTATTCTACTCGCGGGAGTAGCTAACTGCACAGTAAATAATTTCATACCATCACTTGAAAAAGAAAAACCCCACGATACTCCAGTCCCTGTTGCATGATCAGGATAAACAACTTTATGGAAACCTAAAAGAGTTTGTGTTGAAACATCAAAATTTTTACTTAAGCTAAATATATAAATTCTATTATTAGTGAAGTCATTAGTGTCTAAAGCTGAGATAAACATTTGATCACCACTACTACTAAATTCAATATCTCTAAATGATTGATTTCCATCAAGATCTGTTACTCCAAAGTCAGTATACAAATTCGCACTGTGTATTTCCGTAGCAGATGTAATATCAAATGCTGGTGATAATGAATAAGTCTTTAGCACGGGTGTATCATCGTCCGTACCACTATCCATTTGATACAATTTCGTACCGTCTTTGCTAATTGAAAAACCAGTTGTCTTTGTGTCAGTTGCTAAATCAATTCGTTGCACATATTTAGATGTTTTAAAATCAAAAGGCGAACTTAAATCATATCTATTTACTTCACCTGTTTTTCTCAAAATATAAAAAATTCTACCACCTTGAGCTACATGAATACCTCTATATTCAGTAACACCACCACTGGGCAGACCTTGAGCCTGAAAATCTGCATGATCAACATCAAAGCCATCAATATCATCACAAGTGTGTGATTGAATTCCAGTATTTACTGTAAGATAAGTTTTTACAGTATTTAATTCAAATGGGTCTCTCACTTTATTCATAGATAAATCAAGATCTCCCATGGGGCCTCTGGCTGTGGATTTGTCCATATCAGCATTGATTGTAAAAATCATTGATCCGTCATCACTCCACACGACATCTCGTAGATCCTCAGTTCTATCGTGATCAAGGTCTACAAATTTACCTTTCTCACCACCCTGTGTCTCATCTGATATTTTAGAACTAAAACATTCACCAGTAGCTGAGCCATCAGGGATTCTATTAAATATAGGTGTAACAGTTAAAGTGACGGCAAGAGCTAGTGTAGAAAAAAAAACTCCGAGTAAGAGAAAAAAAGTATTAATACTTAGAACACCAGTTTTTAAAGACCTAAAAATTTTTTTGATATTTAATTTTTTAATAATTTTCATGATGTTAAGATTTATTTCTTTTTGATCAGCTCGGTATTTTCTATATTGATAGCCATACAAGTAATATCGTCCCTTAATTTTTCTGCCCCCCAATTGAGCTCTTTTTCTATACCGAGTACTATATTTTTTGGGTTAATATTTTCAATACTGTTTATGATATTTTGAACTCCTTCTGCCCCTAGTTCTTCACCATTTTTAAGGTATCCCTCTGTAACCCCGTCTGTATAAACAACGAATGTTTTATCTTTTAGGTTCATGGTATTTGATTTTACCATTGTCTCTGTGAAGTACTTAATTATTCCAATTGGAGGCATATCAGACTTTATATATTCGTAATTTTTACCCTTATCAAAAGTTAGAATACTTTCATGACCTGCATTTATAAATACTAATTCTCCTGTTTTAATATTTAACTTGCCAAATACAGCAGTTACAAACATTCCTTTAAATTTAGCTTCAACAAGTTCATTATTCACTCCAAAGACAACTTTTTCTAGAGGAAATTTTAGATTGGTAAGTGTTCTAAATATGGATGATGCTTTTGCCATGTACATTCCAGCCTTCACACCTTTTCCAGATACATCGGCTAAAGTAAAAAAATACTCTTCAGGTGTTGATCTTACAACATCAAAGTAATCTCCTGATACATCTCTTGCAGGAACGTTTCTAGCAAAAATAAAGTTTTCAAATTTTGAAATATCTGGGAATAAACTTTTCTGAACTCCAGCAGCAAGTTCTCTTTCTTTTAAAAGTTTTGCCTCTTTTTGTAGATTTGCAAGTGCTAATTTATTTTCTTCTATAAATCTAAAGTACAACCCTGTTAAGAAAGTGATTGTTAAAATAAATATTGGGTAACTAATATCTACAAGTTCTGACCTAAATTTATAAATATAAAAACCAATTACAATTATTAATAAAAGATTACCAAAAAATACTGACAAGCTGTATTTTGGTCTTATTTTTTGAGATAAAATAAATGTTAATAATGCAACAATTATAGAAAATAACAATTCAAAAACATATGTATTTGGGTTTCTAACTAAATAAGATTGATCTAAAATATTTTCAATAACATTTGCGTGAACTTCAACTCCAGGAACAGTTAAGCCTGTTGGTATTTTGACTAAATCAAAAAGTCCTTGCGCTGATGCACCAATCAAAACATATTTGTCTTTAAAAAAATCTGTTTGGAATTTACCATCAAAAACATCTCCTGCAGATATATATTGTTTTTTTTGGGGTTCTTTATATTTAATCCAAATAATCCCATTAGGATCTGAGTCTATTTTATAAGGTCTTGCGCTTATTCTATTAATTCCAACTTCGTTTAACTCGATGTATATATTTTTTTGATTTTCTCCAACTCGAACCATTTCTAATCCCATGGTTGGATATATTTTGTTATTAAGTCTAACTATTAATGGAAGCGATCTAATTATACCATCCAACTGGTCTAAAAAAGATATAGAACCCAAACCTTGTACTTCTTTTTCTAATTTTTCTAATGAACCAATTGAGTATGGGTAAGAATATGTGAAATCTTTTGGATCTCCTCCTTTTGATAAGAATTTTGCTTTTGCCTTTCGCTCATAATTTGAATGTGATGGAACATTGCTACCTAAAACTGCTGTAACTGTTTTTGCACTTTTTAATTTTTCTGCAAAAACATCATCATGACCTTTTAATTTTTGGAGATCAGCAATATCAGATGGTATTAATCCATAAGATTTAATAATTTCTTCGGGGGATTGTTTATCTTTTTCTGTAAAAAAAACATCAAAACCAATTGCCTTTGGATTGGAACTTTCAACTTGATCGATAATTTTTGCAAAAACAGATCTGCTCCAAGGAAATTGACCAAATTTACCTAGGCTTGTTTCATCAATATCTATTATGACAACATCTGTATCACCTTTTTTTTCTACAAATACTTTTTGATATAAATCAAAACTTAAATATGAAATGGACTTAATTAAGGAAGGGTTGATTACTTTTAGAGAAATTAAAATTAATAAAAGGATTAAAAAAATTAAGTAATTAAAGTTTTTTTCAAAAAAAGCACGCACATTAGTGAGTGTATATCTTAATTATCTAATGTAAATCTTTATGAAACTAAGCTAATTACTTCTTCTTATTTCTTTTCTTTTTAGCTTTTTTCTTCTTAGCTGCTTTTTTCTTCTTAGCTACTCTTTTGATTTTCTTTTTCTTTTTAGGCTTTTTAGGTTTAGCTTTTTTCTTTTTAGGCTTTTTAGGCTTGGCTTTCTTTTTAGGTTTTTTCTTAGCTGGTTTTTTAGCTTTAGGTTTTTTCTTAGCTGGTTTTTTTGCTTTAGCTTTTGGTTTTTTCTTAGACGGAGCTTTTGCTTTAGGTTTTTTCTTAGACGGAGCTTTTGCTTTAGCTTTTTTCTTTTTACCTTTTTTTCCGTCTTTAGCTTTTGCTTTTTTCTTTTTATCTTTTTTACCGTCTTTAGCTTTAGCTTTTTTCTTTTTACCTTTTTTGCCTTCTTTTACTTTTCCTTTTTTCTTTTTACCTTTTTCACCTTCTGCTTTAGCTTTTTTCTTTTTCTTTTTCTTTTTTTCTGCTTTTTTTTCTGTTTTTAATGCAATTTTTTTCTCTTTATCTTTTTTAATATTCTCTTTAATTATTGATTTAATTTCCTCTTTTTCAAAACCTAAAGATTTTAATTCTTTCTTTAATTCTTTTCTTGCAGCTTTTTTTGCAATTTTCTTTTCGCCTTTATCAACTTTGCTTTTGCTCAAGGCTCTCATTTTTTTATTAAATTTTTTAAGTTGAGATCTAGTAATTTTTCTTGCTTTATCAGGCGCCTTACCTTTACTCATTGAGGTGACGCTGTAAGGATTATCTAATAAAGTTTTACCAAATTTGTTACTCGCTAAAACTGCTCCTGGCCTCATACCTAAAGTATTGTTTTTACCAGGACCGATTAATAAAGTATCTGTTTTACCTTTTGATACTATAGTTTGAAATTCTGTACCTCTAGATCCTAATGTTCCTTCTGGAACTGTAACAGTTAGACTATCTGGATCTTTTTGACTTATTAAACCCGATATAACTTTTAAACTTCCCTGCTTAACACTTGCAACAATTTTTCCATCATTGGTTTTTGGATCGTATATAAAAGTATCCATCACAACTTCAGAATCTTCTCCAACTGTAAAAGTTGATTGGTCTAAAAGTAATATTTGTGTTCCCGATCCTTGTGAAGAATAAATTGTTTCATTCAAATAAATTTTGTCACCTTCTTTTAATTCTCTTGTTTCAGTTTTAACTGTTCCTGAAATTGCTCCAACAATACCTACGAGTTGTTTTTCAATTGTAAGTGTTTCTTCTGCGTATGAGTTAAAACTCATAAACATTATTGAGCACAGAATTGTCGATATCAGTTTTTTCATCAATTTAAAATTATCACTATTTTCCAAAAAATAAACCTTTTTAAACTCAGTATGATCAGGATAAATGTTATATTTTTAAGCATTTTTCACCTTATCCGTTAGATTTGATATTAAAATGATTTTGTAAAACTTAATGAAAAAGAATCTGAGTGATAATCATAATTAAGAGTATTTGCCTCTGAAATTACTTTTTCATAAGATAAGTTTATAAATAAATTTCTATTTTGATCTATTGCAGGAAATATATCCCCTATTGCTTTAGTTAACATAATATCAAATGTGTTTGCAAAATCTGATCTAAGTCTATCAGAAGCAACACTTGGGTCTTCTTTTTTATAATCATTAAAACTCATACCATTAGTTATAGCTATAAACGCCCATGGAAATGATAAGTTTATTCCTAAACTAAAATCATAAGTTTCATAATCATTTCCAGCATCTACTCTTGCATCAGTGTCGCTGTAACCTAGGCCAATCGAGGTAGATATAATTTCAGTAAAAATATAATCATGATTAAATGTATAACCATGTCCAATAGAATTTGTTTCTTGTGCAGTGAGATCTGAATTATTTTGGTTTCCTTTAGAGTCTGAAAATGAATAACCATAACTAAATGAATTTCTTTCACCAACTGTAAAAAAACCACCTATACCCATCCCTGTAGAAAAACTATCTGCATCGGTATGATAGTCTGATTTGCTAACGGTAAAGTATGGACTTAAGCTTTGACCGCCTAATACTGTATCTAAACCAAGAGTTAATCCATAAGACTGAAAATCATCATCATGTTCTTGGTGTTGGTTAGATGTTGTATGAGATATATTTGCTAAAAAAGACGACTCTTCACCAATTGGTCTTGTAGCTGAAAAACTTATTCCTCCACTAGTAGTCTTATCAAACATAGCAGATGTAAATTCTGCAACTTCACCTTCTTCACTTTTCTTTCTATTTTTAGAAACACTATTTACATTGTTGCTTATAAGACTTGCAATACTAATATCCACACTTAAATTCCATAAACCTGGCTCTTTATCTTTTAAATCTTGCTCAATTTCTTGTAGCGTTTCCAAATCCTCTGATTGTAGATCTGTCCTAAGTTTCATTTCCTCAATTAAACTTCTTGCTTTATCTGGTGAGTCTATTTGTACCAATACTGATAATAAATATAACTTAATTTCAACGTTATCAGGGTACAGCATCGTTAATCTTTCAAGAGTTGAAATGGTTTGTTTATAATTTCCCATCTTTCCTTGTTGTTGTGCATATTTTAAATTCAAATCTAAATCTCTTGGTTTCTGTAGAATTTGCATGTAAGTAATATTTTTTTCCACTGATAGAACTGGATAAGTATTAAAAGGTATAAATAAAATATTTATAAAGACTATTATCAAAGTATATTTAAGAAACATTTTCATAAAAAACAGAAGATTAATTAAATAATAAAAAAATTCAATTTTTTAAAATATTAATACGAGCTTAAAATTAAGCTTAATTAACTATTTTAAGGGGTAAAATAATCAAAATAGGTTTTTTTTAAGAGAAACTACTTTTCAAAAATTATCGATAAATGCTCATTGGATCAAATATACAATCATCCCGATCCAGAGTTTCAAAAAAAATTTCTGTTAGCTCTGAACTGTGAACAGTTTGGCAAATTCTTTCTGCTTTTACCTCGTTTGAAACATTTTTTCTTACGGTTTGCATTCCATATGAGCTTCCTAAGGAGGTTGAGGCTTGTAAAACACTTCCTGTCTCGAGCAAAGTATAACTAGGTCCAATCATAGCAGTATATTGTCCGCATCCACTTAGTAATAAACAAAATGCTATATACCAATAAATTTTTCTCATATTGACTAATTAAAATAGTTAAAGTTTAAAATCAATTATTAAATTTTAACCACAATTTTCTCTTTGAATTGCTTGGTTTTTAGTTAAGGATATTTGGCAGTCAGAATTTTGGTCCTCTGCTAATATGGTATAAGTTGTTTCACTTGCATAAGAACAAAAATAAAATTCCATTTCATTATAAGCTATATACTTTTCATCGTTAAATAAATCTTGTCCTAAAAGTTTTGAGGTATTCTCATTAGCTGAGCATGTGTCTGCTGTCCCAGAAGGATAATATTCACCAGTGTTTGTATAATATTCTAGTTGAGCTAAGGATGCTTGTTGTAAAAAATTTTCAGCAGAACTTTTTTTAGCACTTGTTACATAACCGTTGTAAGAAACAGTTCCAACCGCTGCAAGTATTCCAAGTACAGCTACAACCACAAGAAGTTCTATTAAAGTAAAACCAGAACTTCTTGTGATATAAAATTTTAACTTGCTCAAATTAGTTATCTTCTAAATTAAATAACTATTCTATTGAAACAGAGTTTGTCATTACCGAGTCTGAAGATGTAGTATCACAAGCTGGAGTATCGCCAACTTCAGCAAAACAACTTGATATGGTTACTGTGCTACCATCATCTGCAACACTAACTTGTCCTAAAACTACAGCAACAGATCCATCATCAGCAGCAGTAACTTTTTTAACTCCATCACCATCACTGTCTTCAGCATTTTTAAAATCAGATAAAGCAGTCTCCGCGGCGGTTGCTACATTACCTGCAGTTTTCCTTACATTGCAAGCAGTAGATCCCATGTACGTGCTATCTCCGATGTTACATTTTTGTAGCTCAGAAGCTACATACTTAACAACTGAAGCATGATTAGATTTTGTTGCGTTTTTTTTAGCACTAGCTGTGTAACCTGTATAAGCAACTGTACCAACAGCTGCAAGAATACCTATGATAGCCACAACAACTAATAGTTCAATAAGCGTAAAACCTTTATTATTTTTCATTTAGGCCTCTTTATTTATATATTAATATTAATTGTGTAATTCTTAATAAATTTTAAAAATAAGTAAATACTTTAAAAAGCCTGTAACTGCTTGTTAAATTGATATCTTTATTTTTTTTATAGAATAATTGACATATGTGCTCATAATGAGCAAAATTATAAAAATACTAATTTAAATAGCTTAATGACATATAAAATAGAGGAAAACGGAAATTCGAGGATTATTCATCTGACAGGAGAAATTGATATGGATGTAGCAGACAAAGCAAGGCAATCGATATTACCATTGATTGAAGCAGGACACGAAGTTCATTTAAATTTGAGTAAAGTTGAATATATGGATTCATCTGGAATTTCAGTTTTAATTGAAAGTAAAAAATTGTCTGAAAAAAAAAATACAAAGTTCGAACTAGTTGAAGTCAGTAAACCAGTAGAAAAAGTTTTAGCAATGGCAAGGAAATTTTTATGAGTTATAAAGTTACTGAAGAGGGAAATATTGCTACTGTTCATCTTGATGGTGAAATAGATATGGATGTTACAGAAAAGGCAAAAGAAGTTATATTTCCTCATATTGATGCTGGTAAAGAAGTTCACTTAAATTTAAGCAATGTTCAATATATGGACTCTTCTGGAATATCTGTATTAATAGAAAGTCATCAGAAAGCTTTAGAAAAAAATACAAAAGTAATAATAAAAGATGTGAGTAAATCAGTTCTTAAAGTCATTATGATGGCTAAATTAGAACAAATATTAAATTTGGAATAAATTTTATGAGTGAAACTGCTCACTTAGACCATTCGGAAAAAAAGGCCTTTTTAGTAAATTCATCTAGTTTAAAAGAGGTCAGAAATTTTTGTCGCGAGGTGTTCGAAAAGCTTCAAATACAACAAGAATTAAAAGATGAATTGGTATTAGCTATTGCTGAGGCTGCGCAAAATATTGTAAAGCATGCGTTTAAAAACTCTGCTGATGTAAATGAATTAATGGTTGTTGAAATTAGTTGTGAGAATAACAAGCTTCAAATTGCATTTTATGACAGAGGCACACCTGTTGATCCAAAGAAAGTTAAACACAGAGAAATTGATAATGTTAAGCCAGGGGGCTTAGGAACCTTTTTTATTCAAGAAATAATGGATGCTGTAGAATTTAAGGATGGTAATAAGCCTTGGATAAATCATCTTGTTTTAACAAAACAATTATAATTATAATTATCCTATTAAAGCTCCAACGTTGAATATTGGAGAATACATTGCAATCATTAATCCTCCGATCATTAAACCCATGAATACAATCATGATAGGCTCAATTAAAGAAGATAAATTATCAACAACTGTATCAAATTCTGACTCGTAATATTTGGCTACTGATCCAAACATTTCATCCAGTTGACCAGTTTGTTCACCTACAGAAATCAATTGACTAAAAGTAGGAGGAAACAAAGGATCTTTTAAAAACAATTTTGTTAAAGTGTCTCCTGAAAAAACTCCTTTTTTTACATTTTCTAAAGACTCGAGTACGACCACATTGGTACTTACTGATTTTGCAATCTCTAAGCTCTCTAATAAATTTACACCTGCTGCACTAAGATTACCCATGATTAAGGAAATTCTTGCTAACATAGATTTTAATATCATATCACCAAATATTGGAAGCTTTAAAACCTGTTTGTGCCATAAATATCTTATTTTTTCGTTTTTTGTTGTCAAATATTTGAAAGAGAAAAAAAATATAACTAAAATTAAAAACATCAGCTTTCCTCCTGTACCTCTAAGAAAATCACTCATACTCATAATTGTTGCTGTTGCTGCTGGAAGTTCAATACCCATTCCATCATACATTTTTGCAAAAACTGGAACTACTTTAATTAACATGAATGCACTTACTGTAATAGCAACAGTAAACATTATACTCGGATACATTAGAGCACCTTTAATTTTCTTTTTAATTGCCTCTTTTTTTTCGAGAGACTCAACTATTTTGAGCAGGAATACATCTAGCTTACCACTAGCTTCACCTGCTTTTATCAAATTTATATAAACGTTATCAAATAACTCTGGGTATTTTTCAAAACATTTTGAAAGAGTAACACCCCCCTCTAAACTTTTTCTAATATCCTCAATGACGTCTTTCATTGCGGGGCTTTCTATTTGATCCCTTAACATTCCTAATACTTGAAGAATTGGCAAACCTGCTTTTACCATTGTAGCAAACTGCTTGGAAAATATTAAAACATCTTCTACTTTTGCTTTCTTTTTACCAAATAAAGAGGAGCCTTTTTTCTTTTTGACTGTCTTATCCTCTTTTTTTTTACCCTTAGCAGCTCTAATTAAATTTGTGATTATTATTTTTTGCTCTTTTAGTTTGTGGGAAGCTTCATCTGGATTTATAGCTTCAATATTTCCTTCAACATATTTTCCGTCTGAAATTCCTTTATAAGCGTAAGTATCCATAAAAATTTACTATTACTCGTTTGATAAGACTCTTTCGTACTCTCTAAAATTTAATTCTCCACTTGCAATAAGTCTTTTTCCCATATCTTGCATAGTTTGAAAACCCTCTTTAATAGCGATTTCTCTTAGTTCAGGTGTAGTAGCTTTTCTTAAAATAGCCTCTTTCAAAGGTTTTGACACAACTAAGATTTCATATATACCTTGTCTTCCTTTATATCCCGTATTACTACAAACCTCACATCCCTTGCCTTTAATTGCTTTTACTCTTGAAGCTTGTTCGGCGCTGAAACCTAAATCTTGTAATACTTTAGGGTTTACATCATCATCAGGAATTTTACATTCTTTGCAATTTTTTCTAGCAAGTCTTTGTGCAACAACTAATTGACATGCTGCGCTTATTAAGTAGTCAGGTGTTCCCATATTTTGCAATCTAGTAATTGTGCTTGGCGCGTCGTTAGTATGAAGTGTACTAAAAACTAAGTGACCTGTTAAAGCTGCTTTTAATCCAATATCAACTGTTTCTTTATCTCTCATCTCACCCACCAAAATTATTTCCGGGTCTTGTCTTAAAAAAGATCTTAGAGCTTTAGCAAATGTAAAACCAATATCGTCTTTTATCTGGACTTGTCCGACACCATCTAATTCATATTCAACAGGATCTTCTGCAGTTAAAATGTTTAAATGAGGCTTGCTTACCTCTTTTAAAATACTATAAAGCGTTGTCGACTTACCTGATCCAGTTGGACCTGTAACAAGAATTAGACCCTGTGTAGAGTGAATAGATTTTCTTAAACTCTTTAAGTCCTGGTCTTCAAAATTTAATTGCTCTAGTGTTATGTCTCCAGCGTCTTTGTTCAACACCCTCATTACAATTCTTTCATTGTTTGCAGTAGGTAAAATCGATAGACGAAGATCGATAACTTTTCCTTCTATTTTGAAATTAATGGCACCGTCTTGTGGAAGTCTACGCTCTGCAATATCAAGTTTACCCATAATCTTAAAACGCGTTACTACAGCACCATAGTTATCATGTAAAAATTTTCTATATTGCTCTTGTTCTTGAAGCATACCATCGAGTCTGTATCTAACTCTGGATGAAAATCTATAAGGCTCTATATGAATATCACTCACTCCTTTTTTAATCGCTTCAGCAACAACGGCAGTACTGAATTTTATTACTTCAGACTCATTTTCAAGGGCTTCTATATCTTCCTCGGGAGCTTTTTCTAATACCTCTCCAGCTTCACCTAATTCAGAGTCAAAAGTTTTTTGCTTTTCCTTGTTTTCATTTCTAATTGTTGCGGTGGTAACTTCGCCATCGCTTGAAATCTTTTCAATAAATTCAGAGATTTGACTTAGTGGTGCAGCATGTAATTCAATATTTTTTTTTTGTTATTGCCTTTAAATTTCTCATCAAAGTTAGTTTGGAGCTATCTGGAATTGCTATGTGTAAAGTTTTACCATCTACTTTAAATGGTGCTACAAAATTAACTTTTATGTAATTTGAAGGCAACACAGATTTTATATCGTTAGATATTGTAATTTTTTTTAAATCTATAATCTCTAGGTTTTGTTCCTTTACCAAAATATCTAAAATTTTTTGCTCATCAGTAAGTTTCAAATCAAAAACAGCCTCAATTTGCGATTTATTACCTTCAGAGCTTTTTTTTTTGATATTAATTAAATCTTTTCCTGAAATAACATCATTATCAATCAAGACATTAATTAAATTTATTTCGCTTTCTCTACTAATCTTTAACATAACTTATTTTACAAAATTCTTGGCGCTATAAACACCAAAAGTTCATTAAGTTTATCTGATTTTGACGAACCTTGAAACATTTTTCCTAAAATAGGTACTTTTGAAACCCCTGGAACAGCATCTTTTGAATTTGCTACTTCATTTTTTTTAATTCCACCAATTACGACAATATCGCCATCAGCAACTAATAGTTTTGTTGTAATTTCCATTTTATTAATTCCAATAGAGCCAGGATTTGTTCTATCTGGAGTATCGTTATTAACTTGTATTTCCATTAAAACATTACCGTCACCAATAATACTTGGGGTAATTTTCAATATTAGAGCAGCATCAACAAGTTGTGGTCCTGTATCGCCACTACCTGGAAGCTGAATTTGAACACCTTGTTTAATTGATGCTGTTTGATTATCTAAAGAGAAAAGTTTGGGATTTGAAATAGTTTTGCTCAACCCTTCTGTTTCTAGAGCATCTAATTGAAGTTTTAAAACTGCAGAACCTGTTCTTCTTAAAACTCCAATTCCGCTAGTTGCTGCTCCTACAGCATTAGATGCAAAAATATTATCTGATGCACCCCCTATAGCAGCTGTGCCAGAACTAATAGCTCCTCCTGTACCTTCGGTTTCACCGACAGATGACACACCTCCTGCAGTACCACCAGCTCTAACTCTATTTCTTGTATAAGCTGCACCAAGTTTTGTTCCTAACGCACGTTCAAAGTTTGAGGTTGCTTCAACAATAAATGCTTCCATCAAAACTTGTTTTGTTCTTACATCAATTTCTCTAATTATTTTATCAACTACATCTAAATCTTTTTCTTTACCTCTTACTATTATAGATCTTGTAGTTTTTTCCTCTGTTACTTGAATTGGAACAAATGCTCCACTTGTGGCTGTTGAGGTAAACAATTCTGTAATTGTAGCTTTAGCCTCTGCAGGTGAAATGTAATATAATCTAAAAATTTCAGAGATGATTGGTTCAACAGAGTCTTCTAATTCAACTTTCTTTTTGACTGCTTGGGCTCTTGCAGATTTATAACTTTCTTGTGAAGTTAAAGTTGATGGTGTTGCTACTCTAATTATATTACTTCCTACATCAATATCTGCTGCATAATTTTTTATATCTAAAAGAGCATTAAATGCTTTGTCCCAAGGAACGTTAACAAGTTCTGCTGTTATAGATCCAGCAACATCTTCGCCGACAAGAATATTAATATCTCCAATCTTAGCCATTAAATTCATTGCCTCTTCATAGTCCATGTTTTGAAATTTAAAAGATACGTTCTGCTTTAAATTTGGATAATCTTCAGAAATTAAAAGGTAATTTCTCTCTTTTACAGAAGATATTTTTTTTCTTTTTTGAAGTTTTGTTACATCTGCTTCAGCAGGAATAGGTCCCATTTTTGCATCTTTTTCAATCTCAGCTTTTCCAATTTTTTTTACATCTGTTTTTATTAGAGGTGTATCGTGTTTAAAACCTTTTACTTTTTTGCCTGTTTGAGTACATCCAGTTACAAGAAAAATTAACAAAATAAAACTTAAAATTATTTTATAGTAATCATTTTTCATAATTTATTTTTCTCTCTCAATAATCTGATTTTTAAAATTTATGACAACTAATGAATCTTCATTTTCTCTTTCAAAAACAATTTCTTTTGAGTCTAATGCAATTAATCTTACTCCTGGCGATAATTCTTCGAATAAATTTAATGTTAAA
>CACASB010000010.1 GCA_902535155.1 uncultured Pelagibacteraceae bacterium
ATCTATATCTTCATTACTATTATTTAGTTTTGTAAGAGTTTTTTTTATAATCTTCTTTTCATTGTCTGTGTAATTTTCATCTATCCTAGCAGCATGTATCATTAAGCACGCTACGTTTAGAAGATCGTTATCACTATCTGGTACCTCTTTTTTGTTAAAAAATTTAAATATCATTTTATATTTAACTGTTTTAAAGCAGCAAATGGATTGTCATCTTGAAATTTACCTTTTGTTTTTTTATTAATTTTTTTAATTGGTATATATTTAAAATAATATTTGTCATTTTCAAGTGACACATTGTAATTCATTTTCTTTATTAATTTCACGAAATTTTCTTTGCTACATCCTAAAAGATTTAACATTTTAGGAACAAGCTCAATTTTACTATTATTTATAGTGTTTGAGCTAATTATTTCTAAAAACAATCTTTCTAAGATATCTATTCTTACAAAATATTCGTCAAATTTTTCAAAACCGCAAAGCAACATAAAGTCTTTATCACTAAATTTTTTATTGCTTATAAAATTTAATCCAAATGTTGGAGGTTCTAAATTGTAACTTTTTTCATTATAATTTTTCCATAAAATTAATCTTAATGAAACAACATTTGGTTTGAGTAGCTTGTACAAGAATATATGATATCTTCCAAACTTTACCCCTTGATCTCTTAGTATCTTTCTCTCTTTTTGATCAATCTGCTTTAATAATTTTTCAATTTTATCTCTTTTTAAAACTCCATTATTTTCATACAGCATATAAGATAGAGCTCTTGTTGAGGGGATAGATGATTTTATATCTTTTAATTTTAAAAGACTTCCTAATTCGTTATTTATTTTTTCACTTAGCCATTTTTTTAAGAAATTTTGTAATTTATTTTTATCTTCAGTTTCTACAATATCATCTACTATCGCAGTAATCTCTGGTTTAAGGTAATCGTTACCTTTTGACAAATATGCTATAGGAAATTTGTTCCAGTAAATCTTAAGATCTTTTTTTAACTCAATGTTTTTTGTTTTAATTATTTGACTGATCCTCTCTAAAATTTCAGGACCCACATTATGTCTAGATGCTTTTTTTAATGATTTTATATCAGAGTCTAAATCTCCAATTTTAAAGTCAAGTTCAAGTTTTAAACCTTTAAGCTTTCCAATAAATTGATTATTAATCATAACTTTTTCATTATCAACTATTTTAGTTTCAAAAATAATATCCTGCTTTAAACCTTTAGCCAAAACACTTGCACGTTTATCAATAAAACTTTTTGTGAGTTCTTCATGAAGACGATCTGATAATCTGTCCTCTAAAAATTTAGTTCTTTCAATCCAGTAATCTTGATTTTCTACCCATCCATTTTTATTAGCAACATAAGACCAAGTTCTTACATTTGCAATTCTATTTGATATGGAGTCAACATTTCCTTCTAATTTATCAAGTATGGATAATTGTTGCTTCATATATTTATTTGTTATTTTTCCTGGTGTTTCTCTTAAAAAATTGAAAACTTTACCAATGACTTCTAAATGATTTCCATAAGTTTTTTTTACAAAATCAGGTATTTGACAACATTCCCAAAGCAATTTTAATTCATTTTCATTATTAAATATTTGGAGTTTTTCTGTATCTTTAAGAATATATTTTAATACTTTTTCGTCTTCACATTCTGAAATTTTTCTCAACCAGCTTTTACTAGGTTTTTCCTCTAACGATTTAATTAATCTATCTCCGTTTTTAAAATTTAAATTTGAATTCCTCCAAAAGATTGTGTGTATTTCATCTATTTTGTGGTTTTCCAATAATTCTATTTCCTCAGCACTTATTTCCCCACAATCTCCTGTTATTCCGAAGGATCCATCATTTAAATATCTACCAGCTCTACCAGCAATTTGTGATACTTCTGAAAGCTTTAGTCTTCTTAATTTTTTACCATCAAACTTTTTTAGATTAGAGAAATAGACATTATTTAAATCCATATTTATACCCATTCCAATCGCGTCAGTAGCAACTAAATAATCTACATCACCTGACTGATATAAACTCACTTGTGAGTTACGAGTTTTAGGACTTAATGATCCCATTACTATTGCAGCTCCCCCTTTTTGTCGTCTTATTAATTCCGCAATCGCATAAACTTCCTCAGCCGAAAAAGCAATTATTGCGCTTTTCCTTTCAATTCTAGATATTTTTCTATGACCTGAGTAAGTTAATTTAGAAAGTCTTTTTCTATCAATATATTCAATATCTTCCTCTAATTTTTCAATAATATTTCTCATAGAGTTTGAGCCCATAAACATCGTTAACTTTTCTCCTCTTAAATATAATAATCTTTCTGTGAATATATGCCCTCTCTCATGGTCGCTGCACATTTGTATTTCATCTATTCCAACAAAATCTAAAACCTTATCAACCGGCATAGATTCGACAGTGCAAAAATAATATTTAGCATTAGCGGGTATTATTTTTTCCTCTCCAGTGATTAGCGCTACTATTTTTGGATCAACCTTTTTAATTACTTTGTCATAAACTTCTCTTGCTAATAATCTTAATGGGAAACCCATCATTCCAGTGTCAAAAGAAAGCATCGTTTCAATTGCTAGAAAAGTTTTTCCTGTATTTGTTGGGCCCAGAACCGCTGTAATTTTATTTTTTTTCATTTCTATCTTTTGTGTGTCTAAATTTTTATCTACTATATATTGTTACCCATTAAGAACAAAAATGGTCTAAAACATGACCGAATCGAATAAAAAAAAGTTCTCATTTTTATTTATTTTAATTTTAATTTAAATTTTAAATACTTCTATATTTTCTCATGCACACATTTGCTAATAATAAATTAGGATCTATGAATATTTTTGATTTTTTAGCTTTTTTGAAAGATTTATATGCAAAAATTGCAATTGGTATTTCTGTGCAACCAAGAATGATTTTTTTGCATCTTATCTTGATTAAATACCTTACAGCAGGACCAATAATTTTTTCGGCCTCGTTGACCTTACCAGATTTTACTAGTTGAATAGCTTTATTAACACATTTTTTTTGTAGATTTTTAGTTGGTGTAACTAATTCAAAATTCCTGGATAAATAGTTATGATAAATTTTTGTATTTATTGTTGCTTCAGTAGCCAATAATCCAATCTTACAATTTCTTTTACATGTTTTTTTAGTATGCAAAAAAACTTCTTTGGGCATACTAATTATGGGAATTTTTATTTTTCTTTGTAAATCATTATACCAGTAATGTGCCGTGTTACACGGCATTACAATAAACTTACATTTATTTTTTTGAAGCAGTCTACAACCTTTAATAAGCTCATCAAGAACGTTAAAATATCTTTTTAAATTTTCAGGTCTTTTTGGTGTGTCAGATTTGTTAAATAATATAAATTTTGGATATTGTTGGTCTTGTTTGCCTCTATTTAAAACGGCAATTTTATTGCAAAAATCTAACCCAGCTTGGGTTCCCATACCGCCTAAAATTCCAATCATATTTTCTGAATCACTTTCCAAACACCTATTGCAGACGCGATTAATTGACCCTTTTTTTTTAAATTACAATTTACGAATATCATGCTTCTCGTTTTTTTTAGAATTTGTACATTTCCTATTAACTCATCATCTTTTCTTGAAGGTGCAATGAATTTGATATCAAGTGATACAGTGACACAAGATTTTTGGCCGGTTGCTCTATGTACAGCGGTTCCTGCTCCAGCGTCTATTAACGAGCAAATGAAACCACCATGGGTAATTTCTCGTTTATTTAAATGAAATTCCTGAATAGTAGCTTTAAATTCGTATTCATTTTCAGAAATTTCTCTAAAATAAAGACCACCATTATGGTGCATAAATCCTGATACTTTACTAATTTGTTCAAAATCTTGTTTCATATATAATTAAAGAATTACAGTTAGTAACAACAAAAATAAAAATACAATTGCAAAAAAAACTATTACACTTTTCTGTAAGGAAATTTTCATATAATTGGTGCGCCTGCTAGGAGTCGAACCCAGAACCTCCTGGTCCGTAGCCAAGCGCTCTATCCAATTGAGCTACAGGCGCTAATAAATTAACATAAATCATCTATATTTTAATGTAATTTTTAAATTTAGGTTTATTCTATCGTAATGTCAAAAAATTCGAAAGATATAGTTTTAACATCTGCTTTAAGAACATCAGTGGGCAAATTCGGTGGCATTCATAAAAAACTTCAAGCTCACGAATTAGGCTCAATTGTCATAAAAGGTATCTTAAATAAATCCAACATTGATGTACGTGAGATAGATGAGGTTATATTGGGACAAGTTTTACCAAGTTTAGGAGGACAAAATCCTGCAAGACAGGCCTTAATAAACTCAGGGATTCCCAAAGAGAAAACTGCTTTTATTATTAACCAAGTTTGTGGATCAGGGCTAAGAGCTATTGTTCTAGGATACCAATCAATTAGCATGGGTTCCTCAAAGTTTGTTATTGCTGGAGGACAAGAAAGCATGTCAAATTCAAACGAAAAAGAAATGTTAACTAACGGTTTAATTGATGCTTTTAATAATTATCACATGGGAGTTACAGCAGAAAATGTTGCAGAGAAATTTAATATTTCAAGAGAAGAACAAGATCATTTTGCCCTAGATTCACAATCTAAAACGGAAAATTCAATCAAAAATAAAAATTTTTTAAATGAAATAGTTGATAATAATCAAGATGAACATCCAAGATTTAATTTAAATATTGAAAATCTCAAAAAATTAAAACCTGCTTTTAAAAAAGACGGGACTGTTACAGCTGGTAATTCTTCCGGTATAAATGATGGTGCGGCCGGTGTTTTACTTACTACTAGAGATTTAGCCGAGAAAAAAAATTTAGACATACAAGCAAAAATTGTTTCCTGGGCTACTTGTGGAGTTGATCCAGCCTTAATGGGTTTAGGACCTGTTCCATCATCTGTAAAAGCTCTTGAGATTGCTGGCTGGAGTATAAATGATATTGATTTAATAGAGTGTAATGAAGCTTTCGCTGCACAAACACTTGCAGTTGTTAAAGAGCTAAAGATTCCTAAGGAAAAATTAAATGTTAACGGAGGAGCAATTGCTATAGGTCATCCTATTGGAGCATCAGGAGCAAGATTAATTGTTACATTAGTCAATGAAATGATTAAACGGGATAATAAAAAAGGTTTAGTTACCCTTTGTATTGGTGGCGGTATGGGTATTTCAATGTGTATAGAGCGCGACTAATATTTTAGAGATTTTAAGTTTTTATTTAATAGCGCCAATTGTATCCATATTCTTGTGTCAATTTTTTTGCTATTTTCTCTTTTTAACAATAATTTTTTTAATAAATTAATCATTTTAATATTTTCATATTTAAGGATGTCAAAAAAAAGATATAAATATGTTATAAATATAGCTTCTAATTAATGAAAAAAGATCTTTTAGTACCTGATATTGGCGATTTTGAAAATGTTGAGATAATAGAACTATTAGTAAAACAAGGCCAAAAAATTTCTATTAACGATCCATTAGTAACATTAGAAAGTGACAAATCTAGTGTTGAAGTACCATCAACAGAGGGAGGTATTGTAGAGAGTATATCAATTAAGGTAGGGGATAAAGTTTCAAAAGGTGATAAACTAGTTTCAATTTCAATAGAAGGCGGAAGTGAAAAAATAGAAGAAGCTAAAGAAGTTAAAAAAGAAACGGAAATACCAAAAGATACAGAAAAAATTATAAGTGATGCGGAAAAAGTAAAAAAAATTGAGGAACCAAAAATTATTAGACAAGAAGTTTCAGAAACTAAGAAAACTTCAAAGTTAGAAAATTCAAAAATTGAAATTGTTTCAGATACAAACGATATTGATCCTAGCGAGACCAAAGAATGGCTAGAGTCATTATCTGCAGTGCTTAATAGCGATGGAAAAGAACGGGCGCAATATATAATTAGACAATTAATAGAGCACTCATACAGAGAGGGCTCTGGATTAGTAATGTCTAGAAATACTCCTTATATCAATACAATACCTCCTGAGGAAGAACAAAAGTTACCCGGCGATCAAAATATAGAGAGAAAAATTAGATCACTAATTAGATGGAATGCAGCTGCTATGGTTGTAAGAGCTAATAAAAAAAATCCAGAACTAGGTGGACACATTGGAACATTTGCATCAGCGGCAACATTGTACGATGTCGGAATGAACCATTTTTGGAGGGCAAAAAATAATAAGTTTGGGGGAGATTTAATTTATTTTCAGGGTCATAGTGCACCAGGTATCTATGCAAGATCTTATCTTGAAGGTAGATTGAGCGAAAAACAATTAGATAATTTTAGACAAGAAGTTAAACCAGGCGGCCTATCATCTTACCCACATCCATGGCTTATGCCAGAGTACTGGCAATTTACTACAGTATCTATGGGTCTAGGCCCAATGTTAGCAATCTATCAAGCAAGGTTCATGAAATATCTTATTAACAGAGGTTTGATTAAAGATGAAGGTCGAAAGGTTTGGGCCTTTTTGGGAGATGGCGAAATGGATGAACCAGAATCTTTAGGAGCCATAGGTTTAGCGGCTAGAGAAAATTTAGACAATTTAATATTTGTGGTAAATTGTAATCTTCAAAGATTAGATGGTCCGGTAAGAGGTAATGGTAAAATTATTCAAGAGTTAGAAGGTATCTTCAGAGGAGCTGGATGGAATGTTTTAAAAGTTATTTGGGGTTCATACTGGGATCAATTATTAGCAAATGACAAAAAAGGTATTTTAGTAAAAAGAATGAATGAAGCAGTCGATGGGGAGTATCAGGCTTTTAAAGCCAAAGGTGGAGCATACGTCAGAGAAAAATTTTTTGGAAAATACAAAGAACTAAAAGATATGGTATCAAGCATGACAGACCAAGACATATGGAGGCTTAATAGGGGTGGTCACGATCCACACAAAGTTTATGCAGCATATCACCAAGCTGTAAATACTAAGGGGCGTCCAACAGTTATTATAGCAAAAACAATTAAAGGTTATGGAATGGGGAAATCTGGAGAGAGTATAAATACGACACACCAACAAAAAAAATTGGATGTTAAAGATTTAATGTATTACAGAGACAGATTTGATGTTCCTCTAACAGATGAGCAAGTTAGAAATATTCAATATTATAAGCCCGATGAAAATTCGGAAGAAATTAAATATTTAAAAGATAGAAGAATGGAACTTGGCGGGAATATACCTGAAAGATCTACTTTTGCTAAACCAATAAAAGCTCCACCTAAGGATATTTTTGAAGTTTTAAAACAATCGACTGGTTCAAAGGAGATGTCAACAACAATGGCACTTGTTAGAATGCTAACTAACTTGTTAAGAGATAAAAATGTTTCTCCAAGATTAGTACCCATCATTCCCGATGAGGCGAGAACTTTTGGAATGGAGGGATTTTTTCAAAAAATTGGTATTTATGCGCATGAGGGACAAAAGTACGAACCGGTAGACTCAGAACAACTATTTACATATAGAGAGGATAAAAAAGGACAAGTATTAGAGGAGGGAATTACTGAAGCAGGCTCGATGTCATCTTGGATTGCAGCTGGAACAGCTTACACAAATCATGATATTGAGATGATACCTATATATTTATTTTATTCTATGTTCGGTTTTCAAAGAGTTGGTGACTTTGCATACGCCGCCGGAGATAGTCAAACAAGAGGTTTTTTGATTGGCGCAACATCTGGAAAAACAACTTTGGCAGGAGAGGGTTTACAGCATCAAGACGGACATAGCCATTTAATTGCATCAACTATTCCAAATTGTATTTCTTACGATCCAACTTTTGCTTATGAACTTGCTGTAATTTTCAGAGATGGTTTAAAAAGAATGCATGAAAAGAAAGAAAATGTTTTTTATTATATAACAACATTAAATGAAAATTACCCACATCCAGCAATTCCAAATGAAAAAGGCGTAGAAGAGGCAATCTTAAAAGGAATGTATAAAATTAAGTCAAAAAATATTAATAAAAAAACAAAAATAACTTTACTAGGATCAGGCGCGATTTTAAGAGAAATGATGGAAGCATCTGACATTTTAGAAAAAGATTATAAAATTGATGCTGATGTTTGGAGTGTAACAAGTTTTAACGAATTAAGAAAAGATGGAATTGAGATTGAAAGACATAATTTACTTCATCCAAATGATCCTCCAAAAGAAACATTTTTAGAAAAATGTCTGAAAAATTCTGAAGGACCTGTTTTAGCTGCATCTGATTACATGAGAATTTATTCAGACCAAATTAGGCCTTATACAAAAAAAAATTTCTATTCTTTGGGCACTGATGGATATGGTAGAAGCGACACTAGAAAAAGTTTAAGAAACTTTTTTGAAGTAGACAAAAAATATATTGTAACTTATGCTTTAAGTGTTCTTTCTAAAGAACAATTAATTGCATCAAAATATGCTGAGGAAGCAATTAAAAAATATAATATTGATAAAAATAAACCGATGCCAACTAAGTTATAAAAAGTGAACCAAATTATACATGCAAGTCCAAAGGTAAGAAAGTTTGCGAGACAACTCGGTGCAGACATTTCTCAATTAAAAGGCACAGAAAGAAATGGCAGAATTACTGAGCAAGATGTCCGAAATTTTGTAAAAAATCAAATTAAACAACAAGAAAACACTCCAAAGAAATTAGTAAAAGATGAAAAAAAGAAATTTGTGTTTGATCACAGCGAGTTTGGCGAAATAGAAATAACACAAATGCCACGAATAAAAAGATTGGCAGCTCCAAATTTAGCAGAGTCTTGGCGAACAATCCCGCATGTGACACATCATGATGAAGCTAATGTAACTGAACTTGAGAATTTTAGAAAAAACTTAAAAGATAATTACACCGGAGAAAAGAAAAAAATAACCCCTTTAGCTTTTATTATTAAAGCGTTAGTAAACAGTTTAAAAAAATTTACCCATTTTAATTGTTCTATTAAAGATGAGGAAAACTATGAGCTTATACTAAAAAAATATTTTCACATAGGTATAGCAGTTGATACTGAACACGGTCTAATGGTCCCAAAAATAAGAAATGCAGATAGCAAAAAAATTGAAGACTTGTCGAATGAACTTAAGGATATAAGTGAAAAATGTAGAAATTTAAAAATTGATAAAAAAGAATTTCTTGGGGGCTCTATGACGATTACAAGTCTAGGTGGAATTGGTGGGACTTTTTTTACACCGATTATCAACCCTCCAGAAGTTGCAATATTAGGGATTGGTAAAATAGTAGAAAGAGATAAAAAATTGATGCTTCCATTATCTTTATCTTATGATCATAGAGTAGTTAATGGAGCGGACGCAGCAAGATTTTGTAATGACTTAAAAGATAATCTTGGGCAAAATTTTGCTTTTAAACTATCATTATAGATAATGACCAAAAAAGCCTCTTTAGCAAGTGCACTACTATGTTGTTTTATATGGGGAACAACTTTTATTGCGCAAGACACTGGTATGGACAACATCGGTCCTTATACATTTAATGGTGTAAGATTCATGGTTGGTTTCTTTGCTTTGTTACCAATCTTTTTATTTATAGAAAAAAAAAATTTTACAAGTGAATTCAAAAAAGATAAAAAAAAATTTATCTATTTATCTTTTTCAATTGGTATTTTTCTTTTTTTAGGCACCGCTTTGCAACAGGTAGCTTTATTATACACTGATATTGCTAATGCAGCCTTCTTTACAATTTTTTACGTGCCTATGGTCCCGTTTATTGTTCTTATTTTATTCAGAAAAAGAGTTCATTGGAGCGTTTACCCGTCAGTTGTTTTATGCGTAATTGGAGGTTATCTACTAACTAATTTTTACGACGCTACTGTAAGAAAAGGAGACATGTTAGTTCTTTTTTGCGCTTTTTTTTGGGCCCTACATATCATTTTCATTGGTGAGCTTGTGAAAAATTTTGACCTCCCGATTACAGTTGGATTAGTACAAACTTTTATTGTTTCTGTACTCTCTTTATTAATTAGTCTCTATGTTGAGGAAATAGATATTCAAAAAATACTCTTTGAAAAATACGAAATCCTTTATGCAGGAGTTTTATCAGGTGGGTTTGCATTTGTTTTACAAATATATGCCCAAAAGAATATTAAGCCTGCTCCTGCAGCGATAATATATTCTTTAGAAGGTGTTTTTGCTGCTATCGCAGCTTGGATAATTTTGAGTCAAGTTTTAAATATAAATAATATTCTTGGATGTATATTTATTTTAATTGGAGTGTTATTATCGCAGCTACTTCCTGAAATTAAAAAAGCTAGTTATAAATAATATAAAAAATGATTAAAGATAAAACAATTCTATAAATTATAAATATATTAAAACTAAAATTTTTTATAAAGATTAAAAAATACTTAATTGTGATGTAAGAAAAAATAAAGGACAAGAATACAGATAATAACACCAATGAATTTAAAGTTACATCGTTTATAAATATATCTTTTAAACTTAAAAAACTCGCACCAGCTATCGCTGGTACAGACAAGTAAAAAGATATTTTAGTAGCATCAAATCTATCAAAATTCAAAAATCTTCCCGCTGTTATCACTATACCCGATCTACTTACTCCAGGGAAAAGAGAAGCAATTTGGAACAATCCAATAATTAATATTGATTTCAAATTTAAATCAGTCTCTAATTTTTTTGTTACTTTAATTTTGTCAGCAAAATAAAGCACTATCGCAAACATTAACGAGAGCCAAGCAAGCAGTTTTAAGTTTCTTGCAAAATCTATTAAACCTGTAGCATAAATTATCAAGCCAGCTAAAATTAGAGGAATAGATCCAACTACCATTAAATTTAAAATTTGTTTATTTTTGAGAATATTAAAGAAGTCTTGTTTGAAATAGAATAGAACTGCCAAAAGAGATCCTAAATGCATTCCTACATCAATCATTAGTGATTGATTTTTAAAATCAAATAATTCTGAAATTATATAAAGATGCGCTGAAGAGCTAACCGGTATAAATTCTGAAATTCCCTGAATTAATGAAAGAATAAAAATTTCGTAGTAATCAAATAACATCTTATTTTCTTAAGATATTTCAGAATTATAGCAATAAGATGTATGCATACTTGCTATGCAAAATATGAATTAATGCCCAATTTTCTTGCTTTTTTTAAAATTTAGGTCAATAATTATGTCCCAATTTTGATTTATATACTTGATATCTTATTATATAAGAGCGGTCGATTATGTCAGAAAAAATGCTAAAATTCGTAAATATAGGTCAGCAAAATCCACCTAAAAGAGATACCGATAATAGGAAGGAAGACTTTAATGAGATCTATAAAGAATTTATTCACGGAAAAGCTCAAGAACAATCGAGCCGATGTTCTCAATGTGGAGTTCCCTTTTGCCAAGTACATTGTCCTTTAAGTAATAACATACCTGATTGGCTTAAGTTAACTGCTGAGGGCAGACTTGAAGAGGCTTACAATTTAGCTCAAAGCACAAATAACATGCCAGAGGTCTGTGGTAGAATTTGTCCTCAAGACAGATTATGTGAGGGAAACTGTGTAATAGAACAGTCTGGTCATGGCACAGTAACAATAGGATCTGTAGAAAAATTTATCACTGATAATGCTTGGGCAAATGGTTGGGTAAAACCAATCAAATTAGAAAAAGAATTAAATCAAAGTATTGGAATAATTGGATCTGGACCTGCGGGCTTAGCTTGTGCTGAACAACTAAGAAAGAAAGGTTACAAAATAACTATCTACGATAGGTATGACCGCGCAGGAGGTTTGTTAATTTATGGAATACCTAATTTTAAACTTGAGAAAGAAGTTGTCGAAAGAAGAATAAAACTTCTAAAAGATGGTGGAATTAATTTTAAATTAAATTTTGAAGTTGGAAAAGATGCAACTTTAGATGAATTAAAAACAGAACACGACGCAATACTTATTGCAACAGGCGTTTATAAACCTCGAGAAATAGATATTAAAGGAAGTGACCTTGGAAATATATTTCCAGCAATGGAATTTTTAACAACCTCGAATAAAAAAGGTTTAGGTGATAAAGTTGAGAACTTTGAGAACGGAACTTTAAATGCAAAAGATAAGAATGTAGTAGTTATTGGTGGTGGTGATACAGCGATGGATTGTGTCAGAACTGCTGTTAGACAAAAAGCTAAATCTGTAAAATGCCTTTACAGAAGAGACAAAGAGAATATGCCAGGGTCTGCTAGGGAAGTTGCAAACGCGGAAGAAGAGGGTGTTGAATTTGTTTGGTTAAGTGGTCCAAAAGAATTTATTGGAAAAAATAAAATTGAAAAAGTTTTAGTAAATAAAATGAAACTAGGTGATCCTGATGATGGTGGAAGGAGAAAGCCAATTATTGATGAAGGATCTGAATATGAAATTGAGACTGATATTGTTATAAAATCTTTAGGATTTGATCCTGAAGATCTACCTAAATTATTTGATGAAAAAGATCTTCAAGTTTCCAAGTGGGGAACAATTAAAATTGATTTTGATACTATGGAAACTAATTTAAAAGGAGTTTTTGCTGCAGGTGATATTGTAAGAGGTGCTTCGCTTGTAGTTTGGGCTATTAAAGATGGTAGAGATGTAGCGGAGAGTATCGATAAATTACTAAAGTCAAAAAGAGAACAGGATTTAAAAGTAGCATGAACAAATTAAGAAAAAAAAATTTAGATTTATTAAAAAAATCAGGTGTTTACAATGAATCTATGGAGCATGACGCTTGTGGTGTAGGTTTAGTTGCATCAACTGATGGAAAAAAATCTAGAAAAGTTGTTGAGTATGGTATTCAAGCTTTAAAAGCTGTTTGGCATAGAGGAGCGATTGATGCAGATGGAAAAACAGGTGATGGAGCTGGTATTCATATAGAAATACCCTCTGATTTTTTTATTGAAAAAATAGAGGCTACTGGACATAAGCACGATGACTCTGAAGTTTGTGTCGGGATGCTGTTTTTACCCAGAAATAATTATTCTGCACAGGAGGAATGTAGATCAATTGTAGAGAGTGAATTAACAAAAAGTAATTTTAATATTTATGGGTGGAGACAAGTTCCAGTTGATCCATCAGTGTTGGGTGAGACAGCAGATTCTAATAGACCTGAAATTACTCAAGTACTTTTCAAACATAATTTTAAAGAAGAGAAAGGTAAGAAATTAGAGATAAAACTTTATGAAGCTAGAAGAAAAATCGAAAAGAAAATTTTAGAGGCGAATTTAAATGACTTTTATATCTGTTCATTTAGCTCCAAATCAATCATCTACAAAGGAATGTTTCTCGCCGAAGCTTTGTCTGACTTTTATTTGGATTTAAAAGATAAGAGATTTACATCTAGATATGCAATTTTTCACCAACGTTTTTCTACAAACACAGCACCTAGTTGGGACCTTGCTCAACCATTTAGAGCGTTAGCTCATAATGGAGAGATAAATACATTAAAAGGCAATATTAATTGGATGAGAGTCCATGAGGAAGAAATGTTTAGCCCTATATTTGAGGATATGGAAAATTTAAAACCAGTCATACCAAGTGGCAATTCTGACTCTGCTTCATTAGATAATGTTTTCGAGATACTTAATATTTCCGGACAGCCAGCACCTTTAGCAAAATTAATGCTGATACCAGATGCTTGGTCAAAAAAAAATAAAATACTACCTGCTGATCACCAAAAATTATTTAACTTTTTAAATAGTACAATGGAGCCTTGGGACGGACCTGCGGCTATTGCTGCAACTGACAACGAGTGGGTGATTGTAGCAACTGATCGTAATGGCTTGAGACCAATGAGATATACTTTAACAAAAGATAACCTACTTTTTGCAGGTTCCGAGACTGGAATGATAGAGCTAAATGAAAAAAAAATAATATCTAAAGGAAGATTGGGGCCAGGAGAAATTTTAGGAGTTAGAATAGAGAAAGGAAAAGTCTTCAATAATAAAGATATTAAGAATTATCTCGCTAAAGAATATAAGCATTTCAACAACCAAATTATCGATTTAGATAAAAAATTACCAATTAAAAATGAAAAAAATATATTTTCAGGGGAAAGTTTAAGAAAACTTCAACATTGTTTTGGGTATAGTTTAGAAGATTTAGAATTAATACTTCACCCTATGGCAGAAGATGCTAAAGAGGCGACAGGTTCAATGGGAGACGATACTCCTCTTGCAGTATTATCAAATAAATATAGACCACTTTACCATTTCTTTAGACAAAATTTTAGTCAAGTAACCAATCCTCCAATTGACTCATTAAGAGAAAATAAAGTTATGAGTTTAAAAACCAGATTTGGAAATCTAGGTAATATTTTAGATTTTAACAATTTAACAGAAGAAAATATTTACGTTTTAAATAGCCCTATATTAACGAATAATCAGTTTGAAAAGTTTGTGAGTTTTTTTGATAAGAACAATAAAACTATAGACTGTACTTTTAAATCTAATGAAGATATTCAAACAAAACTTAATTCTATCAAGCAAGAAGCTGAAATTTATGTAAGACAAGGTGTAACTCAATTAATACTTAGTGATAAAAATGTTTCTAAAGAAAACTACCCCCTTCCTATGCTTTTATGTATTGGCGCTGTTCATACTCATCTAACAAAAATGAAGTTAAGAGGTTATGTTTCTTTAAATGTACAGACTGGAGAGGCTCTTGATACACATTCATTCGCAACTTTAATAGGTGTAGGTGCAACAACAGTAAACCCTTATTTAGCTCTTGATAGCTTATATCAAAGATTTGAAAAAAAATTATTTGGTAAGTTTTTGTACGAAGAATGTGTTGAAAGATATGTTAAATCAGTAAATTTAGGTCTTTTAAAGATTATGTCTAAGATGGGTATTTCAGTAATAAGTTCTTACAGAGGTGGATGTAATTTTGAAACTGTTGGTCTGAGCAGAACAATCGTAAGAGACTTTTTTCCTGGAGTTTTGTCTAAAATATCAGGAATTGGATTAATCGGAATTGAAAAGAAAGTTAGAAAGATACATGAAGAGGCGTTTAGTAATGAAAATAATGTATTACCTATCGGAGGAATTTATAGGTATAGAAAAAATGGAGAAACTCATCAGTATCAAGGAAAATTGATACATTTACTTCAATCAGCTGTGACCGCGGGCTCCTATGATTTGTATAAAAAATATTCAAAGGGTATACAAGATTTACCACCTATAAATTTAAGAGACTTAATCGACTTTAAAAAAAGAAGCCCAATATCTATTAACTTGGTAGAGTCTGTTGAAGACATACAAAAAAGATTTGGTAGCGGAAGTATGTCTCATGGTGCCTTATCTAAAGAAGCACATGAAACACTAGCTATTGGCATGAATAGAATTAAAGGAGCATCATGCAGCGGTGAGGGTGGAGAAGATGCCTATCGATTTAAAAAAATGAAAAATGGAGACAGCGCTAATTCACGTGTAAAACAAGTTGCTTCAGCTAGGTTTGGGGTAACAATTGATTACTTAAATAATTGTAATGAAATAGAAATAAAAATCGCCCAAGGTGCAAAACCTGGTGAGGGTGGACAATTACCTGGATTTAAAGTTACAAAAGAAATAGCAAGACTTCGACACTCTACTCCAGGAGTTACTTTAATTTCTCCTCCTCCACACCACGACATTTACTCAATAGAGGATTTAGCCCAGCTTATTTACGATCTAAAGCAAATTAATCCAAAAGCTAGAGTTGGAGTAAAACTTGTTGCATCTTCAGGAATTGGAACAATTGCAGCAGGTGTAGCTAAAGCAAAAGCTGATATTATACTTATATCTGGTCATAACGGAGGCACAGGAGCAACACCTCAAACAAGTGTTAAATATGTTGGTATACCATGGGAGATGGGATTAACAGAAGCAAACCAAGTTTTAACTCTAAATAACTTGAGACATCAAGTGACTTTAAGAACTGATGGAGGAATTAAAACTGGTAGAGATGTAGTTATTGCAGCGATGATGGGAGCAGAAGAATTTGGTGTAGCTACAACTGCATTAGTTGCAATGGGTTGTATCATGGTAAGACAATGTCACTCAAACACATGTCCGGTTGGAGTTTGCACTCAAGACGATGAGTTAAGAAAAAAATTTACAGGCACACCCGATAAAGTTGTAAATTTATTCAAATTTATCTCTGAAGAAGTTAGAGAAATACTTGCAGAATTAGGATTTAAAACACTTAATGAAATAATTGGAAGAACTGACTTACTAAGGCAGGTAAGCAAAGGCTCACCTAATTTAGATGATTTAGATCTTAACCCTTTGTTTGTTAAAGCTGACCCAGGTAAAAACAAAAGGTATTGTGAAGATCCTAAAATTAACTACGTTCCTGATACAGTTGATCAAAAAATCTGGCCAGAGATATTAAATAACTTAGACAACCAAACACCTCTAAAAGATGAGTATTTAGTTGAAAATACAGACAGAGCTGTTGGTACAAGAATATCTTACGAATTATATAAAAAATTCCAAAATAAAACTTTGGATGAGGGTTTTTTAAAAATCAATTTTAAAGGTTCTGCAGGTCAATCATTTGGAGCATTTGGAATTAAAGGTTTAAAACTAATATTAAATGGTGATGCAAATGATTATGTTGGCAAAGGGCTTTCAGGTGCAACCCTTGTAGTGAAACTTCAAAAAGAAAGTAATCTAATTTCCTTTGAAAATACTATTATTGGTAACACTGTTTTATATGGAGCAACTTCAGGGAAATTATTTGCAGCAGGACAAGCTGGAGAAAGATTTGCAGTTAGAAATTCAGGTGCAACAGCAATAGTTGAAGGTTGTGACTCAAATGGTTGTGAGTACATGACGGGAGGCAACATAGTAATTTTAGGTGAAACAGGTGATAATTTTGGAGCAGGAATGACAGGTGGAATGGCCTTCATTTACGATGCAAAAAAAGAATTTGATAAAAGAGTTAACCCAGAGTCAGTAATTTGGCAAAAGGTAGAAACAGATTATTGGAAATCATTTTTAAAAAATCTGATTACAGAACATCAGCATGAAACAGAATCTTTACTATCAAAAAAAATAATTGATAATTTTGATCAGGAATTAGAAAATTTTATACAAGTTTGTCCAAAAGAAATGATTGATAAATTAGAAAATCCAATTTCAAATAAAGTTGTTAGTTTCGCAAGTTAGGATATAAATGAATCTTTTATGTTTTGGTTATGGTCAAGTTGCCAAAAACTTAATATCAAATCTTTTAAAAAAAAAAGTAAACGTAAATTTAACAATTTCAACTAGAGAAAAATCATCAATTAAAAAATTGAGTAACTTTGAATTTGAGAATTTAGAATTCAGCCAAAATGCATATGATAAGAAAATTTTAGATAAATTAAATGAGTTTGATTACATTTTAATTTCTGTTCCACCAATTAGTTCAAAAGATTTATTTTTAGAAAAACTTGCTAATCATGTAAGTGAAAATAGTAAAATTAAATCTATTCTATATTTGTCATCAACTAGTGTATATGGAGATCATAACGGTGCATGGGTAAATGAAGAAAGTGAAACTAAACCAAAAACTAAAATGGGAATTGATAGACTACATATAGAAAATAAGTGGATAGAATTTTCAAAAAAAAAAAAATTACCAATTCAGATATTTAGATTAGCTGGTATTTATTCAGAAAAAAATAATGCGGTAAGCAGACTCCAAAACAAACAAAGATTTTTAGTGGTCAAAGAAAATCATTTTTTTTCAAGAATACATGTTAAAGATATATCTGAAATATTATATCTTTCATTAATAAATATCAAAGGAAACAAGATATATAATCTTGCTGACAATAAACCAGCATCGAGTGTTGAGGTTACAAGTTATGCATCTAAATTGTCAGGATGTGAATTGCCAACAAAAATAAATTTTGAAGACCTAGAGAATGGGATTTTAAAGGATTTTTATAGAGATTCAAAAAAGGTTTCTAATGAAAAAGTAAAAAAAGAGTTAAACTATGAGTTTATTTACCCTTCTTATAAAGAGGGTTTAGCGCAATAATCAATTATTTTATTCATACAATTACTTAAAATTTTCAAGTCTTTTAATCTTGAAAGGCTATGGTCCCCGTTTTTTATTTTTATAAATTCTTTTTTTGAATTTGGAAATACTTTTAATATTTTTCTTGATAAACTTTTGGGTACCACATTATCTTTTTCACCATGTAAAAGATACACTGGAAATTTTGATTTATTTTTTTTATTAAGAACTTTATTTTTTCGACCGTCTTTAATTATTTTTAAAGTAATTTTATATGAATAGTCGTCGTTTTCTAAATTATAATATTTGTCTTTAAGTACCAAATCTTTATTTTTTCTACTTAATTTTTTCCATATTAACCTATCCAGAAATTCTGGTGCTGCGCCGATTCCAATAAAACCTACTATATTTTTAAAATATTTTAGCTGAATTAATCCTAACCACGCCCCTAAACTTGATCCTATAATTATTATTTTTTTGTTAATTAGTTTTTGTTTAATAATGAATTTTACGTCATTCGACCAACTGGTAATAGTTCCTTCTTCAAATTTACCGTATGATTTACCATGACCAGAGTACTCGAGTGCCATGAATCCAACTTTTCTTTTTTTACATTGTTTCATTAAATAATTAGGTTTTTTCCCAGTCAAATCTGACTTTAAGCCGTGTAAAAAAACTACAAAAATATCAGATTTAGGATCTTTAAGTATAACCCTGATTTTCCTGTTTGTTTTATATTTTACAAATTTAAATTTAGTCATAAAGAGTTACAAAATATGATAATATAAGCATATTATATGTCATCTAAATTAAAAGTTTTACAAGTAATACCTAGATTAGACTATGGGGGAGCTGAAATAGGGTGTTATGATCTAGCGCATTACTTAAGTGAGCAAAAGAGCAAATCTTATATTGCAACTAGTGGAGGCAAATTAACTAAATATATCAATAGAAAAAAAGTTAAATTATTTAAAACCCCAGTTCATAGTAAAAATCCGATATTAATGATTTTAAATATTTTTATTTTATCATTAATTGTTCTTTTTTACAGAATTAATGTCATCCATGTTAGAAGTAGGGCGCCTGCTTGGTCGTGTTATTTTGTTGCTAAAATTACTCGTTGTAAGTTGGTTACTACATTCCATGGGACATATAACTTTAATTCATCATTAAAAAAATATTATAATTCAATTATGCTTAAGTCAGATTGTGTAATAGCTGGCTCAAATTTTATATTTAAACATATTTCAGAAAATTATCCTGAACATGTCCCGAAAATGAAAAAATTTTTAGTAATATTTAGAGGTATTAATACAGAATATTATGATCCAAATAATATTAACAAAAAAGAAAGAACAAAATTTTTTGCAAAATTAAATATTGAATCAGGTAAAAAGATTATTCTTATGCCTGGACGTCTTACAGAATGGAAAGGTCAAGAGTTATTAATAGAGTCTTTAAATATTTTAAAAACCAATTTTGGATACAAAAACTTTGTAGCTATTATTTTGGGCTCAGATCAAGGACGAGATACTTATAAAAAAAAACTAGTAAGATTGGTTGAACAACATAGACTTAATAATGATGTTATTTTTTTAGAACATGCAAATTCAATGCCTGTCGCATATAGTATAGCGAATGTAGTTATATCTGCTTCAATTGAACCTGAAGCTTTTGGAAGAGTTTCTGTAGAGGCCCAATCAATGAAAAGACCAATTATAGCAAGTGATATTGGGGGTTCTAAAGAGACTATTATAGATAATAGAACTGGATTATTATTTAATTCTGAAGATCCAAAATCTTTAAGTGAAAAAATCGATAATATTTTTAGATCTGATGATACAACGCTAAATGCCATGGGAAATAGTGGAAGAAAAAATGTTGAACAAAAATTTAATGTTGAAAAAATGTGTTTTTCAACTTATTCAGAATATAAAAAATTAATAAATGCCTAATATAACTTTACCTGATGGAAAAAAGTTATCTTTTGATGAAAAGGTAACAGGAAAACAGATTGTAGAAAAAATTAGCAAGTCTTTAGCTAAAGAAGCATTAATAATGAGTGTCGATGGTGATTTAAAAGATTTAAGTTTCGAAATAGAAAAAGATTCTAAAGTAAAAATTTTAACATCAAAAGATGATGATGGTTTAGATACCATCAGGCATGACACTGCTCATATTTTAGCAATGGCCGTACAGGAATTATTCCCTGGAACTCAAGTTACAATTGGTCCAACAATAGACAACGGATTTTATTATGATTTCGCGAGAAAGGAACCTTTCACTGAGTCAGACCTAAAAAAAATAGAGACCAAGATGTCTGAAATAGTCGATAGAAATGAAGCTACCTACAGAGAAGTTTGGGAAAGGGATAAAGCAATTTCTCATTTCAAAAAAATGGGTGAAAATTATAAAGCCGAAATTATTGAAGATATTCCTAAGGGTGAGGAGATATCAATTTATTTTCACGGGAAATGGCATGATCTTTGCAGAGGTCCGCATTTACCATCAACTGGTAGAATTGGTAAACATTTTAAATTAACTAAAGTTGCAGGTGCGTATTGGAGAGGTGATTCAAAAAATGAAATGTTGCAAAGAATCTACGGAACATCTTGGGCGTCGAAAAAAGATTTAGAGAGTTATCTAAAAAGATTAGAAGAAGCTGAAAAAAGAGATCACAGAAAATTAGGTAAGGAGATGAATCTTTTCCATTTTAGAGAAGAAAGTCCTGGAGCAGTTTTTTGGCATGAAAAAGGATGGAACTTATTTCAAAAGTTAGTTAATTACATGAGGAAAAAACAACAAGATGCTGGATATAAAGAAATTAATACCCCAGAAATGTTAGATAGATCTTTATGGGAGAAATCTGGACATTGGGAAAAATTTGGTGCTCATATGTATACTTCTCAAACGCCAGACAAAAAAATTTTTGCAGTTAAACCAATGAATTGCCCGGGATGTGTTCAGGTATTCAATCAAGGATTAAAAAGTTATAGAGATCTTCCACTTAAAATGTCAGAGTTTGGAAAGGTTCACAGGTATGAACCGTCTGGAGCATTACATGGATTATTAAGAGTAAGAGCTTTTACTCAAGACGATGCACATATTTTTTGTACTGAGGATCAAATAACAGAACAATCTCTCTCTATTACAAACTTAATCTTAGAAATTTATAAAGATTTAGGTTTTGAAAACGTTATTCTTAAATATTCTGATAGACCAGACCTTAGAGTTGGCAGTGATGCAGTTTGGGATAAATCTGAGAAAGCTTTACTTGAAGCAGTAAAAGAAACAAAATTAGATTACAGTATAAATAAAGGCGAGGGAGCTTTTTATGGTCCAAAAATAGAATTTGTTTTAAGAGATGCTATTGGTAGAGATTGGCAATGTGGAACATTACAAGTAGATCTTAATTTACCTGAAAGATTAGGCGCATCGTATGTTGAAAAGGACGGCTCTAAAAAAATTCCAGTTATGTTGCACCGGGCTCTTTTTGGATCATTAGAGAGATTTATCGGAATACTTATTGAAAATTACTCAGGTAAACTTCCATTTTGGATTAGCCCTATACAAACTGTTGTAATACCTGTTTCAGATGAATTTGATGAATATTCAAAAAAAGTTAACAAAGAATTAATTGATGCAGGTTTTTCTTCAGAGGTAGATCTTAAAAATCACAACTTAAATTATAAAATTAGAGATCATTCGTTATCAAAAGTCCCAATTTTATTAATATGTGGAAAAAAAGAAGTTGACTCTAATAGTGTAACTATTAGAAGATTGGATTCTAATAAACAAGAAAACATAGAATTGAAAAAATTTATAACTACCCATCAAGCTTTAAACAAAGCTCCTTCCTTATAAGTGCCAAATTTAAAACAAAATTATTTTCAAAGAAGGACTAAACACAGAGGACCAAGATCTAATAATCGAATTGTTTCAGCAGAAGTTCAGGTCATATCAAGTGATGGACAAAATTTAGGAATTCTAAATACACAAGAAGCGATTACAATTGCTAAAAACGAGGGATTAGATTTAATTGAAATAGCTCAAAATGCTAAACCTCCAGTTTGTAAAATAATGGACATGGGTAAATATAAATATGATGCTCAAAAAAAAGCAAACAAAGCAAAAAAAAAACAAAAAAAAATAGAAATCAAAGAAATTAAATTAAGACCTGTAACTGAAATTCATGACTATACTTTTAAAATTAAGAACGCTCAAAAATTTTTATCTAAAGGAGATAAAGTAAAGTTTACAATAAAATTTAAAGGTAGAGAATTACAACACTCAAATTTAGGCGATGAGCTAATGCAAAAGATCAAAACAGATATGGAAAAACTTGGAAAAGTCGAACTCCAACCAAAATTTGATGGCAAACAGATGATTATGATTATCCAGCCTATTTAACAAATATCTTGTAAATTTATAATTAAATTTGTATAACCCTGGCACTTATGCCAAAACTTAAGACTAAAAGTTCAGCAAAAAAAAAGATTTAAAATTTCTGCAAGAGGAAAAGTGATTATGCCTCAAGCTGGTAAAAGACATGGAATGATAAAAAGAACTAATTCACAAATTAGAAAACAAAGAGGCACAACGGTAATGTCAAAACAAGACAGTAAAATTGTAAAATCATATATGCCTTATAATTTAAGAGGATAATAAAATGCCAAGAGTTAAACGAGGAGTAACAAGTAGAGCAAAACATAAAAAAGTTTTAAAAGCAGTAAAAGGTCAATGGGGAAGAAGAAAGAATACAATTCGAATTGCAAGGCAGGCCATGGAAAAATCCATGCAATATGCCTACAGAGACAGAAGAAATAAAAAAAGAGAATTTAAGTCATTATGGATTCAAAGAATAAATGCTGGTGTAAGACTAGAAGGTTTAACTTACTCAAAATTTATATATGCATTAAATAAATCAGGTATAAAAATTGATAGAAAAATTCTTGCTGAAATAGCTTATGATAATCCAGAAGCATTCAAATCTATTGTCAAAAAAGCACAAGCTGCACTAAAATAATCTTAGGTGTTGTTTTTATTTGTTTAAGAAATAATCTGTAAATATGTCAGATTTTGAAAAAAAAGTTCAAGAATTTAAAAATAAATTAGACCAAGTACAGGATGTTAAATTAGTTGAAACTATACGAGCTGAAATTTTTGGAAAAAACGGATTTATAAACCAAGAGTTTAAAAAAATAGGAAATTTATCAGCAGATGAAAAAAAGAATCTTGCCTCTTCTGTAAACAAAGCAAAACAAGACCTCCAAGATTTGATTAGATCTAAAGAAAACAAACTTTTAAATAAAGAATTAAACGAAAAACTAGAAAAAGAAAAAATAGATGTAACCTTGCCTGAAAAAGAATTTAAAATTGGCAAAATTCATCCTGTTTCTCAAGTAATAGACGAAATTTCATGCATATTTTCAGAAATTGGTTTTTCGGTAGAGGAAGGTCCTGATGTTGAAAATGATTATAATAATTTTACAGCATTAAATACACCTGAAAATCATCCTGCAAAAGATATGCACGATACATTTTATCTTGATAAAAATATGAAAACATTATTACGTACTCATACTTCTCCAGTTCAAGTTAGAACAATGCTAAAAGGCAAACCTCCTTTTAAAATTATTGCTCCAGGGAGAACATATAGAAGTGATAGTGACCAGACGCATACTCCAATGTTTCATCAATTAGAGGGACTACATATTGATAAGAATGTAAATATGGGTCATTTAAAAGGATGTCTTAACTATTTTATTAAAGAGTTTTTTGAGGTTAAGAAAATTAAAATGAGGTTTAGACCAAGCCACTTCCCATTCACTGAACCATCTGCAGAAGTTGATATTGGTTACAGAATTGAAAATAATAAAATAGTTATAGGTGAAGGAGACAAATGGCTTGAAATTTTAGGTTGTGGAATGGTCCATCCAAATGTTTTAAAAAACTGTAAAGTTGATACGAAAATTTATCAAGGTTTCGCTTTTGGAATAGGCATTGATAGACTTGCAATGTTAAAGTATGGAATTAATGACCTAAGATCTTTTTTTGAATGCGATTATAGATGGTTAAATCACTACGGCTTTGATCCATTGGATGTGCCAACAAACTATAGAGGTTTAAGCAGATGAAATTCACAAAGGATTGGCTTGATATTCACTTAAAGTCAAAAAAAAAAGAATCCCAAATTATAGATAAATTAAATAATATTGGTTTAGAGGTTGAAAAGATAGAACCAATAAAAAATGAATTAAGTGATTTTATAGTTGCAAAAATCATTAAAGCAAACAAACACCCCAATGCTGATAGATTAAAATTATGTGAAGTCGATATTGGTAAAAATAAAGTTGTAAAAGTTGTGTGTGGAGCACAAAATGCAAAAGATGGTCTTTTAACAATATACGCTCCCCCAGGATCTGTAATTCCAAAAAATGGAATGAAGTTAGAGATTTCAAAAATAAGAGGTGAAACATCTTATGGAATGCTTTGTTCTGAATCTGAACTAAAATTATCAGATGAAAGTGAGGGAATAATTGAGCTGAATGGTAACAATAATAATAAAATTGGGAAATCTTATTTTAGCAATTCTAATAAAAATAATGTAATTGAATTATCAATTACACCAAATAGACCAGATTGTTTAGGAGTTAGAGGTATAGCAAGAGATTTGGCAGCATGTGATTTTGGCGAACTAAAGGAATTAAAAAAATTAAAAATAAACAAAAAAGACAAACATAATTTCAAAGTAAAAATTGATAATGATAAAAACCAAGCCTGTTATTCATTTGGCAGTTGCATAATTAGAAATATAAATAATACAGAGAGTCCTGGTTGGTTAAAGAATAGAATTTTAGCGTTAGGTTTAAGACCAATATCTGCAGTAGTTGATATAACAAACTATGTGATGTTTGACTTAAATAGACCCCTCCACGCCTATGACTTAGATAAAATTAAAAATAGAATCATTGTAAGAAATTCCAAAAAAGGTGAAGTTTTAAAAGCACTGGATAATAATAATTATACCTTAGATGATAGTATGTGCGTAATAGCTGATGACCACGGACCATTAGGATTAGGTGGTATAATCGGTGGCATTAGATCTGGTACAGAGATAGATACTAAAAATATTTTAATAGAGTCTGCTTATTTTGACCCTGAAATAACTAGAAAAACTGCTAAAAAATTAGATTTAAATAGTGATGCTAAGTTTAGATTTGAAAGGGGTATAGATCCTAATTCAATCGAGTCAGGCCTGGAAGCAGCAGCTGATCTAATAACAAGTATTTGTGGTGGTGAAGTTTCTAAATTTGATATTCAACAAAACAAAAAATCCAAATTATTAGAGATCAATTTTGACCCATCCATTGTAACTAAAACAATTGGAATAAAATTCAATTTAAATCAAATTTTGAAAATTTTAAATAAATTAGGATTTACTTTAAAAAAAAAGGGAAAGATTTTTTCTGTAAAAGTTCCAACCTGGAGGCCAGATATATTTGGTGAAATTGATTTAGTAGAGGAAGTTATTAGAATTATTGGATTAGATAATATCAAATCAATTGAGCCTGAAAAAAATAGAATTAAACCAACACTTAATTTTTATCAAAAACATTTTCATTTGGCACAGCGATCAGTCGCATCTAAAGGCTATTTTGAAACTGTTACCTGGTCATTTTCAGATGAAAATTTAAATGATAATTTTAAAGAAGAAATTGAAACTATTAAGATTGTTAACCCAATTAGTTCTGAACTAAATGTTCTAAGAAATTCTTTGTATCCAAATTTACTATTTTATATGGAAAAAAACATTAAAAGAGGTTTTGATGACCAGTCTCTTTTTGAGATTGGACCTGTTTTTATTGGAAAAAAGCCAGGCGAACAAATCACAGTTGTGTGTGGTTTAAAAAAACAAAGTAATAATGTTAAAACTTACGAACAAATTGATGTCTTTGAAATTAAAAAAGATTTGGTTCAAACATTAATAGAACTTGGAATTGATAAAAATGAGTTTAAAATTGAGGATAAAACTCCCAGCTATTATCATCCTGGAATATCTGGATCTATTTACACAAAAAAATATAATCTTCTGCTAGGATATTTTGGTGAGTTGCATCCAAAAATTACAGAAAAAACTTTTGGTTTTGAGATACTTCTTGAAAATATAGTAGAATATAAAAGTAGAACTAGCAGGGTTAAAGAAAGTCTTATTTTTTCAGATTATCAAAAATCAGATAGGGACTTTGCATTTGTAGTTGATAAAAAAATTAATGCACAAAATTTAACAGATATAATTTCAAGTATTGATAAATCTTTGATAAAAGATATTAAAATTTTTGATGTGTATGAAGGCGAAAATATTCCTTCTGGAAAAAAATCAATTGCTTTGAAAGTTACAATACAATCCGACCATAAAACATTAAATGAAAATGATTTGACAGATATTTCAAAAAAAATTGTCAATTCTGTTGAAGAAAAAGTTGGTGCAAAACTTAGATCATAAATGTCTACACTAGATAACATTAGAAATTTTGCAATTATAGCTCATATTGATCATGGCAAATCAACTATTGCGGATAGAATAATTCAGTTATGTGGTGGCTTGACTGAACGTGAGATGAAAGAACAAGTCTTAGACTCAATGGACATTGAAAGGGAAAGAGGAATAACAATAAAAGCTCAAACTGTAAAACTAAAATATAAATCTAAAGATGGTAAAGATTATATATTAAATATAATTGATACACCTGGACATGTAGATTTTAGTTATGAAGTAAGTAGATCGTTGTATGCTTGTGAAGGATCTATATTAATTGTAGATAGCACACAAGGTGTAGAGGCACAAACTTTAGCAAATGTGTATCAGGCTTTAGATATAAATCATGAGATAATTCCAATTTTAAACAAAATTGATTTACCAGCCTCAGATCTTGAAAGAACAAGAAAACAAATTGAAGATGTTATTGGCATAGAAACCTCTAATTCAGTACCTTGTTCAGGCAAAACTGGAGAAGGTATAAGAGAAATATTAGAACAAATAATATCAGTATTGCCATCTCCTAAAGGAGACAAAAGTCAAAAATTAAAATGTTTGTTAGTAGATAGCTGGTATGATTCTTATTTAGGTGTAATTATTTTAGTGAGAGTTATTGATGGAAAAATAAAAAAAAATATGAAAATCAAAATGATGTCATCTAATAGAGACTATACTGTTGAAAAGGTTGGGGTATTTACACCTAAGCCAATAGATATAGAAGAACTTAATTCTGGGGAAATTGGGTTTATTATTACTGGTATAAAAAATCTATCAGAAACAAAAGTTGGAGATACTATTTGCGAAACATCATATCCTATTACACAAGCTCTTCCAGGTTTCAAGCCAAGTAAACCAGTTGTCTTTTGTGGTTTGTTTCCAGTTGATAGCTCAGAATATCAAAAATTAAAGGATGGACTTGCCAAATTAAAATTAAATGATGCTAGTTTTTCCTATGATCCTGAGTCGTCTTCAGCTTTAGGTTTAGGGTTTAGATGTGGTTTCTTAGGTCTTTTACATTTAGAAATAATTACAGAGAGATTAGAAAGAGAATTTGATATTAATTTATTAACCACAACGCCTGGTGTAGTTTATAAGGTGCACTTAAATAATGGTAAAATTATAGATCTACAAAATCCATCTAATTTACCAGATCCAACTTTGATTAAGTTGATTGAAGAACCATGGATTAAAGCAACAATAATAAGTCCTGATCAATATTTAGGATCAATAATGAAATTATGCCAAGGTAAAAGAGGAATTCAAAAAAACTTAAATTATTCAGGCAATAGAGCTGTAATTAGTTATGAGATACCTTTGAATGAAGTGGTTTTTGATTTTAATGATCGTTTAAAGTCAATGACCAGTGGATATGCGAGTTTTGATTATGAAATAATTGGTCATAAAGAGGGAGAATTGGTAAAACTTGGAATATTGGTAAACTCAGAACCAGTGGATGCACTTGCAATGATGGTTCATAAAGATTTTGCACAATCAGTTGGAAAAGAAGTTTGTGAGAAATTAAAAGATTTGATACCTCGACATAATTTTATGATTCCAATCCAAGCTGCAATAGGAGGAAAGATTATAGCAAGAGAGACAATTAAAGGTTTTAAAAAAGATGTGCTAACCAAAATCCACGGTGGAGGTGCAATGGATAGAAAAAGAAAACTTTTAGAAAAACAAAAAAAAGGTAAAGCAAAAGCAAAACAATTTGGAAGAGTTGAAATACCCCAAGAGGCTTTTAT
>CACASB010000011.1 GCA_902535155.1 uncultured Pelagibacteraceae bacterium
CGCTAGGATCTTTTATTAACGCCGGTGATGTTATATCATTAAAATATATTTCAATGTTTTCTCCTTCTAACTGACTAGCAACGTCTATTAAGTATTTAGAATTAAAACTAATATCTAAGTCATGGTCAAAATTAACAGAAAGTGTTTCTTTTCCATCCCCACTGTTCGCATTATTTACTGACAAGTCTAGTTTATTTTTTGATAAACTAAATCTTACACCATCTTTTTTATCTGTTGAAACAGAGGCGACTCTATCCACACAATGATGAAATAATTCTAAATCTGCTTCCAATTTTTTTTTATTATTTTTTGGAATTACTTGAATATAATTTGGAAATTTACCATCAATGACCTTAGATGTTAATATACTATTATTCAAAATAAATTTTATTTTTGATTTTGAATTAAAAATTTTAATATTGCCGTTAAAGTTTTCTAAGAGTGAACATAAGTGATAAATAGTTTTTTTTGGCAAAATTATTGGTTCAAAATTTATTGATTGATCCAATCTCATTTTTGATATCGACATCCTATGAGAGTCTGTAGATACCGCTGTAAGATAATTTTTGTCCTCGTTTTGAGTAAAGTGCAAAAAAATTCCACTTAAGTAATGCCTAGTTTCATCATTTGATATTGAAAATTTACATTTGTTTAAAAGCTTTAAGAATGACTGAGAGTTTAATGTTATATCGTCTCCAGTTAAATCATCTTCTGATAGAGGAAATTCTTTAGCATCAATACTATTTAATTTAAAAATTGACTTTTCAGATTCAAGTTGCAATTTGCTTTCAGTAATTGTTTCAACATTTATTTTTTTTCCGGCAGAAAACTTCCTAACTATATCATACATTACAGAGGAGTTAGTTGTAGTTTCACCCTCCTCATTAATTTCTACGTTAGAAATGTTGTGAACAAAAATCATATCTAAATCAGTAGCAGTTATTCTGAGTTTTTTATCTTTTGCCTCTATTAAAACATTTGATAAAATTGGAAGGGTGCTTCTTCTTTCTATTACATTTTGACAAAAACTCAGCGACTCCTGTAAATCTTTTTGATTAATGCTAAATCTCATTTTCTTTTTTATAAAGTAGTTGATTTTTTAGATAATTAAGTCCATTAGAAATTTCTGTGTTTTCATTTTTTAATTTTTCAATTGTCTTAACTGAATGAATTACGGTAGTATGATCTCTATTTGAAAATTCTCTTCCAATTTCAGGCAAAGATTTAGTTGTAAGAATTTTTGATAAATAAATTGCTACTTGTCTTGGTCTAACTAGATACCTAGATCTTCTCGAAGACAGCATTTCGTTCTTGCTAATCTTAAAATATTTGCATACTAAAGTTTGTATATTATCAATAGTAATTTTAGTTTCGTTGATATTTAATAAATCTTTCAAGATAATTTTGATTTCATTTAAATTCGGCACTCTATTGTAAATTCTGGAAAAAGAAGCAACTCTATTAAGTGCGCCTATTAATTCCCTGATGCTATTTCTTATTTCGCTGCTTATAAACTTTAGAATGTCTTCAGAAAGTTTTAGTTTTTCTTGATTTAACAAATCTAATTCATCAACTTTTGTCTTTAAAATTTTTAAACGTAGTTCATGTTCTGGGCTATGAATATCTACAACTAGGCCACCAGAAAATCTCGATTTTATTCTCTCTTGTATTTTAATAAGTTTATTCGGTGGTCTATCTGCAGATAAAATCACTTGGGAACCCTTATCTATTAAGGAATTAAAAGTATGAAAAAATTCCTCTTGCATAGCCTCTTTGCCAGTCATAAATTGTATATCATCAATTATTAATACATCCGTATTTCTGAAATTGTCTTTAAATTTAACCATCTCATTTGACTTTATAGATTTGACAAATTGATACATAAATCTCTCAGCCGATATAAAGGTTACCTTTTTATTATTTTTAAGTTCAAGTCCTATAGCGTTCAAAAGATGTGTTTTCCCCATTCCAACTCCCGCATACAAATAAAAAGGATTATAATGTGAAATATTTTCAGAGACTTTTTTTGACGCTTCAAAAGCAAGCTTATTACTTTCACCAATAACAAAGCTAGTAAACGACTTATTTTGATCAATCCTATTATACTGTAAAAAAGCGTCCTTGATAAAAGATATTTTATTATCTAATTTTTCATGAACATTGTTTCCATTTTTATTTTCATCTGGTTTGTTATCTATTTTAAATTCAACTCTAATTATTTCCTTATTAAATTTTTTAATAGTTCCCAAAATTTGATCAAGATATCTAGAAACAATCCAGTCTCTAATAAATCTGGTTGAAACAGAGACTAAAATATAATTTGCATATTTTTCCTCTAATACAATTTTTTTTAACCAGCTTTCATAGATCTCATTTCCAAATTGATGACGAAGCTCTTTCTGAATGATTTCCCAATTAAAATTTTTGGTTATATCTACATTTAAATTATTTTTCATCGGAAAGCCCCATCTAAAATCTTAAAGGAAAATATTCAATAAAATTTTTTGATTTATAGAAAATAAATAAAATTTTTAATTGAATAAATTATGAATTGAATTTTAATTTTTATTGATAGTAAAAAAATAATTACTAAAAGTTTTATAATTTTTTAAAATTTTATTTGACTCAATATCTAGTTAAGAAGATAAGTTTGTGTTTATATATAGTGTTGTTAGATTTTAGGTTGTTTTTTTTAATAACCCTAGGTTGATTAAAGACCGCTTATCTTTCTAGTTATCCTTGAAATATTTCTTGAAGCGTTACCTCTTTTTATCACTCCACTTTTAGCTATCTTCATAAGTTCTGAATTCAACTTAGGCAAGTAAGCGAGGGCCTTTTTTTTATCTTTATTTTCAATTAGACCGTTCATTTTTTTTAGAGCTATTTTGTATCTGCTTTTTCTAGCTTTATTAACTGAAGTTTGCTTTTTAATTCTTCTTATTCTTTTAATTGCAGATTTAGTATTTGCCATAAACCGCGATGGTATAACCTTAGAATTCGTCGTGGTCAATAATTTTTTTATTTTTGACAAAAATTACAAATAAAAGTTGACCTATTTGATATATATATTTTTTTAATTATTCCTTTACATTTGGTTTTTACACATTTCTGATTTTCTCTGTCATAAACTTTAAATTTTGTTTGAAAACTTCCTCCATCGCCAGAAATACTTTTAAAATCTCTAATTGATGATCCTCCAAACTTTATTGCACTTTTTAGTGTTATTCTTGAAAATTTAATTATTTTATCTAAGTCAATTAAGGTTAATTTTTTTACACTTTTCATAGGTGATATTTGTGATTTAAATAATATCTCATTTGCATAAATATTTCCAATGCCTGAAACGATTTTTTGATCTAATAAAAAATTTTTTATGTTTTTTTTTCTGTTTTTAATTTTATTCTTTAAATAAATTAAATTAAAACTTTTATCTAAAGCCTCTGGACCAATTCTAGTAAAGTATTCATCAAATTCATATTTGCTATTCAGGATTTTAAAATATCCAAATCTTCTTGGGTCATTATAAATCAATTTAAAATTTTTAAAATTCATAATTATGTGATTATGTTTTTTAGGTAATACAGGATTGCTATAAAAACTCAAATTTGTAATTTTTTTTTTTGAGGGAACATGCAAAGTTCCAGACATACCTAAATGTAAAACTGCATAAAAGTGATTATCAAAATCAAATATAATATATTTGGACTTTCTTTTAATATTTTTAACAATTTTATTTTTTAAAATATGCTCGAAATTTTTTTGCAGCTTAAACCTTAAATTTCGATTATTAACAGTAATTTTAATTATTTTGTGGTTTCTAATCGTTCTTTTTAATGAACGTGTGACTACTTCTACTTCTGGTAATTCTGGCATTTAATATTATATTAATGAAAATAATATTATTACTATGCAGCAAAATCTTCAGCAAAAAAAAGGTTTAGTAAAAAGTGTTTTTGACACAGTTTACAATAAATATGATTTGATGAATGACTTTATGTCGTTTGGTATACATAGGTTTTGGAAGAAAGAGTTAATTAGACAAATTAATCCCTCTTCAAGTGATACACTTATAGATGTTGCTTGCGGCACAGGAGATGTGGCAAAGCTATTTTCAAATGTTAACGAAAATAAATCAAAAATAATGTGTGTAGATTTCAACAATAAAATGTTGAGTGAAGGAAAAAAAAGGCTAAAAAATTATAGAAATATAAAATGGAAGCTCTCCAATGCTGAAAATCTAAATTTACCAAGTAACAGTTTTGATTTTTATACAATCAGTTTTGGGCTGAGAAATACAAAAAATATAAATAAATCTATTAAAGAAGCTTATAGAGTCCTAAAAAAAGGAGGTAGGTTTTTTTGTCTAGAATTTTCTAAAATTCAAAATCAAAATTTGGAAATTTTATACAAAAATTACTCAAAGATTATTCCAACAATTGGTAAAATTATTGTTGGAGAAAGAAAACCATATGAATATTTAATTCAAAGTATTGAAAATTTCGTAAATCAAGAAGAGTTAATTGAAATTTTAAAGAAAAATAAATTTTATAAACCAAATTACAAAAATCTTTCAGGTGGTATAGTCTCAATACATTCAGGTTGGAAAATATGATCAAAAAAATTATCATATTATTTAAGATTGCGAGAAAAGTAGGCTCTTCAGATATAATTAAAATTATTGATAGAACACATAGAGTGCCTTTTTTTATTAAATTTTTTTTTAGCCTGGTCTCTTTATCTTTTGATAGAAATAAAAAAACAACGGACTTGAATAATGATTTAAGCTCAACAATTCAAGACCTTGGAACTACCTTTATAAAACTTGGTCAATTCTTAGCGACTAGACCAGATATCATCGGGGAAGAACTTACAAAAAATTTAGAAAAATTACAGGATAAATTACCTCCATTTTCAAAATCTTTAGCTGAAAATATAATCCAGGAGGAGCTAGGGGAATTAACAGCAAAAAATATAATTGAATTCTCTGAACCTATAGCAGCAGCATCCATCGCACAAGTACACAAGGCAAAAATAAACGAAGCCAATACTATAAAAGATGTGGCCATAAAAGTTTTAAGACCAAATATTAAAGAAATATTTAATTCTGAAATTGATGCAATAATGATGCTGGCTTATTTAATTGAAACATTTATTCCAAAAACCAAAAGATTAAAATTAATTGAAGTTGTATTTTTATTTAAAGAAATAACAAATCATGAAATGGACTTAAGATTTGAGGCAGCAGCAGCTAATGAATACTTAGAAAATACAAAGAATGACTTAGGTTTTAATGTGCCTAAAATATATTGGAATTTTACTAGTGAAAGTGTTCTAACTTTAGATTGGGTTGATGGAGTATCTATTAGGGAAAAGGATAAATTAATTGAGAGTGGAAAAAATACTTCAAAAATAGCATCTGATTTAATACAACATTTTTTAAGACAAGCTGTTAGGGATGGTTTTTTTCATGCTGACATGCACCAAGGAAATATTTTTATAAATTCATCAGGACAAATTGTTCCAATAGATTTTGGGATTATGGGAAGAATTGATAAACTAAATAGAAGGTACTTAGCTGAAATATTATTTGGTTTTGTTAGTCGAGATTACAAGAAAGTAGCTGAGGTTCATTTAATTGCTGGATTAGTACCTAAAAATACTTCGGTTGATGAACTTGCTCAGGCCTTAAGATCAATAGGTGAGCCAATATTTGGCCAAAGTGTAAAAGATATATCTGGAGGAAAATTATTAAAACAATTATTTGATATTACTGAAAAATTTAATATGCAAACACAGCCACAACTTTTATTACTTCAAAAAACGATGGTAGTTGTCGAAGGAGTTTCAAGAAATTTAGATCCGAATACTAACATTTGGGAAACCTCTAGACCTGTATTAGAAAATTGGTTGAGGGAAACTAAAGACCCAATTAAAAATATTGTAGAGTCCTTTAAGGACTCAACAGAGATTTTAAAAAGAATCCCAGAGTTTCCGAAAGTTATGGAAAATGCAAACCAAGCTTTAGCATTCCTGGCTAGTGGGCAAATTCCACAAAACACAAATTCTTATTCCTCGCTTACTGAGAAGAAAAATGAGATGAAGTCTGTTAGAAATCAAAGTATTATTGGTATATTAATACTTGTTTTTTTAGGTGTCATAGTATTTTAATTCCATATGAATTTTTTAGAAAAAAAAAAAATATTAATTATAATTTCTGGTGGCATAGCTGCCTATAAGTCATTGGACCTTATTAGGTCTCTTACAAAACTTCAGTGTGAAGTCAAAACTATACTAACAAAAGGTGGTGCTGAATTCGTAACACCTCTGTCGATTGCGTCGCTATCGAAAAATAAAGTCTATTCAGATATATACTCTGTTGAGAACGAATCTGAGATGGATCACATTTCTTTATCAAGATGGGCAGATTTAATTCTAATAGCCCCAGCTACATCAAATATTATTGCTAAAATGGGCCAAGGTGTAAGTGATGACTTGGCAACAACTGTGGTTCAAGCATCAAATAAGAATATATTTGTTTGCCCTGCTATGAATGTGAGAATGTGGGAACACACCTCAAATAAAATAAATTTAGAAAAAATTAAGAGTTATAATTACAGAATTATAGGGCCATTTAATGGAGAAATGGCATGTGGAGAATATGGTGACGGGCGAATGGCTGATACAGAATATATACTTGAAGAACTTGATAATTTTTTTAAATCTAAAAGTAATAACAAAAAATTTAAAGCAATTGTCACAGCAGGCCCAACACAAGAATATATAGACCCAGTTAGGTATATTTCAAACAGATCAAGTGGAAAACAAGGCTACGAAATAGCAAAATCATTATTCAATAATGGTTTTGATACTACTTTAATTTCTGGTCCATCAAAGCTTATTCCAGATCCTAACATTAATTTCCTAAAAATAAAAACAGCTGAGGAAATGTATCAAAAGACGATAGAAAATTTACCATGTGATGTTGCTATTTTTTGTGCAGCAGTAGGTGATTTTAAAATAAAAAATCTAAGTAAAGACAAAATTAAAAAAAACAACGAAATAAAATTAGATCTTGAAAAAAATATAGATATTTTGAAGCTAATATCTAAAAATAATAACAAGCCAAAATTAGTTATTGGTTTTTCAGCTGAGACTAGTAATTTACACTCTAACAGTAAAGAAAAGCTAAAAAATAAAGATTGTGATTGGATAATAGCTAATGATGTTAGTAATAATGATATTGGATTTGACTCTGATTTTAATGAGGTTTCAATATTTTATAAAGACAAAAAAATTGAAGATGAAATTATTTCAAAAACTTATAAATCAGTAGTGGCTGATGAGATTGTAAAAAGAGTTATCAATCAGCTTAATTTGATTTAATGGTCAAAATATTAATAAAGAAAACTAACAATAAAGTAATCACTCCATGTTATAAAACTGAGGGTTCCTCTGGTGTAGATTTATCAGCATTTTTAGATAAGAAAGTAGTAATTAAACCAAATAGCTCTGAGTTAATTCCTACAGGATTACAAGTTGCAATACCTGAAGATTTGGAAATTCAAATAAGGCCAAGATCAGGTTTAGCTGCAAAAGAGAGCATTGGTGTATTAAATTCTCCTGGTACTATAGACAGTGATTACAGAGGTGAACTAAAAATCATTTTATTTAACCATAGCGACAAAAATTTTATAATTAACAATGGAGACAGAGTTGCTCAGATGGTTTTAGTTCCAACTATTAAGATGGAATTTGAGGAAGTTGACAGTTTGCCTAATACTTTTAGAGGTCAAGGTGGTTTTGGATCAACAGGAAAAAAATGAACCTAAGGGACGTTGAAATAGAACGATATTCAAGGCAAATTATTTTAAAGGATATAGGAATAATTGGGCAAAAAAAGCTAAAAAAATCAAAAATTTTAATCATAGGCCTTGGGGGACTTGGTTGTCCCGCAGCAGAATACCTAAGTAGAGCTGGAGTTGGCACAATAGGCTTGATTGATCATGATAAAATTAGTTTAACTAATATTCATAGACAATCTATGTTTGCTACTAACGATATAAAAAAATATAAAGTTGACGTAGTAAAACAGAGAATAAAAAAAGTTAATTCCCATGTTAATATAAAAAGTTTTAAAAAAAAGATTAATCATTTCAATATAAAGAAAATAATAAAATCATTTGACATAATAATAGATGGAACAGACAACTTTCGTAGCAAATTTTTAATAAATAAATTCTCTAAAGCTTTAAAAAAAATTTTTATTTCTGGAGCAATTGGAAAATTTGACGGTCATGTTTTTGGTTTTGACTTTTCTAAAAAATCAAAACCATGTTTAGAGTCTTTTTATCAAACTATGCCTGATGATGATATAACCACTTGTGAGGAAGATGGTGTAATCGGTACAGTAGCTGGAGTAATTGGTAATATTCAAGCTAATGAAGCAATTAAATATATTTTAGACGTTGGAAAGTGTTTAAATGGTAAGGTTTTAATCATAGATTTGTTAAATCTAGAATTTCGAATAAGTAATTTGATGAAATAAAAATGCTTAGGATAATATTTATATCATTATTTCTTATCTTTTTTAATGTTTCTGACGCAAACGAAAATTACTTTTTATCTTTAAAATATAATAAAGTAAATGTAAGATATGGACCAGGATTAGATTACCCAATTAAATTTGTTTACCAGAAAAAAAATTATCCGGTTCAAATTATTGACAAAAAAGAAAATTTTAGGAAAATTCTTGATTTTAAAAATAATGGTGGATGGGTACATAGGTCTCAATTAAAAAAAAATAACTCAATAATAGTACTTGAGGAAAAGATGCTTTTTAATAAGTCTACTAAATATTCTGAACCAATAGCTGTTATAAAAATTGGTCGATTGTTAATTGTAAAAAAGAAAGTTAAAAACTGGTCTAAAGTATCAACAGAAGATTTTATAGGATGGGTTACAAATGAAAACTTATGGGGATACTAAAATTATTTAGTTTTACTTGCCCACCATTTATCAAGCACAAAGTACCAAACTGAATTAGCTATTGGCTCAACAATGGCATCGGTTAAAGCAATCGTAAAAGATACATCTGCTACAAGCATCAGTACTGTTATAGCTATCGCAAAATGTCCTATTGTATAAACTATTGTCCTTAATATTGAACCTTTGTTATTTTTGTAAACGTCTCTACTTACTTCAAATATTCCTTTTGTAAATTCAGTCATTGCTAAAAGGGCTGTCTAGTACACACGCCACTAAATGTATTCGTGCTTGCTCTCCTCCATTAAAAAAATTGTGATATTTGGTATTATTTGTAATCCAAACTCTTCCATCAGCGGGCAAATGTTTTGCAACGTTTTCGATTACCATTGAACAACCAGGATTTGTTATTATTGGTACATGCAATCTGCACTCTGGATCTTTATGCCAGCTTAAGGTAGATCTTGGTTCTTTTAATAACAGCCGGACTCTCCCTATTTTAAACTTTTTATTCAAATTCTCATAAACCTCTTTAAAATAAGTTTTTTCAAATTCAGGCAGTAGTTTGGTATATTTTGACTCGTCGATTTCTACATCTCTTGAGACTTCTTTTCCAGTTTCATCAGCTATAGTCCAGTATTTACCTCTAATGTTATTGCCTTTAATAGAATTTTCATCATTAGGTATCTGGTTTAAGGGAATTGCGCCAAAGTGTGTAACTCCTGGGGAATTAAACTTTTTTTCTTCAAGAATTTTGTCTAAATCAGCTCTAAGTTTTTCAATATCAAATTTTAAGTTAGGTACTTCGTAGAAATCTTCAAAGCTTACTTTAGGTGTATTAAGTGCAGTTTCCATTTTATTAATTCAATTTTAAATCAAATCTGTCAGAATTCATGACTTTTGTCCATGCAGAAACAAAGTCGTTAACGAATTTTTTAGATGAATCGTTGCATGCATAAACCTCGGCTAATGCTCTTAATTGAGAGTTTGAGCCAAATATTAAGTCCACTCTAGTACCGTGCCACTTTACTTTATTTGTTTTTCTATCTTTCCCTACAAACAATTGTTCAGATTTATCTGTTTCTTTCCAAGTAGTATTCATATCCAAAAGATTAATAAAATAGTCATTTGTTAAAGTTCCTGGCTTTTTAGTAAACACTCCATTTTTTGAATGATCGAAATTAGTATCTAACACTCTCATACCGCCAACAAGAACTGTCATTTCTGGAGCTGTTAAACCCATCAATTGTGCTTTGTCTATTAACTTTTCCTCAGCTGAAACTGTAGATGTCTCATCTTTATTGTAATTTCTAAATCCATCAGCTTGTGGCTCTAAAAGACCAAATGAATGGATATCGGTTTGTTCTTGCGAAGCATCTCCTCTTCCTGGAGAGAAAGGTACATCTACTTTAATACCTGCTTTTTTAGCCGCTATTTCAATACCTACGTTTCCACCAAGAATTATTAAGTCAGCTAACGAAACAGATTTTTTCTTGTTGTCGAATTTATTTTTAATTTTTTCTAAAGTTTTGATAACTTTATTAATCTGTTTCGGATCATTAACATCCCAACTAATTTGCGGCTCTAATGTAACTCTAGCTCCATTAGCTCCACCTCTCTTATCAGACCCTCTATATGTTGAAGCTGATGCCCAAGCTGTACCTACTAACTCTGACACAGACAATTTTGAATTAAATATTTTAGATTTAAGAGTTTTAATATCGTTTTTCTTTAATTTATATTTTGGTTTTTTTACTGGATCTTGCCATATCAACTCCTCTTTTGGTACTTCGTTACCCAAATAACATACTCTTGGACCCATATCTCTGTGAGTTAATTTAAACCATGCTCTTGCAAAAGCGTCTGCAAATTCATTAGGGTTGTTATAAAAATGTTCCGATATTGGTCCATACGAAGGATCCATTCTTAATGAAAGATCTGTTGTTTGCATCATTGGTGGATGCATTTTGTTTTTATCGTGAGCATCAGGAACCATTTTAATTTTTTGACCATTTTGTTTTGGTGTCCATTGATGGGCTCCAGCAGGACTTTTTGTTAATTCCCATTCATGATTAAATAAACAATCAAAATAACCCATATCCCATTTGATAGGAGACTGTGTCCATGCACCTTCAATACCACTGCTAATAGTGTCAACCCCTTTTCCTGATTTATAATTACTATTCCACCCGGTTGATTGATCCTGAATTTTTGAACCTTCTGGATCGGGCCCTTTATGAGACTCTGGTGCTGCTCCGTGAGATTTACCAAACGTATGACCTCCAGCAACTAATGCAACTGTTTCATAATCATTCATAGCCATTCTTCCAAAAGTTTCCCTAATATCATGAGCGGCTAGTAAAGGATCTGGATTAGCGTCTGGACCTTGTGGATTTACGTAAATCAATCCCATGTGTGATGCCCCAAGAGGTTGTTCTAAATCTCTCTTCCCACTGTATCTCTCAACACCTAATAATTCTTTTTCGGAACCCCAATAAATATCATCCTCTGGTTCCCAAATATCAACTCTACCAGCACCAAACCCAAAAGTTTTAAAGCCCATTGACTCTAAGGCAACGTTTCCAACTAAGATAAATAAATCAGCCCATGAAATTTGTTTTCCATACTTCTGCTTAATTGGCCAAAGTAATAATCTTGCTTTATCTAAATTGACATTGTCCGGCCAAGCATTCAATGGTGCAAATCTTTGATTACCTGTTCCAGCTCCACCTCTACCATCTCCAGTTCTATAAGTACCGGCTGCATGCCAAGCTAATCTAATAAAAAAGGGTCCATAATGTCCGTAATCTGCAGGCCACCATTCTTGCGAGTCTGTCATTAACTTCTTAAGATCATCTTTTAATTTTCTATAATTTAATTTTTTAAATTCTTTCTCATAACTAAATTTTTTATCCATTGGATTTGAAAGATTTGAATGCTGACTTAATATTTTTAGGTTTAGGCTATTTGGCCAAAAATCCTTAGCTGTTGTACCTTTTCCAGCTGAAAATTTTGCTGTTGTTCCTGCTCCAGTTACAGGGCATTTGCTTAATTCACTATTTTTGAAATTTTTATTTCTGAATTCTGTGCTCATATATCTCCTTTAATAATTTTATAATAATTCTAAATTAATTTGTCAATAGTTTAGAACAATTATAATGTAGAAAATGGACTAAGATTTGTCGTCTTCGACTTTGACAAGAACTTCTACGGACTTAATTCTTTTTCCAGGGATCTTAGTATTAATCTTGACTGGCTCAACGTCTGCATCATCAATGTCAATCAGATTTTTTTGACCCTCATCATAGAAATGGTGATGGTGCGACGTGTTGGTATCAAAATAACTTTGATCAGAATTAATTGGTATCTCTTTTAAGTACCCTTTTTTTTTGAATGAATGAACTGTGTTATAAACTGTCGCTAGTGATATCTTATCATCCGATACCTTGCTTATTCTTGTAACAAGTTCATTAATTGTAAAATGAAATGTTTTATCTGTATTGAACAAAACCTCACAAATTTTTATCCTCTGTTTTGTTGGTCTTAATCCAGAGTTTCTGAGTTTTTTAATATATTGGCTATTATTTAACATTTTAATTTATAACTGTTCTAAACTAAATCTATATTATATTATTGTTAAATCAAGTATTAAGGATGTCGGAAAATGAAAAAAAGCTCATACACTTACGATGAACTGATAAGTTGTGCTAACGGTGATCTCTTTGGGCCTGGTAATGCAAAACTGCCCTCACCACCGATGTTAATGTTTGATAGAATTACTGAAATTAATGAAAATAAAGGGGATTTTAGCAAGGGATTTATTGTTGCTGAATTAGATATAAAAGATAGTCTATGGTTTTTTGACTGTCATTTCAAAAAAGATCCTGTAATGCCAGGATGCCTTGGATTAGATGCTATGTGGCAGCTTGTAGGATTTTATTTGGGATGGTTAGGCAATCCTGGAAGAGGAAGAGCTCTAGGAGTAAACACAGTAAAGTTTACTGGTGAAGTTCTTAAAAATGTCAAAAAAGCAGTTTATGAAATTAGTATGAAAAGAGTTCTTATAAAAGAAGGCACCACTGTCGGTTTAGCAAATGGAATTTTGCTAGCAGACGGCAAAAAAATTTACTCAACAGAAAATTTAAAAGTAGGTTTATTTAAATAATGAAAAGAGTTGTTGTAACAGGGATAGGGGTTGTTTCTTGTTTAGGAAACAATCAAGAGGAAGTTTATCAATCACTATTAAATTCAAAATCAGGAATTTCATTTTCAGAAGAATACAAAGAATACAATTTAAAGAGCCATGTGCATGGTAAGCCAAATATTAATCTTGAAGATCATGTAGATAGAAAATTTATAAGATTTATGGGACCAGGATCTGCTTATAACTACATTTCTATGGCAGAAGCAGTTAAAGACTCTGGCCTAGAAGAAAAAGATGTAAGTAATACTTCAACTGGTATGATCATGGGGTCAGGTGGTCCATCTATTGAAAATGTTATCCTTGCAGCAGATAAGACGAGAGCAAAAAGTCCTAAACGAATGGGTCCTTTTATTGTCCCAAGAACAATGTCAAGTACAGCTTCAGCTACTTTAGCTGTTCCATTTAAAATTAAAGGTGTAAATTACACAATCAGTTCTGCTTGCGCAACAAGTGGTCATTGTATTGGAAATGCAATGGAATTAATCCAACTAAGTAAGCAAAAAATAATTTTTGCTGGTGGAAGTGATGAAGTTCATTTTGCAATGACGGCAATGTTTGATGCGATGACTGCCCTATCTTCTAAATATAATGATACTCCAGAAAAAGCATCAAGACCTTATGATAAAACAAGGGATGGATTTGTCATATCTGGTGGCGGAGGGGTTCTAGTTTTAGAGGAATATGAACATGCAAAAGCAAGAGGAGCTAAAATCTATGCAGAATTAACTGGTTATGGTGCAACGTCAGATGGTTACGATATGGTCGCTCCATCAGGTGAAGGCGCTGTAAGATGTATGCAAATGGCATTAAACACAGCAAAAAATAAAATTGATTATATAAATACCCATGGAACATCTACTCCAGTTGGAGATATAACGGAATTAAAAGCAGTTGGAGAAGCTTTTAAAGATTACAAACCAAAAATAAGCTCAACAAAATCTTTAGCTGGACACTCTTTAGGCGCAACTTCAGTTCATGAAGCAGTTTACAGTTTAATAATGATGAAAAATAATTTCATAGCTGCATCTGCAAATATTCAGGATATGGACGATGAAGCAAAAAGTTACCCGATAGTAACTAAAGTTGAAAAAGATGTTAATTTAAATTCTGTAATGTCTAACAGTTTCGGTTTTGGTGGAACTAATGCCACTTTAGTATTTGAAAAGGTTTAATAATGAGTTTGATGAAAGGTAAAAAAGGATTAATCATGGGTGTTGCTAATGAGCGATCGATTGCTTGGGGCATTTCTCAAAAACTTGCTGAAGCAGGAGCAGAACTTGCATTTACCTATTTAGGTGATGCATTAAAGAAAAGAGTTGTTCCTTTAGCAGAAAAATTAAATTCAAATGTTACTTTTAGTTGTGATGTTGAGAAAAAGGAGGAAGTAAAAAAATTATTTGAAGATATAAAATCTAAATGGGGTGAAATAGATTTTGTAGTTCATGCAATAGCATTTTCAGATAAATCTGAATTATCTGGTGAATATCTAAATACAACTAGAGAAAACTTTTTAAGAAGCATGTTAATTTCATGTTTCTCATTTACAGAAGTTGCAAAAGAAGCGTCTAAAATCATGAAACAAGGTGGAAGTATGATTACCTTAAGTTATGAAGCTAATAAAGCTATTCCTAATTATAATGTGATGGGAGTATGCAAGGCTGCTCTTGAAGCAAGCGTTAAATACTTAGCAAGAGACTTGGGCTCAAAAAGTATTAGAGTTAATGCGATTAGTGCAGGTCCAATAAAAACTTTAGCAGCATCAGCAATCGGCGATGCAAAATTTTTATATAAATGGAATGCCGATCATTCTTTTTTAAAAAGAAATGTAGATAATCTCGATGTAGGAAATTCTGCTTTATATCTTCTAAGTGATATGGCCGGTGGTGTTACTGGTGAAATACACTATGTTGACGCTGGATATAATAAAGTTGGTATGCCAGATCCAAAAAATATTACGTAATTTTGTATAAGCGTCATAATAGTCATTTAATTACTTTTTTAAAAAATATATGTTGAGACATGTTTTTTGAATTACCAAAATTAGATTACTCAAAATCAGCACTTGCTCCAATAATGTCTGAGGAAACTCTTGATCTTCATCATAGTAAGCATCACCAAACTTATATAACTAATTTAAATAATTTCATTAAAGATACTGATATGTCTAAAATGTCATTGGAGGAAATTATTATTAGTTCTTCTAAAGATAAATCTAAAGCAGGTATTTTTAACAATGCTAGCCAACACTGGAACCACGTAATGTTCTGGAAATGCATGAAGCCAAATGGTGGGGGTACGATGCCTGAAAAATTAAAAAAAAAAATTGAAGCAGACTTTGGAAGCACCGATGAATTTAAAAAACAGTTTATTCAAGCTGGGATTACTCAATTTGGTTCTGGATGGTGTTGGTTATCAATTAATAACGGTAAATTAGTAGTTAGCAAAACCCCTAATGCTGAAAATACTTTAATTCAAAATATGAAACCTATTTTAGGTTGTGATGTATGGGAACATTCTTATTACGTAGATTATAAAAATAGAAGGCCTGAGTATTTAGAAAATTTCTACGAAAAACTAATTAATTGGGAATTTGTTGAGTCTCAACTAGATTGAAAGGGGCGTTCTGTTGCAAGGTGCCCCCATACCCCAATCTTAATTAAATGTTTTTAGGCTCTTTCTTTAAATGCCCAACAACTTTTCCAGAGTTTTTTCCAGATTTAATAACGTATCCACTTGTGCCATTGCCATTAGCTTCAACAGATTTTAAATTTCGGAACATTAATTGATTTAGCCTAGCGATCTTTGAGCCTCGGCTAAACGAATTAAGAACTCTGTGCATTCTTTTCATACACACTCCTTGTTAGTTTTTCCAAAACTCGCTTTTAACCGATGCGATATCGGTCTCTTTATCACCATGAGATATGGTTATTAAAAACTTACATTTTTAAAAAGTTATTGCAACTACTTAAGGAATATCAAACGCAAAATGAACAGAGATTTAAATGAAGTTAAAAGCGCTAAAACCAACTGAAAATATAACTGCTAACCATACAAGACCTTTTATAAAGAAGAATGCAAAGCCTCCAATAGCTAAATATTTGCTATATTTATTCTTTGATAAAATATTTTTAAATTTTGATAATGACAACATTAATTAGACAGCTGCTTGTTTGATAGATAGTTTTACTTTTCCTCTGTCGAAACCTATCACTTTCACTTTTACTGCATCACCTTCTTTTACAACATCAGTTACTTTTGCAACTCTTTTGTCAGCTAATTCAGATATATGAACAAGTCCGTCTTGTTTACCTAAAAAGTTTACAAACGCTCCGAACTCCATAATTTTCATAACTTTTCCATTATATATTTTATTAAGTTCAGCTTTAGCAGTTAAATCTTTAATCATTTGCATTGCTTTATTTCTTGAGTCTTCATCGGGTGCCGCTACTGTAACTACTCCTTCATCATTAACATCAACTTTTGCTCCTGACTTTTCAACAATCTCTCTAATTGTAGCTCCACCTTTTCCTATTACAGTTGCAATATCTTTCTTATCTACAGTTATTTTCTCCATTTTAGGAGTGTGCTTGCCTACATCATCTCTTGACTTATCTATTGCTTTATTCATTTCATTTAAAATATGCACTCTCCCATCTTTAGCTTGATTCAAAGCTTGTTCCATAATTTCAAAAGTGATACCCGTTATTTTAATATCCATTTGTAATGAGGTAATTCCATCTTTTGTACCAGCAACTTTAAAATCCATGTCGCCTAAATGATCTTCGTCACCTAAGATATCTGAAAGAACACTGAAATCATCTCCCTCTTTAATTAATCCCATTGCTATTCCAGCGACTGGTTCTTTTATAGGTACACCTGCATCCATAAGCGCTAAAGATGAACCACAAACAGTTGCCATTGATGAAGAACCATTGGATTCTGTGATTTCAGAGACTATTCTAAATGTGTATGGAAAACTTTCTTTTGTTGGCAAAGATGAATTTATTGCTCTCCACGCTAATTTACCATGGCCTATCTCTCTTCTTCCAGTACCTATCCTACCAGTTTCTCCAACAGAAAAAGGTGGAAAATTATAATGAAGCATAAATCTCTCACGTTGTAATCCTTCTAAACTTTCAATTCTTTGTTCATCATCAGATGTTCCAAGAGTAGTTGTAACAATTGCTTGCGTTTCACCTCGAGTAAATAAGGCTGATCCATGAACTCTTGGCAATATTCCTACTTCACACTTTATTTGTCTAACATCCGATAGGCCTCTGCCATCAATACGATTTTTATTTTTTAGTATGTCGGTTCTTACAATTTCTTTTTCAAGGCTTTTTAATTCGTGCATAACATCTAATTCAGAGTACTTTTCATCCTCTCCATATAATTTTTTAGCTTTTTCAGTTACTTCAGAAATTAAATTTGATCTTTCTTTTTTATCTTTGATAGAAAATGCTTTTTTCAAGTCTTTAGTAAATTCACTGTCTAATTTTTGCTTAACTTCAGATAAATCTTTTTTATCAACAACCCAATCAGTTTTTTTACATTCTTTTGCAAGCTCCTCAATCATTTTTATAATAGGAACAAAGCCTTCATGGCCAAATTTTACTGCATCAAGCATTTGTTGTTCTGTTAAACCTTTTGCTTCAGACTCTACCATTAAGACAGCATCTTTAGTTCCTGCTACGACTAGATCCAATTTAGAATTTTCTAATTCTTTTTTAGATGGATTTAAAACATATTTTCCACCTATAAAGCCTACTCTTGAAGCGCCAACTGGTCCCATAAATGGCATTCCAGATATTGCTAAAGCTGCAGAAGATGCAATAATTGACAAAATATCAGCTTCATTTTCCTTATCATACGAAATAACAGTAGGTAATAATTGAACTTCATTTCTAAATTCATCTGGAAATAAAGGTCTTATAGGTCTATCAATCAATCTTGATATAAGTGTTTCACTTTCAGTTGGTCTTGCTTCTCTTTTAAAATAACCTCCAGGAATTTTTCCTGCAGCATAATATTTTTCTTGATAATTGACTGAAAGTGGAAAATAGTCTATTTCAGGATTAACTTTTTTTGCACCAACTACTGTTGCTAAAACAACTGTTTCTCCACAAGTGGCTATTATAGCACCATCAGCTTGTCTTGCTATTTTTCCTGTTTCTAAAATAATTTTCTTACCATTTACATCTATTTCTTTTCTAAAAATTTTGAACATTTATTTCCTTAAATTTAGTTTTGTTAATACGTTTTTATATGAGTCAATTTTATTTTTCTTAAGATAGTCTAAAAGTTTTTTTCTTTTATTAACTGCTTTCAATAATCCAACAGATGAGTGTTTATCTTTTTTATATTGTTTTACATGTTTTGATAACATTTCAATTTTATCTGTTAAAAGGGCTATTTGAACTTCCGAAGAACCAGTATCTTTTTCATGTAAGCTTATTTCTGATATATTTTTTTTCATAATTTTTCCTATTTATTAGCTTGTTTAATTAAATTTTCAATTTTTTCTGCGTAATCAAAAGACTCATCTTTTACAAAAAATAGTTTTGGCAAAAATTTCATTATAATTTTTTTTGATAATACTTTTCTTACTATGAAAGAAAATTCCTTTAATTTTGATACGATTTCTATTGAGTTTTTACCACCCAAAGGCATTACGAAAACTTTAGCAGTTTTTAAATCAGGACTCATCCTAACTTCAGTTACAGTTATTTCCTTTGTGTTGATATTAGGTATTTTTGCCTCATCTTTTAAAAATATCATGCTCAAAGATTGTTTTATCATTTCTCCAACTCTTAACTGTCTTTGACTAATTGGTTTTCCTGCGTTTGCCATAATTATATGACCCTCTCTGTTGTTTTAGAACTATAGGCCTCTATAATGTCTTTTTTTTGAAAGTCACTAAAATCTTTAAAAGATATACCACATTCTAAGCCAGCTGATACCTGTTTGGCCTGGTCTTTTTCCCTGAATATTGTGCTTATTTTTCCATTATAAACTATTGTTCCATCTCTAATTATCCTTGCTAAAGCGTCTTGCGTAATTTCACCATCAATTACTTTTGAACCTGCAACTTTACCTACTTTGGATACTTTAAAAATTTCTAGTATTTCAGCTGAACCAAGCACTTTTTCTTCAACATTTGGTGTAAGTAATCCGGACATCTGGTTTTTTACGAAATCAATCAATTCATAAATTATATTAAATGATGAAATTTTTACATGATTGTGCTCTGCAATTTTTTTTGCCTCTTTGCTAGGTTTTACATTGAAAGCTATTAAAATTGCATTAGATGCTTTAGCCAAATTGACATCTGTCTCTGTAACCATTCCTACGTCCGATAAGATTATTTTAACCTTTACTTCATCATGTTTTATTAAATTAATTGCGTTTTTTATCGCCTCAGATGAACCATGCACATCTGATTTTACTATAATGTTTAAATCTTCTGCTTTATTGTCTTTAAATGCAGACTCTTGAGTGAACATAGTTAGTGGATTTTTAGATGTTTTAGTCTCTTCAATTCTTGCCTCAGACAAAGACTTAGCCTCTTTTTCTGTGTCTAAAACTAAAAAGTCATCTCCTGATTTTGCAGCACCATTAATTCCTAACACTTCGACAGGAGTAGATGGTAGAGCTTCGTTAATTTGATTTCCAGTGTCATCAATAATTGCTCTTACTTTTCCCCATTTCGTTCCACAAACAAAATAATCTCCTTTTTTTAGATTACCCGTTGTAACTATGATATTTGCAATTGGTCCTCTTCCTACATCAATTTTTGACTCTAAAACAACACCATTAGAGTTGGAATTAAAATCGCATTTCAAATCTAGGAGTTCTGCTTGAAGCAAAATTAATTCGAGTAACTTATCAATATTTTTTTTTGTTTTTGTCGAAATTTCAACCATGATCGTGTCACCAGATAAATCCTCTGCAATTAACTCATGCTCTAAAAGCTGGTTTTTAATTTTCTGAGGATCAGCATCAGGCAGATCACATTTATTAATAGCGACAACAATTGGCACCTTTGCTGCTTTAGCATGTTTTATTGACTCTACAGTTTGCGGCATTACCCCATCATTTGCGGCGACCACTAATACAACTATATCTGTCAGTTTTGAACCTCTTGCCCTCATTTCAGTAAATGCAGCATGACCAGGTGTATCTATAAATGTAATTTTTTTATTATTTTTCTCAATTTGATATGCTCCTATGTGTTGTGTAATACCTCCAAATTCACCTGATACAATATTTGTACTTCTGATAACATCGAGAACTGAAGTTTTACCATGATCAACATGCCCCATAACAGTAATAATTGGTGGACGATTTTTTAGATTTTCAGATTTAGTCTCTTTAATATTCTTGATTATTTCGTCTGCCTTTTTTTCCCTAATAGGATTGTGGCCAAATTCTTTAACTAAATATTCGGCAGTATCAGAATCAATTGTATGGTTGATTGTAACAGCAACACCCATGCCCATTAAATGTTTAATTATATTTGTTGATTGCTCAGCCATTCTATTTGCAAGATCCCTGATTGTAATAAATTCAGGAATATTAATATCTCTCTTGAAATTGGTGCTTAGTTGATCGCTAATTTGATTTTTTGATACTCTTAATTCTTTTTCTCTAGCTCTCTTTATTGATGCAAGACTTCTAGATTTAAATTCTAAATTTTCACTCAATGCTCTTGAAACTGTAAGTTTTGCCTCTCTTTTTTTTGTGCTAAATTTTGACTTGTTTTCTTTATCTTTTTGACTGTTTTCACCTCTAATTCCTTTCATCGCTTTTTGCTCTGCTAACTTTCTTCTCTCGTAGTCACTTAACTTTGAAATTAGTGGTTTTGGTTTGAAATTTTTTTTAAAATTACTTGAATTTTTATTCAAAGGTTTTGAAAACTTTTTACTGTTAAATGAGGGTTTATTTCTACCTACAAAATTTTGTTGGGGTGCAAATGTTTTTTTGGGTTTTCCTGTTATTGTAAGTTTTTTTTTTTGTTTTTCCATTTTTCATTATTTAGTTATTATAAATTTTTTCTCTTGCTTTCATTATAAGCTCATCTGCCTCGGTCTTTGATAAAGCAAAATCTTCTAGATAACCATTAATCTTCACTTTTTCACCTTTAATAATATCGTATCCACCTATTAATTCATCAGAGGCAAGATCAGCAAAATCATTCAAAGTTAATATTTTTTTTTCTCCTAGCGTAAGAAGCATCCCTGGTGTTAATCCTTTATGATTAATCAAATCGGTTTCTAAACCTAAATCCTCAATTTTCTTTTGTATTTCCTCTTGACTTTTTTTGTAAAATTCTGTTGCTCTCTCGATCAACTCTTTTGCGGTTTCCTCTTCTATACCCTCAATTTTTACTAAATCGTTTAATTCACAATCCTTAATTAAGTCAATTGATGAGAAACCCTCAGCTACCAAAAGTTGGCCCAATGTTTCATCAACTTCTAAATTTTTCATTAGATTTTCTGATCTATCTTTGAACTCTTCTTGTCTTTTTTCTGAATCTTCTTTATCTGTCATAATGTTTATTTCATAATCAATTAGCTTTGTAGCTAATCTTACATTTTGTCCTCTTCTACCTATTGCTTTGCTTAAATTTTCTTCATTTAAAATAACATCTAATTTCTTAGCTTCTTCATAAATATTAACTTTTAGAACTTCAGCAGGTGATAATGCATTTGAAACTACAACAGATATATCTTCCGACCAGTTCACAATATCAATTTTTTCACCTTGCAATTCGTTTACTACAGCTTGAACTCTACTACCTCTCATTCCTACGCAAGCTCCTACTGGATCTAATGATGTATCAATAGCTTTAACACAAATTTTCGCTCTACTCCCTGGGTCTCTTGCTGATGATTTTATTTCTATCAACCCATCATATATTTCTGGAACTTCTTGAATAAAGAGTTTTTCCATAAATTTTGGATGAGCTCTTGAAAGAAAGATTTGTTGACCTCTTTGCTCTCTCCTAACATCATAACAATAAGCTTTTATTCTATCACCAGCTTTAATATTTTCTCTGGGTATCATCTCATTTTTTTGTATGATTGCTTCAGCTTTGCCTAAATCAACGATAACATTTCCAAATTCTAATCTTTTAACAATTCCGCTAAGTATTGTGTCTTTTTTATCTATAAAATCGTTAAACTGTCTTTCCTTTTCTGCCTCTCTTACGCTAAAACTTATAACTTGTTTCGCTGTCTGAGCCGCGATTCTTCCAAAGTCAAATGTAGGAAGAGGTTGTAATATTTCTTCACCTAATTTTTTTTCATTGTTTAAAGTTTTTGCGCTTTCTAAACTTATCTCAGTATTATTATTCTCAGGATTTTCAACTATTATTAATTTTCTAAAAATTTGAATATCTCCATTGTCTCTATTTATATTAACTTGTATCTCATTTTCGTTGCCAAATTTTGACTTTGCTGCTTTTGCAATACCAGTCTCCATGGAATTAATAATTAATTCCTTGTCTATAGATTTTTCTAATGCAACTGCTTCTGCAATTCTCAATAATTCAAGTTTGTCTGCTCGTCTGTTTAACATATTTTATCCACCAAAAAAAAATGGGCCGAAGCCCACTTTGACATAACAACAATATTATACGTTTTATAATTTATATTTTTAAATATTCAACTTATTATTACTTACTAAAAATGTCTTTTTTATCAACGTTTTCCCATGAAAATGATCCATCGGCTTCTGGGTCTCTTCCAAAATGCCCATAAGCTGCTGATTTCTCATATATAGGTTTATTTAATCCAAGTAACTCTCTTATTCCTCTTGGGCTTAAATCAAAATTTTTTCTTATTAAACTTTCCACATGTTTATTTTTCTCTTCATCATTATCAAAAAGATCAACATATATTGAGAGTGGTTTTGATACTCCGATCGCATATGCTAGTTGGATCAAACATTTATCAGCAATTTTTGAAGCAACTATATTTTTTGCAAGATATCTTGAAGCATATGCTGCTGATCTGTCAACTTTAGTTGGATCTTTTCCAGAGAAAGCCCCACCACCATGCGGTGCAGCTCCGCCATAGGTATCAACTATTATTTTTCTTCCTGTTAAACCACTGTCTCCATCAGGACCACCAATAACAAAATTCCCAGTTGGATTAACGTATATTTCCTCTTCTGATAGATTGTTAAGCAACTCTTTTGGAATTGATTTCTCTATATAAGGTTTAACTAAATCTCTCACTTGAGCCTGGTTTACATCTGCAGAATGTTGAGTAGATATTACTACTGATTTTACATTAGCAGGTTTTCCATCTTTATATTCTATGGTTATTTGGCTTTTTGAGTCCGGTTCAATATTCTTTAGTTTACCAGATTTTCTATCTTCAGCCATAAGCCTTAATATTTTGTGTGAATAATGAATAGGTGCAGGCATTAGAACATCTGTTTCGTTACATGCATATCCAAACATTATTCCTTGATCCCCTGCTCCTTCATCTTTATTTCCTGAAGAGTCAACTCCCATTGCAATATCTGATGATTGAGCGTGCAAGTGACTTTCTATTTTAGTAGCTTCTTTGTAAGTGAAACCATCTTGATCGTATCCTATATCTTTAATGCAATCTCTTACTTTCTGTATTAAAACTTCTTTTTTTATTTCAGGTCCTCGAACTTCACCAGCCAAAACAACTTTGTTAGTTGTTGTTAGTGTTTCACATGCAACTCTAGACTGAGACTCTGCACCAAGATAAGTATCAACTACCATGTCAGATATTCTATCGCAAACTTTATCTGGATGTCCTTCTGAAACAGATTCACTAGTAAATAGATAATTTTTTTTCATTTAATTCTTTTTAAAAAAAAAATTAAACTAATATAAAAAAATACTAAACAAAAGAAAATCTTATTACCATAAATACTAAAGAACGTAGGAAAAGCCCTAGAAACCGATTTTATTTCAATGCTTCCCTTTTCGGTTGTGTTAAGTTTTTTACTGACCTTGCCATTTAAGCTCACGTGAGCTGTAATTCCGTTGTTTGCAACTCTTAAGACATCTTTACCTTCTTCAATTGACCTAAATATAGAATGAGAAAAATGCTGAATAGGTCCTATTGTATCTCCAAACCACCCATCCTCAGAAATGTTTAAAATAAAATCATAATCATTTTTATTATTATTTAGTTTACCAGAAAATATAATTTCATAACAAATCAAAGGTAAGATTGATATTGAATTAATGTTTATTATATTTCTCTCATTTGATGAACTAAATGATCTATAGCCACGAGTAATTTTTTTTAGACCTAATTTACTTAAAAAATTTTCAAAGGGAAGATATTCTCCAAAGGGCACAAGTTTATTTTTGTTATATTTATCCTCTAATATAAAATCTTTATTAAACAGTGCTAATGAATTAAATATTTTTTCTCCATCATCAAAAGTAATTCCTAAAATTATTTTTGAATTATTTGTTATCTCATTAGAAATTTTATTAAGATTGTTGTCTAATTTATCTAGTTCACCCATATTAGTTATCCCTTCTGGGAAAATTAATAAAAAATCTTTATTCAATGGATAACTAATTTCAATTAATTCGTTTAGTTTTTTCTCAATTGGTTCGTCGGTAAAAAATCTTTCTATATCATATTTTGGTGATATTAGCTTTATTGAAGGAAAAATTATTTTTTTTTCTAGTTGCTCAATTTTTTCGATTCTATTGTTTCCGTAGTATGAGTTTAAAAATAAAATTAATATTGCTATTAATAAAATAGTAAATTTTTCAATCTGTTTGATGTTAAATAAAGTTATTATTGGTAATGAATAAAAAGTAATAATTAACAAGTTAATCGAATAAGTTCCTATAAGATTAAGTATTTGCAAAGAACTGGTAAATTCTACAATGCTAAATGAAATTAAATTCCAAGGAAACCCACCAAAAATTGTTCCTCTTATATATTCAATAATTGAGAAAGTGAGCGAAAAAATAAGAATTGAGCAAAAATCCATTTTTAAATTGAAGAATTTTAACAAATAGGAAAATAGCCCATAAAACAAAGACAACAAAAAAGGTATTAGTATAATAGATAAATAAATTAAGTTCTTAAAATTTTCATCAAATTTTAGAGAATTTGAAATCCAGTATAAGTTTGATAAAAAAAATCCGAATCCATAAATCCATCCAATTAAAAAACTATTAATTATATTTTGATTAAGACTATTTACTAGAATATAAAACAAAAAAGGAAATGTTATAAAATTAACAAAAAAATAATTGTAAGGCGGTAAACTGAATGAAGAAAAAACTCCCAATAAAAACAAAATTAAAATTACTAAAAATTTATTTTTTAAAATTTTCACCAATTTAAAAATTAAGTTGTTTGAATATAAAATTTTCCTTTTTAGACATTTTAATATAATCTTTATTTTTAATATGATTATGACCACTTAAATGCAAATATCCGTGTATCCACATCTTATCTAATTCATGATTAAAAAAAGAATATTTAGATCTTTTATTAACAATTTCGTAACTGATTGCTACATCGCCAAGGTAGATACTATTTTTGATTTTGGTTTTTAAAGGAAAAGATAAAACATCGGTTGGTTTGTTTACTTTTCTAAATCTACTATTTAATTTTTTCATTTTGGAATTTTTTGTTAAAAATATCGTAAACTCATTTATATTTTTCGATGAATTAATGTTAGTGTTAAATTTTCTTTGCTTTGAATTGAAATATTTTTTTATGTCTTTAATTTTTTTTTTCCACTTAGGGGTGTCTACAACAACGTGGATTTTAATCATTTCTTAAAATTTTGATCAGAATAAGCTTTAACAATCTTAGACACTAACGGATGTCTTACAACATCGGTATGATCAAAATCTATTATAGATATTTCATTTAAGTGTCCTAGTATTTCTTTAGATCTTTTAAGACCAGATAAAGATTTATTGGGTAAATCAATTTGTGAAGGGTCTCCATTTATTACAATTTTAGAGTTTTCTCCGATTCTAGTTAAAAACATTTTAATTTGGGTGTCTGTTGCATTTTGAGCCTCATCTAAAATAGCAAATGAATTTTTAAGCGTCCTTCCTCGCATAAAAGCTAAGGGTGCTACTTCTATGTCTCCAATTTCAATTCGTTTCTGAATTTTTTCAAAATCTAGAAGATCATATAATGCATCATATAAAGGTCGTAAATAGGGGTCCACTTTTTCTCTCATGTCCCCTGGCAAAAAACCTAATCTTTCACCTGCTTCAACTGCTGGCCTTGATAATATTATTCTCTCTATTTTTTTATCTAAAAGCATTGTTAAAGCTACAGCTACTGCTAAATAAGTTTTTCCAGTTCCTGCAGGTCCCGAAGATATTATAATTTCACTATCTCTTAAAGCTCTAACATATTTCTTTTGTTTCTCAGACCTTGGTATTACTGACTTTTTAGGAGTTTTTATTATGTATTCAATTTTATCAGTTTTTTCCTCAATCATAAATTTATTTACCGAAGATATAATATCTTTTTTTTCAATAGTGCCGTTATTTATAAATTGGTCAAATAGAAAAACAATTGCATTTTTAACAATTTCATTTTTTTTTTGGGTACT
>CACASB010000012.1 GCA_902535155.1 uncultured Pelagibacteraceae bacterium
TTAACGGCAAAATTGAGGAAATTATTTATCATGGAGATCATACGAGAGTAAGAATTGATTTGTTAGGAAATAAAGAATTTATTTTAAAGGTGCCTAATAGTTCTGCTAATATGGATATAAAAATGGGAAATCAGATTAATGTTAGCTGGAGCAGTTATGATGCTAGAGCATTAGATCCAAAATAAAAACAAGTTAAAATTAAATTACATAGATAAAACAAGGTTAAATTAGACAAATGCGTTATTGACTCCTTACGCATATATTGCTGTAATTAGTTTTTAAAAAAACGTTTAAACGGAGGAATAATGAAAAAACTAAGTAAATTGTTACTAGTTCTAACTTTTGCTCTTTCTATAAGCTCATCAGCATTTGCAGTTACTGTTGCATCTTGGGGTGGAGCGTATACAGAGTCACAAAAGCTAGGATATGGTGACCCTACTGCTAAAAAACTTGGTGTACCGATCAATTGGGTCGACTACTCAGGTGGATTATCAGAGATTAAAGCACAAAAAGAGGCAGGCAAAATAACGTGGGATATTATAGACGTTTTTGCTATGGATACGATCACTGGATGTGACGAAGGTTTATTTGTAGAATTTGATTTCGACAAAGACTTTCCAGCAGCACCAGATGGTACTGCAGCGAGTAAAGATTTCTTTGCTCCAATGCCAAGTAAGTGTGCTGTAGGAAACATTTTATATTCTTGGAATTATGCTTACAACACGAACAATGTTAAAGGCACACCAAAGACTATAAAAGATTTCTTTAACACAAAAAAATTCCCTGGAAAAAGAGCTATCTACAAAAGCGCTCTAACAAACTTAGAGATCGCTTTAGCAGCAGATGGAATTAAGCCAGGAAAAGGTGGAGCAAAAATCTACAAAGCTCTTGAAACTGAAAAAGGTGTAAATAGAGCAATGAACAAGATCAAAGAACTTTGCACAGACCCTAACGGTGGATGTGTATTTTGGTCAGCAGGTGCTCAACCACCAGAACTATTAGTATCTGGTGAAGTTGTTATGGCAACTGGTTGGAATGGTAGATTCTTCAATGCAGAAATCGGTGAAGGCGCTCCAATCAAACAAGTTTGGGATGGTCAAGGTCTTGACTACGAATATTTCGTTCTAGTTAAGGGTGGACCAAACGAAGCTGATGCTAAAAAAGCTTTAGCAGAGATGACAAGTACAGAAGGTTTAGCTGGAAGTGCAAAATATATTGCATACGCACCTTGGAGAAAATCATCACTTAAAGTTATGGCAAAAGGCGAGCCTTGGTACAAAGATGGTAAGACTAACATGGTACCACAAATGCCAACTGCGCCAGCAAACACTAAAAATTACTTCTTAGTAGATCCATTATTCTGGGCTGATAACGGCACAGAGCTTGGTGAAAAATGGGAAGCAATGAAAGCTGGTCTATAATTTTAAGTTTTAAAGACTAAAATTATATATTATATTAAGGGCGGTTATTTATAGCCGCCCTTTTTTATTTTATGAGCAGTGAAACTAAACAAATTTTAACAACGGACGGCATACCTCTTGAGGTAAGTTTAAAAAAAGCTGAAAGAAAAAATAAGATTAAAGCATTTCTTTTGGTTGCACCTTTATTACTATTTTTACTTATAACATATATTTTTCCAATCGGTGACATGCTGATGAGGAGTGTCGATGATAAAATGGTTACTGAAATGTTACCAAAAACATTTAAATCAATGGAAAAGTGGGATGGAAATGAAATGCCACCTGAGGAAGTATTCGAATCTTTTTATTTGGACTTTCAAAAGTTAGTAGAGGAGAAACGTGATGGTAAATTGTCCACTCAATTAAATTACACAAAAAATGGTTTCAAAAGTATTTTAAAAAAATTACGAAGAAAAGCTAAAAACTTTGAAGAAGGAAATTATAAAGAACAAATAATGGCTGTTCACAAAAGGTGGGCTGATATTGAATATTGGCGAGCCATAAAAAGACGAGCACCAGCATATACTAGTTCAAAATATTTAAAAGGTATGGACATGTATAAAAACGAAGAAGGCAAAATTGTTAATGTTGAAGAAGATAGGAGAATACATAGAATACTTTGGCTTAGAACTTTAGAGATAGCTTTCTTTGTAACTCTATTATGTTTCTTAATGGCTTATCCAATTGCACATTTACTTGCAACACTACCAATGAAGTATAGCAACCTATTAATGATATGTGTACTCCTTCCATTTTGGACATCCCTACTAGTAAGAACTGCTAGCTGGATGATACTGCTTCAACAACAAGGTGTTGTTAACGACTTTTTTGTCATGATTGGATTAGTAACCGATGATAATAGGCCTGAAATGATGTACAATAAAACCGGAACCTACGTTGCTATGACGCAGATTTTATTACCTTTTATGGTTTTACCTTTATACAGTGTGATGAAAACCATATCTCCAAGCTTAATGAGAGCTGGAAAATCTCTAGGCGGAACACCATTTGTTACATTTTGGAAGGTATATTTTCCTCTAACAATTCCTGGAATTGGAGCTGGCTGTTTGTTAGTTTTTATACTTGCTATTGGATATTATATTACACCTGCACTGGTAGGAGGAGCATCTGGAACTTTGATAAGCAACCAGATAGCTTTTCATATGAAAAGTACTCTAGATTGGAGTTTTGCATCAGCAATGGGGTTAATGTTACTTGCAGGGGTGTTAGCAATATACTGGGTTTATAATAAATTAGTTGGAATTGATAATATTAAATTAGGATAATTATGGCGCTACCTAAATATACAGAACCACATTATAGAATTTGGCATTATGTTTATATTTTTATTTGTGCATGTGTATTTTTCTTTTTGATTGCCCCTTTATTTGTAATTTTCCCTCTATCATTTAATGCTGAAGAATTTTTAAGTTTTTCTCAAGGTATGAAAAATCTTGATCCAGACGCATTTTCTTTAAGATGGTACAAGGATATGATTTATGGAACAAAAAATCCTTGGGGTCTAGCAGCTAAAAATAGTTTTATAATCGCCATCTTTGCAACACTAGGATCAGTTCTTTTAGGAACTGTTGCAGCATTAGGTTTAAGTAGTAGACACATGCCTTACAAAGGATTGGTCATGGCAACACTAATTTCTCCAATGATTGTTCCTTTAATTATTTCTGGTGTAGCTATTTTCTTCTTTATGGCAAAAGCTGGTTTAGCGGCTACACATACTGGTATTGTTCTAGCACATATAATTTTGGGGACACCGTTTGTTGTAATAACAGTGACAGCCACTTTATCTGGATTTGATCACAGCGTGACTAGAGCTGCATCAAGTCTTGGAAGTGACCCAGTAAATACTTTTATGAAAATTACGTTGCCTCTAATATTACCTGGGGTAATTTCTGGTGGCTTATTTGCTTTTGTGACCTCTTTTGATGAAGTTGTAGTAGTATTATTTTTAGCTGGTTTGGAGAACACAACTATTCCAATTCAAATGTGGACAGGTTTAAGGGAACAACTAAGTCCTACAATTCTTGCAGTTGCGACATGTTTGATTATTTTATCTACACTTATTCTTGTTACAGCTGAGTTGTTAAGAAGAAGATCTGAAAGACTCAGAGGAATTAATAGATAAAAAATAAATGCAAATTAAAAGTGTTGTCATCATTGGATCTGGAACTATGGGTAGTGGAATAGCTGCCCATCTATGTAATGCTAATGTTCCAGTCACTCTTTTAGATCTATCAACTGATATTAGCACAAAGGCTAGAGAAAGAATTTATAAATCTAGACCACCGCTTTTAATCGATAAAAAGAAAATTGATAATATTAAAGTTGGTAACATCAATGATGATTTTGATGTAGTTAAAGAAGCTGATTGGATTGTAGAAGCTGTTGTTGAAAGAATAGATATAAAACATAAAATATACAATAAAATATTTAAAAATAGAAAATCAGGAGCAATTGTATCCTCTAATACTTCTTCAATTCCTATAAAAATTTTGTCAGAACATTTAACAGATGATGAAAAAAAAGATTTTTGCATAACTCATTTCTTTAATCCTGTTAGGTATATGGGACTTTTAGAGATCGTCAAAAACGAAAATAATGATTTAAAAAAAATAGATTCTTTAAAAAAATTTTGTGAAAATGAATTAGGCAAAGGTGCAATTGTCTGTAATGATACACCAGGTTTTCTTGGAAATAGAATAGGTGTTTACGCAATGCAAGTAGCCATGACCGAAGCTTTCAGAATGAAGTTATCAATTGAAGAGGCTGATGCTGTATTTGGAAGACCAATGGGAATTCCTAAAACAGGTGTTTTTGGTTTATATGATCTAATCGGAATAGACCTAATGGCTGATGTACTAAAAAGCTTTATAAAAGAGCTTCCCGAGCAAGATTCATTTCAAGAAGTTGCTAAAGAAATACCCTTAGTAAAAAAATTAATTGACACTGGTTATACAGGAAGGAAAGGCAAGGGTGGTTTCTATCGAATGAATAAGACAAACGATCAAAAAATATTAGAGGCTATAAATTTAGAGTCCGGCGATTATTCTCCCTCTAAAAAAATTGACATGGGAATTGATACTGTAAATCTAAAAGAATTAATAAACAGAAAAGATAAATATGGTGAATACTCATGGTCAGTCATATCAAAAATAATTAAATATGCCTCATCATTAGTTCCAGGTATTACAGACAAATTCAATGACATTGATGAAGCAATGAGACTAGGATTTAATTGGGCAATGGGTCCCTTCGAGATGCTAAAATCAATTGGGGTCAATGAATTTTTTAATAGAATAGATGATTTTAAAAATAATACCTTTTTAGAAAATTTATCAAAAACAAAAGATGAAAATTTTTATGGTTCTAGACAATTATATACTGATATTGAAACTTTAGGAAAAGTAAAACCTAGGGCAATAAAAACAGATAAAAATAAGTCAGCTGAAATATATAGATTTAAAGATTTCAATATTGTTGAATTTACAACAAAGGCTTGCGCACTAGATTACGATTCTATGGATGCTCTTAAAAAAGCAACTGATAAACCATTAATAGTGATAAATGAAAGTATGCAATTTTCTGCAGGTGTTAATCTTAGTTATACTATGAACTTTGCTGAAAAAAATGATTATAAATCGATAGAAAAATTTATTAAATATTTTCAAGATACTTGCAAAGAATTAAAATATTCAAAACATCCAGTAGTATCAGCTCCATCTGGTCTTACTTTAGGGGGAGGATTTGAGGTTTTAGTGCAAAGTAATTTCGTTGCATCCCATACAAATATAGTAGTTGGATTAGTTGAAACCATGGTCGGACTAGTTCCAGCTGGAGGAGGATGTAAAGAAATGTTATGGAGGTGGTCACAAACTCCAGAGGCAAAAAGCGATCCTGACTTTGCCCCGTTAAAAGTTTTTGAGATTATTGGTTACGCAAAAACTGCAACTTCTCCAATTGAAGCTGAGCCCTTGAAATATTTAAGACCAGAAGATAAAAAAATAATGAATCGAAACAGTTTATTAGAGGAAGCGAAAAAATTAATAAATACAAATAAAAATTTTAACCCACCTGAAGTATGTAAATTTAAATTATCTGGTAAACCGCTAAAAAATAAAATGGTTAAACTTTTAGAAAAACTTTATAATGATAAAATTATTTTAGATCACGGCTTAAAAGTAGGGGAAGAACTTGCAACAGTGCTTAGTGGGGGAGATACATCAATAGATAAGGAGCTTAATGAGGATAAACTTTACCAATTAGAGCTATCTGCATTTATGAAACTAATAGAAACAAATAAAACTCAAGACAGAATTAAACATACCTTGGCCACAGGAAGACCTTTAGTTAATTAATTGAATATTTTCTGTTGCTCATTATGCCATTTCTCAAGAATTGGTTTAAGTTGATCACAAGAAAAATATTTTTTTCTTTTATCATTTTTATCAACGAATTTTTTTAAAAAACCTAATTTAACACCCTCTGATAAAATAGTTTGTATAGTTGTTCTGCTTACTGCAGAATTACAAATTTTACACAAATCTTCAAAAGTAATTTTTTCATTACCATAAATATAAAATATTATAATCACATGAGTTTTTGTTTTAAAAATGAATGAAAGTTCTGCTGAATCATTTACATGATCAACTAAATCATTAGCTATTTTTGAAAATTTATTTCTCATACTATAAATTTTTATTACTAAAATTTGATAGTAATTTTTTTTTCTTAAATAACTAATGCTTTTTTCAATTTTTAGGTATGCAATTTGATCAATAGAGAATTTTATTTCTCACTAGTTAAGGTTTTAAATAATTATCAAAATAATTAAAAAATCCATATTTTAATTAAATATACTATTAAAATTTAGTAGTAAATTTTACTGAGAAATTAAAACTGTATTACTTTAAATATTGTCAGCTAAGATCAAGACTTTAGGGAGGGGATTCAAACAATTAAGAAAAAAATTCTAGATACGCACAATAATGAAAGCATTAATAAAAAAATTTTTTAATCTGACTCTAATAGCTTTTTTAAGTTTAACGAGCACTAACTCTTATGTGTTTGCGCAAAATATTGATCAATTTGCTTTACCAACAGGTGGTCAGGTAGTTAGTGGTAATATTGATATTAATCAACCAAGTGTTGGAAGACTTGATGTAAATCAAACTACCCAACAAGGCATTGTAAATTGGAATACATTTAATGTTGGATCAAGTGCATCAGTGTATTTTAATCAACCAACTAATAAATCCACTATTTTAAACAATGTTGTTAGCGGAAAATCAATTATTAATGGATCTATTTTCTCAAATGGAAGACTTATATTAGTAAATCCCACAGGAATATTGATGGGACCCACTTCAGCTGTTAGAGCAGAAGGTGCTATACTATCTACGTTAAATATTACAAATCAAAATTTTTTAAATGATAATTTATCGTTTTCAACAGATAAATTATCAAAGTTAACTGCAAGTGGAAAAATAGATGCCCAGTACGTAGCATTAATTTCTCCAGAAATTAATAATAAAGGACAAATTATTGCAAAAGCTTCAACAGCTCTTGCAGCTGGAGATGATGTTTTGTTAAGTATTAGCGGGAGTAACAAGCTTACAGTTAAAGTAAAACCATCTAAACTTAAATCACTTGCAAAAAATGAAGGTATAATTGAAACTAAAAATGGAATAGTAACAATAAAAGCTGACGCTGCACAAAGTTTAGTTGATGAAACAATTAAAATAACTGATGCAAAAGCACAGGGCCTTGTATCAGAAAATGGTGTTATCAAATTAGTTTCAAATACAGGATCTATCGAAGCAAGTGAAATCAAAATCGATGCAGGATCGAAAGGTGAAGCAACCATCTCGGGCAAATTAGATGTTAATTCATCAACAGGTAAGGGTGGCGATATTGAGATTGCTGGTAAAGAATTAAACGTAGTATCTGCAAAACTTAGCGCAGATGGTAAAGAAGGTGGTGGTAAAATATTAATAGGTGGAGATTGGCAAGGTAAAGGGGATTTACTTCAGTCAACTTATACTTCAATAGATAAAAATTCAGTATTATCAGCTAGTGCAATAGAAAGTGGAGCTGGTGGTACAATTGTTGCTTGGTCTAATATTAAAGACAGTAACTCTGTTACAAGTGTATATGGAACATTAATTGCAAAAGGTATTGATGGCGACGGGGGTCAGATAGAAACGTCTGGAGCTGTTTTAAATTATAATGGAATTAAAGTAGATACAAGTTCAGTAAGTGGTAGTTACGGTAATTGGTTACTCGATCCAACAAATTTAACTGTTGGTTCATCTGAGGCTTCAACATATGTAAGTAATTTGGCATCTACAAATGTTAACGTAACTGCAGATAACACCATTACTGTTAACAGTGCTATTTCTTATGGTGGTGGAAGATCCAACGGAACTCTAACTTTTACATCCACCTCAACAGTTTTAAATGCAAATGTTGGATCGAGTAGTAATTCGTTAAATGTTGTTTTCGCATCAGCGGTTAAACTTGGAGCAGATGTAACAATAAATACTCGAGGTGGTGATTTAACTTTAAATAGTACACTAGACAGTAATACTAGCGTTGCCAAAGGATTAACGGTTTCAGGTTCATCTGGAACAGCCACTTTTAGTGGTAATATTGGATCAACTTATAGACTTTCAGGTATAGATGTTACAGCAGGTACTATTAACATTGGTGGAAATATTTCTACAGACGCGTCTGCTGGAACATCTAACACGGGCTCAAATTTAGGTTGGACATACTACAGATTTAATGGCTACTTTGGTGCTGGTGGTAGTTCATCCGCAGATAATTTATCGCGTTATAGAGGTAGATCTCCATCCAGAACAACAAATGTTACTCAACTGAGAGACACAGACTCGAGCGATAATAAATCATATAGACATGAAGCTTATTTTATTCCCAATGAAAGTGGTGTTTGGAAAATGCAAATTGGTTCGGATGACATGTCCCATGCCTATGTAGGTTCAGCAGGTCAAACATTAACTGCTTTAAAAAATATTACCGAAGATGGTCTATGGAATGATGTAAATAACCAAGATTATATGTGGGCTCACAGCCCAGGACGACACGGAGTTGCATGGTCATCTAGTAGGAACAGTAAAAACAGAGACCATGCTGGTGTGGAAAAAACTAGAACTTTTGTAGCTGGCGAGGCTTACCCGTTCTTGTACTACTGGGGAGAAAATACAGGCGGAGCAGGCGGCTTTATGATTATTGAAGATCCAAGCGGTAATTCTAGTAACACATCCAATTATACAAATAATAACTTGGATAATACTTTTTACAGAAACTTAACAAGCAACAGTTCATCTAATTCAAATATAAGATTAAACGGAGCTGTTGTACTAACCGGTTCATCTACAATTGATGCAAATAACGACTCCATTACTTTTACAGGAACAGTCAATGGGAATTCTTCAGGTAGAAATTTAGTTGTAGATGCTGGAACAGATAATGTAACTTTCTCGGGTGCCGTTGGTGGATCAACTGCATTAAATAATATTACAGTTAATGGTGCAGCTTTAAGTGCAGCGGCTGTCACAGCCTCTGGTGATGTAGCAATTACAAACAGTGGAACAAGCACTATATCTGGAGTAATTGTAGCTGACACGTTTACAAAAGCTGGAGCAGGTCAATTAACATTTAAACCTTCAAACGCGACAGGATCTATAACTTTAAACGCAGGTTCAGCTGTATTGAGTGCAGATTCTCAAATGAACAATCTAAGTGGTTCAGCAAATATTAATATATCTAGCAATGATCTTACATTAAACAATAGTTCTTCAACTACTTATTCAGGAGTATTAAGTGGTTCAGGAAATTTAATAAAAACTGGCAATGAAACAATCACATTATCAGGTACAAATACTTATTCAGGTAATACCACAATTAGTGCTGGAACATTATCTGTTTCAGGAAGGTTGGGAAGTGGAACCTATTCAGGAACAATTGCTAACAGTGGAATATTTTCATACACATCAAGTTCAGCACAAACTATATCAGGAGCAATATCTGGTTCTGGCCAAATAACAAAATCAGGTTCATCAACTTTAACTTTATCTGGAACGAATACTTACTCAGGAGGTACTACAATTAGTGCCGGGGCAATTACCGTTTCTGGATTGTTGGGTAATGGATCTTATGCAGGTTCAATTAGTAATGCAGGTACATTAACTTTAAGTTCAAGCTCAGCACAAACCTTATCAGGTGCAATTTCAGGCAGTGGAGGAATTACAAAATCTGGTAGTGGTAATTTAACACTTTCAGGAAATAGTGATTTTACTGGTGCTGTTACTTTATCATCAGGAACATTAATAGCTGCAGCTAATAATTCGTTAGGTAGTTCACCTTCTATTAGTTCAAGTGCTAGTAAAGTATTACAACTATCAGAGGGAGTTACATTGCCATCACTTTCTGTAACGGGTGCTATATCCTTAGAGTCTGATATAACAACTACAGGAGCACAAAGTTATTCTGCAGCAACTGTTATAGGAGCTAGTTCAGGCTCCGCCGTAACTTTAGCAACCACAAATTCAGATATAACTTTTAGTGATAATGTAAATATTTATCAAAATACCTCAATTAATACCGGCTCAGGGGCTGGTAATGTTACATTTGGTGGAACTCTTGGTTCAGTTTCAGGCGGAACAGCAAGAAATCTGATTGTTAATGCTGGTGCTGGTGATGTAACTTTTTCAGGAAACATCAAGGGAGGTAGTGCTGTTACATCAACATATCTCACTTCAAGTACTCACACTACTACACAAAACGGAGGCAATCCTTATATAATAAGTAAAGATCTGGGTTCAGACTGGACCTATGAAGCAAAATATAATTCTTCAGGATGGAGTGGAAACTTAAATACTATATTTTCTTACGGACACTACACAAAAGGTATTCTGATTAGATCACCAAATAGAAATGATAGTTTTTATGTGAAAAGACAAAATCAAGGAGCATTAGATTTATTTGGTCAAGGAAGCAATGGAACAGCTGGAAATTGGAGAACTGTAAAAGTTACTTATAATAACAATATCGCAAAAGTTTATGTGGATGGTTCACTTACATCTAATGGAACAAATGCAAAATCATCTGGCAGTGTAATAAATCCAACAACTAAAACTATTATGATAGGTAGAGCCCATCATGCAAGTAATGAAGGTCTAGCAGCTACCATAAAAGATATAACTATTGTTACAGATGCAAGCGACAGTGGAGTTGCACTTAATGATTTAACCGTAACAGGAGCAGCTATATCTGCAAGTGGAGAAATTTCAGTGGACGGCGATATATCAATTACAAACTCAGGAACTTCTACATTATCTGGAATTATATCTGGATCAAATAATGTAGCAAAATCTGGAACAGGAACTTTAAATTTATCTGGTGTAAATACTTATACAGGTACAACCACAATTAATGCAGGTAAGGTTAAAGTATCTGGAAGCGGAAAATTAGGAAGCGGAAGTTACTCAGCAAATATCATTAATAATGGAACATTTGAGTATGGTTCAAGTGCAACACAAACAATATCTAGTACGATTTCTGGGACAGGTGGATTAACAGCAAGTGGTGGAGCACTAACATTGTCAGGAACAAATACATACACTGGTGCAGTTAATATTAATAGTGGAGCTAGTTTAGTAGCTGGATCTGCTAAAGCTTTAGGCGCATCCGCTCCATCATTAACATCAACATCAACCTCAGATCAGTTTAGCGTTTCAGATGGTGTAACTTTGGCCTCTTTAAGAATAAACGGCGCAGTAAGATTGAATTCAGGAATAACGACTACCGGGGCTCAGAACTATACTGAAAATGTTTTAGTTGCATCAGGTTCTAGAGGCTCCCCAGTTGAGTTTACAACTACGAATTCAAATATAAACTTTGGCGGAACTTTAAAAGGACAAGGTAATGCTAAAGCAAGATCGATGACGGTTAATGCCGGTTCAGGAAATGTAACCTATGGGGATAGAGTTGGTTATGCTTTTAATTTAGAAATAGTTGATCCAACTAATACTACTGATAGTTTTTACACCATGATAACAACAGCTAACACAATAACCTTAAAAGGTGACGTCATGACTTATGAGCAGCAAAGATATAACGGAGATGTTTTAATCGGTAGTACGGGTAGCAATGGAACTACAAGAACAGTTTTATCTATGGACCCAGCCGTAATATTCAACGGAAAAGTAAATGACACAGTGTCTGGTAAACATTCTCTAATTGCAAAAGCAGTTGAAATTGACAGAGGAGTTAATGATGTGCCTACGGTTCAATTTAAATCAACAGTCGGATCTGTCAAAAAATTAAAATCCTACACTGGTTTAACTGGATACCAAGTATCAGGCAAAAGATGGGGAACTATTAACCCAAGTTCAGCTTTTGGTACCACAACTGGAGTTGGTCAGAAAATGACAGGTGGAGGGTTATCAAACGCATTAAAAGAAAAAGCTAAAAGAGCCGCTAAAACAGCCGCAAAATTTAAACCAATAAATGAGTTTGGTCCAGGTCCAATGAGGTTTAATATGTTTAGAGGTGGAAATAGTATTGGTTTTGCAAAAAGTGTTGAAATTGTTTATGCGGATAACCCGAAGTTTGGAGATATAAAAGCAAGACCAAGTGGTAATAATTTTAAAATTGGTAAACCTTTAGCAAAAGGAAAAGTTGAAGGAAACAATCCTTCCGGACAAGGATTTTTTGGAAGATTATTTGGAGGTTCAAAAGGTAATCCATCAAACTTTAAACCATCTAATATTGAAAATACAAAAGACTTTAATGCACCACCAAAACAATTTAAAGATATAAAAGATTTGTTCAAATCATTCGACGGCAAACCACAAAAAGGTGAGTTTTTTAATCCATACAAACTTGGCTCTAAACCAAATCAAAGAACAGAAAACAAACCTAAAATTGAAAACAATAAAGGCTTAAATAATATAGATACTAACCCTGATGCGAGAATAGAAGATGAAGATAATATATAATTTAAAATCAATTTTAATTTTGATATTTCTGATAAATTTTTCAATTTTTGGATATGCAGTTGATATACCCACTGTTGATGACCTTAACAAGCAGGTTCCACAACTTCCTGGAAAAAAAGAGCCTAATGCCTCTGAAAAATTGAATGAGCTAGACAAAGAGGTTTTACCAAATAATGAAGAAAAAATTTTAAAAGTATTAGTTAAAAATTTTATATTAGAGGGAAATAAAAGATACAATGATGAGACATTGAAAAACTTGATTAAAGAAAATATTAACAAAGAATTAGACTATGATGCACTTCTTAACGTTACAACTTTAATATCGAATTATTACAGATCTAAGGGATTTTTAGCTACATCTTATCTTCCACCGCAAGATATAAAGAATGGAATAGTTCAAATTAAAATTACTGAAGCGGAAATAGGTAAGATCACTTTTAATGTAGAAAAGTCTCAAAAGCTAAATTTATCAAAAGAAAGAATTAGAAAAAAAATTCTTTATAAAGTAAAAGATGATGGTGGTTTAAATATTGCTCAATTAGACAAAAATATTAGAAATTTTAATAGAACTCCTGGAATTAATGCAATTGCTCAGCTTGAGGAAGGCAAACTATTTGGGGAGACTGATATTGTGATTACTGCGAGTAATACAGAAACAATCACAGGTTCTTCCTTGGTTGATAATTCAGGATCTAGATCTTCAGGCACAGGCAAACTTACTAATACAATTAATATAGATGGTTTATTTAATATAGGAGATCGATTTTCTTTTACTAATGTTGCAACTGGAAACAATTTTGTAGGCGGAAAACAATCTGAAGAATCTAATTATTACGCACTATCCAACACTTTTCCCTTGGGCTATAATGGAATGCAAGTAATAACGAGGCTCTCAAAAATGGAATATAAACTTTCCGCGCCTTTTGATTCTACGGTACCATCAGGTTATTCAACTGAATATAATTTAACTTTAACGAGACCATTAATAGAAAAACTTACTAAAAATCTAAATGCAACACTATCCATATCTAGAAATGATTATGTAAATGACCTAAGCACTGGCAATAATAGCAATAAAGACATGACCAAGGCTTTATTTAATTTAGGTTTTGATTTTACAGACACAAAGTTAGGTGGAGGAGTAAATTATGGTCTTTTTGGAGTTACGTTAGGTGATCTGGATCTTACTGATAATGCATCTAATTTTACTACAGATCAAGCCGGTGCAGATAATAATGGCAGAAATCTAAAAGCGACATTCAACTTTAATCGATTACAAAAAGTTACAGATAAAACAAATATGCTATTAAAGTTTAATGGTCAGTTAGCTGCTGATAATTTAGATGGTGGCGAACAATTTACTCTGGGTGGATTAAATGGTGTGCGAGCTTATGCATCTAGTGAAGCGGCAGGGGATGCAGGTTTTACTACAAGTATAGAATTAAAAAGAAATTTTTATAATTTTCCAACTACAATTTTTTATGATTATGGAGAAATACGCCTCCATAAAAATAAATGGACTGGTTGGAATTCAACAAACATTGATCTCAAAAATACTTATGCACTTAAAGGATGGGGAATTTCAACAGAAGTACCAGTTTTTAATTTTTTTAACATCCAATTAACACATTCTAGAGCAATTCAAGGAAATTCTGGAGTGGACAGTAATGGTTTTGATGTTGACGGTTTAAGCTGGGATGATAGAACATTTATCTCTTTAGCTAAACAATACTAATGAATAAAATTTTATTTATAACTATAGTAATTTTTTTTTATTCTAAATTAGTAATAGCAGAAGAAAAAGTCCCTCCTAAAGTAACAACTCAGCAGTATGATAATTGGACTTATCAATGCGTCGAAAGTGGCAAAAATAAAAATTGTGAGGTAAGTCAAACAATTAGAATTCAAAATACTAATATAAATTTTTCAGTTACATATACAAAATTTCTCAACGAAAAAAAAAATAAAATAAGTCTAATCACCATAATATCGCCACTAGGTATTGATTTAAATAAATCACTTTCGTTAGGATTTGATAAACAAGAAAAAATAGATATTCCCTGGTCAAGCTGTGAGCAAATAGGATGTCTAGTATTTTTATCAAAAGGTTCAGGCAATTCGAAAATGGATGAAATTTATGAAAAAGTTTATAAAAATTTTATTTCTGGAAACCAATTAGAGATTGAAGTTTTAGGTTATGCCTCAAAACAACCATTGGTAATACAATCAAATTTAAAAGGCTTTAAACAAGCTACAGATAAACTTAATTCAGAAAATTAAAAAAATATTGCCAATCGAAATATAAAAGATTTTAATTTTTAGATTAATTAAATTCGGAAAACATTTTTAAGGAGTTAATAAAATCTGGTCTTAACACATATTCAGATTGATCATTAAATTTAATTTTTTCCAAAGCAGAAATTCCACTAATAACTCTTCCTAAAGGAGTGTATTCACCCTCAAACATAAAAGCGTCAGCCAAAAGGATAAAAAATTCACTATCCTCTGCATCCCCACTTTTACTTTTTGCAAAAGCTACTGTGCCCCTTTTAAATTCAAACGGTTTATCTGTTTCTGGTTTGATTAAATCGTATTTCGATCTTCCACTACCTATATAAGTATAATTTATATTATCTTTCATACCAAATTCGAGATCTCCTGCTTGTACTAAAAAATTTTCAACAACTCTATGAAATGCAACATTGTCATATTCTTTATTTTTAATTAGCTTTGTAAATCTTTCGACTGAATTTGGTGAAATACTTGGAAAAAGTTCAATTATGACATTACCACATGGAACATTTAAGATGACAATATTTTCAGGATTATTAAAATTTAATTTTGTAAGATTTACTTTCTCAACGAACAAACATTTATTTTTAATTAAAGTAAAGGAAATTAAGGAAAAAATTCCAAGTAAAATTAAAAAAATTAGTAATAATTTTTCAGATTTTGTTTGTTTGATTTTCTTTAGCATTTTTAAAATTGATGTTTAACATCTAATTTTTTAACTATATTTTTAATTGTTCTTACTTTTTTATTAAGTATTTCGTCTTTACTAATCATATCTAGAATTAAATTATTGTCTGACATCATAAAAGAAAAAGTTTCTGCCATATCTTCAGATATTGTTGATTTTGCATATTCAGATACAAATCCTTTGCTATTGTAAATTTTTTCTAAACTATAATTATTAGAACATGTTGAACATGCTGAATATTCAAATTCTCTCGAATTCAAATTACTCCAAGAAATAGTTGAAAAATATTTATTAAAATTATGTTCAATTATATGAAAAACCTCATGATGTAATACTCTTTCAAAATTCGAATTGTTGGAATCTATATTTAAAATAAGTGTCTTCATTTCAGGGTTAGCAAATCCAAGCGCAGGTATTCCTGCTATTTCTAATTCACTACATAAAACAATATATCTTAAGTTAATTTTTCTAAAAAAGTCATCATTATAACTGTCGAAGCCTTTTTGAGCTTCTAAATATTTTTCATTAAAATTTTGAGGTATATTTTTTTTACAACTAACATTCTTAAAGTTTGAGCCAACAAAAAAATCTTTTGTGGGCTTTAAGTAAGCTAAGGAATTTTTATTTTCTAACTTATGTAGAGTTAAATTAGGTATCTTTATTAATTCAAAAATTTGATCAGCTTTAGCTATAAAAGAGAATAATAATATCAATATTATATAAAAATTTAATCTCATTGGAAAATTATGATTATACTTTAATCGAATATTATATGTTAGATTAAATAAATGAAGAAAAAAAATAAAGATACAATCCAACCTGTAAGTGGAACGGTTGTCCCTAGATTTGCAGGACCAAGTACATTTGCAAGATTACCAGAACTTAGAGATGTAGAAAGTTGTGATGTAGCAATTGTAGGAATTCCTTTTGATGCAGGAACAAGTTATAGACCTGGTGCAAGATTTGGACCACAAAGTATTAGACAAGCATCTAGACATTTAAGAACAAATTACCATCCAGATTATGATGTTGAACCATTTAAAGTTCAGCAAGTTGCAGATGCTGGTGATATAACTTGTAATCCATTCAATATAAAAGAAGCAATACATCAAATAGAAAACGGAGCTATTGATCTTTTAAAACAAACAGGTGGTATTATTAGCATGGGAGGTGACCACACAATTGCATTTCCACTTCTAAGAGCGGTGAACAAAATTAATGAAGGGCCTGTAGCGTTAGTACATTTTGATGCTCACCTTGATACTTGGGATACTTATATGGGAGCACCATTTACACATGGAACTCCTTTTAGAAGGGCTAGAGAAGAAGGTTTATTTCTTGATGATGCATCAATGCATGTTGGGATTAGAGGTCCTTTATATAGTAGAGATGATTTAAAAAATGACGAGAGTTTTGGGTTTAAAATAATTCATTGTGATGAATTTCAAACTGAAGGAATTGACAAAATAGTGAGCAGAATAAAAAAAAGAGTGGGAAACAACCCATTATATCTTTCAATTGACATAGATGTATTAGATCCTGCTTTTGCTCCAGGTACTGGGACGCCCGAGATAGCTGGCATGTCAACAAGAGAAATGGTTAATGTTATTAGAGGACTATCCGGATTGAAATTAATATCAGCAGATGTGGTTGAAGTGTCCCCAGCATATGATCATGCAGAAGTTACATCTTTAGCAGCAGCAACAATAATTTATGAGCTGACTAATTTATTTGCAAAAGTTAAAGGATAAGTTAATTTCTTTTCATGTTAGATAAAAAAAAATTCTATATTAACGGAGAGTGGGTTGACCCAAAAAGTAACCAAACAATTGACATAATAAATCCTGCAACAGAGGATGTTTGCGCAAAGATATCTTTAGGAAATAAAGATGATGTTAATGAAGCTGTCAGATCTGCTAAAACAGCTTTTAAGACTTGGGCGTTCTCGACAAAAGAAGAAAGACTAGCTCCCCTAGAGAAATTATATGAACTTTATAAAAAAAGATGGGCAGATATTGCAGAGGCAATTACATTAGAAATGGGAGCACCAAAAGATTTTGCAACTAAACTTCAGGCTGGCACAGGAGCAGCGCATATAAAAACCTTTATTAGATATTTAAAAGAATTTAATTTTGAAAAACCTCTAGGCGAACATGCAAAAAATCAAAGAATTATTTATGAACCTAAAGGAGTATGTGCTTTAATTACTCCTTGGAACTGGCCCATGAATCAAACTTGCTTAAAAGTTATGCCAGCAATAGCATCTGGATGCACAATGGTTCTTAAGCCATCAGAAGTAGCACCCTTATCAGCGATGATACTTGCGGAATTAATACATGAAGCTAAATTTCCAAAAGGAGTTTTTAATTTAGTTAATGGAGATGGAGCAAACACAGGCGATGCACTCACAAGGCATCAAGATATAAATATGATTTCTTTTACGGGATCAACCCGTGCTGGAGCACTGATTTCACAAAATGCTGCAAAAGATTTTAAAAGAGTTAGTCTCGAACTAGGCGGTAAAGGCGCTAATATAATATTTAAAGATGCAGATCCCAAGGCAATTGAAAGAGGAGCTCTTAGATGTTTTAGAAATTCTGGTCAATCATGTAATGCACCAACTAGAATGCTAGTAGAAAAGAGTATGTATATCAAAGCAGTCGAAAGAGTAAAACAATTTGCAAATGAAATGAAAGTTGGCGATCCAAATAAAGAAGGAGAGCATATCGGGCCTGTTGTTTCAGAGGTTCAATATAAAAAAATCCAATCTTTAATTCAAAAAGGAATTGATGAAGGTGCTACACTTGTAGCTGGTGGTATTGGAAAACCAGATGGTATTGAAAAAGGATATTTTGTAAAACCCACAGCTTTTGCAGATGTAAATAATAATATGGAAATAGCTAGAACAGAAATTTTTGGACCTGTTTTATCAATTATACCTTTCGAAAATGAAGAGGAGGCAATTGAGATAGCGAATGATACTGACTATGGATTAACAAATTATATTCAAACTCAAGATAAAGAAAAAGCAAATCGTGTTGCAAGAAAATTAAGATCTGGAATGGTTGATGTTAATGGCGCTGGAATAGCAGTTGATGCTCCTTTTGGTGGTTTTAAACATTCAGGAATTGGAAGAGAAGCAGGTAAAGAAGGTTTACTGGAATTTTTAGAAGTCAAATCTGTTGGGGGTTGGAATTAATTTACTTTAGATTTAATACCTTCCAAAAATTTTAAACATTTTTTTAGTTCATTTAATTCAATAAATTCATCAACTTTATGTGCTTGCTCTATTGATCCAGGGCCGCATACTACAGTACTAATTCCTATTTCTTGGAACAAACCTGCCTCAGTTCCAAAAGATACTACGTCTCTTGAATTATCACCTGTGATGCCTGAAACGAGTTCACACGCATCAGATTTTTCTTCTCTGTCAAAACCAACAATTTCTCCTATAACTTCTTTTTCAATTTTAGAACCTGAATAAGTTTTTTTCATTTCAGGTAATAACTTTTCGTTAACAAATTTATCTATTTCTCCATTTACAAATTCACCATCTTTTTTTACAACAGGTCTTAACTCCCAATCAACTTTACATTTGTCCGCAATAACATTTCTTGCTATACCACCTGATATCCCACCAATTTGAAGAGTTGTATAAGGCGGGTTAAAGATAGAATTTTTCGGTGGGTTTTTTTTTAAATGTTCTCTAATTTCTAAAAGTTTTTGAATAAACTTAGAAGCATACTCAACAGCGTTTACTCCTTGATCAGGTTGTGAACCATGACCCGCTAATCCATAAAAATGAGTTGTGTATTCATAACAACCTTTGTGAGCATCTATAATTTTCATGTTTGTGGGCTCACCAACTACACAAATTGCATTTTGAATATTTCTTTTTTTTAATTCTTTAATCAATAATGGAGCACCTTGACAAGCTGTCTCCTCGTCAAATGTGAATGAAAAATGAAGATCTCTATCCAGGTTTGAACTTGAGAAAATTGGAGCATAAGCAAGCAAACATGCAAGAAATCCCTTCATATCACATGAGCCTCGTCCATATAACTTTTCATTTTTTATAGTAGCTTTAAATGGATCTGATGACCAACCTTTTGAAATGGGAACGACATCAGTATGTCCAGACAAAATAATTGGTTTTTTATCATTTTTATTTTTTGATTTAAGGGTTGCAAAAAGATTTACTCTTTTTTTATCGGAATCATAAATTTTAAACGACTCTGCTCCCAAGTCGTTAAAAATTTTTTCACAATAATTTATTATAGAATTATTATCCTCTCCTGAAATTGATTTGAAGGCTATAAGGTCAGAGAGTATTTTTACTGAAGTATTGAATGTTTTGTCCAAATTATTTTCTGTACTCATATATAAAATTAACTATATATTAAATTTATGAAAGAACAAATAACGTATGATATTTTTGAAAAAGTAGACATCAGGATAGGCACAGTAATTTCGGTAAAAAAAAATGAAAAAGCAAGAAAACCCTCGCTTGTTGTCGAAGTAGACTTTGGAAAAGAAATTGGGATTAAACAATCTTCTGCCCAAATTACCCATTATTATAATGAAGAAAATTTAATGAATAAGCAGGTAATAGGTGTTTGTAATTTTGCTGAAAAAAATATTGCTGGTGTAGTGTCACAAGTACTAATACTTGGGGCAATCGACTCAGAGGGTAAAGTAGTTTTATTACACCCATCCCAAAAGACTGATAATGGATTACCAATTGCTTAATTATTAAGTAATTTTGCGACAAATGATAGTTTTATTAAGATGCTTAATTATGTTAAATCGAAATCGATTTAGATACTTATATTTATGAAACCAGGTAACAAAAATTCTTTTAAGTCTTTAACAACGATAAAAATTAATAATAATGAATACTGTTATTACTCTCTAAATTTAGCTGAAAAAAATGGTTTAGATGGAATATCTAAACTTCCTAAATCTCTGAAGGTACTTCTAGAAAACTTGTTAAGATACGAAGATGATACATCAGTAACAAAATCTCAAATTCTTGCTTTAAAATCATGGCTAAAAAATAAAAAATCAGATACCGAAATAGCCTACAGACCAGCGAGAGTTTTACTACAAGATTATACCGGTATACCAGCAGTAGCTGACCTTGCGGCTATGAGAGAGGCAGTTAAAGAAAAGAATAAAGATCCAAATAAAATAAATCCATTATCATCTGTAGACCTAGTAATTGATCACTCAGTTCAGGTTGATAAATATTCAACTTTAAATTCTCTTAAAGAAAATGTTGAAATTGAATTTCAGAGAAATGCAGAAAGATATTCTTTCTTAAAATGGGGTCAGCAAGCATTTAATAATTTTAGAATTGTTCCTCCAGGGACAGGTATTTGTCATCAAGTAAATCTAGAATATTTGTCAAAAGTTGTTTGGATGGAAAAATTTAAGGATAAAAATTACATATTTCCCGATACACTTGTTGGAACTGATAGTCATACAACAATGGTAAATGGTTTATCAGTTTTAGGATGGGGAGTTGGTGGCATTGAGGCAGAGGCGGGTATGCTCGGCCAACCCATTTCTATGTTAATACCTGAAGTAGTTGGATTTGAAATTACAAATAAACTCCCAGAAGGCACAACAGCAACAGATTTAGTTCTTACGGTTGTTAAGATGTTAAGAGATAAAGGAGTTGTTGGTAAATTTGTTGAATTTTATGGAGAAGGTTTAAAAAATTTAACTTTAGCAGACAGAGCAACAATAGCTAACATGGCTCCAGAGTATGGAGCAACATGTGGATTTTTCCCTATTGATGATGAAACTTTAAAATATTTAGAATTTTCAGGAAGAGATAAAAATCAAGTAGAAATAGTAAAACAATATGCAATTGAACAAGGTTTATGGGCCAGCAACGCAATAGAGTTTAGTGATACGTTGACATTAAATATGTCAACTGTAGTCCCAACTATATCAGGACCGAAAAGGCCCCAGGATAAAGTCTTGTTAACAGATGCATCACAAAATTTTAAAGAAAGTTTTAAAAAATATACAAATAGAAATGATTTATTAAAGGCAAAAGTTAATAACTCAGATTTTGAAATACAAGATGGTTCAATTTTGATTGCGGCAATTACTTCTTGCACAAATACCTCAAACCCAAATGTACTGATTGGTGCTGGCCTTTTAGCAAAAAAAGCTTGTGAGCTAGGTTTAAATTCTAAGCCTTGGGTTAAAACTTCACTCGCACCTGGGTCTCAAGTAGTAACTGATTATTTAGAGAGAGCAGGATTAAATATATATTTAGATAAATTGGGTTTTAATTTAGTAGGATACGGTTGCACTACTTGTATTGGAAATTCAGGACCTCTTGAAGAAAATATTTCTGAAACCGTCAGTAAAAATAATTTATACGCAGTTTCAGTTCTTTCAGGAAATAGAAACTTTGAAGGACGAATTTCTCCATTAGTTAAAGCAAATTATTTAGCATCACCGCCTTTAGTAGTAGCATATGCAATTGCAGGAAATATGCAAATGGACTTGTATAAAGACCCTTTGGGAAAATCTCACGAGGGAAAAGATATTTTTTTAAAAGATATTTGGCCAACTAATCAAGAAATAGAAGAAGTTTTGAAAGATTCTCTTAACGCATCGATGTTCATAAAGAGATATTCTGATGTTTCAAAGGGCCCAGATCAGTGGCAAAAAATTAAAACAAAAGAGTCAAGTATTTATGAGTGGGATGAAAACTCCACTTATGTAAAGAAGCCTCCTTTTTTTGAAAATTTAAAAGATGAACCTGAAAAATTTGAAAATATAGAAAACGCCAGGCCTCTATTAATTTTAGGTGACATGGTTACCACAGATCATATCTCACCCGCTGGATCAATCCAAAAAGATAGCCCAACAGGAGAGTATTTTATGAAAAATCAAGTTTTACAAAAAGATTTTAATTCTTACGGCTCAAGGAGAGGAAACCACGAGGTTATGACTAGGGGAACATTTGCAAATATACGAATTCGAAATGAGATGGCTCCAGGCACAGAAGGTGGATTAACAAAATTACACCCTGAAGAAAAGGTTATGCCTGTTTATGATGCGGTTGTTGAATATAAAAAAAGAGGCACCGATTTAGTTGTTATAGGTGGTAAAGAATATGGAACAGGATCTTCAAGAGACTGGGCCGCGAAAGGCACAAAATTATTAGGGATAAAATCTGTATTAGCAGAAAGTTTTGAGAGAATACACAGATCTAATCTTATAGGCATGGGTATACTACCACTACAATTTATTAATGGATTAAACAGAAATAAATTAAAATTAGACGGTTCAGAATTAATTTCTATTAAAGGAATAAAAGAAGGTCTAAAACCAAGCCACAAAGTATCAGTTGAATTTAAATATAAAAATGGTGATATTAAAAAGATCGAAATGCTTTGCAGAATCGATACTAATAATGAGTTAGAGTACTTTAAACACGGTGGTATTTTACAATATGTTTTAAGAAACATGATTTGAAATGGATGAAGATATATCAATAGTAAATCAGAACACAAAAAAATTATTAGTAAAAAATTATATAAAAAAAAATGCAAAAAAAATTTTTGCGATATTTATAGTTTTAATTTTTTTTCTAATAGCTTATTTTGCAATTGGTGAATTCGATAAAAGAAAAAGATTAAAATATGCCGAAATTTATAATAGCATTATATTAAACTCTGATAAATTTTCTGATCAAGAAACAATAAATAAAATGAAATTAGTGATATATGGAAAGGTTGATACTTATTCAACTTTAGCTTTATATTATTTGATAGATAATAAATTAATAAAAGATAATGATAAAATTAATGAACTTTTTGATATTATTATTAAAATAAACAAAGAAGAGGAAATTAAAAATTTAATTATATATAAAAAAGCTTTATATTTTTCTGATAAATTTACAGAAAATGAATTACTAAAAATTTTAAATCCAGTTCTAAATTCTGAAAGTATATGGAAACAGCATGCTCTATTTTTAATGGGTGACTTTTATTTCAATAAAGAACAAGTAAACAAATCAAAGGAATTTTTTTTGAAAATCACCGAATTAGATAATGTGAATAACAAATTAAAAATCGAGGCAGAAAAAAGATTAAATAGAGATTTCAGTGAATAAATTTTTTTTTATTTTTTTTGTATTAATATTAAGTTGCTCATTAAATCCAAATTCATCTTTTTGGTCAAAATCAAAAAATATTAAAACTGAAAAAACTGTTACTAGGTTACTCTTCGAGGATAAAAGACCAAGTGAAACAGAGTTTAATCCGAAATTAAAAGTAAACTTACCAAATCAAAATGTAGAGAATATAAAATATAATTATAATAACGATGGATTTACCAGAAAAAAAATTTTTGAAGAAAAATTTTCAAAATATAATTTTTCTAAAATAGATAATTTTTCAGGTTATGAACCCGAAATTTTGGTTGATAAAAGTAATCTTTATTTTTTTGATAACAAAGGATCCGTAATTAAATTTGATAAAAATTCAAGCATAGTTTGGAAAAAAAACTACTATTCAAAGTCTGATAAAAAAAATAACCCAATTTTATTTTTAGCATCAGAAAATGATAATCTATTTGTTGCTGATAATAATGCTAATTATTATTTAATAAATAAAAATAATGGAAATTTAAAATGGAAAAAAAAACATACCTCTTCATTTAACTCTCAGATAAAAATAAAAAATGGCAAAGCTTTTATAGTTGATTTAGAAAATACTTTGAGATGTTTTTCTCTAAAAAATGGGGAAAAGTTATGGTCAGTGCCAACTGAATTAACAGTAGTAAGTTCACAAAAAAAACAATCGATAGTTATTGTTAATAATTTAATAATTTTCTCAAATTCAATTGGAGATGTGACTGCAGTTGACTTTGTAACTGGTGAAATAATTTGGCAAACACCAACACAAATTTTAAATTTTGGTAAAAATATAACATTGAGGAATTCCGATATAGTTTCTGATGGTAGTTTTATTTATATGTCTAATAACAGAAATGAATTTTTTGCAATAGATTTAAAAACAGGAATAATTAAATGGAAACAAGAGATAAACTCAGAAATTAGGCCTGTTGTAATTTCTGATTATATTATCACGGTATCAAACGAAGGTTTAATGATAATTTTAAATAAGTTAGATGGTAATATAATAAGAATTAATAATATTTTAAAAAATATTAAAGAAAAAAAAAGAAAAAATTATTATCCTGTTGGTTTTATAATCAGTGATAATAAAATATATTTAACAACTATAAATGGAAGGTTGCTTGTAATAAATTTTTTAGATGCATCGTCCCAAAGAATACTTAAATTAGATAGAGAAAAGTTACAAAGACCAACTTATTTTAATAAAGAACTTTATATTGCAAAAGATAATTCAATAATTAAAATTAATTAATGTTTTTAAAATTTTTAGAAAAAATCGGAAGAAAAAAAACTGTTTTTGATAGAGGTCCCTCTCACCCAAAATATAGTGAGGCTAAACCCTGGATGAATAGATATTATTTAATATTTAGACATAGACCAAAATGGTTTCCATTTAATATATTGATACATGAAATGCTTGCTGATGATCACGGTGAGGGAGTTCACAATCACTTGTTTCCATTTATAACAATAATTTTAAGAGATGGATATTGGGAAACTCTCAAAAGTGGAAGACATTGGAGGTCACCTGGTTACATAGGGTTTAGATCAGCAAACACTCATCATAGAGTAGATTTAAAACCTGGCACAAAACCTTTGACACTTTTTATATCAGGACCATTCGGATTGAGAAAGGGCCCAAGATCTGAATATGGAATTGACTTTAATACTAAAATTAAGTGATACAAAAATTTTTTAATCTTATAATCAATACATCAGGTCAAAGGTTATATGAGATTACAGATAAAACAATTGAGTGGATTGAAAAAAATAACTTTACTGATGGTATGCTTAATATGAGTATACAACATACTAGTGCCTCTCTCATAGTTCAAGAAAATGCAGACCCAGATGTACAAAAAGATTTAATTAATTATTTTGATAGATTAGTACCTATGAATGAGAAACTATATATTCATTCATCTGAAGGTAAAGATGATATGCCAGCACATATAAAATCAGCTCTTACCAATAATCAAATTTCATTAAGTATAAAAGACTCCAAATTAATACTAGGGACTTGGCAGGGTATTTACTTATTTGAGCATAGATTAGATGATCACAAAAGAACAATTGTTCATCATTACATTGGAAACTAATTTTTTTTTATACTTTGAAAAGCTTTTAAAGCTT
>CACASB010000013.1 GCA_902535155.1 uncultured Pelagibacteraceae bacterium
ATTAATGATTAAAAGAATAATATCAGACAAAAATAAAAAATCTCAAAAAATTAAATCATTTTTAATTAAAAACTTAAAAAATAAAAAAATAAAATCAAACTTATTTATAATAATTGGCGGAGATGGCTTTATGCTAAAAACACTTAAAAATAATAAAAATAATACTAAACTATTTTATGGAATAAATTCCGGTAACTATGGTTTTTTAATGAATAAATTTTGTCCTAAAAATACTATAAAGAATTTGTCAAAAGCAAAAATGATCTCCATTTCACCATTAGAGATGAAAGTGACTACTAAAACGGGAATTAAAAAAAAATCAATAGCAATAAATGAGGTATCAATCCTAAGGCAGAGCAGACAAGCAGCATCATTAAATATTAAATTAGGAAAAAAAAATATTATAAAAAAATTAATTTCTGATGGAATTTTAGTTTCTACACCAGCAGGCAGCACTGCTTACAATATGTCAGTTTATGGTCCTATACTAAGCTTAAATTCAAACAAACTATCAATATCTCCAATAAGTCCATTTAGACCAAGAAGATGGAAAGGCAAAATTGTTAGTGATCAATCTTTAATCCAAATTAAAAATTTAAATCCAATTAAAAGACCAATAAGTGCTGTGGCAGATAATATAGAGATTAGAAATGCTAAGAACATATTAATAAAAACAAACAAAAAAATAAAATTTAATCTTCTATATGATGCAAGTAGGAGCTTACAAAATAAAATTAAAATTGAACAATTAAGGAAAGAAACTAATTAATGGTGCCCCCGCACGGATTCGAACCGCGGACCTATTGATTACAAATCAATTGCTCTACCAGCTGAGCTACAAGGGCAATAAATATTTTTTATAATATATTTAATACTAATCAACATTTTTTTTTGCTTTGTTTATATGAAAAAAAACTATTGATGCACTATTTGATATATTAAGGCTTTCTAAATCTTTATTAATTTTGATCTTAACGGAATAATCAACATATTTTTCAGTCTTTTCATTCAATCCAAAACCTTCGGATCCAAATAAAAGAATATTATCTCCTTTCCATTCAACTTCTGAAAAATCTTTTTTTGCATGAGAGTCAAAACCATAAACCCAAAAATTTTTTTCTCTTAAAAACTTCAATGTCGTATTTATATTGGATACCTTAAATATATTCATATACTCAATACTTCCACTGCTTGCCTTATACATCACCTTACTGGTCTCAGGGTAATGTCTCTCTTTAACTATTATACCATCAATTTTAAATGCTAAAGCACTTCTGATAATTGAACCTATATTTCTTGGATCTGTAACTCCTTGTAAACATATAAAAGTATTATTTTTCTTTATTTTAATAAATTCCTTTAAAATTAAATCTTCTAATTTTTCTATTTCAGCAACGTAGCCTTGATGTAAAATATTTTCATTTTTACAATATTTATCTAATTCTTTTTTAGTTTTGAAATAAACTTTGACATCCTTAAGAAGATTTACGTTATTATTTTCTCTATGAATTGTTTTTTTGCTCTCCTCAGTTAAAAATACTTTAATCACCTTCCTATTAGGGTTTTTTAAAGCCTCAATAACAGGATGTTTACCTACGATGTAAAAGTTTGAATTTGACATTATTACCCTTAATTTTACTTATTTTTTAAGTAATTTTATTGTTATTTCTCATATTGCATTTGTTCAATAAAAATATATAAAACCCCTGTTGTTTAAAGCTTTAATTGAACAAGGGTTGATCGATACCCTTACATATAGGAGGGGTACCAAAGCGGTCAAATGGGGCGGGCTGTAAACCCGTTGACTTCGGTCTTCGAAGGTTCGAATCCTTCCCCCTCCACCATTCATTTAGAGAATTTAAATAACTTGGAGCAATAACTTGGTTACGCGGGTGTAGTTCAATGGTAGAACGCTAGCCTTCCAAGCTGGATGTAAGGGTTCGATTCCCTTTACCCGCTCCAAAAAATTAAATATTTAAAGTGAGGTATAAAAGTAATGTCGAAGGAAAAATTTAATAGGTCTAAACCACATTGTAACATAGGTACAATTGGACACGTAGATCATGGTAAAACAACATTAACTGCAGCTATAACTAAAGTATTGTCTGAAACTGGTGGTGCTCAATTTACAGCATACGATCAGATTGACAAAGCTCCAGAGGAAAAAGAAAGAGGAATTACAATTTCAACTGCTCATGTCGAATACGAAACAGAAAAAAGACATTACGCTCACGTAGACTGTCCAGGTCACGCTGATTATGTGAAAAATATGATAACAGGAGCAGCTCAAATGGATGGAGCAATTTTAGTTGTTAATGCTGCTGACGGACCAATGCCACAAACAAGAGAACATATTCTTTTAGCTAGGCAAGTAGGTGTACCGGCAATAGTTGTTTTCTTAAATAAAGTTGATCAAGTCAAAGATAAAGAATTGATTGAACTCGTAGAGGAAGAAATTAAAGAATTATTAACATCATATAAATTTCCTGGTGACAAGACTCCAATTATAAAAGGATCAGCTTTAGCAGCAGTTGAAGGAAAAGACGAAGAAATTGGAAAAAAAGCAATTATGGATTTAATGAAGGCTGTAGATGAACACATACCTCAACCTGATAGACCAAAAGACAAACCTTTCTTAATGCCAGTTGAAGATGTTTTCTCAATTTCAGGAAGAGGAACAGTTGTAACTGGTAGAGTTGAACAAGGAGTTGTAAAAACTGGAGAAGAAATAGAAATAATTGGAATTAGAGATACAAAAAAAACAGTTTGTACTGGTGTCGAAATGTTTAGAAAAATTCTGGATACTGGTGAAGCTGGAGATAATATTGGTGCTCTTTTAAGAGGTGTTGAGAGAACGGATGTTGAGAGAGGACAGGTCCTTGCAAAACCAGGTTCTGTAACTCCACATACAGAATTTGAAGCACAAGCATATGTTCTTAAAAAAGAAGAAGGTGGAAGACACACACCTTTTTTTACAAAATATAGACCACAATTTTATTTCAGAACAACAGATGTAACAGGTGAAGTAGAACTACCTTCTGGTACTGAAATGGTGATGCCTGGTGATGATGCTAAATTTACTGTAAAATTAATTACACCTATTGCAATGAGTGAAAAACTAAATTTTGCTATTCGTGAGGGTGGTAAAACAGTAGGTGCAGGAGTAGTAACAAAAATAATTAAGTAGGCTACCTATAGGAGTGTAGCTCAATTGGTAGAGCGCCGGTCTCCAAAACCGGAGGTTGGGGGTTCAAGTCCCTCCGCTCCTGCCAGAATAAGGAAAGAATGAAAAACCCTATTAAATTTTTGCAAGAGGTAAAACAAGAAGCTTTTAAAGTTACTTGGCCGACTGGAAAAGAAACTTTACAAGGAACATTAATGGTTGCTGCTATGGCTATAATAGCCTCAATTTTCTTTTTACTTTTAGATCAACTTTTTCAATTTATTTTGGAGCTAATACTAAAAATAGGACTGTAATGAAAAACTGGTACATAGTACAATCACATTCAAGCTTTGAGAATAAAGTCGCCCAATTGATAAAAGAAGAGGCTGACAAAGCCAAAATATCAGATAAAATTGAAGAAATAGTTGTTCCAACACATGATGTCACAGAGGTTAAAAGAGGTAAAAGAGTTCAAAGAAAAAAGAAATATTTTCCTGGATATGTGTTAATAAAAAGCGAAATGGATAATAATATTTATCATATGATAAAGGGTATAAAAAAAGTAAGTGGATTCTTAGGATCAAAAGGTATTCCTGTTCCAGTTTCTAATCAGGAAATAGAAAAAATTTTAGGACAGATGAAAGATGGTGTTACACAAGCTAAATCAACAATTGATTATTCTATTGGTGAAAAAGTACAGGTTGTTGACGGACCATTTGCTTCATTTTCTGGTCTAATAGAAGATATAGATGAAGAAAAATTAAGAGTTAAAGTTTCGGTATCTATTTTTGGAAGACCGACGCCAGTCGATCTTGAGTTTAATCAAATTGAGAAAGCAAGCTAATGGCAAAAAAAGAAGTTAGTGGATATGTTAAATTACAAATTAAAGGTGGTCAGGCTAATCCAGCACCACCAGTAGGACCCGCATTGGGACAAAGAGGGATTAATATAATGGAATTTTGTAAGGCATTTAATGAAAAAACTAAAAATTTTATGGGCAAACCAGTTCCTGTTGTTATTACTGTTTATAAAGATAAAAAATTTGATTTTATAATTAAATCTCCACCAGCATCACATTTTATCAAAGAAGCCGCGAAACTTAAAAGTGGTTCCCAAGAACCTGGTAGAAATATTGTTGCATCTATTTCAAAAAAACAAGCTGAAGAAATTGCAAAAAAGAAAATGGAAGATCTTAATGCTCACGATATTGAAGAGGCAGTTAAGATTATTTCTGGATCAGCAAGATCTATGGGGATAGAGGTTAAAGATTGATGACTTCAAAAAGATATAAAAAATTGCCAGAAAAAACTAATTTGGAAAAACCAAATTCTATAAGTGATCTGATACCAAAAATTAAAAAAAATTGTACAACTAAATTTGATGAGTCTATTGATCTAAGCATCTTAATTAATAATAAACAAAAAAAAAATGAAATAAATATTAGGACAGCGGTCAACTTACCTAGTGGAACTGGTAAAAAAATTAAAGTTGCTGTTGTAGCAGAGGATAGCAAACATAAAGATGCTAAAGAGTCAGGTGCTGACTTGGTAGGTAGTGATGATCTAATAGAAAAAATAAAAAATGGTGAATTAAATTTTGAAAAATTAATTTGTACTACATCTATGATGATTAAATTATCAAAACTCGGTAAAATTTTAGGACCAAAAGGTCTAATGCCTAATCCAAAACTTGGTACAGTAACAGACAATATTTCAGAGGCTGTAAAAAATGCTAAAGCTGGACAAATAGAGCTTAAAAATGATAAAGATGGAAACATCGGTTTAAGCTTTGGAAAAAAATCCTTTTCTGATGAAAACCTTATTAAGAATTTTAATACTATTTTAGATAGTTTAGAAAAAGAAAAATCTAATATAACATTAAAGGGTGACTTAATCAGAAGTGTTTTTATAACTTCAACAATGGGCGTTTCTTATAAAGTTAAATTAAGCAAAAATATATAAAATGATAAGTAAAGAAAAAAAACAAGTTTACATAAAGGATATGACCACTCAGTTTGATAAGTCGGAAGCCGTTATAGTTGCTCATTATCAAGGTTTAACTGTAAAACAACTAGATGAGTTAAGAAAAAAAATGAGAGAACATGGTATTCAATTTAAAATTACAAAAAATAGAATTACAAAATTAGCTTTAGAAAAAACAAGATGTAAGGAATTATCAAAACTATTTACTGGCCCCACAGCTGTTGCTTTATCATCAGATGCAATTACCTCCGCGAAAATATTAACTAATTTTTCTAAAGAAAATTCGAATCTTAAAATACTTGGTGGTATCATGGGTGAGGATATTTTAGATGTTGCAGGAGTCCAAAATGTTGCGACATTACCATCCCTGGATGAGGCAAGGGCTAAAATCATAGGTATATTGAGCTCTCCAGCACAAAAAATTGCAAGTATTTTACTTGCGCCAGCCTCAAAAATCGCTATTTTAGCGCTCGAAAAATCAAAAAAATAACCTTGGATAAAGTATGGCAGACTTAAATAAAATCATCGACGAGCTATCAAAACTTACAGTTGTTGAAGCAGCGGAATTATCAAAACAATTAGAGGAAAAATGGGGAGTTACAGCAGCAGCAGCTGTTGCGGCACCAGCGGCAGGAGCAGCACCTGGAGGAGCACCAGCTGAGGAAAAAGACGAATTTACAATTATGTTAGTTTCAGCGGGAGATAAGAAAATTAATGTAATTAAAGAAGTTAGAGCAATTACTACATTAGGCTTAAAGGAAGCTAAGGATTTAGTTGAGGCGGCACCTAAAGAAATTAAATCTGGTGTAAACAAAAAAGATGCTGAAGAGATGAAGAAAAAACTTGAAGCAGCTGGCGCAAAAGTAGAACTTAAGTAAACAAAATTTAAAATAGGCTGTTAGTTTAGTTAATAACAGTTGGAACTTGATGCAATTATCTTTTACTAAAAAGAAAAATATTAGAAAAAATTTCGGCAAATTAAAAGAAGGTTTATCTATACCAAACTTAATAGAAGTTCAAAAAAATTCTTACAAAGAACTCACAGAATTTAAAGCAGACATTGATCAGCAATTTATAAAGGGTTTTGATAGAGTTTTTAAAAGTATTTTCCCAATTGAAGATCTAAACGATAAAGCTACACTTGAATATGTAAATTATAAATTAGAAAAACCCAAATTTGATGTAGACGAATGTATACAAAGAGGATTAACATATTCTTCAGCACTTAAGTGTAATCTTAGACTTGTTGTTTATGAAATAAACCAAGAAAATAATACTAAAGATATTTTATCTGCTAAAGAGCAAGAGGTTTATATGGGTGAAGTTCCTATGATGACACATAGTGGAACTTTTATAACAAACGGTGTTCAAAGGGTTGTTGTTAACCAAATGCACAGAAGTCCAGGTGTATTTTTTGACCACGATAAAGGAAAATCGCATGCAAGTGGTAAATTATTATTTAATTGTAGAGTTATTCCAAACAGAGGTTCTTGGCTTGATTTTGAATTCGATGTCAAAGACCTATTGTATTTCAGAATTGATAGAAAAAAGAAAATTTTAGTATCAACATTGTTATTGGCATTAGGATTTAATAAATCTGATATGATAAATGAATTTTATGATAAGGAAATTTACAGTTTTGATAGTAAATTAAAAAAATGGAGAACAAAATTCAATCCGGAAAATTACAAATCTAAAAACTTCTCTGAGGAAATAATTGATGCAAAATCAAACAAGATTATTATTAAAAAAGGAGAAAAAATAAATTATTTAAAAGCAAAAAAACTTCATACAGATGGTTTAAAAGAAATATTTGTATCTAACCACTTTTTATATGGCAAATACCTAATAAAACAATTCGTTTTGGGAGAGGACATATTTAAAATTGGAGCCGAGTTAAATGAAACTATAATTGAAAAAGCTATTGACCAAAATATTACTACTATTGAAACAGCTTATACCAGTTCTATAAATAAAGGTCCTTACTTACTACAAACAATATTTAACGATAAAAATGAAACTAAAAACGATGCAATAAATGAAATCTACAAAGTGCTTAGACCTGGTGAACCACCAACTATTGATATAGCTTCACAAATTTTTAATAATTTATTTTTTAGTTCTGATAGATATGATTTATCAGATGTTGGAAGAGTAAAGTTGAACTCCAGATTAAATCTTAATTGTTCAGATAAGATTACAATATTGAGAAATGATGACATTATTTCAATAATTAAAAAAATGTTAGATTTAAGGGATGGGAAAGATGAGGTTGACGACATAGATCATTTGGGAAATAGAAGAGTGAGATCAGTTGGAGAGCTAGTTGAAAACCAGGCAAGAATTGGTGTTTACAGAATGGAGAGGGCTATTAAAGAAAAAATGACAACTCTAGATGTCGAATCTGCTATGCCCCAGGATTTAATAAACGCAAAACCTTTAACAATTTCTTTAAAAGATTTTTTTGCAACTTCACAACTTTCTCAATTCATGGATCAAACAAATCCACTGTCTGAAATAACTCATAAAAGAAGAGTTTCTGCTTTAGGTCCAGGTGGATTAACAAGAGAGAGAGCTGGTTTTGAAGTTAGAGACGTTCATCCAACCCACTATGGCAGAATATGTCCTATAGAAACTCCAGAGGGACCTAATATTGGTTTGATTAATAGTTTATCAACTTATTCAAAAATAAACAAATATGGTTTTATTGAATCACCTTACAGAAAAGTAATAGATGCTGTTGTTCAAGATAAGATAGAATATTTGTCAGCAATGGAGGAAACAAAATATACTATTGCCCAAGCTAATTCAAAAATAGACAAAAGTGGAAAATTAACGGAAGATTTAGTGTCTAGTAGACAAAATTTAAATTTTATTTTATCTAAACCTGAAAACATAGATTACATAGACGTTTCTCCTAAACAACTAGTTTCCGTGGCTGCATCGCTGATACCATTTTTAGAAAATGATGATGCAAATAGAGCTTTGATGGGGTCTAATATGATGAGACAAGCAGTTCCTTTGCTTAAACCAGAATCTCCATTGGTTGGAACTGGAATAGAAAGTGACGTCGCATTAGATTCTGGGGTAACTATTGTTGCAAAGAGAGATGGTATAGTTGATAAAATAGACGGAAAAAGAATTGTAATAAAGGCAACTAGTGAAACAGATTACTCAAAATCAGGTGTTGATATTTATAATCTACAAAAATTTAAAAGATCAAATCAAAACACATGCATAAATCAAAAGCCATTAGTCAGGGTCGGTGACAAAGTTAAGAGTGGAGATATAATTGCGGATGGTCCTTCTACTAAAATTGGTGAGCTGGCACTTGGTAAAAACGTAACAGTAGCATTTATGCCTTGGCAGGGTTACAATTTTGAAGACTCAATATTGATTTCAGAAAGATGTGTAACCGATGATGTTTTTACTTCTGTGCATATTGAAGAGTACGAGGTAATGGCGAGAGATACAAAACTTGGGGAAGAAGATATAACCAGAGACATTCCTAACGTTAATGAGGAAGCACTAAAAAATTTAGATGAGTCAGGTATAGTTTATATTGGCGCTGAGGTTAAACCTGGTGATATATTAGTTGGCAAAGTTACACCAAAAGGTGATACAGCTTCGGGGCCTGAGGAAAAACTATTAAGATCTATTTTCGGAGAAAAAGCTATCGACGTAACGGACACTTCTTTGAAAATGCCTAGCGGGAGCGGAGGTACTGTAATTGATGTAAGAGTATTTAATAGACATGGAATTGAAAAAGATGAAAGGTCAATTACTATCGAGAGAGCAGAAATAGATTTAGTCCAACAAGACAGAATAGTGGAGGAGGAAATTTTAAACAGAAGTATAAAACAAAGAGCTCTACAAATTTTAAGTGGCCACAAATTATCAAAAAAGATTAAAAATTTAAGTCAAGGTGTTGAAATTAACCAAGATAATATATCTGAGCTATCTAGCTCTGATATTTTTAAAATAGATTTAAATGATACTAAAAAAAACGATATTCTTAATAAACTTAAAGAACAATATGATAATGCTAGTCTTGACATAAAAGAGAGATTTGAAGATAAAGTTTTGAAAATTAGACAGGGTGATGATCTTTTACCTAGTGTGATGAAGATGGTAAAAGTATTTGTTGCTATCAAGAGAAGATTAAGACCTGGTGATAAAATGTCAGGAAGACATGGAAACAAAGGTGTTGTAAGTAAAATAGTTCCTGTTGAAGATATGCCATATAGACAAAATGGAAAACCAGTTGATATAGTCTTAAATCCATTAGGTGTTCCAAGTAGGATGAACGTCGGTCAAATTCTAGAAACACATCTAGGTTGGGCATGCACAGAGTTAGGTGAGAAATTAAAAACTTTGATTTTTGAAAATCAAAAAAAATTAGAGTTAACCTCTAAAATTAAGGAATTTTTAAAATCAGTCTATGGTCAGGAAATACTTGGTAATTCTATAGAAAAATTATCTAAAAATGAATTTTCAGATCTTTGTGAAAATTTGATGAATGGTGTTCCGATTTCTACCCCAGTATTTGATGGCGCAAAAGAAAAGGATGTAACTGACATGCTAGACTTAGCTAAATTACCAAAATCAGGTCAAACAGAATTATGGGATGGTAGAACTGGAGAGAAATTTGATAGATCAGTTACTGTAGGAACTATTTACATGCTTAAACTTCATCATTTGGTTGAGGATAAGATACATGCAAGATCAACAGGTCCTTACAGTCTAGTTACTCAGCAACCATTAGGAGGCAAAGCACAGCTCGGTGGTCAGAGATTCGGAGAAATGGAAGTTTGGGCATTAGAGGCTTACGGAGCTTCTTACACTCTTCAAGAAATATTAACAGTGAAATCAGATGATGTTGCTGGCAGAGTTAAGGTTTATGAAACAATTGTTAAAGGTGAAGAAAATTTTGAGTCAGGAATCCCAGAATCATTTAATGTATTAGTTAAAGAAATAAAATCTCTAGCATTAAACGTGGAGCTTAATTGATTATGAATAAAATATTTTTGTTAATATTTATCTTCTTTACTTCGATCTCTCATGCGGAAGATTTAATTAAAATTGGTGAAAACATTTTTTACAACAAAGAAGCTTGTATAAATTGTCATATATTAAATGCAGCAGATGGTGGAAACAATCAACTAGCTAAGGAACATGTTATAAACATAGTGACAAATGGATATGGTGTTATGCCAGCCTATAAAGATAAACTGACAGAAAAGGAAATAGAGGCGGTTTCTATATTTGTCTCAACAGAGGGTAAAAATTGGAAAAATAAACTTAGCTCCTTTGTACAATGATTATGAAAAAAGATTTAAGCAGTATATTTAAAACTAGTGAAATTTCTGATGCACAGAATTTTAACAGCATTAAAATTTCTCTTGCAAGCCCGGAGAAAATCAAATCTTGGACTTATGGAGAGATTAAAAAACCAGAAACAATAAATTATAGAACTTTCAGACCTGAAAAAGATGGTTTATTTTGTGCAAGAATTTTTGGACCAATAAAAGATTACGAGTGTCTTTGTGGAAAATATAAAAGAATGAAATTTAGAGGTATAATTTGTGAAAAATGTGGTGTTGAAGTAACTAAATCTAATGTGAGAAGAGAAAGAATGGGTCATATTAATTTAGCAACACCAGTTGCACATATATGGTTCTTGAAGTCATTACCTAGTAGAATATCTCTAGCTGTAGACATGAAACTAAAAGAAGTTGAAAGAGTTTTATACTTTGAAAATTTTATAGTTATTGAACCTGGTTTAACTGGTCTTAAAAAAAATCAATTATTATCAGAAGAAGAACTGATTAAATACCAAGATGAATTTGGTGATGAAGCTTTTACAGCTGGTATTGGTGCTGAGGCGATTTTAGAAATTTTAAAATCAATAGATCTTCAAAAAGAAAAAGAACTATTAGTTAAAACTATTAATGAAACAAAATCTAAAGTTTCAGAGGAAAGATCAATTAAACGTTTAAAACTTATAGATTCTTTTATCAAAACAGGCAATAAACCAGAGTGGATGATATTAACTGTAATACCAGTTATTCCACCTGAATTGAGACCTCTAGTTCCTCTAGACGGAGGTAGGTTTGCCACTTCTGATTTAAACGATCTTTATCGAAGAGTAATAAATAGAAACAACCGTTTGAAGAGATTAATGGATTTAAAAGCTCCAGATATAATAGTTAGAAATGAAAAAAGAATGTTACAAGAATCTGTTGATGCTCTTTTTGATAACGGTAGAAGAGGTAGGGTAATAACTGGAACTGGGAAAAGACCATTAAAATCTTTAGCTGAAATGTTAAAAGGTAAACAAGGTAGATTTAGACAAAATTTACTTGGTAAAAGAGTTGATTACTCTGGAAGGTCAGTAATTGTTGTTGGTCCTGATCTAAAATTACATGAGTGCGGTTTGCCAAAAAAAATGGCATTAGAATTATTTAAACCTTTTCTATATGCGAGATTAAATAAATTAGGTTTAGCTTCAACAATTAAACAAGCAAAAAAATTAGTTGAGAGAGAAACCAATGCTGTTTGGGATGCATTAGAACTCATTGTAAGAGAGCACCCAGTTATACTTAATAGAGCTCCCACATTACACAGACTTGGCGTACAAGCTTTTGAACCTAAATTAATAGAGGGAGATGCAATTGAATTACATCCATTAACGTGTGCTGCTTTTAATGCAGACTTTGATGGTGATCAGATGGCTGTACACATTCCTTTAAGTTTAGAGGCGCAACTTGAAGCAAGAGTATTAATGATGTCAACAAATAATATATTAAGCCCATCTAATGGAAAACCCATTATTGTACCAAGTCAAGACATGATATTGGGAATTTATTATTTGTCTTTACCTCCTTACCAAGAAAAAAATATTGAAGGTTATTTTGTAAATAATTCTGAGATTGAACAAGCTTTAGAGTCTGGAAGTATAAAAATCCACTCAAGAATAATATCTAGATTTGAAACTGTCGATGAAAATGGAAATGTAAAATTTGAAAAACACACAAGTACAGCAGGAAGGTTCTTATTAGCTAATCTACTACCTAAAGATAAAGATATAACTTTTAGCTTAATCGATAGGATACTTCCTAAAAAAGTTGTTTCAGAAATAATAGATTTTGTTTTCAGATTTACTGGTCAAAAAAGTACAGTTATATTTTGCGACAAACTTAAAGACCTAGGGTTCAAGCACGCTTTCAAAGCAGGAATATCTTTTGGTAAAGATGATTTAATTATTCCAAATAGTAAAGAGACATTAATAGAAGAAACAAAAAAATTAATTAAAGACTACGAAAATCAATATTCGGAGGGTTTAATTACAAGAGGAGAAAAATATAATAAAGTTGTTGATGCTTGGTCGAAATGTACGGACAAAGTAGCATCTGAAATGATGAAGGGCATATCAGCTACGGAAAAAACTGATCAAGGGCTCAATATAAATTCAGTATTTATGATGGCAGATTCTGGAGCGAGGGGTTCTGCTGCTCAAATGAAACAATTAGCGGGGATGAGAGGTTTAATTGCGAAGCCATCTGGAGAAATTATCGAGTCACCGATAACATCAAATTTTAAGGAAGGCCTAACTGCTCTTGAATATTTTAATTCTACTCACGGTGCCAGAAAAGGTCTTGCAGACACAGCATTAAAAACAGCTAATTCAGGATATTTAACTAGAAGATTATGTGATGTTGCCCAAGATTTAACAATTACAAAAAAAGATTGTGATTGTAAAAATAAGGAAAGTATTACTTTATCGGAGATAATTGAAGGTGGTAATATTATTGTTAGTTTGTCAGAAAGAGCACTTGGAAGAGTAGTGGCTGACAATATAAAAAATCCAATATCTGGAGAAGTAATAATTAAAAAAGGAGAAATGATAGATGAAGCCGGCTGTGAAAAAATTGATGCAGCTGGTGTAAAAGCTATAAATGTTTACTCAGTAATAACTTGCGGTTCTAAAGAGGGTGTTTGTGCGATGTGTTATGGAAGAGATCTTTCAAGAGGTAAGTTGGTTAACGTAGGTGAAGCTATAGGAATGATTTCTGCTCAATCGATAGGAGAACCTGGTACACAATTAACAATGAGAACGTTTCACGTTGGTGGTACTGCTCAAATTAAGCAAGACTCTCAAATTGTTATTAAAAATGATGGTGTATTAAAAATAATTAATACAAATTTATTAGAAGATTCAAAAAAAAATCAAATAGTAATGGGAAGAAATACTCAAATTTCTTTAGAAGACGAAAAAGGAATGCAAATAGCTGTTTATAAAGTTCCATATGGATCAAAAATTTTCTTTAAAAACGGAGATAAAGTTAAAAAAAATTCAAAAGTTTGTGAGTGGGATCCTTACACAACCCCAGTTATTGCTGAGAAAAATGGTATAGTTAATTTTGTTGATTTAATTGATGGAGTTTCTCTTTCTGAAACACAAGATGATACAACAGGAATATCGTCTAAATCGGTTATTGATTGGAGATCACAATCTAAAAATACTGAGCTCAAACCTCGAATTACTTTGAGAGATGAAAAAGGTAATGTTGTTAAAAAGGCGGACGATAATGAAGCTAGATATTATTTAGTTCCAGACTCTATCTTATCTGTAAAAGACGGACAAAAAATTAGCGCTGGTGATGTTATTGCACGATTACCAAAAGAAACTTCTAAAACAAAAGATATAACCGGAGGATTACCAAGAGTGGCCGAATTATTTGAGGCAAGAAAAGCTAAAGATAGCGCTATAATAGCTGAAAATGATGGTAAAGTTATGTTTGGAAAAGAAGTAAGAGGAAAACAAAAAGTTTCTATTGTTTCAGATTCAGGCGAAACTTCTAATTACTTAATTCCTAAAGGAAAACATATCAATTTTAATCCTGGTGAAGAAATTAAAAAAGGAGAATATCTTCTAGATGGTCAACCATTACCTCATGATATATTAAGAATTCTTGGTATTAAAGAGCTAACAGAATACTTTGTAAATCAAGTTCAAGAAGTGTATAGGCTTCAAGGTGTTATAATTAATGATAAGCATATAGAAACAATATTAAGACAAATGCTTAAAAAAGTTGAAATTAAAAATTCAGGAGACTCGGAATATCTACCAGGTGAAATAATAGATAGATTTAGACTTGAGAATGTAAATGAAGAGTTAATCAAAAGTGGTAAAAAACCAGCAGCTGGAGAAAGAGTATTAATGGGAATTACAAAAGCTTCTTTACAGACAGAATCGTTTATATCAGCTGCCTCTTTCCAAGAAACAACCAGAGTTCTTACAGATGCTGCTATTAAAGGAAAAATTGATACTTTAACTGGATTAAAAGAAAATGTTATTGTTGGTAGATTAGTACCAGCCGGAACTGGCTCAATAAAAAATAAATGGAATAAAAAAGCACTAGAAGACGATCAAAAATTTTTATCTGAGCAAGAAAAAGTCGAACAAGCTGAAACGCCTGTAAATCCATAATAATAGAGCTTTATTTTTATTGTTTTAATTTGACAATTTCAAAAACTATAGTATTTTCACCAAGATTTTGGTTGGATAGTAGTGCTAGTTAGGTACTAAACACGACCACAGACATTATACTACTTTAATTTCTTATTTTATAGTCGATCAAGGATTTGCTGTTTCAAATCAGTATTTTAAAAAAAATCCATCTGAGGAATTTAACCATTATCATTTAATTGGTTCTGGAATAATACTTTGGTTTATTTGGCAAGTTTCAACAATAATGGGAATTTACTTAGGATCTATTGTACCTGAGGAACTTGGATTAAAATTTGCAATTCCTCTAACGTTCATTGCAATAATAGTAAATGAGTTAAGAAAATTTGATCATGTTTTAGTTATGTTAATTTCAGGGTTAGCAGCTACTTTTTTTTATAATGCTCCCTTCAAAACTTACATAATAATTTCACCACTCATTGGACTTTTTGCAGCAATGATAATTAATAAATTAAAAAAATGACTTGGACTTCAATTTTTATAGCTGGAATTTTAACTTATTTTACAAGAATGAGTATGGTTACATTAATTAGAAAAGAGATGATTAGTGATAATTTAAGAAAGATTTTAAATTATGTGCCGTCTGTAGTTTTCCCATCAATAATATTTCCTGGAGTTTTGTTAGATGATTTTGGATCTTTTGTTTCAATAAGTGATCCAAAAATATTTGGGGCAATTACTGCCCTGGCAATAGGGTATTTTACAAGAAATATTATTTTAACAATTGTATCAGGGCTTTCCTTGTATTGGGTCGTTATCTTTATTTTCTAACTAGATAACCAAACCGTTTCAAAAGGTTTTAATATTAATTTTTTATTATTAATTTTAATATTTTTATTTAAAAGGTTTTTATATTTATTTTCATTATTAGAAAATAAAACCTTTTGTGATTTTGAAGACATATTTGTAACACAAATTATGATTTGTTTTTTATCTAAACTTATTCTTTTAAAAGCAAATATTTTTTTACCAAATGATAAACAATGCATAGCTGCATTTGGATGAAAAGCTTTTTGTTTTTTTCTTATTTTTAATAGATTAGTGATGTGATCGTAATAAATTTTTTGTTTAGAATTTTGATTTTTTAAAAACCTATCTAATTTTACCTTGTTCCACTTATATCTATTAAGATCTCTTTTATTGTTTGATATTACATACTTGTATTCATCATTAGACTTTCCAAATATTGAATTAAAATAAACAGCGGGCACTCCCTCAATAGAAAACATTATTGCATGTGCGGAAACATATCTCTCTAACGAATATAATCCTTTTTTATCATAATCGGTATTTTTGAAAGCGTTAAATAGAGTTACATTAACCTCATATACTTTTTTTTTTATTTTGTTTATTTTTCTATAGGAAAGCTGAGCTCCATTTTTTTTTAATCTTTTAAATAATGAATTAAGAGTGTTCTTATCTAAATAACCTTCAACAGGCCTCATTCCTATACCATCGTGCGATGCTATAAAGTTGAAATAATTATTTTTTAATTTCGTAGATGGCAATTTATTTATCCACTTATTTAATTTCGAACTATCTTCAAAAAGAAGAGCATGTATTAGAAGGGGAGGTAGTGTGAAGTTATATACCCAGTTTGCTTGGTCATTTTTTTTTCCAAAATAACTCAAATTCTCTTTTTCAGGTAAATTAGTTTCAGTTAGTAGATAAGGTGAATTTTGTAAAGAGTTACATATTATTCTTAGTAATTTAATTATTTCATGTGTTTGCTTAAGATTTATGCACTTAGTGCCACTTTCTTTCCATAAATAAGCAATTGCATCTAATCTAAAAATTGAAACCCCGTGGCATGCTAAGTTGATCATAATTTTAACAAAGCGCATCAACACTTTTGGGTTTTTAAAATTCAAATCTATTTGGTCAGAGCTAAATGTTCTCCATATAAAATCAGGCTTATTAAAAACATTAATCTTTTTTAGTAACTTATTTTCACGAGGTCTAACAACTCTTGAGATATCAAATTTATTATTAACTTTTATGAAGTAATCTTTGCCTGGTGATTTATTTCTCAAAAAATTTTTAAACCACAAACCTTTAGATGACGCATGATTAATCACAATATCCGCCATTATATTATTTTTCTTTGAAAAATTGTTTATATCTGTCCAAGATCCTAGCTTACTATCTATTTTATAGTGATCCTTAACCGCAAAACCACTATCACTACTTGAGGGGTAAAATGGCAAGAAGTGAATAGTATTAAAAAACTTTGATAAATATTTGTTATAAAAATTCTTGAATGATCTGATCGAATTTAATTTACCATTATCAAATACACTGTCACCGTAGCAAATTACTACTGTAGTATCCTCAGATATCTTTAGATTTCTTCTTTTAGATTTTGATATTTTTTTGTTTGAAAATTTAATTAATTCAAAAATTTCATTAGAATATAATTTTAGATCATTATATTTAAAATTTTTACTATAAATATTTTTAAGCTTAGAGTTTATTTGACTTTTTACCGTGCTAGATAACATTAAATAAATTTTTTATTATCTTCAGAAACAGCTTTATTTAATCTTACAAGAAAATCTGGTATTGCGCTTTTAACTCTACTCCAAGTTGGAATAAATGGTGTGTCCATAGGATTTATATAAAAAGCCTCTCCTGCTTTCATTATATTAACAGCAAATAATTCAACAGCTTCCTCTTCTTTGTGAGAGTCAAATTTTAATCCATTCATTTCAGCATCACTTCTGTAAATATCAATTAAGTCTAAAGCAGATCTATAGTATGTTGCTTTTAAAGATCTAAATTTTTCTCTACTAAATGAATTTCCTTGAGTAGCTAATTTTTTAATAAATGTCTTAATGATATCAATAGACATTTTTGATAATCCTTTTGTCTCATCATCGATAGAGAGATCTTGATGTTTATGATCATAAGTGTCTGCTAAATCAACTTGACAAATATTATTTGGTGAAAAGCTTCTTTGCATTTCAGATAAAATTCCAACTTCTATACCCCAATCCGATGAAATCCTTAATTCTGGTAATACATTTCTTCTAAATGAAAATTCACCTGCTAAAGGATATTTAAAAGATTTCATAAAATTTATATAGTCACTTTTGCCAATAGTTTTTTCTAATGCAGTCAATAATGGCCCCACAAGAAGTCTCGCCACTCTTCCATTCATTTTGTTATTTGCAATTCTTGGATAGTATCCTTTACAAAACTCAAAGTTAAATAAGGGATTAACAACTGGATAGAATAATTTAGCAAGCATTCTTCTATCATAAGTTTTTATATCACAATCATGCAATGCTACAGATCTAGCGGTATCTCTTGCAATACACATACCAATACAATACCAAACATTTCTACCTTTGCCCATTTCGTTTGGTGCTAGGTTTTTCTTTTTCAATTCTGTATCAAGTTTTTTAAGTTTAGGACCATCGTTCCATAAAATTGTGAAAGGAACATTTATTTTTTTAAAAAATTTCCAAGCTTTCTTTGCTTGACTCTCTGATGCTTTGTCTAGTCCTATAATTACGTGATTTAAATATTTTGTTTTACTTATTTGATTTACGATATTAGGTAATGCAGAGCCTTCCAATTCTGAATATAGACAAGGGAGGATTAATTCCATCTTTCTTTCTTTGGAAAAGCTCAGTAAATCTTTTTCAATTTCTGTTGTAGATTTTGTACCAAAATCATGCAGTGTTGAAACTATTCCATTTTGAGAAAAATCACCCATAAATTATTCTATTAACATTATTTTATTTTTTCCAGAGCCAATTTGACAACCTCTTCCCAACCCTCTGGAGCAGGTTTTTTTGACACTAAACAGTTATTTATATTTATTTTTTCTAGTGTAAATTTATCATTAAAGACTAAACAAGGTATATCGCTATTTTTAATCATATCTAAATCATTATAATTATCACCAACACCGATTGTAAATATTTTTTCTTTCGTCACTTTTTTAAATACTTTTACAACATTTTTCATTGCTTGAGATTTACTCACTTTATCACAAAGATTTATCACTCTTCCCCCTTCTTGCAATGATAGGCCAACATCATTCACAGATTTAAAGAGATCTATTTTGTCAGATTTTGAACCCTCGAATAATAATGGGGCTGAGTATTCCCTATTTAATGAATCCTTAATTTTTTCTTTAGGAAGCCCCAGAACTTTCATTTGTTTGTCTAAACTTAATTTTTTAATAAATTTACATTTTGACTTAAATTTATTAGAGATCTTACTCTCAAATATTTTTAATATTTCATCATTCTCTCTACTTAAACTAATTTTTTCTGGGAAACTTGAATTAATTAGGTTTAAATTATAAATAGCCGCACCGTTTTCAACCACAAAAGATAAATTTTCATCCAATTCTTTGTTAAAGACCTCAATTTCTTGGCGAGTTTTACTTGAATTAGGAATAATACAAATATCCTCTAAAATAAGATCCTTTAAATAACTTAAGATTTTATCAAACTTAAAAGTATCCCTATCAAGTAAAGTTCCATCTAAATCTGTGAATATAATTATTTTTGAAGTCATTGTTCAAATTATTCACAGTTTTATAAATAACTTTGTTACATATCAACAATTAACGTATCTTTAGAACCACCACCCTGAGAGCTGTTAACAATTGTGCTGCCTTTTCTTAGAGCAACTCTCGTTAATCCACCAGTTGTGACATAGGATGTCTTTCCACTTAAAACAAAAGGTCTTAAATCAAGATGTCTTGGCTCAATATCGTTTTCAGTAATTGTTGGTGCAGTAGATAAAATTTCTAGTGGTTGTGCAATAAATTCTCTAGGATTTTTTTTTATCTTATTAATCACTTCCTGTCTCTCCTTAAGTGGAGCTTTTGGGCCAATCATAATTCCATAACCACCAGAGGCATTTGCAGGTTTAACAACTAATTTTGATATATTTTCTATTACGTAATCCCTTTGGATTTTTTCATGACACAAATAAGTTTCTACTTGGTTGAGGATTGGTTGTTCACCTAAATAGTAAACTATCATTTTATTTACGTAAGAATAAACTACCTTGTCATCTGCTATACCTGTCCCTATTGCGTTTAGAATACCAACATTTCCTTTTCTCCAACATTTAAACAAACCAGGTACACCAATTACAGACTCCTTGTTAAATGTTTTTGGATCTAAAAAACTATCGTCTAAACGTCTATATATACAATCAACTTTCAAAGGTCCTTTGACTGTTTTCATATATACAACGTCATTTTCTACAAAAAGATCTTTTCCTTCTACTAAAGCAATGCCCATTTGCTCAGCTAGATAAGAATGTTCAAAATATGCAGAATTATAAATTCCAGGAGTTAACACCACCATATGAGGATCTTTGGTTTTTTTGGGAATACATTCAACCATGCAGTTGAAAAGTTTGTTTGTATAATGATTAATTGATGCAACTTTATATCTAGTAAAAAGCTCAGGAAAAACATCTCTCATAACCATCCTATTCTCTAACATATATGAAACTCCGGAAGGAACTCTTAAATTATCCTCTAAAACTAAATAATCTCCGGCTTTGTTTCTAATTAAGTCAACACCAGAAATGTTAGACCAAGCTTTATATTTTGGAGAAAAACCTTCACACTCTTTAACATAATATGGTGATTTAAATATTATTTCTTTTGGAACAACATTATCTTTAAATATTTTCTTTTGATTATAAACGTCATCAATAAATAAATTTAGAGCTTTAACTCTCTGTTGTAATCCCTTTGAAACTTTATTCCACTGAGTTCTTGGGATAATTCTTGGTATTATATCTAAGGGCCATTTTTTTTCTTCTGCTCTGTTATTTGCTGCATAAACTCTAAAGTTAATACCTCTGGCACTTATAGTGCTCTGGCAATTTTTTTCAATTTCTTGTAATTTTTTTTTTCCATATCTCTCAAGGATATTGGAAATTATCATAGCATGTTTTCTTAGCTTATTATCTTCGGTAAAATATCCATCGTATGCATATTTAGCGTTATAGTTTTTCCACAACTTAGTTACCATTTTGACAGCTTTTATTAGTTAAACGTATTAAGCAAATGCATTTTAGATATATCAGATATGATATAAATCGATTATAAATAGCATGTTTAATTAAATAATACATAAATGTATGACATATTGTATAGGAATTAAAACTAAAGAGGGCATAATAATAGCTTCAGACTCAAGAACTAACGCTGGCTTTGATAATGTAAATATTTACTCAAAAATGTTTACATATGATGTAGGAGACAGAACTATTTTAATCGTAACCTCAGGAAATCTTGGCACTTCTCAAGCGGTTTATAAATCTATTGAGAAAGATTTGGAGAATAAAACTGGCATCAAAAATTTAAATACGTGCGAAGATTTTGATCAAATAGCAAAATATGTTGGAGGTTTAAATATCAAACATTCTTCCCCCAAAGGTATAAATACCGATACTGTATTACTTGGATCAACTTTTATTGTAGGTGGGCAAATTGAAGGACAAGAGATGGAACTATTTTTAGTTTATCCTCAAGGGAATTATATTAAACCTGCAGACAGCAAACCATATTTAGTAATAGGAGAAGTTAAATATGGCAAACCTATATTAGATAGAGTTGTTACACCAGATGTGTCTATCGGTGATGCCTCAAGATGTGCTTTAATATCAATGGACTCAACATTAAAAAGTGACTTAACAGTTGGTCCACCAATAGACTTTGTGGTTTATAAAAAAGACGAATTAAAAATTACGTCTCAAAAATGCTTGAATTTAAATGATAAAGAATTTTCAAAAGTTTCAGGTGAATGGTCTGAGGGAATTTTAAAAATATTTAATTCTTTTCCAAGATTTGATTGGGAAAAATAATTATTCTAAGAATATAACTTATTAATGATAAAAAGAGATCTTTACTATGAGAGAATCCCTACTAAAAGTTTAAGAAACGATGTTAGGTATTTAGGAAATATATTAGGAAAAGTAATTAGAGAGCAGGAGGGAAATAAGTTTTTTAAATTAGTTGAAAAAACGAGGCTTTTGTCAAAAGCAAATATTGCAAATAAAAATAAAAAAAACCCTTTTAAAAATTTATCCAAAAAAATAAAAAAACAAAATCCAAAAAATTTACTCAAATTAACTAGAGCATATAATCATTTTATGAATTTGTATAATTTAGCTGAATCAGTAGATGCCTCAAGGACCTTGGATCAATATGAAAATTCCTCAAAAAGTAAAAAAAATCAAAATATATTTATTGAAGAAATATTTGAGAGTTTTTTTAAAAATAAAAATATTTCTAATAAAAAAATTTATGATTTAGCAAAAAGACTTAATATTGGTATCGTTCTAACTGCTCATCCAACAGAGGTTAAAAGAAGAACTCTAATTCAAAAATATCATACATTGACCGAAATATTAGAACAAAGAAATTTACTTCAAAACTATCCTTCTAAAATAAAAGTATTAGACAAAAAAATTTTTGATGAAATAACTATTATCTGGAACACAGATGAGCTTAAGAGATATAAGCCATCTCCTTTTGATGAAGCAAGATGGGGATTAGCAATAATAGAAGATAGTTTATGGCAGACTATTCCAAAAGTTTACAGAAGACTTAATGAAATATTTGTAAAAAATATGAAAAAAAATCTACCAAAAAATTTTAACCCTATTGAATTTGGCTCATGGATGGGCGGTGATAGGGATGGGAACCCTTTCGTTACATCTAAAGTTACTGAGGAGGTTTTGCTTTTATCGAGATGGGAAGCTGCAAAACTTTATGAAAAATCTTTGACAAAATTAATTAGATCTTTCTCAATGCAAAAATGTTCTAAAAAAATATTAAAATACACAGGTCGCTCATATGAACCTTACAGAGTTTATTTGAGACCTTTAAGAGATAAAATGAGGAGAACTCATAGAATGATAGAACAACATTTAGTTCAAAAAAAACCTCTAAATCAAAAACAACTTATTTCTTCAAAGGAAGATATTTTAAAACCATTGAGAGTTGTTAGGGAGTCTTTGGAACAATCACAAAATGAAAACATTGCAAGTGGAGAACTATTAGACTTAATGAGAAGAGTAAAATGTTTTGGTATTAATTTAGCTAGATTGGACATAAGACAAGAATCGTCAAGACATACAAAATTGATTGCAGAGATAATAAAAAGAAAATTTAAGAAGAACTATTATTCTTGGACTGAGCTAGAAAAGATAAAGTTTTTGAGTAAAAAAATAAGGGGTAAAAATTTTATTAATAGTTTTCAATTTAAAGATAGAGAAAATTTAGAAGTTTGGTCAACTTTTAAAGCTTTAGCAAGTCAACCAAAAGAATGTTTAGGAGCTTATATTATATCTATGACATCCTCAGCTTCTGATATTCTCTCAGTAATCCTTTTACAAAAAGAAGCAAACATTAAAGATAAATTAAGAGTAGTACCTTTGTTTGAAACCTTAGATGATTTGATAAGTGGAAGCGATATCATGTCTACTTTATTTAAATTAGGTTGGTACCGAAATTTGATTAATAATGAACAAGAAATCATGATTGGTTATTCAGACTCTAGTAAAGACGCGGGTAAACTATGTGCAGGGTGGCACCAATATAAATTACAAGAAGAAATTTTAGCGTCATCAAAAAAATTTAAAGTAAAATTATCTTTTTTCCATGGAAGAGGTGGTTCAGCTGGAAGGGGAGGTGGACCAATACAGGCTACACTTAGATCTCAACCCCCTGGTTCAGTTAACGGAAAAATAAGAATTACTGATCAGGGTGAGGTGATACAACAAAAATATGGTTATGAGCCCATAGCTAAATATAATTTATGTAGTTACATAGGTTCTGTGATGCTGGCTACTTTAATTCCTCCTCCACAACCAAAAGAAAAATGGAGAAATTTGATAGAGAGCATGTCTGATATATCTAAAAGTTCTTATAGAAAAAATTTAACATCGAGTACCGAATTTATCAGATACTTTAAAACAGTTACTCCTCATTTAGCATTAGGAAAATTATCTATCGGCTCTCGACCATCTAAAAGAAAAAACTTAGATAATATTAAAGGTCTTAGAGCAATACCTTGGGTTTTTGCTTGGACTCAAATAAGACTTATGTTACCGGCATGGTTAGGAACTGCTGAAGCATTAAGATATTCGTCAATAAAAAAATTTAAAAAAACTCTGATAGATATGGAAAAAAACTGGCCTTTTTTTAATTCTACAATGGATTTATTAGACATGGTTATATCAAAAGTTGATCCGGAGATTTCAAAAATTTATGAGGAAAATTTAGCAGATATTGATTTAAAAAGAGTTGGGAAAAAACTTAGATTCCAATTTGAAGCCTTAAAAAAACTTAACTACAGTATTACACCATCTGAAATTTTAAAACAAAGAAAAGCATTTAGAGGTCCCGCAATTATAAGAAATGTATATTCTGAAGTTTTAAACATATTACAGGCTACAGTAATGATGAAATTAACTAAAAAAAATAATAACAAAGTAAATAACAATAATCTAAATGATGCCTTAATGACTAGCATAGCAGGGATAT
>CACASB010000014.1 GCA_902535155.1 uncultured Pelagibacteraceae bacterium
AAAACACTAGCACGGCCAGTTTTTTTAAAATTTGATTTTTTATAAGCTTTTGGAATAATGTCTTCAAGGTTTTTCCAATCTTCCAACTTTTTTATAATACTTTTAATTAACTTTATACCCTCTTCTGTTGTGCAAACAGGTAGTTTTGGAATGTTCATTCTTTGAAAATCCTTTTGCATAACTATTGTAGAATAAGTTTTTAAAAGTTCGTATAGAGATAATGAATATTTAGAACTATAAATAGAACGAATTCTACCTTTAATACCTCTTACAAAAATATCTTTTCCTAATCTTTTTCTCTTAAGCATTTGATCAGAAAGCAATCTTATTAATTCTAATTTTTTTAATTGTAATTTTAATCTTTCAGCAACCTCATGAACTTTAAACTCTTCTTCATCTGTTATAGGAAGTAATAATTTTGATTTTAAATACGCAAGCCAAGTTGCCATAACTAAATATTCTGATGCAATATCTAAATTAATATCTTTGACCTTGTTAATATATTCTAAAAATTGATCAGCTAATAAGGTTATCGATATATTTTCTAAATTGACTTTTTGTGATTTTGCCAAATCTAAAAGTAAATCTAAAGGACCATTAAATTGATCTAAATTTACCTGAAAACTATCAGTTGAATTTTGATTCTCCATTGGACACTAGCTTATAATATTTATTTGTAATTTTTATTATAAATTTACTTAATTTTGGTGAATTTTCTGCAACTATATACATTTCTTTTAGGTTAGCATTACAATGTAAAACTAAATCACAACCTGCGGTAAATGCTTTAATAACGTTAGTTTTAATACCATATGGTAAAGCTTTCATTGATATATCATCTGACATTATTAAATTTTTAAAATTTATTTTATTTCTTATTAATTTAATTATTTTTTTTGAATGAGTTACAGAATTTTGATTATCAATTTTTTTAAAAAGTAAATGACCGGTCATAGCAAAAAGAGAGTTTTTATTTTTAAACGTCAAAAAATCATTTTTTAGTAAATATTGATTGCGATTGTTTACAATTGGTAGTTTATAGTGTGAGTCAACTTTGCCTAAACCATGACCTGGTATATGTTTAATCACAGTTGCTATATTATTCTTATGATATTGATCGATAGTAAAATTACCAAAAATATCAACTATTTTTTTATTTTTTGAGAATGATCTGTCACCTATTACTCTAGAGGTTTTGTCTCGAGCTATATCCAGAACAGGCACAGTATTAATATTTATACCTAAGTTGTTTAATAAATAGCTTATTTGATCAATATAAATTTTATAATAAAGAAGTGATTTTTTTTTATTTTTTTTATACATATCACCAAAAAATTTTGAAGAATGTAATTTGGTATCTATTATTTTTTTAAGTCTATTAACTCTTCCGCCTTCTTCGTCAATAAGAATTGGATAGTTTTGATCCTTAAATATTTTTTTGATTGATTTAATGAGTTTTCTTGTTTGATCTAAACTCCTAATATTTCTCTCAAATAATATTATTCCCCATGGTTTATATTTTTTAAGAAATAAAATTTCCTTATTTGATAAATTCGTAGATTTTAAACCAGATATAAATGCCCTCTTTTGACTAATCTTCATTTTTGATCAGGTCCCAAAATGATAATTTTTTTTCCTTATTTTCTTTTTCGTCAATATATTCAATAATATTATCTGTATCACTATCCAACTTTATTAAACTATTTTTCTTTAAATCTAATTTAGAGTCTAGATTGTTAATAGATTTATAATATTTTTTTTCAAACTCATCAGATATGTAGTATTTAACAGTAAAAAATATAAATAAAAAAATTATACATATAAAAATAATATATTTAATTTCTTTAATCATTACATAGTTTCCGGTGTCTCTACATCTAATATTTTCATTCCAGTACCAATAGTTTTTAAAACACTATTTAATAGAACAGCTTTATTTTTATTTAATTTTTTATTTTTATCTAAAAACCTCATAGACTCATTATCTTTTCCCATATTCCAATATGAATGAAATAAAGCAGACAGTTGATATAAATAGATAGGTATTCTGTGAGGCTCTAATTTTTGTGAGGATACCTCTACACATTTAGGCCATTCAGAAATTTTATTTATTATTTTTATTTCTTCATCATTAAATTCATAATCTTTTTCTACTTCTGTTAAGTCATTTTCAATTTTTTCGTTAGCATTTTTAAAAACAGAACAGATCCTTGCATAACAATATTGAACATAATACAGAGGGTTATCTTTTGATTTCTCTTTAACTTTTTCAAAATCAAACTCTAATTGGACATCATTACTTCTGCTCAACATTATAAAACGAGTTGCATCCTTGCCTACTTCGTTAACTAAATCATCAACAATTATGTAATCACCTTTTCTTTTTGACATTTTGAAAGGTTTGCCATCTTTAATCAATTTTACAAGCTGAGTAACTTTACAAATTAGATTTTTCTTTTTATTAGAGAGTGCATCTACAACAGAATTAATTCTTTTAATATAACCTGCATGGTCTGCACCAAGAATATTTATGTATTCATCAAAATTTCTTTTTAATTTATTGTTGTGATAAGCAATATCACCCGCAAAATATGTCCAAGAATTATCGCTTTTTGTTAAAGCTCTATCTTTATCATCACCATAATTAGTAGATTTAAATAGTAGTTGCTCTCTTTCAACCCATTTAGACTTATCTTCACCTTCAGGAGCTTCAATTTTACCTGTAAATACTAAATTGCTCTTTTTTAAATTATCTATAGCCTCATAAACTTCTTTTGAATTAATAATATTATTTTCACTTACAAAATTATCGTGAACAACACCTAAAGAATTTAGATTTTTTTTTATTATATCTAAAGAAGCAACAACACTCAATTTAGAAAGTTCATCTGAAATTTTTTCGTAATTTTCATAATTTTTAATGGAATTTTTACTAATAATTTGTTCTGCTATTTCAATTATGTAATCTCCTGGATATAAATCTTCGTTCTTAGGGTATTCTTCATTAAATAATTTTTCCTTAATTCTAAAGTATACTGATAAAGAAAAATTTTTGATCTGATTACCATGATCATTAACATAATATTCTTTTGTAACTTTGTGATCGCTAAATTTTAAAAGATTACATAAAGCGTCTCCATATATAGCGCCTCGACAATGGCCTACATGTAAAGGACCTGTTGGATTAGCAGAAACAAACTCAAGTAAATAGTTTTTTTTATCATTTTTGAGATTTGCTCCATATCTTTGATCATTGAGCATATTTGTTAAAAAAATATTCCAAAATTTCTTAACAAATTTTATATTAACAAAACCCGGTTTAACAAATTCAATATTTTCAATATCTTTATCATTTTTTAGATCTTCTAAATTAAGCTGTTTGTAAATCTCAGTAGGTGTTAATTTATTTAATGAGGAAAGAACCATGCAAACATTTGTTGATATATCAGCCTTAAATTTTGCAGGAGCTGTATCTACATTAATACCTGATAAATTTTGAGGGATTTTCAATTTTTCAGAATTATTAGAAACTATATCTCTAATTTTTTTTAGATAAATATCAAAAATATTCATTTTAAATTATTGTAAAGGTTTATAGCATATCTATCTGTCATACCTGAAATAAAATCAGAAACAGATCTAAACTTGTTTTTGTTCAAATTTTGATTTTCAATAAATTTTTTTGGTTTCTTGCATATATTGGTAAATAAATATTTTATGATTTTTTGACCTTCAATATTTTTAGCTAAAACCTTTTTATTATTGTACATTTTAATTCTCAAAAACTTTTTAATTTCATTATCTATTTCTATATAATTATCAGAAAAGTTAATGATTTTATCATCATTTTTTTCAACATCTTTAAGATTTTTAATTTTATTTTTTTTTAAATTTTTTTTACTGTTAGAAATTATATCTTTTACCATTAAATCTATAGAATCTCTTATTATTTGATAAATTAAAATTTTATTTTTTTTAACATTTTTATATCTTTTAAAAATTTCTTTAAAAAAATTTATTTCTAAAATTTCATCGAGCTTAAATAGATTTGCATTTAGTCCGTCTTGGATATCGTGATTATTATAAGCTATATCATCAGATATATTTGAAATTTGAGACTCTAATGAAGAATATTGGTTAAAATTAAATTTATTTTTCAAATTTTTAATACCAATAATATTATTTATCTTATCAATGTTATATATAGGTCCATTATGTTTTAACAGACCATCTAAAGTTTCGAAAGTTAAGTTAAGACCTTTAAATTTTAAATATTTATTTTCGAGAAACATTACTATTCTTAAGGTTTGTAAATTATGATCAAAACCTCCGTAATTAAGCATACACTCTCTAAGACTGTTTTCTCCAGCGTGCCCAAATGGTGTGTGACCAAGATCATGAGCAAGACTTAGTGTTTCTGCTAAATCATCGTTTAAATTTAAATACTTAGCAATGGATCTAGCTATTTGTGACACCTCTAATGAGTGGGTGATTCTAGTTCTAAAGTGATCACCTTCTGTATTAACAAAAACTTGGGTTTTGTGTTTTAATCTTCTAAAAGAGGCAGAGTGTATTATTCTATCTCTATCTCTTTGAAATGGAGTTCGGTATAAGCTGTTTTTTTCCTTAAAAAATCTTCCAGTTGACTTAAATTGTCCTAGTTTTTTGAAATTATTCATACTTTAAAAAAGGTAAATTATAATTATATTACTATTAACAGCCTTACTAGATGATTAAAGAAATTAAATTTACTGATAATGCGATAAAACAAATAAACTATTTGTTGTCTAAAAAAGAAAAAGGATCTTTTTTTAGAATCGCTATAAAAGGTGGTGGATGCTCTGGTTTTCAATATAATTTTTCAGTAGATACTGGAAAAGAAAATGATGACATTCAATATAACAATATTCTAATTGATAAAACATCAGCTGACTTATTGAAAGGATCTGAAGTAGATTTTGTTAAAGAATTAATTGGTGAACAATTTAGAATTAGTAATCCACAAAGCAAATCATCTTGTGGGTGCGGTGTTTCGTTCTCTCTATAATGATAATAAGCTCTTGGAATGTCAATTCTGTAAGAGCAAGAATAAATAATATAAAAGAATATTTAAAAAAATCTGATCCTGACATCGTAATGATGCAAGAAATAAAAACTGAGGAAAAAAATTATCCTTTTGATGAATTTAAAAGCCTTAAATATGAGAGTTATGTTTTTGGTCAAAAAAGCTATAATGGTGTTGCCTTTATAACAAAGAATAAATTAAATAATATAAAACAAAATATTTTTAAAGATAAGTTAAAACAATCCAGAGTTATTTCTGGTGAATTAACTCACAAAAAGAAAAAAATTAATTTAATAAATATATATACTCCTAATGGAAATCCTGTAGATACAGAAAAATATGATTACAAATTAAACTGGTTAGATAACTTTATAAAAACATTAAAAAAAAACTTAAAGGAAAATAGTAATATCATTATAGGTGGGGATTTTAATATAATTCCTGCTGAAGAAGATGTGCACAATCACAAATCTTACGAAAACGATGCTCTGTTTAGATTAGAGATTAGAAAGAAATTTAGAGAAATTATTAATTTAGGATTTTTTGATACTTTTAGATATATTTATCCAGATAAAGAAGGTTATACATTTTGGGATTATATGAGTGGTGCGTGGCAAAAAAATAATGGTATGAGAATTGATCACTTTTTAGTCTCAAGCTCATTAATTGATAGCATTAAAGATATTAAAATAAATAAATATCCCAGAGGAAGAGAAAAACCCTCAGATCATACACCTATAGAAATAACAATTGATTAAATTTAATTAAGAACAATCCTTTAATGCGTTGGACATATCTTCAATTAAATTAAAATACATATTTTTACTTTTATTTATAGTTGCACCCAATGGATCAAGGACCCCAGTTTTAACACCTGTATCACTTGCAATAGATTTAATTATTGCTGGATTAAATTGAGGTTCAGAGAATATACATTTTACTTTTTTTTCTTCTATAACTTCCCTGATCTCTGACAACTGCTCAGCACCAGGCATTACGTCTGGGTTAACAGTTAAAGCACCTACTACACTTAAGCCAAATCTTTTTTCAAAGTATTGATAAGCATCATGAAATACAACAAAACTTGCATTTTTATTTAAGTCTTTTTTTATTGATTTAGTTAATGTGTCTAAATCTTTTAATAACTTTTTAGAGTTTGCTTTATATGCGGCACTATTAGAGCTATCGATTTTTACTAATTGATTTGTAATTTTTTTAACTATTACTTTAGCATTTAAAGGATCTAACCAAATATGTGGGTCATACTCACCATGCGCATGGCCATGCTCATCGTGTCCATGTTCGTCATGTCCTTCTTCTTTCTTCGCATGTTCTTCATCTTCATGGTCATCATGGTCATCATGACCTTCAAAAATATTTTTTTCTCTAAATTTTAATTTCTTTAATCCACTTTGGTCTAATAGTTCAAGGACCACAGAATTCTTAGGAATAGATTTTAATGCAGTTGGTAAAAAACTTTCAAGATCTTCACCTACCCATATAACTAAATCAGCTTTTTGAAGCATTTTTGCATGAGAAGGTTTGATTTGAAAATTATGAGGCGATGCAACACCATCAATAATTAATCCGGGTTCCCCTACACCTTCCATAATATAACTAGTTAGTGAATGAAGAGGTTTAATAGACGTCACAACGTTAACTTCTGCTTTTAGCGGGGTAAAAATTAAAAATAAGCTTATGATTGGTGTAAATAGTTTGTTTCTGATAATATTTTTCATGGTTAAATGCCTTTATAAGTAATTGTTATAATGTAACTTTGTAATAATATAACAATAAAATTACAAGCTAAATTTAATTAAAATGACAAATAAAAATGATACTTTGGTAAAATTAGAAAACGCTGGGGTTTTAGTTAATGATAAATGGTTAGTTAGGGGTGTATCTCTTGAAATTAAAAAAGGGAAAATAATAACTTTAATAGGCCCAAATGGATCTGGGAAATCAACTACGGCAAAAATCACATTAGGATTATATAAAAATATAGAGGGTAAGGTAGAAAAATTTACTGACAAAATAGCTTATGTGCCACAAAAGATTAATATTGATTGGACTTTACCTATAAGGGTTAATGACTTTATGAATTTAACAAGTACTTTAAAAAACAATGAAATTGATAGTGCTTTAGAAATTACAGGTACACCACATTTAAAAAATAAAGATCTAAAAAGTTTATCTGGAGGAGAGTTTCAAAGAGTTCTTATGGCTAGAGCAATAGCAAAAAAACCAGAGCTTTTAGTGTTAGATGAGCCTGTTCAAGGTGTTGATTTCAATGGTGAGATAGCTTTATATGAGCTGATAAAAAAAATATCTGACACATTAAATTGTGGAATATTATTAATTTCTCATAATCTACATGTAGTCATGTCTAAAACCGATCATGTTGTATGTTTGAATGGACATGTTTGCTGCTCTGGTACTCCGATAGATGTTGCTAACAATGAAAAATATCAGGAGTTATTTGGTAAAGATATTTCTAAAATATTATCTGTTTACGAACATTCACATGATCATATTCACAAAATTGACGGAACAATAGAAAAAAAAGAAAACTGATGTTAGATGATTTTTTTGTAAGGGCTTTGTTAGTTGGCATTGGAATGGCTTTAGTTACTGGACCTCTTGGATGTTTTGTTGTTTGGAGGAGGTTATCCTTCTTTGGTGATACGTTAGCTCATTCAGCATTGTTAGGAGTGACTTTATCTTATACGACTGAAATTAATATGGCTCTTTCTGTTTTTGTTATTTCATCTATTGTTGCTTTAATATTACTAAAGTTACAAAAAAAAACAAACTTACCCGCAGATGCTTTACTAGGTCTGTTGGCTCATTCATCTTTAGCAATAGGATTGGTGGTTATTGGTCTTTTAGCTACCATCAGATTTGATCTAATGGGGCTTTTGTTTGGAGACATACTTGCAGTCAATGTTAATGATATAGCTGTTGTTTGGATAGGCGGTGCCATAATTTTAATAGTATTAAAAATAATATGGAAACCTTTGTTTGCATCAACCGTAAATTATGAATTAGCAGAAGCTGAAGGAATGAATCCTGAAAAATATAATGCAATCTTTACAATATTATTGGCAGCAATTATTGCTATTTCAATTAAGATGGTAGGTTTATTATTAATTACTGGAATGCTGATTATACCAGCAGCGATGGCAAGAAATTTATCAGATAATCCAAATCAAATGGTAATATTTTCAATTATTGGTGGTTTGTTATCAGTTATTATAGGATTATTTGCATCATTGGAGATAAATACTCCGTCGGGTCCATCGATAATAACCTCTGGTTTAATATTGTTTATATTATCATTAACTAAAATAAAAAAAAAATCACAATTGAATAACTAACTATAAATTGATAAAAAAAAAGAATATGGCACAAAAACAACAAAATTTATCAAAAAATCAAAAAATAGTTTTAGATATTATTGAAAAATCTGTTCAACCTATGAAAGCATATTCAATATTGTTTAATGTCCAAAAAAAAGGTTTAAAAGCACCTCCTCAGGTTTATAGAGCGTTAGATAAATTAGTAGAAATAGGAAAAATTCATAAAATTGAGAGTAGAAATGCATTTATTGCCTGTAGAAATTCGGCTTGTACAATTGCAAATGCTACAGCATTTTCTATTTGTGAGTCATGTGAAGATGTAAAAGAAATAAGTAGCTCAAAGTTATCTAAATACCTATCAAATTTTCAAGACAAAGAAGGTATGAAATACAACAAATACAATCTTGAGTTTTTTGGTATTTGTAAAAAGTGTAAGTAAATATTAAGAAATAATCAAAAAAATCTATATATTGCAAATTAAGGAGGAAAAATATGTTTGTAAAAAAATACCTTAAATGGATAAGTACATTTCTAGTTTTAGTTGGCATTCTTTTAACCAATCTAAATATATATCCGCTTAATATATATTTTCATGGATTAGGAGTTGTTGGATGGACAGTTGCTGGGTTTATAAGTAAAGATAAAGCAATACTTACTAACTTTGGACTACAAATACCATTGTTCTTAATAGGAATTTATAAGATTATTATCTAGTGAAAAATACTAACAAAATATTTTTAGGTGAATTTATTGGCAGTAGCTTTTTAGTAATGGTCATTGTTGGGTCTGGAATAATGGCTGAAAATCTTACAAATGATAATGCTTTGAGATTAACGGCTAATACTCTCGCAACTGGTGCTGGCCTGTTCGTCTTAATAACTGCTTTTGCAAATATTTCAGGTGCACATTTCAATCCTTTTGTGAGTTTAGCGATGTTTTTAAGAAAAAAAATCAATGGAAAACTTCTGATCATTTATATTCCTGCGCAAATACTTGGTTGTTTGATTGGTGTTATGTTGGCTAATGTTTTTTTTGAACACGATATTCTTGAGTTATCTACAAAAAATAGAGATGGCTTTCATATTTTCTTATCTGAAATAATTGCTACTTTTGGTTTAATTTTTATCATTTTTGCTACTCAAAAAGATGGTAAAATAACAATAGCTGCTAGTGTTGCAACATATATTATGGCTGGTTATTGGTTCACATCATCAACATCTTTTGCAAATCCAGCTGTTACGATAGCAAGAACTTTTACTGATTCTTTTACGGGAATTAATTATTTGAATACGCCTACATATATTTTAGCTGAATTTTTGGGGGCTCTAATAGCTGTATATTTTATTAAGAAATTAATTAAATAAACACAACTGTATTACGAAATAAAAAATATTTAAAAGTAGACATTAGTATTTAATAGTTTATTAATTGGCGAATCCACCTCCTAATTCTGAAATTAAGTTATTCTTTTATAGAATTTTTTTTATTCTCACATTACATAGATCTTAAGTCATGAATCAACAGGAACCGAAAACAATAATATAAAGGAGAAAAAAATGGATATGACTTTAGTTTACACGGTTATAGGCTTTGCCTTTGCCGGTTATAGCGTAATCGCTAACGACTCAATTCAAACACTAGGTACATTTATAGCTTCAAAAAAGAAGTGGTTTAAATGGTATACACTTGCAGGATCTGCATCAGCTGTAATGATTTTTGCGTTAGCATGGGGATGGTATTCGTATGATGGTGATATTTCTTATGGAAGATTAACTAGAATACCTTATCAAGAAATTCAATGGTATCACGCAGTAGCGCCTGCAATATTATTATTATTAACTAGAATTGGAATACCAGTTTCAACTACCTTTTTAGTTCTTTCAGCATTTGCCTCAACGGTTGTGCTTGAAAAAATGCTTATGAAAAGCGTCGTTGGCTATGGTTTGGCAGCAATGGTTGCTTACATCGCCTGGATAGCTGTCTCTAAATTCATTAATGAAAAATTTGATGAAGTAGACGAAAAATGGGTAGGCTTCTGGAGAAATAGTGTTTGGATTTCTTCTGGTTGGTTATGGTGGGTTTGGTTATCTCACGATGTAGCTAATATTGCAGTATATCTACCTAGACAGTTAGATTTAACATTACTTTTAATTGTAATGGCTTACTTTACTGCATTATTATTTTATATTTTCTACATTCAAGGTGGACCAATTCAAAAAGTTGTCCTTGAAAAAACAGGAACAAGGTACGCAAGATCAGCGACAATTATTAACGTCATTTATGCTGGTGTCTTATTTTACTTTAAAGAATTAAACGATTTACCTATGTCTACGACATGGGTTTTTGTTGGTTTATTATGTGGAAGAGAACTTGCTATAGCTACTATGAACAAAGAATATAAGCTAGGTTACGTCTTTCCATTAATTGGAAAAGATTTCCTAAAAATGGTATTCGGCTTAACTGTTTCAGTAGGTATAGTACTTTCAATACATTATCTAATAATACCAAACAATTGGTTTTAAATATATTTTTGTGGTCGTGTTAATTATTTAACACGGCCATAAATGTCTTGATATCTAACAATATCTGTTTCTTTAAGTATTGAACCTATTTGTGCTTCTATAATTTTTACTGGTTTTTTATATGGGTTTTCTATTCTATGGATTGCACCTAATGGAATATAAATAGTTTCACCAGGTTTCTTTAGGAATTTACTCTTATTTAAGGTAATCTTTGGAATACCGTGAGTAACCACCCAATGTTCTGATCTATGGAAATGTTTTTGAAGACTTAAAATGCCTTTAGGTTTAACAAATAATTCTTTAATTAAAAATTCTTTGCCTTTAAATAAGTTTGTATAGCTGCCCCATGGTCTATGAAATACATTTTTCTTTTTAAAATATCTATTTTTAATTTTTCCATACATTTTGCAGATTTCTTTCCAGCTCCCTAGATCCGACCATGGAATATCAAGCTTGATCGCATTGATATTTTTAGTTTTCTCTAGTATCGCGTAATCAAACGATTTTGCTGTAGCTTTAGAAAACGATTGTTTGTTTAAATAATACACATTGCTTTTATATTTAGCTTTTATTACAGCTTTGTTACAGTTTCGAAAAATATTAGGCTGATATTTCTTAAAATTATTAATAATTGAGTCTTTTCTCAAAAAAAACATCCCAGAATTCCAATATCCTTTTTGTCTAATTACTTGTTTTGCTCTTGATACTTTAGGTTTTTCAATAAATTTGGTGACCTTATTAATGCTCTTTTTTTTCTTGGTGATAAAATATCCATACTCACTAGATGGACTTGTTGGCTTTATGCCAAATATAAATATATTTTTTTCATCTAAATTAGACTTATTTTTATTAATAGCTGTTATTAATTTGTTCGGCTTTTCAATCAAATGATCAGCAGTAAAATACATTAATGGCTGATTATTTGGAATTTCTTTTATTAATGCCGATGCTAAAATTGCAGGAGCAGTATTCTTTTTTGCTGGTTCTAAAATAATCTTATACTTTTTAATTCTGCTTTTCTTTAAAGCTTTTTTTACATCCTTAATATACTTTGAATTAGTGCTTATAATTGGATAATCAAAAACTTTACTTTTAACTCTTTCAAAAGTTTTATTTATTAAAGTCCAACCACCAAAATCTATAAATTGTTTTGCCTGATGATTAGATTTTTTGGGCCATAGTCTTGTTCCAGCCCCACCGCATAAAATAACCGGTCTAATTTTCATTAAATATCAGCGTATACTTTAACCTCGTTTTTACCACCTGGATGTGTTGGTGCTCCTAAATATGCTGGCCCAACAGTTTGTGCATATTTCCATAGAGTTCCATTACCAAAGTTAATCTTTTTAGGTCTCCACTTTTTATGTCTTTTTTGTAATTCTTTTTTAGACAATCTAACATTAATTGTTCCTTTTTTTGCATCAATGTCTATTACATCACCGTTTCTAAGTAATGCAATTGGCCCTCCAACAGATGCTTCTGGACCAACGTGACCGATACAAAAACCTCTTGTTGCACCTGAAAATCTACCATCAGTAATAAGTGCTACCTTCTCTCCTTTTCCTTGACCGTAAATTGCACCAGTTGTCTGTAACATTTCTCTCATACCAGGACCACCTTTTGGACCTTCGTATCTAATAATAATTATGTCTCCATCTTTATATTTTTTATTTTTGACAGCTTTATACGCAGACTCTTCAGTATCAAAACATCTTGCTCTTCCTGTAAACTGTAATTTTTTTAATCCTGCAACTTTTACAATTGCTCCTTCTGGTGCAAGATTTCCTTTTAAACCTACAACACCACCATCGTTTGAAAGTGGATTATTATATTTTCTCATAACTTTTTGTTTTGGATTAAATTTGATATTTTTAAGATTTTGTCTCATAGTTTTTCCAGTAACAGTCATACAATCACCATGGATATATCCACCATCTAACAAAGTTCTTAATAACATTGGTACACCACCAGCTATCCACATATCTTTTGCAACATATCTTCCACCTGGTTTTAAATCTGCAAGATAAGGAGTTCTTTTAAAAATTTTAGCAACATCCATTAAATCAAATTTAATTCCTATTTCATTTGCTATAGCTGGTAAATGTAATGCGGCATTAGTTGAGCCTCCAGTTGCTGCAACAATTGTTGCTGCATTTTCTAATGCTTTTCTTGTAACAATATCTCTTGGTCTAATATTTTTTGCTAATAAATTCATTACAGCTTTTCCACTCTGTAATGCAAATTTATCTCTTTGTTCGTAGGGTGCTGGAGTTCCAGCTGAATAAGGTAATGCTAATCCCATTGCTTCTGAAACACATGCCATAGTGTTTGCTGTAAATTGACCTCCACAAGCACCAGCACTTGGACAAGCTTTTAATTCTAATTTTCTTAAAGCATGTGCATTCATTTGTCCTGCAGAATATTTACCTACTCCTTCAAAAACATCTACAACGGTTACATCCTTACCATTAAATCTTCCAGGAAGTATAGAGCCTCCATAAATAAATACACTTGGTACATTTAATCTGACCATTGCCATCATCAAACCGGGTAAAGACTTATCACAACCTGCAACACCAACTAGAGCATCATAACAATGACCTCTCACAGTAAGCTCAGTTGAATCAGCAATTACATCTCTTGAAACTAAAGAGGATTTCATTCCCTCATGTCCCATTGCAATACCATCAGTAACTGTAATTGTACAAAATTCTCTTGGTGTTCCTCCAGATGATTTAACACCTTTTTTAACTGATTGTGCTTGTCTCATTAAAGCAATATTGCAAGGTGCAGCCTCATTCCATGTTGAAACTACTCCAACAAAAGGTTTTGCAACATCTTTTTCGGTTAATTTCATTGCATAATAAAAAGATCTTTGAGGAGCTTTATCTGGTCCTAGAGAAGTGTGTCTACTGGGTAGTTTTTTCTTATTAAATTTTTTCATTATAAACCTTTAACTGTGATTGATATTTTATCAATATTTTTCTTTAATTCAGTATAGTTATTTTTTTCTTGTTCAACAATATTTTTTGGTGCCCTATCTACAAAGCTTTTATTTGATAATCTTTTTGATATCACATCTAATTCTACTTCATATTTATTTTGTCTTTTTAGTAAATTTTCTTTGATTAATGAGAGATCCACAGATTGATCGAAGTAAATTTTAAATATATCGCCGGCTATGACAAGATTTGCAGATGGTTTATTTTTCTCTCCATCAAGAAAGTTATTAATTCTTCCTAATTTTTTAAGTACAATCTCATTTTTAATTATAAAATCCTGATCTTTTTTTGGTAAATTGCTCAATGACATATCAACAAAGGAGCCGGGGCTTACATTTAGCTCATTTTTGAAAGATCGTAATTGGCTAATTAAATCAATTATTTTTTGGACTTCTTTAATATTCTTATCTTTTTTCATTTTATTTAAAGTCCAATTTGTGTGCATTAAATAAGTGCTGTTTAATTTATCAAGTTTATTCTTTAACCATAATTCCTCAGTAATAAACGGTATGAAGGGATGTAATAAAACCAATATTTCTTTAAAAACATATGAGGTAGTTAATTTTACCTCATTAATAGATTTTTTGTCGTTAGAATTTAAAATCGTTTTTGAAAGCTCTAAATACCAGTCACAATAAGAATGCCAGACAAACTGATAGATATTTCTAGCAGCCTCATCAAATCTGTATTCTTTGATGTTTTTTTCAACTTCCTGTGTTGTTTGATTTAACTCTGAAATTATCCATTTGTTTATATTTAAGTTAATTTTTGGAGATTTTTTTGACTTTTTAAAATCACATTTATTCATGGATAAAAAGTTATTAGCATTCCACAACTTATTTAAAAAATTTCTATACCCTTTAACTCTATCCTCTGAAAGTTTAACATCACGACCAGGTGAAGCCATTGATAATAAAGTAAATCTTAATGCATCAGCACTGTACTTTTCTATTAATACTAAAGGATCAATAACGTTGCCTTTAGATTTTGACATTTTTTGACCTTTTTCGTCTCTAACTAAAGCGTGAACATAAATATCTTTAAAAGGTTCTTTATTTAAAAATTCCATACCAAACATCATCATTCTAGCAACCCAAAAGAAGATAATATCAAAGCCGGTAACTAATACAGAGGTTGGATAAAACTTTTTTAAATATTCATTTTTCTTTGGCCATCCTAAAGTTGCAAATGCCCATAAACCTGATGAAAACCATGTATCAAGAACATCATCATCTCTAACTAATTCAACATCTTTTTTATATTTTTTCTTAGCAAGTTTTTTTGCTTCGTTTAAATTATTTGCGACAAATATCTTTTTATCTGGACCGTACCAAGCAGGTATTTGATGACCCCACCATAACTGTCTAGATATACACCAAGGTTCTATATTGTTCATCCATTGAAAATATGTTTTAGACCAATTTTTTGGAAAGAAACTTGTTTTTTTATTCTTAACAATTTTCTTCGCTTTTATAGATAGCTTTTTTGCATCTGCAAACCATTGTTCAGTCAAATATGGTTCGATAACAGAATTTGATCTATCACCATATGGAACTTTATTTTTAATCTTTTCTTCTTTAATTAATTTGTCACCTAATTCATTAAGTATTTTTTTACGAGCTTCAAATCTATCTAATCCGACATACTCATTTGGAGCATTATTATTTATTTTACCATCCTCAGTGAAAATATTTATAATTTCTAATTTATTTCTTTTACCAACGTCATAGTCGTTAAAATCATGTGCAGGTGTAATTTTTACAGCTCCAGAACCTTGTTCTGGATCTGCATAGTCATCAGCTATAATTTTAATCTTTCTGTTTGTAATTGGTAAAATTACATTTTTTCCAACTAAACTTTGATATCTTTCATCTTTAGGATTTACTGCTACCGCCGTATCTCCGAGCATTGTTTCAGGCCTAGTTGTCGCAATCGTTATAAAATTTGAAGAATTTTCTATTTCGTAATTTATGTAATATAGCTTTGAATTGACTTCTCTTTGATCAACTTCTAAATCCGATATAGCGGTTTTTAGGACCGTATCCCAATTTACTAATTTTTTAGACTTATAGATTAAGCCTTTATTATATAAATCTATAAAAACTTTAATTACCGATGAAGATAAATTTTCGTCCATTGTAAATGCATTTCTTGACCAATCACAAGAACAACCCAGTTTTTTTAATTGATTGATAATTATTCCACCGTACTCTTTTTTCCAGTCCCAGACTTTTTCTACAAATTTATCTCTACCGATAGTTTTTTTATCAATATTTTGACTTTCTAATTTTTTCTCTACCAAAGCTTGAGTTGCAATACCTGCATGATCTGTTCCTGGTTGCCATAAAGTCTCGAAATTATTCATTCTATGATATCTGATTAATAAATCCTGGATCGTATTGTTTAAAGCGTGGCCCATATGCAAGCTTCCAGTTACATTAGGTGGTGGTATTACAATTGAATATTTTTTCTTGTTTTTTTTTGGTTTAAAAAGTTGTTTTTTTTCCCAATATGAATAAATCTTGTTTTCTACTTTTGTATGTATGTATTTTTCTGAACTCATTACTGATTTATAGTTTATAATTCAATAAACGCATTAAACAATAATCAAAATTAGATTGAATTTGATAGAATATTTCATATATAAACATCAAATAGATAGTTTTGTTAATCATTTTAACGGTAACGTGGCGGAATGGTTACGCAGAGGATTGCAAATCCTTGTATCCCGGTTCGATTCCGGGCGTTACCTCCAAAAAAAAGAGTTGTTTTAACCTAAAAAAAAAGTAAGTTTTGATTTTTACATTCCTCGGTAGCTCAGTTGGTAGAGCAGTTGACTGTTAATCAATTGGTCGCAGGTTCGAGTCCTGCCCGAGGAGCCAGACTAGCCTGTCTTAGCAACTTTATTGAATACAGTATCTAGACTTTTAGTAAATTTAATTTTTTGATCATTAGAAAGTTCTGAAAAAACTTTCATTAAAAAATTATAATTTATACTTAGATGTCCTTCTTTAATTTTTTCAGCATTTATTAAATATTCTGAAAAATCTTCAAAAAAATAGCTTATTGGAACTTTTAAATAGTTTGAAAGCTGTAATAATCTCATTGAACTAACTCCATTTGTCCCTTTTTCATATTTTTGAATTTGTTGGAATGTAACGTTGATTGCTTTTGCTACTTTTGTTTGTGTTAAACCTAATGCTAGACGTCTTAACTTAAGTTTGCTACCTAAGTGTTTGTTAAAATTATCTTCCATAGAACCCCTCTAAAAAGGATAATTGAACTCTATCCTGAAGGTTTATGCAAGCACAAAAAAAATTATTTTTTGAAGAATTTGTGGCTTGACAATTAGATAAATCTAAAAATTTGTTGTTATAAATGGCGACTTTTTGAGTATCTTTATTATAAGATTTGACTTAAGAATAACTTTGTACGGTCACTTTTTGGGTTAGCAAAAAATTCTTTAGTTGTATTTTTCTCAACAATCATCCCTTCATCCATAAAAATTACTTCATCAGCGACTTCTTTAGCAAATCCCATTTCATGAGTGACTACAATCATTGTCATTCCACCCTTTGCAAGGTTTACCATTGCATCCAATACTTCCTTAATCATTTCTGGATCTAATGCAGATGTAGGTTCATCAAATAACATTATCTTTGGTTCCATGCATAATGCTCTTGCAATCGCTGATCTTTGTTGTTGACCACCTGATAATTGACCTGGAAATTTATATGCCTGGTCAACGATTTGAACTTGTTCAAGTTGTTTTAATGCTAGCTCCTCTGCCTTCTTTTTTGGCATTTTTTTTACCCATATGGGTGCAAGAGTACAATTATCTAGTATTGATAAGTGTGGAAATAGGTTAAATTGTTGAAAGACCATGCCAACTTCTGCTCTAATTTCTTCAATATTTTTTGTGTTTTCATTAAGCTCGTTACCATCAACAATAATCTTTCCTTCTTGATGCTCTTCTAGTCTATTAATACATCTAATTAATGTTGATTTCCCTGATCCTGATGGACCACATACAACTATTTTTTGTTTTGCATTTACGTCTAAATTAATATTCTTTAATACTTGAAAATCTCCAAACCATTTGTTTACATCATTAATTTTTATTATTGGTTCAGACATCTATCTCTCTGTTTTATATTTCTGTTCAAGATTATAACTATATTTACTCATTGCATAGCAAATTATCCAAAAGATTATTGCTGCAAAGATATAGCCCTCCATTGCAAAACCTAGCCATTTAGGATTAGTTTTTGCCAATGCTAGCATTCCAGCTATTTCGGCTAATCCAACTACAAAGATTAACGGAGTATCTTTTACTAATGCTAAAAATGTATTGGCTATTCCCGGAATTACTAATTTTAAGGCTTGAGGTAAAATGACAAAGATGTGCATTTTCCAATATCCCATCCCTAATGATTTAGCTGCATCATACTGCCCTCTAGGTAAAGCTTGTAACCCCCCTCTAATAACTTCAGCGCAATAAGCAGCCTCAAATAAAGTGATTGCAATTATTACTCTTACAAGTTTATCCATAAAAAAGTCTTCAGGTAAAAACATAGGAAACATTACAGATGACATAAACAAAACAGTTATTAAAGGAACACCTCTCCAAAACTCAATATAACAAATTGATGTATATCTTATCGCTGGTAAATTTGATCTTCTGCCTAAAGCAAGTATCATTCCAAGTGGGAAACAAAAAATTAAACAGAAAAACGAGACAATAAAAGTTAAAGATAAACCACCCCAAGCACCTGTTTCTACCCAAACTAAACCAAAAGAACCACCTGATATTAAATAGTAGATTATTAAAAATGCTATTATCGGATAAATAACAACATAGTATAATGCTAAATATTTTTTTAAATTATCTTTGAAAAAATAACCAACAAACCCTAGGGCTATTACTAAAATAAATGCCGAATTAATTCTCCAATGCATCTCATTTGGATACATTCCATACATAAATCTTTTAAACCAAACTTTTATATAGGTCCAACAAGCCCCAGTCCCAGTGCAAGCTTGTTTTGTATCACCAGAAATATTTGCATCAAGTATCATCCAACTCAAGGCTGGCGGTAGCGCTTTTAACAATGCAAAAATAATTATTAATGTAAGTAATGCGTTAAAGTTTGAAGTATTAATATGTTTATTTAAATTATCTATAATTTTAATACCAGAATATTCCATTCTTATAAATGATAAGCCTATAAACCCAATAATTAACGGAAAAAATAAACTTAAATTTCCGGGTAAAAAGGAAGTGATATTTATATTTAAAAATGAGTATAAAAAAACATCGAAAATAGATAATGAAAATAAAAAAGTGCCTAAATAAATATTCGTAATATAATTATTTGATTTAATTTTGGACAAGCTTATTTTCATTTTATTTTTCTTTAATCTCAATTCTTTTATTATACCAATTCATGAGTGCAGCAATTGATAGACTTATTGTTAAGTAGGTTAACATTGTAATACCTACAATTTCGATAGCTTTTCCAGTTTGCATTAACGCGGTTCCAGCAAAAACTAACACTAAATCTGGATATGCAATCGCAGCAGCTAAGGATGAATTTTTTGTTAAATTTAAATATTGGTTAGTTGTAGGTGGTATTATAATTCTTAAAGCTTGTGGCATTATAACTAATTTTAAAATTTGATTAGGATTTAAACCTACTGATGCTGCGGCTTCTTTTTGTCCCTTACTTATACCTTGAATACCTGCTCTTACACATTCAGCTACAAAAGTTGATGTATATAGGGAAAGTGCCAAAACTAATGCAATTAGTTCAGGCGGCAGGCTAATACCCCCTTCAAAAATAAATGAAGTTTTTGCTAATTGTTTTAATACAGGTAGTTCAAAATCCAGGGTAACACCACCAAATAGAAAAGATAGTAGCGGTAAAATTGTTATTAACCCTAGCGAAATATATAAAACAGGTAACTGTTTTCCCTCTTTTTCTTGAATTTTTTTTGCATAAATCTTAATAAATATAATTGATATTATTGAAGCCAACAAACACGATAAAAAAACATTAAGATTTTCCCATATCATTGATGGTATATAATAACCTTTGATAGTCATGTAGGTTACACCAAACCATGGTTCAGCTTTTTCTGGCAGTGGTAATGCTCTTAATGCAGCATAATACCAAAAGAAAATTTGTAATAATAATGGTATGTTTCTAAAAAACTCTACATACCATGCAGCAGAATTTCTGATAAGAAAGTTGCCTGACAATCTAGCAACACCAATAATAACTCCTAATATTGTACAAAATATTATACCTAAAAAAGATACTAGAAGCGTATTTAACAAGGCTACCACATAGGCCCACATGTACGAGTCTTGACCATCGTAATCAAGAAGTGTGAATTGCATATCAAAAGATGCTTCTTGTTTAAGAAATCCGAAGCCAAAATCAATACCTCTATTATCCATATTGACTTGTGCATTTATCGTAAAAAAACCGAATATTAAGAATACAAATAGAATGGTAAGAATTTGTGGGATGTATCTTTTTATTTTGTTGTTCATTAGAGATTATAATAAAAAAAAGGGCTAGATAAATCTAGCCCTTTTTAAGATTTTTTAAGATAAATTATCTTGCTGGTGGAACGTATAAAATTCCGCCTTTTGTCCAAAGTTGATTTGGACCTCTGTCTGGTAAAATACCAGTGTCAGCTATATTTCTTTTGTAACTTTCACCGTAATTACCAACTTGTTTGATAATTCTTAAATTCCACTCGTTATCTAAACCGAATGCTGCACCCATTTCACCTTCAGCACCAACAAGTCTTTTGATTTGTGGGTTATCTGAAGTTTTCATCATATCAGCATTTGATGAAGTAATACCGTATTCTTCTGCTTCGATCATAGTATTTAATGACCATCTTACGATATCTTCCCAAACTGCATCACCTTGTCTAACAACTGGTCCCAAAGGTTCTTTAGAAATAGTTTCTGGTAGAACAATGTGTTCATCAGGGTTCTTCATTTTTGTTCTTTGAGCAGCTAAACCTGATTTATCAGTAGTGTAAGTATCACATCTACCAGCATCATATGCTGCTACAACTTCGTCAGCTTTTTCAAAAGCTACTGGCTCATAAGAAATTCCTCTAGAATTAAAGAAGTCTCTCATGTTTAACTCAGTAGTTGTACCAATATTTGTACAAGCTGAGATACCATTTTTGAATTGGCCTGTTGAAGTTATACCTGAGCTTTTTCTGACCATAAAACCTTGACCATCATAGAAGTTTACCCCTACAAATGTTAGTCCAATGTCAGCATCTCTAGATAATGTCCAAGTAGTGTTTCTTGATAAAATATCAATTTCACCAGATGTTAAAGCTGTAAATCTCTCTTTAGCACTTAGTGGAGTGAATTTTACTTTATTCGCATCACCAAGAACTGCAGCAGCAACAGCTCTGCAAACATCAACATCTATACCAGTCCAATTTCCAGATGCATCTGCATTTGAAAATCCTGGAAGACCTTGTGAAACACCACATCTAACAAAACCCTTTTTTTGAGTGTTTTTTAGAGTTTTTGACTTTTTAGCCATTGCCTCTGTTGTGAATGCAAATACAACAGCAACCATTGCTACTAAAGAAGTCAATTGTTTTAAGTGTTTAAACATATATTTCCTCTTATTTAGTTTATTTGTTAACAAATAATTCAAAATTAATTTTTGAATTAACTAAGTTAATCATTTAAATAAAATTTGATCAACGTAAATCAAATAAGTTAAGTGATCAAAATGTCTCTAAATCATAACATAAATGAACTTTGACAACCCGTGGTAGAAAATGGCGCGCCCTGAAGGATTCGAACCTCCGACCCACGGTTTAGAAAACCGTTGCTCTATCCAGCTGAGCTAAGGGCGCAATAATAGTGAAGTTATAATACTTAATTAAGTTTTAAAAAAGAACTTTTTACAAATAATTAGAATGGATATCAATTCAACTCTTCCGATAATCATAAAAAACATAACTGAAACTTTTGAGAATATAGTTAAATCATAAAAAGTAAAATTACCTATTCCAGAGGTGGAAGAATTAACTGTATTCATTAATGTCAAAATGGATAACCTAAATGCATCTTCTGTATTAATTCCAGAAATTGTTAACATTAAAGATAAAATTGATAATGATAAAATAAATATTATCACTGATAAAAAATATTTGTAAAAGTCATCATTTGAAAAATATAAATCAAAAAAAGGTAATTTATTAATAAATAAGCTTTTTGGTTTTGAATGTGACACTAGCTCATTAATAGAAAATTTAAATAATAAAAATAATTTAAAAAATCTAATTCCAGAGCTTGTAGAAAAAAAGGATCCACCTACAATTATTAAAATTAAAAATATAAAAGATAGATCTTTGGGTACAGTCGAAGAAAATCCTATGTTTGATATTGAGCTACATATGGCTAGAAAAAGTGACGAAAAGTCATTATTTATGTTAAGAAAAAGAAAAAAGAAACTAATTAAAAAAATTAAGTAAAAACCTAAATATAAGTCCTCAGAAAAAAAATTTTTATTTCTTTTACGAAAAAATACCAAATTATATGTAAAAAAAAGACTGAAAAAAGATACTAACATTAATAAAGATATAATAATTTCTTTAAATTTTGAATT
>CACASB010000015.1 GCA_902535155.1 uncultured Pelagibacteraceae bacterium
TAAACAATTTTGGAATAAAATTATCTGTTCTTCATTGGATTAATGATGCACTAATGGCCATATTCTTTTTTTTCGTTACATTAGAAATTAAAAGAGAATTTATTGAAGGTGAACTATCTAATTTTAAACAAGCGATGTTACCTATAATGGGTGCTATTGGTGGTATGGTTGTTCCTGCATTAGTATATATTTTCATAAATTATGGTGATACAGAAACTTTAAGAGGATGGGCAATACCATCAGCAACCGATATTGCTTTCTCATTAGGTGTATTGTCATTATTAGGTTCAAGAGTTCCAATATCTTTAAAAGTATTTTTAACAGCTTTAGCAATAATTGATGACTTGGGAGCAATAATTATAATAGCTTTTTTCTATTCAGGTGACTTAAAAATTCATTATTTAGGATTAATAGTGGTAGCGTTTATTTTACTGCTTATTTTAAATAAATTTAATATTAAGAATTTTACATTATATCTTTTGATTGGTGTTGTGATGTGGGATTTCACTCATCAGTCTGGAATACATGCTACAATAGCAGGTGTATTACTAGCAACAACTATACCTCACAGAAAAAAACCTAAAGAGTTTTCATTATTAATTAAAATTGAACATGCAATAAGTCCCTATGTTGCATTTGGGATAATGCCTTTGTTTGCTTTTGCAAATGCAGGAGTTTCTTTGGAAGGATTGTCTTTATCATCTTTTATGTCAAAAGTGCCATTAGGTATTTTATTAGGATTATTTTTAGGAAAACAGTTTGGTGTTTTTATTTTTTCATATTTATCAATAAAGTTTAAATTAGCACAAATGCCATCAAAAGCTAATTGGATAAACTTTTATGGTGTGGGAGTTTTGACTGGTATTGGATTTACTATGAGTTTATTCGTAGGTAATTTAGCATTTATAGAAAACATGAACTATATGGATGGTGTTAAAATAGGAGTTTTAGGTGGGTCATTATTATCAACGTTATTTGGATATTTTCTTATATTATTATCTCCAAAGAAATGAAATTTTCAAATTTAAGTAAATTATTTTCAATATTATTAATGATCTCTTTTTTTTCTTCAAAAGCATTATCAAATTATGAAAAAGTTTTTTTTGATTTTTCTGTTGAACTTGTTGATGGTAAATCAATTGAGCTAAAAGAATTTAAAAATAAAAAAGCAATATTATTAGTAAACACTGCAAGTTTTTGTGGCTTTACAAAGCAATATAATGATATGCAAAATATTTGGGAAAGATATGAGGATAAAGGTTTATTAGTTTTAGCCGTCCCATCTAATTCATTTAATCAAGAAAAAAAAACAGAAAAGGAAGTAAAGGAATTTTGTGAGGTGAATTTTAATATCACTTTTCCAATTACGTCTATTTATGATGTTAAAGGTGATAATGCTCATGATATATTTAAATGGGCAAAAGAAAATCATGGAAAATCAGCAATACCTAAGTGGAATTTTCATAAAATTTTAATTAATAACGAAGGAAAAATTGAAGATACATTTTCATCTTTTACAAAACCTACTTCAAATATAATTATTTCAAAAATAGAAACATTGCTAAATACTTAATGTTAAACCATCATAAGCTGGTATGACATTTTGGGGTAATTTTTTTTTGATCTGGTTGTAGTCAATAGAGCTAGATAAATTCGTTAAAACTGTTTTTTTTGGTTTTACACTTTTTATTAATAACAGAATATCTGTTAAACTATAATGTGATGGATGTTGATTATATTGAAGACAATCAATCACTAGATATTTAAGATTATTAAGTGATTTTAAATCCTTTTTATGTATTTTACTAACATCACTAGCGTAAGCTAATTTATTATTAATCACATAACAAATACTATCAATATTTCCATGTTCAACCTTTATAGATTTAAGACTAATAGTCTTGCCGTTATCTTGATATGAATGTTTTTTTTTTAAAGGATTGTTCTGTAATATAGGTGGATATTCTTTATTTTTTTTAAAACAATATCCAAACGAATTGAATAAATATTTTTTTGTTAAATTATTAGTATATATATCTATCTTTTTTCTATTCTTTAAATAAAAAAAACGTAGTTCATTTATACCATGTGTTTGATCTGCATGATGATGAGTATAAAAAACTTTATCAATATTATTAATTTTATTTTTGATCAATTGTTGCTTTAAGTCGGGAGATGTATCAATTAAGACGTTTTTATTTTTAGATTTTATTAATGCACAGCATCTAGTTCTATAATTTTTCTTATTTTTTGGATCACAATTGCCAAAAAAACCATCAATTCTAGGAACACCTAATGAGCTACCACACCCTAAAATTATAAATTTTATAGACATTAATTTACTTCAAATAATTTTTTAAAATTTTGAGTAGTTATTAATTCCATTTGTTGTGGAGAAATATTCTTAATTTTTGCCATGTGTTCTAATGTATATTTCAGATAACTCGGTTCATTACTCTTTCCTCTTTTGGGTACCGGGGCAAGAAATGGACTATCTGTTTCAATTAATATTTTATCTGAAGGAATGAAATTAAAAGTATTATTTAAGTCTGCACTCTTTTTAAAAGTTATAATACCACTTGCAGAAAAGTATGAATTCAAATCAAGGATTTTTTTGGCAAGTTCTAAACTACCAGTATAACAATGCATCAGAATTTTTATATTTTGATTTTTGTATTTGTTTAATAATTCGAATGTTTCATCTTCTGCATTTCTAGAGTGGATAATAATTGGTATATTAAGTTCTATAGATGCAAGAATATGTTCTTCAAAACTATTAATTTGTGAAACTTTATCACTGTTATTATAGTAAAAATCTAAACCAGTTTCCCCTACTCCAATAATTTTATTATTTTTAGAAACATTTTTAACTATTTGATCTTTATTTGTAACATTACTATGAGTTTCATGTGGATGTATACCAAATGTACCGTATATCATTTGATCTTTTTTTACCAAATTTTCTATTTCAAAAAAATTTTTGTTATTTGTACAAATAGTTAAAATTTTTTCGATACCAACATTTTTAGCCCGTTGAATAACCTCGTCGAAATTATTAATCAATGGTTCGCGATCTAAATGGCAATGAGAATCAATCATTTATTATCTTCTTAATAAGTATATTAATTTTATTTATTTTTATACCTTGTTTTAAAAACTCATTATTTAATAATGAGTTAAAGTTGATATCTTTTTCTTTAATATTAAAAATATTTAAAGCTTTTAAAGAAGTTTCAGGTATTATTGGATACATGAGAATAGAAATTTTCCTAATTAATTCTAAACTAACATATATAATAGTATTTAATCTATTAAGATCATCTTTTTTATTCCAAGGTTCTTGATCGTTAAAATATTTATTAGCTGCAAATAAAGTCTCCATTAGAAAATTCATATAAAAATTTATATCTTGTTTATTTATCGCGTTTTCAATTTTGCTATAATTTTCTTTAAATCTGTTTAATAAATTTAAATCATCATTGTTAAATTTTATATTTTTTGGAATTTTTAAGTCTAAATTTTTTTCGTTAAAAGATATTACTCTTTGACACAAATTTCCATAATTATTAGCAAGATCACTATTAATACAATTTTCTAATTTTTCTTTGGATATATTGCCATCGTTTCCAAAAGAAACTTCTTTCAATAAATAAAATCTTAGAGGATCAAGGCCATATTCATTAATAATTTCTAAAGGGTCTAATATATTTCCTTTAGATTTAGACATTTTTTCCTCGTTAGATAAAATCCAACCGTGTCCGTATATAGTTTTGGGTAATGGTAAATTTGCTGCTAACAAAAAAGCAGGCCAGTAAACAGCGTGAAACCTTAATATATCTTTTCCAATTATATGAACAGATGCAGGCCAGAAATTTTTATATTTATCAGTATCAATATTGGGATAATCAAGTGCACTTAAATAATTTGTTAGTGCATCTAGCCACACATAAATAATATGTTCTTTTTGCGAAGGAACATTTATACCCCATGTTATAGATTTTCTACTAACGGATAAATCTTTAAGACCTCCTTTGACAAAACTAATAACTTCATTTCTTCTACTCTCTGGACGTATAAATTCTGGATTTTTTTCATAATATTCAAGTAATTTTTTTTCCCATTTAGATAATTTAAAGAAAAAAGATTCCTCTTCAACCCATTCTACTTTTGAGCCAGATAATTTATTTACCTTAATATTATCTTTGTCCTCAATTTCATTTTCTGAATAAAAAGCCTCGTCAGATATAGAATACCAACCTGAATATTTTGATAAATATATCTCATCTTTTTTTTTTAAAATATTCCATAAATTTTCAACTGCTTTTTTATGACGTTTTTCAGTTGTTCTAATAAAATCATCATTTGAAAGATTTAAAACAACTGACAAATCCTTAAAATTTGAGCTTATTTCATTACAAAATTCTAAAGTATCCTTTTTTGCTTCTAATGCCGCCCTTTGTATTTTTTGACCATGTTCATCTGTACCGGTTAAAAAAAAAACATTATGTTCACTAATTCTTTTAAATCTTGCAAAAAAATCAGCTACAATACTAGAATAAGCATGTCCCATGTGAGGTTTTGCTGATGGATAATAAATTGGCGTTGTTATATAAAAATTATTTTTCATTATAAACTGAATATTTAAATTCTAACACATAAGACTCAAAGTCTAGGTTATATTTGACAACATCAGCATATCTTTGAGTAAAATAATTTAGTAATGAAAAATACTTTGGATTATTTGAATTATTTTGAAAATATTTATGCATAAATAACTGTATTAACAAAATGAAATAATTAAATACAAATTCATCTTTTCTTAGATTTTGTTTTGAAAAAATATTTGAAAAAAGAGCATTAAGGTCAACTTTATCAATTTCTAAATCGTTTTTTTTACAATAATCTAATAAATCATTATAAAATATTGGACTTAAATATTTATTTTTAAAATCAAGGCTTAATTTATCGTATTGGTTATTCAGTATTTCATTAATCTTTTTTATTTTTTCATTTTCTTTTAAAATAAATTTGAATTGTACACATCTTGATTTAATTGTTGAAAGTAAATTTTTTTTTATATCGTGAATTAATATAAAAAAAACATTTTCATATTTTTCTTCAAGTGATTTTAATAAAGAATTAGCAGATGATAAATTTAAATTTTCACTCTCATTTAATAAAACAATTTTGGGTAAGTTATTAAAGGATGACATATTAAGATAATTTTGCATCTTTTTAATTTGATTTAAATCAATATTATTCTTATTTTCATTTGGTGAAATAATATGAAAATTTGGATGAATATTTTGTGACAGAAGATTAAATGTTTTATTGTTTTGATTAATTCTATAAAGTTTAAGATCATATTTATCTTCTTCATTTTGTGATAAAATAAAATTAACTAAATGATAAGAAAAATTTAATTTTCCAATACCTTTTTCACCAGCTAACAGAATTGTTTGTGGTAATTTATTTTTTAAATAAAGATTTGTAAAAAAATCCAGTTCATGTCTAAAATTTAATAGCTCTATGTTAAACGATTTATTTATCATTAATTCTTAATAATCTGTTGATTTTTTTCCTAATAATTTCCATATTATATTTTTTTGTTCGCGAGGCATCTATAATGTATTTATTCTTATCATTTTTTAAAATTTTTAAAAAGCCACTTTGAACTTTTTTATAAAAATTTTTGTTGAAACTATCATATTTATTTTTTCTTCCAGAAATATTTTTTTTTATGTTTTTTGGTGGAACAATATGAAGAAAAGTAAAATTTGGTTTAATATTTCCTAATATAAAATTATTGAGACTTTTAATGATACTTTTGTTTATTTTAAATCCATAATGTTGATAAGCAACCGTAGAACAAACAAATCTATCAAGCAATATAACTTTTTTGTTAATATTGGGTTTAATTAAATTTTCAAAATTTTCATTTCTTGCAGCTAAATAAAGTAATAAATCTGTTTTTTTTTTTAAATTTGACTTTTTATTTAGTATAAAATTTCTAATTACTTCAGAATTTTTAGATCCTCCTGGTTCTCTAATTTTAATAAATCTTATTTTTTTTTTAGTTAAATATTTAGAAACCTCGTTAATATGATAGGTTTTTCCAGATCCATCAATTCCTTCAAAAACTATGATTTTCTTATACATCACCCCAAATTAGATAATTTATGGATTTAATTATTCTGGATATAGCGTTCAGCTTTTTTACATCTTCAAAAGCATAAACTTGATATTCATTTATAGTTTCATCTTTATAAATTACTTTTAAAACACCAACTTTTTGATCTTTTTTAATAGGAGCAAGTATTGGTCCATCATATTCTATAAAGGCTTTTAAATGTTTTTTTCTTGCTTTTGGAATAGTCTTATAAATATTTTCTTTAACATAAACCTGGACTTCACTTTTATTACCTAGCCACACTTGCAGTCTAGATAATTCATTATCTGTTTTGGCTATTTGGATTGTGTTAAAATTAGTTAATCCCCAAGTCAAAAGTTTTTTTGATTGACGAGATCTCGAATTTTTTGTTTCGAAACCACTCCCTACAGCGATTAATCTTCTTTCACCTTTTTTAAGAGAACTTGCCAATGAATATTTTTCTACTGCCAGATAACCAGTTTTAATACCATCGGCCCCAAAATTTTTATACAAAAGTGGATTTCTATTTCCTTGCGTAATTGGGTCACCTCCTGTTCTATCCCATGTGAAAGTTTTTTCTTTAAAATAGGAATAGTAAACTGGATAATTTTTAATTAGATAATTTGACATTAATAAAATATCCTCAACCGTAGAATAATTATCTGGATCATTTATCCCAGAGGAATTAGTAAAATTAGTATTAATCATACCAATTTCCGCTGCCTTAGAATTCATCATAATTGAGAATTCTTCTTCTGTACCTGCTACACCTTCAGCTAGCGCAACACATGCATCATTACCAGATGCAACAATTATACCTTTTAATAAATCCTCAACTGATACTTCGTCACCAACCATTATAAACATGGATGAATATCCTGATTGAGAAAGTCTCCAAGCATTTTCAGATACCATGATTTTATCATCAAGATTTAAATCCCCGCTTTTTAATAAATCAAAAACTACTATTGATGTCATTATTTTAGTCATAGACGCAGGATAAATAGATCTTTGAATATCTTTTTCATAAAGAATTTCTCCAGACAAGAAATCCTGTAAAATTGCCGTTCTAGCGTTTATATCAAAAGCAGAAATAGAGGCAGTCGTTAAACAAAAGTAAGAAAAAAAACAATAAAATAAAAATTTTTTAAATTTATCCATTTTTAATAATTTCAATATTTTCAAAGCCTAAAGTTCTTATACTATAAAATGCCTTTTGTAGAGAATTAATATTATTATAAGGACCTAATATAATTCTATGTGTATTCTCAGAGATAGACAAGATATTCACAATTTGTATATCTGTTTCTGCTATTATTCTTACTTTTAGATCTTTTGCATTTTCAAGAAAGTAAAATTCACCTACTTTAATTACATATGAAAAATTTCTAAGTTTTGTATTTTTTATTTTTTCTTTTTTAGATGAGTTTAAATCATTAATACTTATTGTATCTACTGGGGCTTTATTGGCTACATTTTTTTCTTCTTCAAAAGTTTTAGATTTCTTTGCTAAAAAAATTGAGTTGTTTTTAATTTCTTTTATCTCAATATAAGGTTGGTTGTAATTTATGTTTAACTCATCTGAAATACGTTTAGACACAATTGAATTATAAAAATCCAAATTTTTTGTTTTACTTGAGACATTTCCAACTAGAGATTTATTGTTTAAAAGGTTGGTAATTTTAACTTTTGTACCTCTGGATAAATAGCTATGATGAATATCTAAACTTCTTACATCAATTCTTTTTTTTGTTATTTTATCTTTTATAAGTTCATCTGAGTAGATTAGTGTAAATCCTTTATTGACATAAATATTATTATCATAATTAACTTTTTTGTTAACAGTTTCTAATTTACATCCTGAAAATATAAAAAAAATTAAAATTATAAAAATTTTATAATTCATTTTCAAATTTGTTTTTTAATGTGCAGACAGCGATAGCAAATCTTAGAGATCTATTCCATTTCAAAACTCTATCATAATTTGGAAATACTAAAAAAGCAGGTTTTAACTTATCATTATCCTTAACAATATCACTATCAGGTGTTATTACAGCTACTTTTACACTATCATCTATGTTCAAATTTTCAAATTCTTTAATATATTTTTTATAATATCTGAATTTTTTTTTATGTTTTATTTTTTTTGCTGAAGTATTTAATAATTTTTTAGGAATATTTTCATTTAAATTAATCTGAAAAAAACATGGTTCATTTTTTCTCCAACCAATTTTATTTAAATAATTTGCAGCAGAAGCAAAAGAATCTTCGGTATTTTTTAATTCAATAATTGAATTATTATTATAGTCTATGGCATAATTAGAGATTGTAGTTGGCATAAACTGAAAATTACCAAAGGCACCTGCCCATGAGCCAAATAAAATGTCTTTATCAACTTTGTTTTGATCAATTAACCTTAGTATTGTAATTAATTCATTTGAAAAAAATTCACTTCGTCGCTTATCGTAACTTAAAGTTGCTAATGATGAAATTATATCCATTTTACCCAAATACGTGCCATAATTTGTCTCGATACCCATTAAGGCCAGCAAAAGTTCTTTTTCAACTTTGAATTCTTTGTCTACAATATTAATTAAATTTTTATTTTTTTTATAAATTCTTTTACCTTTTTGGACTTTATCTTTAGATGTTCTTTTTGAAACATAGGTTTTTGTATCTTCATAAAATTCTGGTTGATATCTGTCATACTCAATTACTTTGGGAAGAAAAATTGCAGTATTCATAACTGCATCAACTGTTTTTTCTGAAATACCCTCATTAATAGCCTTTTTTTTAAATTCTATAATCCAAGAAAAAAATTTTTCATCAGAATTAACTTTGGTAAAAGTTATCGATATTAAAAGTAATGACGAAATTATAATACTAATTATTTTCATATAAATTATTTAAATAGATCAATACGGCAATCCATATAATTATAAAACTAATAAACTTTTCAAAAGAAAATATCTCTCCATAATAAAAATACCCTAACAAAAATTGAAAGGTTGGTGTTATATAAAATATCATACCTGTGGGTCCAAGACCAGATAACTCAACACCTTTCACATACAAAAAAAGAGGTATAACGGTTATGGGCCCAGCTAAAACCAATAAAAACATCATTGAAATGTTGTTTGTTGAAAAATAATTAACCTCAATATTAATTAAATAAATAAGGGCTATAAGTGCAAAAGGAAATATAAAAAAACTTTCTACCAATAAACCAATATCAGTATCAACTTTAATTAATTTTCTACAAACATTGTATAGTGACCAAGATATAGCAACTGTTAAACCTATCCAAGGTATAGTCTTAAATTCATATAGCATATAAAATATTGAACATAAGACTAATAAGATTGATAAGATTATTTTAAAATTTAGTTTTTCCTTAAAAAATAAGTAACCAAAAAAAACACTCATAATAGGCATTATGAAATACCCAAAACTAGCATTTATAATTTGATTAGTTGAAACTGCATATATCCATACAGACCAGTTTGTAAGAATTAAAATTGAAGATAAAAATAATACAAATATTTTTTTATATGATTTTAAAATAAGAAGAAACTTTTGCCATTTAAATAAAAAAAAAGTTGTAATTAATAAAAATATTGTTGTCCACAAACATCTATGTACAACTAATTCGAACGGACCTACAAAAGATAAGGATCTAAAATAAATTACTCCAATTACACCCCACCAAAAAGATCCTATGCTACTAAGAATGATACCTTGATTAAATTTTTTCATAGAATTGTGACTTATAAGGGACAATTACACTTAAAATATCTTAAGATATAGTAAAAAACTTATTATGTTGTAGAAATAATTTTTTTTAATATAAATATCTGGAGTGGAGAGATGGCTGAGCGGTTGAAAGCACCGGTCTTGAAAACCGGCAAAGGGGCAACTCTTTCCTGGGTTCGAATCCCAGTCTCTCCGCCATTAAAATTTTTTAAACCTATCAATTATATCTAGCAAATTTTTGTCTTTAATATTATTTAACGATTCTTTTTTTTTAAAAGAAATTAATGTTTCATCACCCATATTAACAAACGTGTCTAATGTTTTAAGACAATCTTCATCTAGTTCATCTATTAATGATTTAACAAAAGCAATCATTAATATGTCCATTTCTTTTGTACCTCTGTAAGAAGCTCTATAAATAATTTTATTTTTAAGATCTTCTTTATTTTGTGACATGGATATATAAGTAATTATGTCTAATTATGAATACTTGTTATCAGATATCAATAAAATTAATGGTATAGGTAGCAAAACAGCCAAATTATTTAGAAAAAAAAATATTAATACTATCTTTGACTTATTGTGGAATTTGCCAAGAGATATAGTAGATAGGGGTGATATAATAAAAATAAATCAACTTCAAATTGGCAAAATACAAACTATATCGGTTGATGTAAGAAAATATAATTTCCCTAGAATTAGAAATTTACCTAACAGAGTCTTATGCGAAGATGAAACGGGAAAATTGGATTGTATTTTTTTTAATAGTTACGAAGGATACATCAGGAAAATATTACCCTTAAATTCAAGAGTAGTAATAAGTGGTAAAATTAATTTTTATAAAAATAGATATCAGATCACTAATCCAACACATATAGGGAGTAATATAAATAGTATCAGAAAGATTGATACAAAATATAGCTTAACAGAGGGATTAAATGAAAAAAAATATAATAAAATTATTAGTGAAGTTTTAAATAAAATTCCAGATTTAAATGAATGGTTAAATAAAAATATTAGTAATAAATTTGAAAATATAAAATGGAAAGATGCAATTATTCAACTACATGATCCAAAGAATTTAAATAAGAAAGGTTCTTTTTACAAAAGATTAGCTTTTGATGAAATTTTATCAAGTTTTTTAATTAATTCAAAAATAAGAAAAACGGTAAAAAGATTAAAGAAAACCAAAAAAAAATTTAGCGCGAATATTATTAAACATATTACAAACAAAATAGATTTTGAACTCACACTTGATCAACTAAAGGCGATAAATGAAATTAATAATGATCTGAAATCTGAGCAAAAAATGTTCAGACTTCTACAAGGTGATGTGGGTAGTGGAAAAACAATTGTGGCTTTAACGACAATCTTAAATGTTATAAATAGTAAATTTCAAGCCGCTTTCATGGCCCCAACAGAGATATTGGCACAACAGCATTATAACCTAGCTAAGAAGTTGCTCCCTGATAATATTAAAATAGATATTTTAACTAGTAAAACAGAAAATAAGATTAGAAAAAAAATTATTAATGATCTTGAAAATCACCAAATTGATTTATTAATTGGAACACACTCTTTATTTCAAAATAAAATTAATTACAAAAAATTGGGATTAATAGTTATAGATGAACAACACAAATTCGGAGTAAAACAAAGAAAAAAATTATCGGATAAAGGTGGAAAAAATTGTGACATATTAGTTATGTCAGCAACACCAATACCAAGAACTATGATTATGACTATTTTTGGTGATATGGATGTTTCAATTATAAAAAGTAAACCTAAAAATAGAAAGAAAATAACTACATTAAGCAAATTAGATAAAAAAATAAATGAGATATTAATATTTTTAAGGAGACAAATAAAAAATGGAAATCAAATTTTTTGGGTATGTCCATTAATTGAAGAGTCTAAAAAGGTTGATCATCAATCATCTGTTAATAGATATGAATATTTAAAAAAAAATTTTTCGAATAAAGTTGGTATACTCCACGGAAATTTAGATAAAAGTAAAAAAGAAAAAATTTTAAATGATTTTTTAAACAAAAAAATTGATATTTTAGTTTCTACAACTGTTATTGAAGTGGGTATAGATTTTCCAAATGCTAACGTAATAATAATAGAAAATGCGAATAAATTTGGATTGTCACAATTACATCAATTAAGAGGTAGAGTTGGACGGGGTGATAAAGAGGCCTATTGTATATTAATGTTTAAATCTAATTTGAGTGAGAATGCAAAAAAAAGAATTAAAATATTAAAAAGCAGTAATGATGGTTTTGAAATATCAGAGGAGGATATGAAATTAAGAGGATACGGAGACTTATTGGGTTTTAAACAAAGTGGACTTCAAAGTTTTAGAATTGCTGATCCAATACTAAATGAAGATCTTTTTTTTCTTGCTGAGCAAGAAGTTAGGAGAATTGAACTAACAAATGAAAATATTGATAATTATATGCCCCTATTAAAAATGTATGATAGGGCTGATATTTTAAACGATTTAGTTTAATTTGATGGGTCCGATGTTCCTGCGGAAACTATAAATTTAGAAGCTTCCTCGAATGACATATCTAAATAGATGACTTCATCTTTAGGATACATTAATAAAAAACCACTTGTTGGATTTGGTGTAGTAGGAACAAATACATTAATCATTTTTTTGTTTACTTTTTTACTAATTTCTCCCTCATTTTCTTTAGTAGCAAATCCTACAGCCCATGAACCTTTTTTTGGATACTCCACTAAGACAACACTTTTTTTATCCTTACCTGTTGAAGTAAAACTTTGTGTCATTTGACCTATTGCAGAATATATTGTTCTCAAAATTGGAATCTTTTTAAATATATCGTTGATTAATGTAACTATTCTTTTTCCAAAAAAAGATAAAGATATTCCCCCAACAATAATTATTATGAATACAGACAATAAAATTTCTAAACCAGGAATAGAGAATGGTAGATAGCTATTTGGATTTATCTCACTTGGAAGAATTTTCGAAGAAATCTTAATTAAAAATAATGTTAAATATAATGTAAAACCAATTGGAACTAAAACAACAATGCCTGCTAAAAAATAATTTCTTAATCTTGATAAAATTGAAATTTTTTTTTTTTCACTCATATTAATTATATGATGAATAAATAACGAAGATTAATCCAATAATAAACAAAAATAACAATATTTTATTGTTTAAATTCATAAATATTTTATAAATTACACTATTACTAGAAAATAAATATAATGGATAGAAGAAAATTTCTTAATTATGTTGGTTGTGGATGTTGTGGTTATTTTCTTACATCATGCGGAACCGTTCCAATAACAGATAGAAAACAATTACAGCTAATACCAGAAGCAAAATTAAATGCACAAGCGGCTAACTTATATGAAAAAGTCAAGGAAAAAGAAAAAATGAGTGACGACATTAAATCACTAAATCTTATTAAAGAAATAGGTAAAAAAATGGAAGATTCAATTAGTAAGTATTTTGAAGAAAAAGACATTCCAGACCCTACTACTAATTTTCAATGGGAATACATATTAATAGATAATAAAAAAATGAAAAACGCATGGTGTATGCCAGGAGGGAAAATAGCTGTTTATACAGGTATGCTGGAAATTACAAAAAATGAGGATGGTCTTGCAGCTGTAATGGGTCATGAGGTTGCTCATGCTGTAGCAAAACATTCTGTTGAAAGAGCGAGCAGAGGTGTCATTTTACAAACAAGTACTCAATTATTAGATATTTTTTCTGGTGGAAAACTCTCACAAGTAAATAGAACCACAGGTATGGATACAGTAGGTTTGTTATCTAAAATTGGAATTATGAATCCCTTTACACGTAAACAAGAATCTGAGGCTGATTACTTAGGTTTAATTTTTTCATCTCTGTCTGGATATGATATTAGAGAAACAATAAAAATCTGGGAGAGAATGAAAGAAGCAAACAAAGGCAAGGAGCCACCTGTTTTTATGAATACACATCCATCATCAAAATTAAGAATTGAGAATATCAGTGGATGGATTGATAAAATAAGATATAAATATCCACCAATCTAAAATAATTTAATTCTTTATTTATATTTATTTAATAAATTCTCAATCTGATGTTTAGGCTGAAACCAATCATCCTTTTTTTCACATCGGAATATTAATACTTTTTTATACCATAGTGATTTACTTTTATTTAGAAGCCAACGCCAGTCAGGAACATCGTTTAACAAAACCCATGTTGGCTTTTGCATTGATGCCGCTAAATGAGCGATCGAAGTATCACAAGTTATAACTAGATCCAGGTTTTCAATTAGAGCTTTGCTGTCTTGAAAAAGTTCATCTTTATCAAAATCATCAAAACTTAAAACCTCGATTTTGTTTTGAAGGAAATCACGATTAGAAGTGTTTTTTTGTAAATTAAAAAGTTTTATTTTTTTATATTTACAAATATTCTCAAATAAATTTAGTGGAAAATCTCTACCTGGAATACTTTTGCTCGACACTGAATTTAAACCTATTTTGTAAAAATTCTTGTAAGACTTTAATTTGTTTTGCCATTGAACTAATTTGTCTTTGTCTGCTTTTATCGTAAAATTTACTTCAGGAACATTTGATTGATCTGTATTAAATAGATATGGTAAAGACATCAAATCAATACGAAAATCATAGTAATCTATTTTATCTTCATTTATGTAAACTTTATCAACAATGTTTAGTTTTTCAAAAAAAGGTTTAATTTTTTTATCTATACAAAAAGATAATTTTGAACATTTTTCTTTCAATAGTTTTAAATACCTTGAAAATTGGATATTATCACCAATTCCTTGTTCAGAAATAACTAAGACTTTTTTGTTTTTACATTCATTAATATTTTTAAGTAAAGGAAGTTTTTTAGCATGATCTGGAATAAATCTTTTGTTCACCTTTAGCCTAAATTCATAATTTACCCATCCTTCTTTATAATTTCCGAGAAGAAGATCTAGTAAGCCTTTGTTATAATTTGCTCCCTCATAAATTTGAACCTCACAATCATTTTTAGAATTAATTAAAAATTTAAAATCATTTAAAGACTTATCAAAGTTTTTAAGTTCTTTATGAATACTACCTCTCATCAAATAACCATTAAAATATTTTTTGTTTAAACTAATAACTTTATTGATATCTTTAAGTGCATCTTGGTAGTTTCTATTATCAATTTTTATATATGCTCTATTTACAAATGCCTTATAATTTTTTTCATCTAGAGATATTATTTTATCAAAACAATCAATGGCTTTTAGAGTTTCATTATTTTCTTTTAAAATGACGCCTAGGTTTAGAAGAGCGTCTATATTGTTAACATCCAGTTTTAAAGCTTTTTCAAAAAGTTCTTTTGCCTCTTTTTTTTTATTACTTATATATAAATAAAATCCTTTAATAGAATATAGTTCTGATGAATTTTTTTTAAGTTTAATAGCTTCATTAATATATTTAAGAGATTTTTCAAAATTTCTATTCTGATATTCTAAACCTGATAACATTTTATATAACTGATGATTGTTAGGTTCTATTTGTAAAACCTCTAAATAAACAGATCTTGCCTCTTTTAAGTTTCCAGTTTTTTGTAATTCAATAGCTTTTTTGATTAATCTATCAAAGTGTTCAGTCATTAGCTCAAAGTACACTTTTTCTGAAAATGTTTAAGTGTTAAAAGAGTGGGGATTTTCAACGACTAAATGTAATTTTAATGGTGAGCCCTGTTGGACTCGAACCAACGACCCATTCCTTAAAAGGGAATTGCTCTACCAACTGAGCTAAGGGCCCACAAAGAATAAACTTTTATAGTGATTATTTTTTAATTATCAATGCGAAATTTTATAACTTATTTGCATATTTCCTATAAAATTTGGTAAAAGTGCCTCTTTTAATATTCTTTCTAATTTCAAACATTAATTCTTGGTAAAAATTAATATTATTTAATGTAAGGATCATAGACCCCAACATCTCGTTAGTATTGAACAAATGATTGATATAATTTTTAGAATATTTATTTAAATCAAATATTTTTACAGATTTATCTAATGGTTTGTTGTCTTTTTTATATTTTGCGTTCTTAATATTCATTCTACCGTTCCAAGTAAATGCTAAACCAGTTCTTCCAGCGCGTGTCGGTAATACGCAATCGAACATATCAACACCCCTCATTACAGATCCAAGTATATCTGAAGGGGTGCCAACACCCATTAAATATCTAGGTTTATTAATAGGCATGTAACTTTTAAGATAATCTAAAACCTTAAACATCTCTTTTTGGGAGTCTCCAACTGCCAACCCTCCTATAGCATAACCATCAAAACCTATCTTAATTAACTCTTTTATAGACTTTAATCTAAGGTCATTAAACAGGCCTCCTTGAACAATACCAAAGAGACCTTTGTATTTATTTCTTCCAAATTCCTTTTTTGATCTTTTTGCCCAATCAGTTGATAAATTTACAGCGTTCAAAATAGTGTCATAACTTAGTGTTTTTCTTGGACATTCATCTAGTACCATAACAATATCTGAGTTTAGTTTTTTTTGAATCTTTATACTTTGTTCTGGGCTTAATATAAATTTTTTTCCATCAATATGAGAATTAAAGATTGCCCCTTTAAATTTATCAATTTTATTTAATTTGGATAAAGACATAATTTGATAGCCACCAGAATCAGTTAAGATAGGTAATTTGCAGTTCATAAAGTTATGTAAACCACCAGCTTTTTTAATTCTATCTGCACCAGGTCTAATCATTAAATGATAGGTATTAGATAAAACAATTTGACTTCCTGTTTTAATAACATCATTAATGAATGTTCCCTTAACAGTTGCCTGAGTTCCAACTGGCATAAATACCGGAGTATCTATTGAACCACGACTAGTTATTATTTTACCTAATCTTGCGTATTTTTCTTTTTTAAGAACATTAAAATTAAATTTTTTTAATGCCATTAAATAAAATTATTCAGATTCGAAAGATATTATCTTATCTGGATCAGTTACAGCTCCATTATTATTTGAATCACCTCTTTTAATTTTATCGACAAATTCCATTCCACTTATAACTTTGCCAAATACTGTATATTGTCTATCTAAAAATGGAGAAGGTTGAAAACAAATAAAAAACTGGCTATTAGCACTATCTGGATCTTGAGATCTAGCCATAGACAATGTCCCTCTTTCGTGTGGTAAATTATTAAATTCAGCTTTTAGATCTGGCAAATCAGACCCACCCATGCCAGCTCTTCTTAAATCAAATTCTGTGCTATCTGAATTACCAAATTTTACATCTCCCGTTTGTGCCATAAAGCCGTCTATCACTCTATGAAAAACAACCCCATTGTATTTTCCTAAATTTGCTAATTCTTTTATTCTTTTAACATGAACAGGTGCCACATCTGGAAATAATTCAATTCTTACGTCGCCATCCTTTAATTTTAAAATCATTGTTTTCTCCTCCGCTAATAAATTAGAGCTAATAAATATAAATATTAAAATAAATACTCTAATCATTTAATTTTAATTTTAAATGTTTAAATACAGTTTTTGTAGTAAATTTTTTTACATCTCCATTTAAATCAGCTATTTCTTTGACTAACTTAGAGGAAATAATTTGGTTTTGTGGGTCAGACATTAGAAATATAGTTTCTACTTTATCATTAAGCTTTTTATTCATTCCAGAAAGTTGAAACTCATATTCAAAATCTGAAGTTGCCCTAAGTCCTCTAAGAATTACATTGGATTTCATTTTTTTACAAAAATCTGTAGTTAAAGTATTAAATGTTACAACATCTATTTGATTCTTTTTAAATTTAAGATCATTAAAAAGTGATTTTTTTACAAGAAATTCTCTTTCTTCTGCGGAAAATAAATATTCTTTATTATTACCATCCGAAATCGCAATAATAAGGTTATCAAAAATATTTAAAGCCTTTTTAATTAAATCTATGTGACCAAAAGTAATTGGGTCGAATGTTCCAGGATAAATAACTTTTTTCATTACAACAAGTTATCATCAATTTTTATTGCTGAAACAACTTTTTCATCCCCTGATAATTTAATTATTCTAACTCCTTGTGTATTACGTCCAGCAATCCTTATTTCTTTAACTGCAACTCTGATTACTCTGCCTTTGTTTGTAGATATCAAAATTTCATCGCCCTCAAAAACTGGGAACGAAGAAGATACATTTCCATTTCTTGATGAATTTATTATTCCTATAATTCCTTTACCTCCTCTGTTAGTTACCCTAAAATCATTTGAAGCAGTTCTTTTTCCAAAACCATTTTCGGTTATTGATAATATAAATTTATCACCTTTTTTTCCATTTTTTGTATCTTTATCAATTGTTGATAAAGATACGATCAAATCTTTTTCTTTTAAGTTTATGCCTCTTATTCCTTTAGAAGATCTGCCTTTAAATAATCTAATTTTTTCAACATTAAATCTTATAGATTTACCGTTTAATGAACTAAGTATAATATCTTGATCCTCCCTACAAATTTTTACTCCAATAATTTTATCATCAGGATCAAGCTTCATTGCTATTTTTCCAGATGTATTTATGTTAATAAAATCCTCTAGTGAGTTTTTCCTTATTTTACCTTTTGAAGTGGCAAAGACTATATTAAGATTTTTCCATTCCGATTTGTCTTCAGGCAAAGGCATTATAGAGCTTATAGATTGATGGTTCTTTAAAGGTAAAATATTGTACAAAGATTTGCCTCTTGAAATAGAGGTACCTTCAGGTATTTTCCATGCTTTCAATTTATATACTAATCCTTCTGTTGAAAAAAAAAGTACAGACGTGTGTGTGTTTACTGATAGGGTTTGTACAACAGAGTCTTGTTCTCTTGTTTTAATTCCAGACTTTCCTTTTCCGCCTCTTTTTTGTGCCCTTACACTACTTAATGCACCCCTTTTAATGTAACCTTGTAGTGTTACAGTTATAATTACTGATTCTTTTTGAATTGTTTCCTCAATATCGTAGTTCAGTATAGCATCAATTATTTTAGTTCTCCTTGGATGAGAATATTTCTCCCTAATGATATTTAAATCATTACTGATTACTTTTAATAATTCTTTTCTTGAAGAGAGAATTTTTTTATATTGGATAATTAAATCAGATAACTTTTTTATTTCAGATTCTATTTCATTGATACCTAATGCTGTAAGTTTTTGTAATCTTAATTCCAAAATGGAGTTTACTTGATCGACTGAAAAAGAGTACGATATAATAGTATTTTTTTTCTCTATAAGTTTTATAAGTTTTTGAGTTGTTTTAATTTTCCATTTTGTTTTAACTAATGTCTCTTTTGCAATTTCGGGGTTTTTTGAGTTTCTAATTATTTTAATAATTTTATCTATATTTTCAACTGCCACGGAAAGACCTATTAATATGTGGGCTCTGTCTTCCGCTTTTTTTAAATCAAATTTTGTTTTTTTTGTTACTACATCTTCTCTAAACTTAAGAAAAGACTCTAAAAAATCTTTTAGATTACAACTTTTTGGTTTCTTATCTACTATTGCTAAAGTATTAAAACTGAATGAAGATTCTAAAGATGTG
>CACASB010000016.1 GCA_902535155.1 uncultured Pelagibacteraceae bacterium
ATTGTGAAGCTGGATTTAGATCAAAAAATATAGATTTAATACAGTTCTCATTATTAAAAAAATGAAATTTATGAAATTAATAAATTCAATTTTATTGATTATTTCTTTGTCCTTAGTTACAAGCTGTTCAAATAATATGAAACCAGAAGATTTTAAAAATACCGAGCCCACCTTGCTAATTGAGGAATATTTCAACGGCAAAGTAAAAGCATGGGGTATTTTACAAGATAGGGGCGGAAAGGTGACTCGTCAGTTTAAAGCAGATTTGATCGGCTCTTTTAAAGATAATATAATTACATTAGAAGAGGATTTTTATTGGACTGATGGCGAAAAACAAAAAAGAACTTGGAAAATTAAAAAGATAGATGACAACAATTATTTAGGAACAGCTCCTGATGTAGTGGGAGAAGCAACTGGTGTTCAATATGGATCTGCTTTTAAATTTAAATATGATTTGTTAGTTCCCTTCAAAAATAAAAATATTAAAGTTTCATTCGATGATTGGATTTTTAAACAAGATGATAAAGTTGCGATTAATAGAGCGACCTTAACTAAATTTGGTTTTAAAGTTGGTGAGTTAACGGTTTTTTTTATTAAAGATTAATCAACAATCTTCTTCATTCCTTTTTCAACAATTTTAAAATATAAGCCATTTGGCATTATTTTGAGAACTTTCATTATTGATGTAAAAGATTTTGGAAAATGAATTTCAAAACCTTTACTTTTTGTTAAACCCTTAAACATTTGATCTGCCGCAAACTCTGGTGATTTAATCATAGGCATTGGAAAATCGTTTTTATCTGTCATAGGTGTTTTGATAAATCCTGGGCTAACCAGCGAAACACGAACATTGTATCTTTTTAAGTCAAAATATAAACTTTCTGCAAAGCTACTGAGTGCCGACTTAGATGCACAATAGGCACCTGCAGCTGGTAAACCTCTGTATCCAGCAACAGAGGATACGATAGATATATGTCCTGATTTTTTATTTTTAAAATAATCGTAAACTGAATTTATTGAATTGACGGTACCAAAAAAATTAACTTCCATTATTTTTTTTACTTTTTCAATGTTTAAAGTTTTTTCTGATTGTGGGTCGTGTATACCTGTACAAAATACAGATATATCAATTTCACCAATTTTATTTTTGATATCTTCAAACACTTTTTTACATTTTTCACTGTCAGTCACATCCAGAGGAAAAGATTTAATATTTTCATTAGTTTGAGAAATTTCATTTAATAAATTCTCTCTTCTCGCAGATATTGCGACTTTCCAACCTTCTTTTGCGAACTTAATTGCCAAGGCTCTACCAATTCCGCTGCTTGCTCCAGTAATCCATATAGATTTATTATTCATATAAAAATGATGTATAATATGAATATGTTAAAAAATAAATTTATATCTTTTGTTATATTTGCAATAATTACATATTCTGCATCATTTATTGGGAGTATAGCGACATTTTCTTACAAAGAACCCTGGTATTCAACTTTAAATAAATCTTTTCTTACACCTCCTGATTGGGTATTTGCACCTGTGTGGACTACATTATATCTCTTTATGGCAATTGCAATTTGGTCAGCTTGGCATAAGAGTTATAATATAAATCTAGTTTTAATTTATTTAATACATTTATGTTTTAATACAACTTGGAGTATAGTTTTTTTTGTCTTCCACAACATAGAATTAGCCCTGTTAAACTTAATAATAATATTAACTTTTATAATAATATTAATTTTTAAATATAAAAAAATTAGTGACTTGAGTTTTTATATAATGATTCCTTATTTACTTTGGAGTAGTTATGCATTAATTCTAAATCTAACTTTAGTATATTTAAATTAATATGGATGATGTTGTAGTAATTGGTGGTGGAATAATTGGAGCTTCTACAGCTTATTTTCTCTCTAAAGAAGGTAGAAAAGTTAAAGTGATTGAGAAAGACCCAACTTACAAAAAAGCCTCATTTCCATTATCATTAGGTGGTTTTAGAAGACAATTTTTTCAAAAAGAAAATATAATGTTAGGAAAATTTTCAAGAGAATTTTTACTAAATGTACCTAATGATTTAAAAACTGTAAATAATCCAAATCCAACTGTTAGCATGGTTCCAAATGGCTATTTGTTACTTTTTGGACCTGAGCACGCCGAAGAGCAATATCTTGCGTTAGAAAATCATAAAGCATGTGACGCTGGGACAAAAAATATCAAAGGCTCAGAGTTAAAAAAAGTATTTCCATACATAAGTGAAGAAGGTATTGAGACAGCAACTTACTCTGATACAAAAATAGAGGGTTGGATTGATCCATATTTGTTTCATAATGCTTTAAAAAATAAAGCTATTGAACTTGGGGCTGAATTTATTAAAGGTGATGTAAAAAGTTTGAAAGAAATAGAAGCGACAACAATAGTTTCAGCAGCAGGATGTTGGACCAATGAAATTTTAAATGATATTCCTGTTTTTCCTCAAAAGCATACTGTTTTTAGGTTTAAATGCCCAAAACATATACCAGAAATGCCATTAACTGGAGATTTAACAACAGGTGTTTACTGGAGACCGGAAGGTAAAGAATATTTAGCAGGATCACCAAAACCTGTTTGGGATGCAGATGATTTAGAGCCAGAATGGAATGATTTTGAGGAATTAGTTTGGCCAGGTTTAGCAAAAAGAATTTCAGTTTTTGAAGAAATTAAAATGACTGGCGCTTGGGCTGGTTATTATGACTGCAATAAATTAGACAATAATGCTGTGGTTGGAAAACATCCTGGATATAAAAATGTTTATATGGCATCTGGATTTACTGGAAGAGGTTTAATGCAAGCCCCTGGTATAGGAAGGGCTTTAACAGAATTAATTACAACAGGATCGTATCAAACAATTGATTTAGGTTGTTTTTCCGTAGAAAGAGTATTGAAGCAAGAGGAAAGAGTAGAGCCTTATGTTTTATAAGATTTTATTCTCCAATTTTTTTTACGTATAACCCTAATATCCCATTAAATAATGATATTAATAAAATTATAAGCTGGCCTTTAAATGAGTAAAAATCAAAAGATGGATAAAAACTTATAGCAATACTAAAAAATAAATAAGTTAAAATAAAAGGTTTAAAAAATTTTTTTATTTTCAAATTTATTTTTTCTTGTATTTAGCAGCCTCCTCCGAACCACTTGTTGCTGAGCCTTTACTATACGAGTGTGCACCCATTCCAGCTAGTTGGCCATCTTTTACAATTAGGTACTGATCCCTAATTGGTTTTTTATCAAAAAAACATTCTAATATTTCTCTTACACCATCCGCATATCTTGCTTGCGCCGATAATGATGTTCCAGATGTGTGAGGAGTCATTCCATGGTTTGGCATACTTCTCCAAACGTGATCATTTGGAGCTGGTTGTGGAAACCATACATCGCCAGCATAACCACTTAGTTGACCTGATTTTAGAGCATCTGCAATATCATCTTTATTACAAATTTTCCCTCTTGCAGTATTTACAATATATGCTCCTTTTTTCATTTTACTAATCATATCTTTATTAAAAAGGTTTTCGGTTTCAGGGTGTAGTGGACAATTAATTGTAACTACATCACAAACTTTAACCATCGACTCAACTGAATCATGGAATGTTAAGTTTAATTCTTTCTCGACGCTGTCTGGTAGTTTATGTCTATCAAAATAGTGTAAATGGACATCGAATGGCTTCATTTTTCTTAATGCATCTAGTCCAATTCTTCCAGCCGCTACAGTACCTATATGCATTCCTTCTACATCATAACTTCTGTGAACAGCATCAGCTATATTCCAACCACCTTCGTTAACTATTCTGTGCTGGTTATGATAATCCCTTACCATTGAAACAATCATCATTACTATATGCTCTGCAACAGACCTTGAATTACAAAAAGTCACCTCAACCACATCAATTTTGTTATCCATAGCAGCTTGTAAATCAACATGATCTGATCCTATACCTGCAGTTATGGCCATCTTTAAGTTTTTTGCTTTTTTAATTCTTTCTGCAGTTAAGTAGTAAGGAAAAAATGGTTGTGAGATAACAATATCCGCATCAACTATATGTTTATCTGCTTCACATCCATCACCATCTTTACTGTTGGTAACAATAAATTCGTGACCGTTACTCTCTAGAAATTTTCTAAGTCCTAACTCTCCTGAAACACATCCTAGTAATTGTCCAGGAGTGAAATCTCTACCTTTAGGAGTAGGCAAACTCATTCCATCAGGATATTTTTCTAACTTTGGTAAATCTGATAAAGGATAGGATTTTGGCATTCCCCCTTTAGGGTCGTCATATAATATGCACAATATTTTCATTTTTCTCCTTAAGCTAATAAAAAATTAGTCTACCATGAAAAAGGATACTCAAGCAAACAAATTATTTTTTGGATATTGTCTCTTAAGAATAAATTTGTTTAAAATTATTCCAAACAAAATGATGATGATTGAACCGACCATAATGGGGTTTAAAAGATAATCAAAAGAAACAGATCCAAGGATTACTATTATAGGATTTCCACCTGCAGGTGGATGAGGAACATCAAAAAGTATCATGAGACCAACACCAAATCCTACCGCTAAAGGTAAAATTATAAATAATTGTAGCTGAATAAAAGAAACAAAAATTACTCCCACGAATGAAGTTAACAAATGTCCAAAAAAAATATTTTTAGGTTGAGCAAAAGGACTATCTGGATAACCATAAAGTATAACCATTGTTGAACCGAACGATGCTATTAAAAAAATACCGTAATCCGTTTTGTAAGTTAAAGCAGATAAAATACCTATTGTGAAAAAAGAAAATAGTCCAGCTAAAAAAGATAATTTAATTTTTTCCATTTTCAGACCTTAAACCTTTTATTAAAGTTTCAAAAGGCAATAACAAGCACTCTTTTCTAGAAAAATTATCTTCTGTAAAAATTTTTTTCAAAAAACTAATTTTTTTGGTTATTTTTCTTTCCTTTGAAATATAAAAATTTAAAACTTCAGCACACAAATTAATGGTCTCATCAGTGTTCATTCTAATTATTTTCTTACTTAACAAATTTATAGAAGCTTGACAAAATACACAGGAATTGCAATCGTAACCAATTTCTTTAATTATTTTATTTTTAATTAATAGTTTTATAGTTATTTCATCTCCACAAATTGAATTCTTGTTTTTAATCTCATGAGTATATTTTTTAAGTATTTTTTGGTTTTTATTGTCAGAAGCTATTTTTATTATTTGTAGATCCATTTTTGTTTTTAATTTTTACTGTTTAATTATGAATAAACTATTTTTATAAAAAAGTTAATTAAATTAACCCAAAATGACTTAGATTTGGAATAATAAACATCAAAAATTAGTTGTTTAAAATATTAATTAATATTAAGAATCTTACATGTTGGAATTTAAAAATGAAAAAATAGCAATACCAGTAGTGTTATTTGCTGGAATTCTCTGGTCCTTTGGACCTTTAGTAGTAAGATATATTGATCAACCAGAGCTAGTTCCTTGGCAGTATTTATTAGGCAGGGGAGTAACAATATTTATATTACTTAATCTGTATCTTTTTTTTGAAGAAGGAATTGAATTTTACAAAAATTACAAAAAAATTGGCTGGTCTGGTTTGATAGGTGGCACAGGTTTAGGTATAGCAATGATCACTTTTATTTGGTCAATTACAAATACCTCAGCAGCGGTTACTTTATTGTGTCTTGCTGCAATGCCATTTATGACTGCTTTTTTAGGATTTATGTTCTTACACGAAAAGATTTCCTTTAATGTCTGGATAGCAATTATATTAGCAGCAATAGGAATTATTATCATGGCAATTGGCAACTTTTCTGCGGGTACATTATTTGGATTATTGTTTGGACTTGTCTCGGCATTAGGTTTTTCTGTTTTTTCAGTATCTTTAAGATGGAGAAAGGATACGCCAAAATTCACTACTGTTGCAATAGCCGGCTTATTATGTGCAATTGTATCAATAGTTATATTAGTAGAAACAGATACTAGTCTTTTATCATCTAGTAGAAACCAAGGGCTTTTTTCAGTGCACGGAACTTTAGTTTGTATGGGTTTAATTTTATACTCTATTGGATCAAAATCTATTCAAGCTGCTGAATTAACTCTTCTCTCATTAACTGAAGTCATAGGTGGAATTTTTTGGGTATGGCTTCCTATTCTTGGAATAAATGAAATTCCATCTAACAATACTATCATAGGCGGTTTCTTAATCTTTATTGCAATAATTTATTACAGTTTAATAATTAAGAATAATAGAAGATTTATTGCATTAAATTGAAATAAAATGTCAAACAAAACTATCGTTAATAGCTGGAATGAATGGGATCCTTTGAAACATGTTATTGTGGGTAGAGCAGATGGTTGTTGTATTCCCGCACCTGAACCTGCATTAGATGCTAAAGTACCCGAAGACTCTGTAATGAAAGGAACACACGGTCCTAGATTAAAAGATACCGTTGATAAAGCCAACCAATTGTTAGATAACTTTTCAGAAATTTTGAAAAAAAGAGGAATTAAGGTTGATAGACCAACACCCTTAGAACATAATCAAAAAATTTCAACTCCTGACTGGGAAGTTGAAAGCATGTTTGGATGTATGCCAGCAAGAGATATTTTATTAACTGTTGGGAATGAAATCCTTGAAGCAACTATGAGTTATAGATGTAGGTGGTTTGAATATTTAAATTATAGACCACTTTTACAAAAATATTTTAATGAAGACTTTAATATGAAACATGAAACCGCTCCAAAACCAAGACTTACTGATCTTGATTATAGGAAAGATTATCTTTCTGATAGAATAGGAGAAAAAAAAAGATTGGAGTGGACAGAAAAAAAATTTTTTGTAACTACCGAGGAAGAACCTTTGTTTGATGCAGCAGACATATTAAGATTTGGGAAGGATTTAGTAGTTCAACATGGTTTTACAACAAATTTAAAAGGTATTGATTGGCTAAGAAGACATTTTGAAAATCATAGAGTGCATGCAGTCAATTTTCCAGGTGATCCGTACCCAATACATATTGATGCAACTTTTACACCTATTAGAGAAGGACTAATTATAAATAACCCTCAAAGAAAACTTCCAAGGGATCAAAGAATATTATTTGAAAAGAATGACTGGGAAATTTTAGATTCTGCTCAACCAGCGCATAATACTCCACCTCATCTCTGTTATTCATCGGTCTGGTTATCAATGAATGTTCTTGTATTAGACCCAAAAACAGTTTGTGTAGAAAAAAGCGAAATTTATCAGGCAGAGCAATTAGATAAATTAGGTATGGAGGTAATTCCAATAGATCTAAGAGATGCATACGCTTTTGGCGGTGGACTACATTGTTGTACTGCTGATGTTTATCGTGAAGGAGAATTAAAAGATTATTTTCCTAATCAGTAACCTTAATTTTTTGGAGTACTTTTTATATCTAAATCTTTAAGTTGACTAGAAATTTCATCATTTAAATCCTGATAATCTTGATCTTTTAGTTTTCTATTCTGTAGATCTAGTTGTTCAAGTTTTTCCTCTTTCAATCTTTCCTGGTCTTCTTTAATTTTTTTTTCTCTATCAAATTTTTCTTCCCATTCCCTAAGCTTTTGCTCCTCCAGCATTTTTTGATTATTTATTTTTGACTCTAATTGTTTTTGTTCTCGTCTTTTTCGTCTTAAATCTCGTAATTCCTTCTGTTTTTGTTCATCTTCTCTAACTTTTAGATCTATGTCCTTCCTTTTTTGTTCTTCATTTTTTAATTGTAAATTTTTCTCAATTTTTTTAATTTCAATACGAGTAAGTTCAATATTATTTTCTTTTTCTGCTAAGTTAAACTTTTTATTTTTTAATTGTTCTTGTTTAGCTGTTAAATCTATTTCTTTTAAATCTAATTCTTTTTCTCTTAATCTTAATTCCTCAAACTTCATTGAAATTTTTTCTTCTTGTTTTTTTAATTGATCTATTCTTTTATTAATTTCTTTTTTTTCTATATTTAATTTGCTGAGTTCTTCTTTTTTACGTTTTTGAGCTAACTCTTTTTTTTTTTGTTTTTGTTTTTCTTTAAACGTAGTTATAGCACCTGAAGTTAGAGATGCCAATTTAGCAATGGCGCCATTATCTAATTTATTTTTAGATTTTTTTTTCATAAAGAACTTATTTAAACAAAATAAATGTTTTTTAACAAGAATTTTATAACTTTTAGTTCAAAATGAGGTGCAACTTTAAAGTGTAAAATTAATTTTTTGCTGGATCTGTTTTTTCCTCATTTTTATTTTCCTCAATTTTTTTTTTGATGATAACACCTTTTCTTTCTAACATTTTTTCGACTTTTTCAGAGTAAGGCTCATCAATATGTTCAGTTGAAGGATTTAATTCCATGCCTACTGGCGTTATAGTCTGAGGCATAGGAACAAACTGAGAGTCTGGATTTTCCAGAGAAGGTCTTACTTTCATTCGATGGATACCAAAAAATCCAATCATTGAATGAAATATAATAATAAATATAAAAAAACCGTTGTTTCCAACTAAATTCATAAAAATTGAGCAGAGAAATGGACCACTCATAGCACCAAAACCAAAAGCAAATTGTAGACTAGCACCCGCAGCTACAAATTTATCTTTAGTTATATAATCATTAGTATGTGCCAAAATTAAAGAAAATAAGGGCAAACTACAAAACGAGAATAAAACTACAAAAAAATAAAACCAAGATTTTGATGAGCCCAAACCGTCTGGCAAATACATTGTGCCACTAGAAAAAATAAGCAACAATGCAAAAAAAGCTGCACCAAAGGTTGTAAAAATAATTACTTTTCTTCTATCAAATTTGTCTGAAATATAACCAATGGGATATTGAGCTATTGCTCCTGAAATTGTTAGAAGAAAAGTAACGATTGAAATTTCAAGAATTGAAAAATTCATTTCGGCTGCATACACAGCAAAAAATAAAAAAACTGCAGAATGAACAGTGCCTAATAATAATGCTCCCACTGTTCCAAGCGGTGATGAATTATATAAATCTTTTAAAGACATGGTAGCAATTTTTTTAAAAGTTGGAGCTTTTCTTTTGGTTAATAAAATCGGTATCAATGCCAAAGACATAATTGCTGATATTAAAATAAATGGTTCAAAATTTTCTGGCTTACTAAAATTAAGTAAAAACATACCAAGCCCCATGCTACCATATAGTATGATCATATATATTGATAAAACTTTACCTCTATTTTTATTACTTGCTCTATCGTTTAACCAGCTTTCCGCAATTGTATAAATCAAAACCATTGAATATCCTGTCACAACTCTTAATAAAAACCATGATAATGGATTTACAAAAACAGAATGTAATAAAATCGACAATGATGCGATTGATGCAAAAGCAGCAAATACTCTTATATGCCCGACGCTTGAAATTACAGGTGTAGCAGTTTTAGCTCCAATAAAATAGCCAACAAAGTATCCAGACATCATAAAACCTGTTGAAGCTAAACTAAAATTTTCTACAACAGCCCTTACTCCTAGTAGAGAACTTTGGTATCCATATGATAACATAATCATACTCATTCCTAGAAATAGTGCCCAAGAATTTTTTACAATTTTATTCATAATCCGCCTGCTTATTATTTGTGATTTTAAACTAAATCAAGAAATTATTATATCTAACTTAAGATTTTTTTAACTTTAAAAAAGAGTGAACAGCAATTGTAACAATTATAACTATACCACCAAGGATTGTTTCATTTGTTGGCTGTTCTTTGACTATCAACCAAACCCAAATTGGACCGACAATAGTTTCTAGCAAAAAGAAAAGGTTTACCTCTGCTGCTGTTATAAATCTTGGAGCGATGGTGACTAAAACAAATGGTATTGCAACACACATTAAACACATTAAAGGAACAATTATTAAATCATTTCCAATAAGAGAATAATCGTTAATAAAAATTACAGCAAAGCATGCTACAAATAATTTTCCAATTACTGCAGATGGAACTAAATTTAATTTTTTTGCAGACCTTATTATTACCGCACCAACAGCCAATCCTAACGCTGCAATAAAACCAAGTATATCTCCGTAAAAGTTACCAATTTTAATTGAATCATAAAAAATATATATTACTGAAATAAAAGTAATAATTATAGCTATCCAAGTTTTGTTGTCAGGATTTTCTTTTAAAAAAATATTACTCAAAATTGCGGATAACATTGGTGCTGTTGCAATCATGACTAAAGTATTTGCAACATTTGTATTTTGAATTGAAACAACAAACGCTATGTTTGTTATTGAAAAAGTTATTATATAAGCAATCCCCTTGTAGCCATTTGAAAATAATATTTTAAAAAATCTAGTTTGATAAATTATGATCATACCTATAAAAACAACAGCAAAAGGAATAATTCCCCTATAAAAAACTAAACCCCATGTATCAATTGATGATAATCTTATGAATAAAGAGTCAGGTGTGATTAACATCACAGCAACAAAAGCCATCAATGACCCTTTTTTTTGGCTAGATAGATCTCTCATTTAAATAATTATTAATTTCAGAAATATTTTTTAATTTTTGTGAACAAGTTTGATTTTTACAAATTAAAATATATTGCTCATCTTTTGATTTTTTATAAATAAATGTGGATTTTTCAAAATAATTTAACAATAAAAAATCTCTAATTTTTTGAAATTCATCATTAAAACCGCAAAACGTGAAAGTAATATTATTTTCACAAATATCTAAAGTTTTATAGTAGCTAAACATTTGTGAATAATTTCTGTCAATTAATGAATAATAGGACTTTGTAAGACTTTCTATTTTATTTTTATAAATATTATTTTCGGTTATGTTAAAAATTTTATTTAATGTTAGCAAAAAAATGCTATTTCCATTTGGAATATTATTATCAATTATATCTATAGGCTTTACGAATAGATCATTTGTTTTTTGCGAATTTTTTTGTAAAGTTTTTGTCTCTTCATCATAGAAAAGACTCCATGTTTCTTTTAGTATTTCTTCACTATTATTTAGATATTTTTCATTGCCTGTCACTTCGTAAAAACTTATTAAAACTAATGCAAAATATGCGTAATCTTCTAAAAATACATCAATTTCTTCTTGCTTATCATAACAATGATAAATTTTATTTTTAAGAGTTTTTTGCAAACTTTCAAAAAGTTCAAATGATTTATCTCTAAGCATTTTATTTTTAAGCACAAAAGATGAATGTAATAAAGTATATATCCAGAAACTATTTAAATCAGTTTGACTCTTATCATCAAAAAAAGGCTTTATTCTTTTTTTTCTTTCATCGAGAAGTTTTTTTTCACTTTTATGAATAATTTCTAACTCATTTTTATTTAATTCAAAATTGTCATTTTCAATTAAAATATTTGATCCTTCAAAGTTTCCTTCTTTTGTAACTAAATATTTTTTTTTAAATATATCTATATCGTTACCAAGCAGTCCTTCAATTTCTTTATTACTCCAAAGATAGTATTTGCCCTCAATATTCTCGCTATCAGCATCATAAGCAGAGCCTAATAAGTTTTTATCGTTAAGGAATTCACTATTTATAAAATTAATTGTTTGGATTAGTTTATCATTCAACTTTTTATCTTTTTCTTTAACTAAATAATTACTTACGATTCTTACAAACAAAATATTATCGTAAAACATTTTTTCAAAATGAGGAATTATCCATTTTTCATCAACAGTATATCTGGATATTCCACCACCGAGGTGATCATAAATACCTTTAGAAGAAATATTATTCAGTAATTTTCTAACTACATCTAAGAAAGTATTCTTTTTATTCTTATTATAAAAATAAAATATCGTATCAAATATATACAATTGCGGAAATTTTGGCGCTCCCTTAAAACCACCATTTTTTTCATCCATGTATTGTAAAATTTTTTCAACCAAAGGCTCAACATCTTGTTTTATAACTGCAGTTTTTAAGTTAAACTCTTTAAAAACTAGCTTCATTTGCTCAACCTGATTTATAATTTTTTCCCTGTTCTCTTTATAAACTTTTGAAACATTGTTAAGAACTTGAGTAAAACTTGGTCGACCTTTCATTTCTTCTGGTGGAAAATATGTTCCTCCAGTAAAAGGTACACCATTTTCATCTAAAAACATTGACAATGGCCAACCTCCCTGGGCGCCAGTTAATATCCCTAGACTCCTTTGAAATATAAAATCTAAATCTGGTCTCTCTTCTCTATCGACCTTAATATTAATAAAATTATCATTCATTACTTTTGCGATCTTTATGTTTTCGAAACTTTCATGAGCCATTACATGACACCAATGGCAACTAGCATATCCAATACTTAAAAAAATTGGTTTTTTTTCAACTTGTGCTTTTTTTAAACTAACTTTATTCCATGCCAACCAATTAACAGGGTTGTTTTCATGTTGTTTAAGGTAAGGACTTCTTTCAGATTTTAATTTATTAGACAATTTAATAGTGAGAATATGGTTTTCTTGAAAATATATTTCTAACCATAGGTTCAAAATCCTTAAGACTCATAGACTTATAATTTGGATCAAAAGAACATTGATCATATTTTTCACAAAAATCTACGGTCGCTTGATAGTATTTGTGGTCTTTGTATTCTTCTCTCTTAAACCGATCAGCACCCAAATGGTGAGCGTAATAATACATTTGAAATTCACCGTGTTTTTCTATTATCCAATGAGTTCTTTCAGATACATATGGTTTTAATACTGTTGCCGCGTATTCTGAGTGATTTAACGGAGCAAGTTCGTCTCCTATATCATGCAACAAACATGCTACTACCATCTCTTCACTTTCTTTATTTTTAAAAGCTCTAGTAGCACTTTGCAAAGAGTGTTCTAATCTTGAAATTTTATAACCTTCTAAAGTTGAAGTCATTCTTGATAAAAAACCTAATATTCTATCTGCAGTTTCACCTACATATTCTTTTTCAAGCTTGTCTAAAAACATGTAGTCTTCTTTACTACCATTTTTCATTTCTGTGAAATTTACTTTTTTCATAATTTAATTATTAGATGCAGTACTAAGTAATGACAACTGCGTCACTTTATTATCACCAAGTTTATCTATTAGTTTTACCGGATAATCACCTGTGAAATAATGATCTGTTAATTGTGGATAAGTTTTATTTCTATTTTCAAAACCCATAGCCTTATATAACCCTTCGATACTTAAAAATTTAAGTGATTTAGCATTTATATATTGACGGATTTGATTATTACTCATGTTAGCTGCAAGCAATTCTTTTTTTGTTGGAGTGTCCACTCCATAAAAATCTGGATATTTGATTTCAGGACACGCTATTCTTACATGAACTTCTTTTGCACCGGCATCGTATAACATTTTAACAATTTTATGTGACGTTGTTCCACGAACTAACGAGTCATCTATTAAAATGATAATCTTATTTTTTATAGTTGTTTTATTTGCATTAAGTTTTAACTTTACACCTAAACTCCTAATTTTTTGAGCTGGTTCTATAAAAGTTCTACCAACATAGTGATTTCTTATTAAACCAAGATCAAACGGTATTTTAGTTAGTTGACTAAAACCTATTGCTGCAGCATTGCCGGAGTCAGGAACTGGAACTACCAAGTCTCCTTTTAAAGAATTTTCTTTAGCAAGCTCTGCACCAAAATTTTTTCTATATTCATAAGCACACTTACCATTTAATAAACTATCTGGTCTTGAAAAATAAATATATTCAAAAACACACGGCCTTATTTTTTTTGCCGGAAACGGCTTTATACTATTTAATCTATTATTATGAATAGACACGATCTCACCATTTTCTACATCTCTTACATATTTAGCACCTATAATATCTAAAGCACAAGTTTCAGATGCAAACACATAAGAGTCATTTAATTTACCTATAACAAGCGGCCTTATACCAAAAGGATCTCTAACTCCTACCAATGTGTTTTGAGTTAGCATTACTAGAGCATATCCACCTTGAATTTGGAATAATGCGTCGACAATTTTATCTATAGTTTTTACTCTTTTAGATCTTGCAATTAACTGAACGATTGTCTCTGTATCTGATGTTGTATAAAATATAGCACCGTCTTCTACCAATTTTTTTCTTAAAGTAATTGCATTAGTTAAATTACCATTATGGGATACGCCTATTCCGCCTGTGTTAGTATCTGCAAAAAAAGGTTGTATGTTTCTTAAAGTTGTACCACCTGTAGTGCTATATCTATTATGGCCGATTGCATAGTTTCCAGGTAGTGATTTTAAAACCTTCTCTTTATTAAAATTATCACCAACTAAACCAAACCTTTTTTCTGAATGATATTTTCTTCCATCAAATGAAACTATTCCACAACCTTCCTGACCCCTGTGTTGTAAAGCATGTAAACCGAGTGCAGTTAAAGTCGATGCATCTTCATTATTGCTAATTCCAAATACACCACACTCCTCTTTAATTTTTGAATTATAACTCTTGAACTTTTTTTTTAGTATTTTGATAGTCTTTTTCATTTGGAAATTCTTTAATTAAATAATTACTACCTTTTAGAACATATGGAAAGCTATAAGAATGGTCAAGATTTATTGGCCATCTTTTATGATTATAAATAATGTCTATTGAAGCAAAAATACATACAGAAATTACATATGCTCTAAGAAAACCGAAGAAAAAACCAAATATTTTATCTAACGTTCCTATTCCAGAATAACTTACTGCTCTTCCGATTCCCTTGTTTATCATCAAAATTATAAAAACTATGATTACAAAAATTGATACTCCCAGAGTAATGTCTAAGACATATTCGTTATCAATTACACCATCTACATAAGGTTTAGTTTTTGGAAATAGAAATAATGTTAAAACATATGCCAATAACCATTTACTGGCGGACAATAAACTTAATACGAAACCTTTTGACGTACACTTAATTAAAGATAAGATTATCAATACAATAAAGATCAAATCAAAAATTAATATTTTATTTAATATTTCTAAAATTTGTTCAGGCATTTATTTTAATACCAAAAGGCTTTATTAAAATAATCAGACTTGGTAGTAAAGTTAAAACAAGTATCATTGCAAGCAACATTGCTATACCAGTAAAAATTCCAAAATAAATAGTTGGAATAAAATTTGACAAGACGAGTATTGAGAAACCAAAAACTATAGTTATAGAAGTATTCAAAATTGCTATACCAACTGTAGAATGGCAAGTCTTAACAACCTCATTATAATCCTTGTGAGTTTTATATTCTTCAATAAATCTATAAATATAATGGATACTATTATCTACCGCGATACCAATAGTAATTGCGGCAATAGTTATTGTCATCATATCTAAAGGAATATTTAGCAATCCTATAAGGCCTAAAATAGCAAATGCAGCTATAAAGTTTGGTATTACTCCAATAAGAGATATTTTCACATTCCTAAATAAAACCAAAAACATTAAAAATATCCCAATCATAACTAAACCAAGAGTTAAAATTTGAGACTTAAATAAACTTTGTAATAAATTGTTAAATAGTACTAAAACACCTCCCAGTTTAAAATCTTTTTCATTTAAACCAACTTTGCTTTTTAGCTCGTCGTCAATTTTTTCAATAAGTTGATTTCTTCTTAAATTTTCCGAAGAGTCTTTAACCCTTAAATTTATTCGAGCCTCGTTATCTTTGACAGATATATATGGATCAACAATTTCTTTTTTAATTGTCTCTGGTAGTTTGCTATACAAGACTCCCATTTCTAGGGTTCCTAGCTCTTTGTTATTATTCAATTTAGTAGCTATTTCAATAATTGAGTAAAAGGATAAAACTTTACCTACATAGTCTAGGCTTTCCAAATACATATGGACATTTTTTATTCTATCTATTTTATCTTTGGTGAACCAATATTTACTTTGATCAGTCTCGTTATTTTCATCATCCCAATCTTCAAATTCATCCTCATCCTCATTTACTATATCTTCTCCATCTTTATCAAACTTTAGTATAATGTTTAGAGGAGTAGTTCCTCCTAATTTTTCGTCTATTAATTTCATACCTTTATAAATTTCAGTATCTTTACTAAAATAATTTATAAAACTATTTTCAACTTTTAATTTTGAAATACCAAATACACTTAAAATAATTAATAGCAGTGATATTAATATAATTAATTTAACATTATTTAACGAAAATTTTGAAAGTGTCTGTGTAAATGATGAAAATGATTTTTCTTCAACCTCAACTTTTTGGTAATCAAATAAATTTAATAGAGTTGGAAGCAATGTAAACGTGACAATAAATGATGTTAACAATCCAAATGACATCATAAGACCAAAGTCAATAATTGGTTTTATTTCACTAAACATTAATGACATAAAAGCACACATTGTAGTAAGTACTGTATATATTATAGGCCAAACCATTTTTTCCGTAGTCATTGTAATTATTTCGAGCAAAGATGAGCTAGGAAGTTTTTTTCTTAATTGCAGAAATCTTGTACTCATGTGAATATTCATTGCCATTGTTAATATCAACATTAGAGCAATAAAATTTGACGAGATAACCGTTACTTTCCAATTCATTATACCTAAAAAACCCATCATTATGAGAACTGAAAAAAAACAACTACAAATTGGAATTATGATCCAAATTAAATTTCTAAAAACATACCATAAGGTTAATATGATAAATAAAAAAACACCTAAACCGAAAACTATTATATCACTTTTAATAAAGGTCATCATGTCGTCGGCAATCATAGGTATTCCACCTAAATGAATTTTCCCAATATCTTCAAAAGATTTTATGATTTCTCGAATTTCAATAATATTTTGATGCCTCTCTTTTTTCAAAGAATCTTTATATTTTTCAATTTCTTGATTATTATCAAACGCATTGAATTGAGGTTTTTCTTTCTGTTTAATATTTACAATAATACCTGTTGTTTTTGCGTCCTCACTAATAACAAAATTTCTAAAAACAGGACTATTTAAAATCTCCTGAAAACCCCTTTCCTTATCAATGTTGTCATCTTTAAGGGTTCTAAAATTTTTTATTCTATCCATTAAAGGCTCATCAGAACTATCAAGCAATGGAATATCTAGAATAGTTATTGTGTTGTGTACCCAATTTAAACTTTGAATCTTGTACTTAAGGCTAAGAATATTGTTAATTGTATTTTCAGATGTGATTTTTTCTTTAGGAGTTAAAGTTAATACTAAAAATTCTTTAGCTCCAAATCTTTCATTAATTTCTTGTAAATATTTTAGGTCTGGATCACCTTCAATGAGCAGTGTTTCCGATGATGCATCAAGCCTAAAATTTTTGGAGTTGTAACCAAAACATAGAGCAACTGCTATTAATATTGTGATTATAACTTTTGGATTTTTTAATACTACGCTTTGGTATAATTTAGAAATCATTCAACTGTAAATATACTATTTTATACTAATTATTTACAGCATCTTTAAATTTGGTGAACATTTCCTCAAATTCCAACATAATGTTTCCAGTCGGACCGTGTCTTTGTTTACCAATGATTAATTCAGCTAAATGTGAAATTTCATTCATTTTAGCTTGCCATTCCGCATGTTCAACGGTGGCAGGTCTTGGCTCTTTGTTTTTTAAGTAATAAGACTCCCTATACACAAACATCACCACATCTGCATCTTGCTCAATTGACCCTGACTCCCTTAGATCAGATAATAGTGGTTTTTTATCATCTCTTGTCTCTACTGCTCTAGATAACTGTGAAAGGGCTAAAACTGGCACAGCTAATTCTTTAGCTAGCGCTTTCAGTCCTTGTGTAATTTCAGATATTTCTTGTACTCTTCCTTCTTTAAGTGCAAAAGTAGCCTTCATCAACTGTATATAATCAATTACTATTAAATCTAACCCATAAAGCCTTTTAATTCTTCTAGCTCTATTTGATAAAGCTGCAATGCTTATTGCTGGGGTTTCGTCTATAAATAAAGGTAACTCAGATATATTCTTTGAAGTTTCGATAAACTGCTCAAACTGCTCCTCTGAAATTTTACCCCTTCTTATGTCATTAGATTTTATTCTTGATTGTTCGGCTAGTATTCTGGTTGACAACTGCTCGGATGACATTTCCAGAGAAAAAAATGCTATTGATCCTTTTTCTCCTGTTTCCTGAATTTTCTTTGCGGCATGAAATGCTATATTTGTTGCCAAAGCAGTTTTACCCATAGAGGGTCTTCCTGCAATTATAATTAAGTCAGACTTGTGTAAGCCACCTAATCTATCATCTAAATCTCTTAATCCTGTTGGAACACCAACAATACCTTCTTCATTTTTATATGCACTAGATGCCATTTCTATTGTTTGTCTTACTGCATAATCAAATTTTATTAATGATGAATTAAAAGAACCTTTCTCTGCGAGGTCATAGAGAGTCTTTTCAGACTCTTCGATAATAGATTGTCCACTTACATTGAGATCACTTATTTTTGCATTTTCAATGATACTTTCAGAAATTTTAATCAACTCTCTTCTAACATACATATCATAAATTATTTTTGAATATTCTATTGATTGTCTTGAGGAGGTTGCAAATTTAGTAATTTTAATTAAATACTCTGGAATATTTAGTTCATCTTTTTCATTTTCAAAATAACTTTTTAGAGTAATTGGGTTTGCTAGTAATCCTTTGTAAATAAGATTATTAATCGCTGAATATATTTTTTGGTGAAGAGGATCAAAAAAAGTTTTTTCTGATATTATAGAACTTACATCATCAAATATTTCATTATTAGTCAATACTGAACCAATAACTGCTTGCTCTGCCTCTACATTATTTGGTAGTTGATTTATATTATTTAATACAACAGATAAATTTTTGTTCACTATTAAAGATACATATTTTTGTTAGATAAATAAAACAAATTTATCAAAATAATTTGCTGGGGAAAAGAATGTATAAATTATTTAACTTGGTCTAGTGTATCTACTTTAATTTTTATTTCGGCTTGTATTTCTGAGTGCAAGTCAATTTTAACTTTAAAAGTTCCTATAGATTTGATTTCTTTTAAAGGTTGTATTAACGAAGGTTTGATATCAATATTATCTGAATCATAAATCAATTTTGATATTTCTGTTGGTTTTATTGAACCGTATAGATCTTTATTTTCTGTAATAAGTTTTTTTACTGTAAATAATTTATTGTTGATTTTTTCCATTAATTGTTTTGCAATCTTTTTTTTTTCTTGGTCTTTTTTACCTAATTCATTTTTAGTTTTTTCAACTTGCTTAATATTTTCTTTGGATGCATAAAGTGCTTTTTGATTAGCTATCAGATAGTTTCTTCCAAAACCTCTTTTGACATCAATAATTTCACCTATAGTGCCGATTTTTTTTATATTTTCCAATAATATTACTTTCATATTCT
>CACASB010000017.1 GCA_902535155.1 uncultured Pelagibacteraceae bacterium
TAGCACCAATTTCTGGAACACCCGCTACCTCGGTTGCAAATCTTACACAGCGTGTACAATGTATACATCTTGTCATCTGAGTTTTTATTAGTGGACCCATATATTTTTCAGGTACAAACCTCTTATTTTCTTTAAATCTTGATTTATCAATCCCATAAAACATTGATTGATCTTGCAAATCACATTCTCCGCCTTGATCACAAACTGGGCAATCTAAGGGGTGATTAGCCAAAAGAAATTCCATGACTCCTTTTCTTGCCTTTTCCACAAATTTTGTATTTGTTTTAATATTCATTCCATCTGTAACTGGCATAGCACATGAGGCAACTGGTTTTCTTGATTTTTCAATTTCTACCAAACACATTCTGCAGTTTCCAGCAATTGATAATTTTTCGTGATAACAAAACCTTGGTATTTCTGCGCCTGCAATCTCGCAAGCTTGTAAAACTGTTAGACCTTCATCTACCTCTATATCAATACCATTAACTTTAACTTTTAACATTTTTAAGATCTTCCTCTAATATATGTTGATCAATTAAATATGGAATATTTTTGTTATTTTTAACTAATGGGTCAAAATTATTTCTCTCAATGATTTCTTTTTTAAAATGTCTCAACAAACCTTGTACAGGCCAGGCTGAACCTTCACCAAAAGCACAGATAGTGTGACCCTCAATTTGTTTAGTAACATCGGAAAGCATATTAACTTCATCTTTGGATGCTTCTCCTTTTGCCATCCTCTCTAAAATTCTCCACATCCAACCTGAACCTTCTCTACATGGTGTACACTGTCCACAACTTTCATGTTTGTAAAATCTGGCTATTCTAGCCATACATTTAATAATATCTTGATCTTTATTGATAACAATTACTCCTGCAGTTCCTAAACCACTTTTATTTTCTACTAAAGAGTCAAAGTCCATGGTTATATTTTCACTTATTTCTTTGCTTAACATCGGCATTGAAGAGCCTCCCGGAATAACAGCTTGTAAATTATCCCATCCACCAACAACCCCACCTGCGTGTTTTTCTATTAAGTCTTTTAATTTAATCCCCATTTCTTCTTCAACGTTACATGGACTGTTAACATTACCTGAAATACAAAATATTTTTGTGCCAGTATTTTTTGGTTTGCCCAAAGATGCAAACCAATTTGACCCTTTTCTTAATATTGTCGGTACAACAGCTATAGTTTCAACGTTATTTATAATTGTAGGACATCCATATAATCCCACTAGAGCAGGAAAAGGTGGTTTTAACCTTGGTTGTCCTTTGTTTCCCTCAATACTTTCCAAAAGGGCTGTTTCTTCACCACAAATATATGCACCCGCTCCATAGTGGATATAAATATCAAGTTCCCATCCAGTACCTGATGAATTTTTACCAATAAGATTAGCTTTATAAGCTTCATCAATCGCTGTTTGCAGTTTTGCACCTTCATTATAATATTCTCCTCTTAAATAAATATAGCATTTGTGAGCATTAACTGCGTATGATGCAATTAAACAGCCCTCAATTAATTTGTGGGGTTCAAATCTTAAAATATCTCTATCTTTACATGTACCAGGTTCAGATTCATCGGCATTTATAACTAAGTAATGAGGTTTAGCGACAACTTTTTTCGGTGCAAATGACCATTTTAAACCAGTTGGAAAACCCGCTCCACCTCTACCTCTTAACTCTGATTTTTTTAATTCTTCTATAATCCAATCTTGCCCCTTAGAACATATTTCCTTTGTATTAGACCAATCGCCTCTTTTTTTTGCTGAATCTAGGTCAGCTCCCAAATCATTATATAAATTTTTAAAAATTCTATCTTTGTCCTCAAGCATTCTTAGTTTCCATTAAAGTTTGTCTGTTTTTTTCAGGCTCAGAATTTATTCTTCCACGATATGAACCTGCTTTAGGTTTTTTATCTTTTAAAATATCTTTAATTATACTTTCAAACTGTTTTGCATTTAAATCCTCATAATAATCGTTGTTAATTTGAGCCATAGGAGCGCTTATACATGCACCTAAACACTCAACTTCAGTCCAGGAACAATTTTTATTACCTGAAAGTTCGTTTTCTTTTTCAGAAATATTTTTTTTACAAACATCAACAAGTTTGTATGCTCCTCTTATCATGCATGGTGTTGTTGTACAAATTTGTATAAAATATTTTCCAACAGGAGCTAAATTATACATCGAGTAGAAGGTTGCAACTTCATAAACATTTATATAAGAAATTTCTAAATACTTAGCTATATATTTCATAGCAGCTAAAGGTATCCAATTATTATTTTGTTTTTGCGCTAAATAGAGTAGCGCCATAACAGCACTTTTTTTTTTTCCAGTTGGATAATTTAAAACTATTTTTTTAGCTAAATTTAAGTTCTCATCGCTAAATTCAAATTTATCTGGTTGCTCCTTAGAAACTTTTTTTAAACTCATCGATCAATCTCCCCAAAAACTATGTCTAAAGAGCCTAAAACAGCTGGAACGTCAGCTAACATGTGGCCCTTAATTAAGTAATCCATTGCTTGCAGATGAGAAAAGCCAGGAGCTCTAATTTTACATTTATATGGTCTGTTAGTTCCATCTGATATTAAATAAACTCCAAACTCGCCCTTAGGTGCCTCAACAGCGGTATAAATTTCATCTTTTTTTACCCTGTACCCCTCAGTGAACAATTTAAAATGGTGTATTAAAGCTTCCATTGATTGTTTAATCTCTTTTTTTGGAGGAGGTGTAAGTTTATTATCCATTGACTTGACTGGACCTTTTGGTAAATTTTTTAAACACTGTTCTATAATTTTTATACTTTCTCTCATTTCTTCGATTCTACATAAATATCTATCGTAACAATCACCATTTTTGCCAATTGGTATTTTAAAATCAATCTGTTCATAACAATCATAAGGTTGTGATTTTCTTAAATCCCATGGTATTCCTGAACCTCTAATCATTACACCCGAAAATGAGTAATTTAAAGCATCTTCCTTAGACACGATTCCAATGTCAACATTTCTTTGTTTAAATATTCTGTTATCAGTCAATAATGTTTCTAGATCGTCAATTATTTTTGGAAATGTTTTACAAAAATCTAATATATCTTTTTCTAAACCTCTTGGTAAATCTTTATGAACACCACCGGGCCGAAAATAGTTAGCATGTAATCTCGAACCAGATACTCTTTCATAAAAACCCATCAGTTTTTCTCTTTCTTCAAATCCCCAAAGAGAAGGTGTTAAAGCTCCAACATCTAGTGCTTGAGTAGTAATGTTTAGAATATGACTTAAGATTCTACCTATTTCACAAAATATTACTCTAATATATTGACCTCTAATTGGGACCTCAACATTCATAATTTTTTCAATTGCAAGAGCAAATGCATGTTCTTGGTTCATTGGTGCTACGTAGTCAAGTCGATCAAAATAGGGTATGGCTTGGGAGTAAGTTTTGTTTTCAATTAATTTTTCTGTCCCTCTATGTAACAAACCTATATGCGGGTCTGCTTTTTCAACTATTTCACCATCTAGTTCTAATATTAGCCTCAAGACACCATGCGCCGCAGGATGCTGTGGACCAAAATTTAAATTAAGTGTTTTCTTTTCTTTAGTCATTTTTTTTTTGTACTTCTTTAATATATTCTGTTCCTTCCCAAGGGCTCGAGTAATCAAAATTTCTGTAGTTTTGCTCAAGTTTAACTGGTTCATAAATAACTTTTTTCTTTTCCTCGCTATATCTAACCTCTGAATGACCAGTCATAGGGAAGTCTTTCCTTAAAGGATGACCTGAAAAACCATAATCGGTAAGTATTCTTCTTAAGTCAGGATGATCACTAAATTTTATGCCATACATATCAAAAACTTCTCTTTCCATCCAATTTGCAGAAGGGAATATTTTTGTTAAAGAATTAACCAACTCATTCTCATTAATATTAAAATTTATATTCACTCTATAATTAAACTCATGGCTTAAAAACAAATAAATCATTTTAAATCTATTTTCACTTCCAATATAGTCTACTGCTGTAATATCTATTAATTGTCTGAATTTAGTAGAGTTATTTTTTTTTAAAAAAATCACGACATCTAAAAGTGAGTCTTTATTAATTTTAATTTCTAATTGTCCATGCTTAATACCTGAAGAATTTATTTTAGTTGTTAATTCAGAATTGATTTTTTTTTCTAAGTTTGTTAAAGACATTTTATCTTTGTAAAGACCCGTTATTTCTTATTTTTTTTTGGAGTTGCATTATGCCATAAAGTAATGCCTCAGCAGTTGGAGGACAACCAGGAACATAAACATCAACAGGAACTATCCTATCACATCCTCTTACTACTGAGTAAGAGTAATGATAATAACCTCCTCCATTTGCACAGCTTCCCATTGATATAACGTATCTTGGTTCTGGCATCTGATCGTAAACTTTTCTTAATGCGGGTGCCATTTTATTGGTAAGTGTACCGGCAACAATCATCACATCTGATTGCCTTGGAGATGCTCTAGGCGCTGCTCCAAATCTCTCTAAATCATATCTTGGCATAGAAGTTTGCATCATTTCTACTGCACAACATGCAAGACCAAACGTCATCCAATGCAAAGATCCTGAACGCGCCCAATTAATCAAATTGTCAACTGATGTAGTTATAAAACCTTTGTCTGCAAACTCTTTTGCGAGATCCTTAAATTCCTCGGGTATTTGTTTTTCTCTATCTGTTAAATTCATATTATTCCCAGTCTAATGCTCCCTTCTTCCATTCATAAATAAATCCAATAGTTAAAATAAATAAAAATAACATCATAGAAAAGAAACCAAAATAACCAATATTACCCAGGGTTATTGCCCAGGGAAAAAGAAACGCTATTTCTAAATCAAAAATAATGAATAAAATTGCCACTAAGTAAAATCTTATGTCAAATTCCATTCTCGAGTCATTAAAAGGTTCAAAACCACATTCATAAGCAGATAACTTTTCTGGGTCCGGATTGTTTGGTGAAAAAGCAAAATTTAATATCACAAAACCGATACTTAATAGTAAAGCAACCGCTAAAAAAATTATTATGGTTAAATAATTATTTAAAAATTCAGAATGCATATAGTTTATATATAATTTTTTATACCAAATGAAAGTGCAGTTACGTCACGTTTTTATTGGCTTATTTGCTGTAAGATTTCGTTAATTGATAATAGTTATCATTATGGCGGGAGTGACGGGACTCGAACCCGCGACCTATCGCGTGACAGGCGATCGCTCTAACCAACTGAGCTACACCCCCATAAATTTTTTGGTGGGCGGTAAAGGACTCGAACCTTTGACCCCCTCGGTGTAAACGAGATGCTCTACCAGCTGAGCTAACCGCCCTCCAAATGAAGTGTACTTTTACAATAGTGTTGTTTGAATGTAAATTATAAATTATTGAATACTTGCAGGAGTTTTTTCGCTTTTTTTATTATCTGATATGCTGTCAACTTCTACCCATTCAACTGATTTTAGGTTTTTTATTAAAGCTATTTTTAAAACTTCATCAGCCGACTCGACAGTTGTAATCTTTATGTCATCTTTTACTTTTTTTGGAATATCAGTTAAGTCTTTCTTATTTTCTTTTGGTATCAAGACTTCTTTTATTCCAGCTCTGTGAGCAGCAAGTAATTTTTCTTTTAGACCACCTATCGGTAAAACTTGACCTGTAATAGTTACTTCTCCAGTCATTGCAACATCTTTGTTTACCGGAATATTTGTTATAGAGGAAACTATTGATGTAACCATGGCAATTCCAGCGGATGGCCCATCTTTAGGTGTTGCCCCTTCAGGAACATGAATATGAAAATCTTTTTTCTCAAATGTTGGTGGAATAATCCCAAAATCCAAACATTTTGATCTCACGTAAGATTTTGCTGCTTTTACTGACTCTTGCATCACATCACCTAATTTTCCTGTTATTTGCATTCTACCTTTTCCAGGCATATTAACTGTTTCTATTTTTAAAATTTCACCACCAAATTCTGTCCAAGCTAGTCCAGTTACAATCCCAATTTTATTTGTGTCTTCTATTTCTCCAAACTTAAATTTTCTTACACCTAAAAAATCTGATAAATTTTTACTATCAATTTTGACTGTTTCAGACTCTTTATTAACAACCTTTTTAACAACTTTTCTAGATATTTTAGATATTTCTCTCTCTAAATTTCTAACCCCAGACTCTTTTGTATAATATCTGATAACATCTTTAATAGTATCATCCTCAAATTTCATCTCACCTTCTTTAACTCCATTGTCTTTAATTTGCTTAGGTAACAAATATTTGTTTGCTATATTAATTTTTTCATCCTCTGTATAACCAGGTATTCTTATCACTTCCATTCGGTCAAGAAGTGGCGGAAGAATATTTAGTGTGTTAGCTGTTGTTACAAATAAAACATCTGAAAGATCATAATCTACTTCAAGGTAATGATCATTGAATGTAGGATTCTGTTCTGGGTCTAAAGCTTCTAACAATGCTGAAGATGGATCCCCTCTATAATCGTTTCCAACTTTATCAATTTCATCAAGCAAAAATAAAGGATTTTTTGATCCTGCTTTTTTCATCATTTGAATAATTTTTCCTGGAAGTGAACCTATATATGTTCTTCTATGACCTCTAATTTCAGCTTCATCTCTTACACCACCAAGGGACATTCTTACAAACTGTCGGTTGGTTGCTTTTGCAATTGATTTTCCTAAAGAAGTTTTGCCTACTCCAGGTGGACCTACTAAGCATAATATAGGTCCTCTTATTTTGTCCATTCTTTTTTGAACTGCTAAAAATTCAATAATTCTCTCTTTAACTTTTTCTAAACCAAAGTGATCCTCATCTAAAATTTTGAGCGCTTTATTAAGATCAATATCTACCTTGTCTTTTTTAAACCATGGAATATCAACCATCCAATCCAGGTAATTTCTTACCACAGTTGCCTCTGCGGACATTGGGCTCATATTTTTAAGTTTTTTTAATTCTGACATACATTTTTTTTCTACCTCTTTCGGCATTTTTGATCTTAGTATGGCTTTATTCAAACTTGATGTTTCATCTTTTCCGTCTTCAATTTCACCTAACTCCTTTTGAATTGCCTTAAGTTGTTCGTTTAAATAGTATTCTCTTTGTGTCTTTTCCATTTGAGTTTTTACTCTTCCACGAATTCTTTTTTCGACACCAATAATGCTAGTTTCATTATCCATAATTTTATTTATTAAATTTAGCCTTTTCTTTAAATCCAAGGTTTCAAAAACTTGTTGTTTCTCTGAAATAGTAGCATTTAAATGTGAGGCAATATTATCTGAAATTTTTGATGGATCTTTTAAAAGCTTAATATTATTTATTGTTTCATTAGAAATCTTTTTGTTAATTGATGTAAGTTTCTCTAATTTTTTTATTGAGTTTAATGCTAAAGGCATTAAATCTTCTTGTTTATCAACTATCTCGGTAAGCTTTTCATAAGAGCAAGACAAAAAATCATTATTATCCTGAAATTCGTTTATTTTAACTCTCGATATCCCTTCTACTAAAACTTTGACTGTTCCATCTGGCAATTTAAGTAACTGCAATATGCTGCTTTCACACCCATAATTAAAAATATCGTTTTTTTTAGGATCGTCCACTTCAGAATTTTTTTGAGTTACTAAAACAATTTTTTTGTCTTTTTTCATAACTTCATTTAATGCTGTTATGGATTTATCCCTACCAACAAATAATGGAATTACCATATGTGGGAAAACTACTATATCTCTCAAAGGTAGAAGTGCAGAGCTAAATTTTATATCCATTATGTGAATATATGGATATTAAAGTGAATAATGCAATAGTTTTTTGCTCTTTATTAAGTGCAATATTACGCAGCTGATGTTTTAGATTTATCTTTATCTTGTTTGTTCTTAGAATGTACGATTATAGGCTGCGACTCCCCTTTTACTGAACTAACGTCTACTATAACCTCGCTAACATTTTCTTGACTAGGTATTTCAAACATAGTTTTTAATAAAACATTTTCTAAAATTGATCTCAAGCCTCTTGCTCCCGTTTTTTTACTTATAGCTTTTACTGCTACTTCTTTAATCGCATTATCTTTAAAATTTAATTTAACACCCTCAAGTTTAAACAATTCTTGGTATTGTTTAATTAATGAGTTTTTTGGTTCTTGTAAAATTTTGATCAATGATTTTTCATCTAAATCATCAAGTGTTGCGGTTATTGGAAGTCTTCCAATAAATTCTGGAATTAATCCGTATTTTAATAAATCTTCTGGTTCTAAACTCTTAATCCATTCTCCAGTTTTTTTATCCTCTAAAGATTTTACCTTTGCTCCAAAACCTATTGAAGAACCTTTATCTCTTTGAGAAATTATTTTATCTAGTCCTGCAAAAGCACCCCCACAAATAAACAAGATATTTGTTGTGTCTACTTGTAAAAATTCTTGTTGTGGATGTTTTCTACCTCCTTGAGGTGGGACACTTGCTATTGTGCCCTCCATAATTTTAAGTAATGCTTGTTGTACTCCTTCTCCTGAAACATCTCTAGTTATAGATGGATTTTCTGATTTTCTACTTATTTTGTCGACTTCATCAATATAAACTATTCCTCTTTGAGCTTTTTCAACATTATAGTCTGCAGCTTGTAATAATTTTAAAATAATATTTTCTACATCTTCACCAACATAACCAGCTTCTGTTAATGTAGTTGCATCAGCCATTGTAAACGGTACATCTAGTATTCTTGCTAAAGTTTGTGCCAATAAAGTTTTTCCACAACCAGTTGGTCCAATCAAAAGTATATTTGATTTAGCAAGTTCAACATTCTTGCTAGTTTTATTTTCATAATTCAGTCTTTTGTAGTGATTATGAACAGCTACAGATAAAACTTTCTTCGCTAAATCTTGGCCTATGACATAATCATCTAATACTGAGCAAATTTGTTTTGGTGAAGGAAGGCCATCCTGGTGTTTTACAAATGTATCTTTATTTTCCTCTTTGATGATATCCATACACAGTTCTACACATTCATCACATATGAAAACTGTAGGTCCAGCAATTAGTTTTCTAACTTCATGCTGACTTTTGCCACAAAAAGAACAGTACAATATATTTTTATTATTACTCATAGAATTTAAAACGAATCAATTTCTATACTTTATTATACTTTGTGTGCTTATTTCAAGTTTTGGATAAATTTTTGACTAGATATAGTGTAAAACTAAATTCTTTTCTCAACTACTTGATCGATTAAACCAAAATCTTTAGCATTTTCTGGAGACATAAAGTTATCTCTTTCCAGTGCATCTTTAATTTGATCAATATTTTTACCAGTGTGCTTAGAATATATTTCATTTAATCTTTTTTTTAATGATAATACCTCATTCGCATGAATTTCAATATCCGTTGCTTGTCCTTGAAAACCTGCTGATGGTTGATGAACCATTATTCTAGAATTAGGTAAAGAAAACCGTTTTCCTTTCTTTCCAGCGGCTAATAAAAATGATCCCATTGAAGCTGCTTGACCAATACAAAGAGTTGATACGTCTGGTTTTATATATTGCATTGTATCATAGATTCCTAGTCCTGCTGTAACTAAGCCTCCAGGACTATTAATGTATAAAAAAACTTCTTTTTTCGGATTTTCAGATTCTAAGAATAATAATTGAGCAGTAACTAAAGAGGCAACTGCGTCATTGATTGGGCCTACTAAGAAAACAATTCTCTCCTTTAAAAGTCTTGAGTAGATATCATATGCTCTCTCACCTCTTGACGATTGTTCTACAACCATTGGAATTAGCGTATTCATATGTTCTGATATTTTAATGCTCATAAGTACGAATCAACCACTTATACAACTTGTAATTACTTTTTGCTAACTTTTTTTACTTTTTTCTTTATTTGGGCTTTTTTTTCTATTTGTTTAGATTTGTTCTTATCTATTTTGGAAGCAGATGCTTTACTAGTTTTCTTTTGTTCCTCTAAATTTTTTTCATTTTCGGCTTTAATAATTTTCTCTGCTTCTTTCTTATCTAAAACTCTTTTATTTGATTTAGCTTTAGATTTAATAAAATTAATAATTTTTTCCTCGTAAAGTGTTCCCCTCAGACTCGCCGAAGCAGATGGATTCTTTTTATAATAATCCATTATTATTTTTTCTTGACCTGGCATCATACTTAATTGTTTTTGAATTTCTGCTTGTATTTCATTAGGATCAACTTTAATTTTGTTTTTTTCACCAATTTCATTTAAAATTAAACCAAGTTTAATTCTTTTTACTGCATTTTTTTCTAAACTTAATTTATTTTTTTTTAATTCTTCTTCTGGCTGACCTTGGCCTAATACTTTTGTTTCTTCATCTATTAATGTTTGTGGCAAATCACCAATTTTGATTTGTTCTAATCCTTTTAATATTTGATTTTTTGAAATAATATTTAAAGAGTTTCTGAATTCTTCATTTATTTGTTTTGACATAATTTTTTTTAGATCATTTAAATCTTTGGCACCAAGTGTTTTTGCAAATTCATCGTTAACTTCAACTTCTTTTGGTTTTTTTACTGAATTTATTTTACACTTAAATATACCTTTTTTACCCACTAGTTCTTTTGTAGGAAAATTTTCTGGCAATATTACTTCTACACTAATTTCTTCACCTTTTTTTGATTTCAATAGCTGTTTATCAAAACCTTTAATGAATAAATCTTTGCCAATTTCTAATTGAGTATTTTTTCCTTCATTACCATCAAAGCTATTACCATCAACCGTAGCTTTATAATCAAATGATATTAGATCTCCTTCATTTGCTACTTTGGCTGGATCAACTTCAACAAAGTTTTTTTGGTTTTTTGCTATTTCCTTAATTCTATTAATCGTTTCCGAATCTTCAATTTTTATCTCGTATTCATCAAATTTAATTTTGTCTAGTGAATCTACTTTTACCTCAGGAAACTCTGTGATGCTAATTGTATACTCTAAATCTTTCCCTTCACCAAAACTTTTAAGATCAATTTTAGGCTGCAAAGCAGGTCTAATTTTTTTTTCATCAATAGCTTTTGCTGAACTTTCTTTTAAGATCCTGTCTATAACCTCGCCGTATACCGCTTTCCCAAATTGTTTTTTAATAATATTTGTAGGAACTTTTCCAGGTCTAAATCCTTTTAAAACAACATCTTTTTTGATTTGTTCATATCTTTGTTCAAGTTCTTTATTGATTGTATTTTTATCAATTAAAACCTTTAAATTTTTTTCTAAGTTTTTTTTATTTTCTACTGTTACTTTCATAATTCAATGGTAGGCGAGAAAGGACTCGAACCTTCACATGTTGCCATATTGGTTCCTAAGACCAACGCGTCTACCAATTCCGCCACTCGCCCAGTTTTTTTTCAAAAAGACTTATATATTATAGATTAAAATTGTCCAATTAGAATATTTGTGCAATAAATAATTCATTAAATTTATGATAGTTTCGCCTTGTATAAGCATTTGTAAATCAGATCCAGTTACTGGTTTTTGTTATGGTTGTGCAAGAAATTTAAAGGAAAAGCTTACGTGGAAAGATAAAAATACTAGTGATGATTGGAAATTAAAAAATTTAATAGAAATAAGATCTAGAATGAAAGGTTGGCAGCTGGAAAGTTTTGAAAAATCATATAATTATAAACGTTTACATGGAGTTTCTTTAGAGAAAAAAAGAAAAATTGAATATAATGATTAAGATTAAACATATTGTAATTTTATATATTCTAGGAATATTATTTGGTGCTTTTTTTTTAGATATATGGGGAGCTGAAACTAATATAAAAAAAGGATTAATCGCAATGTTTTGGACTGCATTATTTTTGATTGCCCTAATATTTGTCGAAAAAAATAAAGAAGAAAACTAATCTATATTTTCAAAATAATTAATGACTGAAAAAATATCTTTAATTATACCTTGCAAAAATGAAGTAGAGTCTTTAGGCGCAGTCTTAAATGAAGTTCAAAATAATGAGTTTGTAGATGAAATAATTGTGGTCGTAGATAATGAAAATGACAATTCAATACCTGTAATCAATGATTTTAATTGCAAATTAATAATTCAAAAAGGAAAAGGTTATGGATCAGCAATAATTGAAGGTTTCAGAGAAGCCAAAAATAAATTTGGATGCATTTATAATGCTGATTATTCATTTGATCCTAGATACTTGGGAGATTTGACAAACCTAACAAAACAATATGATTTTGTTTTTGGTAGCAGATATGGGGGTAAGGGAGGTAGTGATGATGATGATATAGTTACATTTACTGGCAACAGAATATTCACTTTTATAACAAAGTATATTCTTGGAATTAAATTATCAGATATTTTATTTACTTATGTTCTTTGTAATGTTGAAAAATTTAACAAATTAGATCTAAAGAGTGCTGATTTCAAATTATGTATTGAGTTACCAACAAAAATCAAAAAAAATAATTATACATATATTGACTTAGAAATGTACGAGAGAAAAAGATATGATGGAATTAAAAAGGTTAAAGTAATAAAAGATGGTTTATTAATTTCATATGAAATAATAAAAAGTTTTATATACTTATATTTTAAATAACTAGTCTATCTTAATCCTTCCCAAAGTTTTATAATCTTTATTAGTTACTATAATTTCACCCGAGTTAGCACCTAAGCCTAATATTTCTGATATTACAACATAATGAGTAACTAATACTAAATTCGATTTACTATCCCAATTTTTAATAAATTTTTTTAAACCTTTGATTTGTTTTTTTTTGTTTTTGTAAAACTTGGGGTCGTAAAATGAATTAAGAGCATCAAAAGTACGATAATTAGAAAATGCATAAAATGCTGTATCTTTGCATCTGCACCACTCACTAGAAAGGACTTCTCCGGGTTTAATATTATTTTTCTTAAAAAAATTACCAATTTTTTTTGATTGATTGATTCCTTCAGTACTTAAATTTCTTTGCGTTTTACAATTATTTAAATTTATATTTTGCGGATCACCATTTCCCGGTGCGAGTGAATGTCTTATAAAAATTATATTGTTGTTTTTTTTTAAGATTTCCACAATATTTTCGTCGGCAAAACTTTTATAATTAAAAAGGAATAGAAAAATTAGAATTATTATTTTAATGTATTTCATTATGAACTTAAGTTTTCTAAAACTAAATAAATCTATAATTAAATGTGGCAAATGTCCAAGGTTGGTAAAGTTTAGAAAAAAAATATCAAGTGAAAAAAGAAAGCAATATCAAAATGAAACATATTGGGGTAAACCCATAACTGGATTTGGCGACGTCGATGGAAAAATTCTTTTAGTTGGATTGGCACCAGCTGCACATGGTGGCACACGAACTGGTAGAGTTTTTACTGGAGATAGATCCTCTGATTTTTTGTATAAATGCTTGCATGGAGTTAAAATTTCAAATCAATCGTATTCAAATAATATAAACGATGGTTTAAAATTAAAAAATGCATATATAACTACAGCATTAAAGTGTGTTCCTCCTGGAGATAAGCCTAATAAAGACGAATTAAATAATTGTTTTAATTTTTTTCATAATGAAATTAAAAATCTAAAAAATCTAAAGACAATTATTGCCTTAGGAAAAATTGCTTTTGATAGTTGTGTATCTTTTTTTAAGGATAATTACGATTTTAAAGAAAAAGTACATTTTTCTCATGGTAGAATTTATAGTCTTCCAAAAAATATTAATTTAGTGGCTTGTTATCACCCAAGTCCAAGAAATGTTAATACTGGAAGAATTGACGAAAAAAAAATGAAACAGCTTTTCAAAGTAGCACTTAAATTAAATTAATTCTCTAATTTTTTTTTCAGAATTTCAGGTATTTTTGATGGTTTTCCTTTTCTATCAACAATGACTAAGTGAATTTCACAATCAGTTATTAATTCATTATCTTTGTAAGCTTTTTGTTTCATTTTAAAAGATGTATTAGATATCGAAATTATACTAGATTTGACCTCAAGTTGATCTTCGAGTTTAGCGGGTTTTTTGTATTCAATATTACAAGATTTTACTATTATAAAAATTCCATTTTCATCTAGTAATTTTTTGTTACTTAAACCAATTTCTGTAATTGCCTCAGTCCTGGCTCTCTCGAAAAATTTTAAATAATTTGCATAATAAACCACACCTCCAGAGTCGGTGTCTTCATAAAAAACTTTTAATTGATAGATAAATTCTCTCATATCTAAATTTATTAATTAGTTGAAAAATATATATTCTGAAAGTAAGAAATTGACTGCTTTTTTGATTGGTCAGAGTCAGCCATAATTGCAACTCCGTCTAAAATATCTACATCTAAATTATGTAATTTTTTATAGTCTGCCTTAACATTAGTTTTCACTGTTATCCATTCATTTAAGTTATTTTTTGTTGACGATAATACATAATCTATTGAACTTTTGGTGTAGGGACTAGTCCAATAATCTCCTACCTCTTGATTACTTGAAAAAACATAATTAATCGCTTTGTTTGAAAGTGGTGTTAGCCCAGTTTTTTTAACTACAAAGAACCTGGCTGCAAAATCATGACCTTTTTTTGATTTTTCATTAATACCACTTAAGTCTTTTTCAACCTTCCAAGTAATATTTAGAAATGGGGTTTTATTAAGATCTACTGAGACTTCTTTTCCTAAGCCTGACCCTCCATCTTCAACTTCGGCCTTCATAAAATTACCTTTGTCGTTATTACCAAGACTATAATTGGTTAGATTTTTAGCACCTCTAATTTTTCTCACTTTTAAAGTATCAAGCTCTTTATCGTTAAACTTAAAAATTTCTAAGCTATCAGAATATACGTTGGTAAAATATAAAATTGAGATAATTAATGATAAAAATAATTTCATTTTGGAAGTCTATAAACTAAAAAAAAAAAAATTCAAATAATTTGAAAAATCTTACTTTTGACATTTTTCAGACATTTGAAATTCATTATTTAAGGTTATTTATATCCTATGAAACTTTTAATACCCCTTATATTACTAATAGTTCTGACCGGTTGCTCAACACATTCGGTTAAACTTGGCAAAAAATGTACTAAATTAGCTGAGGATAATACTTATGAAAAATCTTTTGTATGGATTATCAATAACGAAAATTTAGAAAATTTTGATCAAAAAATTAATAGCCAAAATTGTATAGTTAATGGAGAAAAACTCTGAAATTAGTCTCAATCTTTATGCTTCTAATTTATTGGTCAATAATTATTTTGGCACCTGTCATCGCTAATGAGGATAGTTTGTATAAAATAGAAAACACTATGCTTCCTGTAGAAAAACCAAAAAATCAAATAAATTAATAGGTAGATCTACCGCCGCTGATATCAAATACTGCGGCGGTAGAAAATGAATTTTCATCAGATGAAAGCCAGCATACCATTGATGAAAGCTCGTTTAATTTAAGAAATCTTGCTCTTGGAACTTTTGAAAGCATTCTTTTTACGTGTTCCTTAGACATTTGATTTAAAATCCTTGTTTTAGCACCCGCTGGAGTAACTGCATTAACAGCTATATTTTTATTTGCTAATTCCTTTCCCAGAGATTTTGTAAGAGCGATAACGCCTGCTTTTGAAGAACTATATGCGCTGGCCTTTGCATTACCATCTTTTCCAGAAACAGAAGCTATATTAACTATTCTCCCGTAATTTTTTTTTATCATATGTGGCACAATTGCCTTACAGCAGTTAAAAGTGCCATGCAAATTTATATCAACAATTCTTTTCCATTCTTCATAATCGTATTTCCATAGCTCATTTGTTGAACCAGTGATTCCAGCATTATTAATCAATATATCAATTTTCATATTTTTAGTAATTTTTTTAACAGCTTCTTCAACACTTTCAGGAACAGTTACATCAACAATTTGTTGATACAAATTTTTACTTTTAATTTTTTTTACAATTTTTTTCAGTTCAATTTGATCATTGTCCCAAATAATTACTTTTGCGCCAGATTTGAGAAATTTTTTTGCAATATCAAACCCAAAACCTTGTGCTCCACCAGTAATTATCGCAACTTTTTTTTTTAAATCAAACCTGATCATTGTTCACTTGCTATTAGGTAGTAGACAATACTTGAAATTATAAAACCTATAATCCAAGAAAAAGATTGGAATATATTAAGGTTAGGATTCCAAATAGTTGCAAATGCGAAAATTGTTCCTATAAAAATTGAGTATAATGCTTTTAAATTCCAACCCTTAGAATACATATAGACACTTTTTTCATTTGCATAAAATATATCTTTATTAATTAGAATTCTTTTTTTTATATTGTAGTAATCAACAACCATAACGCCAAATATAGGCCCAAAAAAACTTGCAATAGTATCTAATATTGACAAAGATCCATTTTGACTCAAAAGAGGTGTCCAAAGTATTCCAACAAAAAAACCAAAAAATAATATAGTCAATCCTGATTTTTTTAAAGTCATGCTTTTTGGTAAAAAGTTAATGATAATATTTTGAGTAGGAATATAATTTGCAATTAAATTTGTTGAAGATGATGCAAATAAAATAAAGATTAATACAATTACAGTCAAAATAGTATTATTTAATTTTCCCACAATATCAGTAGGGTTTGTAAGTATTGATGAGATGTTAATATTATTACTTCTGAAATAAATATCAGAACCCATAATAATAATTAATACAAAAAAGGAAAATAAAATTAAGGAAAAGGCTAAAGATATATTTCCTTTAGTTAACTCTTTGGTATTTTTTACATATCTTGAGTAATCTCCAAAGTTTAGTATCAAAATTGAATAATAAGCAAATAATGTTCCTGAAATACCAATCATATTTGCTAATTTAAATTGTCCAAATCCATTAGATATATTTAACCTATCGAATAATGTCTCTAAAACATATAAGTCACTTTCTGAAATAAAAATTAAAAAAAATATAAACAATCCAAAGTAAACAAAGATAGCAGAAAAATTTACAAAATTTTTAATTACTTTTTGTCCTTTACTAAAAATCAAAAACTGTATTAATAAAGTGAATATAAAAGACGACCAGTCGATTAAATTCATTGACATGAAATAAATCAAAAAAATATCGTTATCCAAAAAATTACTATCAATGTTAAATAACGTAATTCTTATCAAATAACCTATTGATTTTGAGATAAAAAAAGTTTGAACTCCAAAAAAAAATAAGCCAACAAATCCTCTTAAAAGACTAATATATTTTGCCCCTAAATAACCGGTTGATATTCTTAAAAAAACTGGGAAAGGTATGCCGTGTCTTTGTGAAGGAGCCCCACATAGGTTTGAAAAAAAACAAACTAATAATGATGCTAATATTGAACCAAATAACACTTCGTAGAAATTTAAATCATAAAGTAAGTATAAAGAACCTAATAAAGCGAATGAAATAATACTTTGTGTTCCAACAGTCCAAAAACAAAATATATCTTTCCAGTTCCAATTTTTATTTGTTGGATTTACTGAAACTATTTCCCAGTTTGTTAAGTGAATATTTTCTTTATTAGGACTCACTATTCCATAATAATCATATATGTATTACTGTCCATACAAGACAGAAGGTAGCCATAAAACTATTTTAGGAAAAATTATAATT
>CACASB010000018.1 GCA_902535155.1 uncultured Pelagibacteraceae bacterium
TTCGTTATAGAAAAAATAGATTTAAAAAGGATACTTTATATGTATTTGTTTCACAATCAGGGGAGACAGCAGATACTTACGCAGCTTTGGATTTATGTAATAAAAATAACATGAAAACCTGCTCAGTGGTTAATATTGTTGAGAGTTCGATAGCAAGAGAGTCAAAGTTTGTTTTACCAATACACTGTGGTTTGGAAATAGGTGTTGCTTCCACTAAAGCTTTTTTAGGTCAGATGCTAGTTCTTTATTTACTTAGTCTTAAAATGGGTGTGCTTAATAAAAATGTCGAGAAAAAAAAATATAATTCCAAGATTAAAAGTCTTTTAAATTTATCAAAAAAAGTTGAACTTTCGTTAAAATCTGAAAATGATATCCAGGCTATTTCTAACAGTTTCACAGATATAAAAGGATCAATGTTTTTAGGAAGAGGATATTCATATCCAATTGCAATGGAAGGCGCTCTTAAATTAAAAGAACTGTCATACATTCATGCTGAAGGATATCCAGCTGGTGAAATGAAGCATGGTCCTCTGGCATTAATAGAAGATGGTATGCCGGTTGTTGTAATTGCTCCAAGAGATGAATATTACAAAAAAACAATGTCAAACATGCAAGAAGTTATAGCGAGAGGAGCTAAAGTTTTATTAATAACAAATAAAAGTAAAGATGAGATATTTTCAGAAAATATTTGGCAAAGAATTGAAGTAGAAAACACAGATGACGATTTGTTACCTTTCTTGATGACTATCCCTCTTCAGAAATTAGCTTACTATACTGCTTTAAAAAAAGGTTTTGATATTGATAAACCTAGAAATCTAGCAAAATCGGTAACTGTAGAGTAATTTTTTTTATAATATCTATTCTCATTTGACATATTTTAGATATATATTCATCTTAAGGTTGAAATATGAAAAATTGGAAAATTAATTCTTGGAGAAAATATCCTGTTAAACACATCCCATCATATGATGATGATAAAGAGCTTAACATGGTATTAAATAAGCTAAAGTCTTCACCACCGCTAGTATTTGCAGGTGAGACTAGACATTTAAAAGATCAACTTGCCGAAGTCGTAGATGGTAAAGCTTTTTTACTTCAAGGAGGCGATTGTGCAGAAAGTTTTGCAGAATTTCATCCAGACAATATTAGAGATACTTTTAAATTAATTTTGCAAATGTCACTTGTATTGACTTATTCAGCCTCTTTACCAGTTGTTAAACTTGGAAGAATTGCTGGTCAATTCTCTAAACCACGAAGTGCTCCAACTGAAAAACAAGGTGGCAAAGAATTACCTAGCTATCTGGGAGACAATATAAATGCAATTGAATTTGATGAAAAAGCTAGAAGACCAGATCCTAAAAGATTATTTAGAGCTTACTCTCAATCAGCAGCAACATTGAATTTATTAAGAGCTTTTTCAAATGGTGGTTTTGCGGATTTAAAAAAAGTTCACTTGTGGAATTTAGGTTACATTAAAAATAGTCCTCAAGCTAAAAAATTTAAAGAGTTAGAAGATAAAATTGCTGATGCACTAGGATTCATGGCTGCTTGCGGAATAACACCAGAGTTCAATAGAAGGTTATACACAGTAAACTTTTGGACCTCACATGAGGCTCTTCATTTACCTTTCGAGGAAAGTATGACAAGGACAGACTCAACTACAGGAGAATATCATGATACTTCAGCTCACTTTGTTTGGATTGGTGATAGGACTAGACAGTTAGATGGGGGCCATGTTGAATTTTGTAGAGGTATAGAAAATCCTATAGGTATAAAATGTGGGCCAACTTCTAAAGCAGATGAAATTGCAAAAATTTGTGAGGTTATCAATCCTAAGAATGAAAAAGGAAAAATTACCTTAATCTCTAGATATGGATATAATAAAGTTGAAAAGTTTTTGCCAAAACTAATTAGAGGAATTAAGAAAGAAGGATTAAATGTAGTGTGGTCATGCGATCCTATGCACGGCAATACTTTAGTTTCTACAACTGGATTTAAAACAAGACCATTTAACGACGTAGTTAAAGAAGTTAAAAACGTTTTTGGCGTTCATCAAAGTGAAGGATCATACGCAGGTGGACTTCATATAGAAATGACAGGTCAAAATGTGACAGAATGTACCGGAGGAGCTAAAAATATATCAGACCAAGATTTATCAAGTAGATATCACACACATTGTGATCCAAGATTAAATGCTGATCAGGCTTTGGAATTGGCATTTTTAATTTCTGATGAAATTAAAAAGAATTCCAATTATGCAAGAAATGCAATTAAAGCGGCATCTTAGTCGTTTAAAAATTTAATTTTTACATTATATAAGAAGTATGGAATCGTCTAAAAAAGCTATATTCATTAAAGATTGGATATTAAACTATGTAAATTCAATGCCAAAAAAAGCTGAGTCTCTAGTTATTGGTATTTCTGGAGGTATTGATTCCTCAGTTTCTAGTACATTAAGCGCTATGACAGGATTAAAGACAATAGTTTTATCTATGCCAATAAAGCAAAAAGATACCCAACACGACTTAAGTTTAAGACATCAGGAATGGTTAAAAGAAAATTTTAAAAATGTTCAAGGCCATACTTTAGAGTTAGATAGTTTATTTAAAACATTTGAGAATACATTAGATAATTTTGGGAGCGAACATGGAATGGCAAATTCTCGTGCAAGATTAAGAATGACAACACTATATCAAGTTGCTGCAGCAAATAATGGAATTGTTGTTGGTACTGGAAATAAAGTTGAAGATTTTGGAGTTGGTTTTTATACAAAATACGGTGATGGTGGAGTTGATATATCTCCAATAGCAGATTGTAATAAAACAGAAGTTTGGGAACTAGGAAGAGAATTGAAAATACTTGATGATATTATTAATGCAGCTCCAACTGACGGTCTATGGGATGATGGCAGAACAGATGAAGGTCAATTAGGTTTATCATACAAAGAAATAGAAGAGGCCATGAATAACGAGAATTCAAAAAATCGAGATAAATACATTCAAATTAGAAAATCAAACTTGCACAAAATGGATCCCATTCCAGTTTGCAAGATTCCCAATTAATCAAATAGATTCACAAATCTAAATTAAAAGTATATTCCTTATACAATGAACAAAGATATATATTTAAGTAATAGTCTAGGTGGAAAAAAAGAAATATTTAAACCTATCGACCCAAAGAAGGTGAGAATGTATGTTTGTGGCCCTACTGTTTATGATGACCCGCATATAGGTAATGCAAGACCTTTAGTTGTATTTGATATTTTATTTAAAGTTCTTAAATGTAAATACGGTAAATCTTCTGTTCTATATGTTAGAAATATTACTGATGTTGATGATAAAATTATAGAGGGTGCAAAACAAAAAAATATATCAATTAATAAACTTACTGCAGATACTACGAAACGTTTTAATGACGATTGTGATTATCTAAATTGTGAAAAACCCTCTTTTGAACCTAAAGCTACCGAAAATATTCCCTTAATGATTGATATGATAAATATTCTCATTAAAAAAAATAATGCATATGAAAATAAATCTCATGTTTATTTTGATGTATCAAGTTTTAAAGATTATGGAAAATTATCAAATAAAAACGTTGATGAACTTTTTGCAGGGGCACGAGTCGAAGTATCAGAAAATAAAAAAAGACCTGAAGATTTTGTTTTATGGAAACCTTCTACTAATGGAGAACCAGGATGGGATTCTCCCTGGGGCAGAGGTAGACCAGGCTGGCATATAGAATGTTCTGCAATGTCAAAAAAATATCTTGGAGATACTTTTGATATACACGGTGGAGGAAGAGACTTATTGTTTCCGCATCATGAAAACGAGATAGCTCAATCAAGATGTGCAAATGAAAACAAAAATCTGTCAAATTTTTGGATACATAATGGTTTTATTACAGTTTCAAATGAAAAGATGTCAAAGTCTCTGGGAAACATTTTTAAGATAAAAGATTTTTATAAAAAGTATAACGGACAAGTTTTAAGATTAGCACTAATGTCAACTCATTATAAGCAAGCTATGGATTGGAGTGAGGATTTATTAATACAATCAAAAAAAACATTAGATAAATGGTACGAATGCCATAAGAAACCAGTTGGAAAAGTTTTAATATCAGATGAAGACTTAAGTCCTCTTTACGATGATATTAATACACCTGGCTATATAAGTAATATCCATAAATTATATGATAAAGCTGCAAAAGGATCTGCCAAAGATAAAGAAATTTTTACAACTGCATGTAATTTTATTGGTCTTCTATTTGAACCAAAATCAAAATGGCAAGAGTTTAAAAAGAATATTCTCGAAATTTCAGAGGAAGTGATCTTACAAAAAATAAAAGAGAGGAACAAAGCTAGAGGTAATAAAAATTACGAATTAGCTGATAAAATAAGAAATGAGCTTTTAGACAAAGGTGTTTTAATTGAAGATAAAGATGATAAAACAACCTGGAAGATAAAATGAGCAAAGAAAGACTTTATATATTCGATACGACATTAAGAGATGGAGCACAAACTCAAGGTGTTCATTTTTCAATTGATGAAAAAACAAAAATAGCTCATGCCCTAGACAGTTTGGGAGTAGATTATATTGAAGGTGGCTGGCCCGGTGCCAATCCCTCGGATACAGAATTCTTTCAGAAAGGTCTTAATCTAAAAAATTCAATTTTTACTGCGTTTGGAATGACTAAAAAAACTGGTAGGAGTGCTGAAAATGATCCAGGTTTATCTGCAATACTGAATTCAAATACAAATGCAGTTTGTGTAGTAGGAAAGTCATGGGATTTTCATGTTGATGTAGCATTAGGAATATCTAACGAAGAAAATTTAGAAAACATAAAAGAAACTACAAAACATTTTGTTAAAAATAATAAAGAATTTATGTTTGATGCTGAACATTTTTTTGATGGTTATAAAGCTAATCCCAAGTATGCTTTAGCGTGTATTAAGGCTGCTTATGAAAATGGAGCTAAATGGATTGTGCTTTGTGATACAAACGGAGGAACACTTCCTCATGAAGTAACCGAGATAGTTAAAGAGGTATCAGAACATATCCCTGGAGAAAACTTAGGAATTCACGCTCACAATGATACAGGTAACGCAGTTGCTAATTCAATTGCAGCTGTATTATCAGGGGCAAGACAAATTCAAGGAACAATTAATGGTTTAGGTGAAAGATGTGGTAATGCAAATTTGATGTCAATTATTCCAACATTTCATCTTAAAAAAGAATTATCGGACAAATTTGAAATAAATATTAAAGAAAAAAATATTAAACATATTACTCAATGTTCAAGATTATTGGATGAAATATTAAATAGAAAACCAAATAAACACTTGCCTTATGTAGGAGCTGCAGCTTTTTCTCACAAAGGTGGTTTACATGTATCAGCAGTTCAAAAGGATCCTAAAACTTATGAACATATAGATCCAGAGGATGTAGGCAATAATAGAAATATTATTGTCTCAGATCAATCAGGTAAATCGAATATTCTATCAAGATTAAAAACTATAGGAATTGTAATTGAGGAAAATGATCCTAAAATAAAAAAATTACTTGAGGAGGTAAAAGATAGAGAATTTATAGGTTATAGTTATGATGGTGCTGATGCGTCCTTTGAATTATTAGCTCGAAGAGTTATGGGTGAAATACCAAGATACATTTCAATTAAAGAATATGATGTATCTGTATCAAAAAATAAACAAGAACAAATTATTTCTAAAGCAAAAGCAAAATTAGAAGTTGACGGAGAGCAGATTATTTGTGAAGGCGAAGGAAATGGTCCTGTCCACGCTCTTGATAACGCAATCAGAAAAAACGTAACGAAACTTGAAAAGTATTCAAAATATTTAAAAGATCTTAAACTTGTCGATTACAAAGTAAGAATTTTAAATACAGGAACAGAGGCTACTACAAGAGTATCAATTGAAAGCACAGACTCCCAAGGAAAAAACTGGTTTACTATTGGTGTATCACCTAACATTATTGATGCATCATTTAAAGCTCTTATAGATAGTCTTGATTTTAAGTTATTTAAAGACAAGGCTCCCGCAAGCAAGTAGATGAAAATCAAAAAATTTTCTGAAAAGCCTGAAGATATAAAAAGTAGAGTAGGCGCTAAACCTGTAGTTTGTTATTCAAATAATAATCTTAATGATAATTTGTCCCTATTACATGAGGCAAGGAAATACATTAGGCAAATTGATGAAGTTATAATTCCACCAAGAGATGCTAAAACTTTTAATGTCAAATCAGGTAATTTTTTTAGGATAGAAAGTATTGATGGCCCACAAGTTGGGGACCTTAATCTTTTTAATGCTGCAAATTTAGATGAAAAATTTTATTCTGGAAAGACAAGAGCATTGTATGGAACACATATTTCAGTTGGTGATAAAATGTTTAGTAGCTTTCCTTATCTTAGATCTTTAGCAACAATTACTTGGGATACTTTAGACTGGTACGGTTATGATAAAGATGGAGGATCTGTTCATGATGTTATAGGAACAAGATGTGATCCTTATACGTCTAAGCTAATTTCAGATAAAGATTACCATTACTGTTGTCACTCAAATTTAACTAGAGCTTTGGTAAAAGAAAAAAATATTAAATTAGATGAAGCCGAAAAGATAGTTCACGATGTATTAAATGTTTTTATGCTTACTGGATTTACAAATGATACGAAACAATATTTCATGAAATCAAGCCCGGTTAGACCTGGGGATTATTTAGAGTTTTTTGCAGAAACAAATTTATTGGGTGTGCTGTCCGCTTGTCCCGGTGGAGATTGCGGGTCAGAACATTCATCTGATGTTGCAAAATGCTATCCTTTAAAAGTGTCTATGTGGAATGTTGATCAAAAATATTTGGATGGGATTAGTTATTCGAAAACATCTAGTTACAATAGAAATCATGGAATTAAATAATCCATGGCAAAGAACAACGTTACATTTATTTTACACAAACCTCAACTTTCAGAAAATATAGGTGCATGCGCTAGGGGTATTAAAAATTTTGGTTTCAGCAAACTTATATTAATAGATCCCAAGCCATCATTTCCTAATGATAAAATTATAGCTACATCTGTCGGCGCAAAAGATATAATTAAAAAAAGCAAAGTGTATAGCAACCTTGAGAACACAATAGATAAGATTGATATTTTGATTGCGACATCTGCTAGATATAGAAACAAGAATATTAAACATATAGAGCTTAAGGATTTAAAAAAAATAAACTTTAGAAAAAAGGTCGGATTTTTATTTGGTTCAGAGGCATCCGGGCTATCAAATCATGAAATAACTTACACAAATTACACTTTAAAAATTTCGACTGATAAAAATTTTAAATCTTTAAATCTATCTCATAGCCTCATAATTATAGCACAGCATATTTCAACTTTATTATCTAAAGAGAAATTTAAAAAGAATAAAACAAAAAAGTTTAAACCAGCATCTAAAAAAGAAATATTATCAATGACCAATCTTTGTATAAAACATCTCAATCAAATAAATTTTTTTAAACAAAAAGAAAAGAAACCTATAATGCTCGAAAATCTTAGAAATATTTTTTACAAGATGGAATTATCTGATAAAGAAACACGTATTTTATCAAGTGTATTTGCAAGTTTAGGGAAAAAGGCTGATTGACAAAAATTTGTGTATCTTTATAAGACGCATTAATTAAATGACAAAAAGATTAAAATCTAAACATAAAGTTGACAGAAGGTTAAAAGTGAATCTTTGGGGTAGACCTAAAAGTCCATTTAATAAAAGAGCTTATCCTCCTGGACAACACGGCCAAACTAAAAACGCGAAACCTTCAGATTATGGTATCCAACTTCAAGCAAAACAAAAATTAAAATCTTATTACGGAAATTTAAATGAGAGACAGTTTAGAAATATGTATAGAAAAGCAATTTTGAGAAAAGGTGATACTGCTGAAAACTTAATTGGGTTATTAGAGAGAAGATTAGACTCAGTCGTCTACAGAGCCAAATTTTCAACAACAATTTTTTCATCAAGACAATTTATTAACCATGGTCATGTAAGAGTAAATGGTAAGAAAGTTAATATATCTAGTTATCAGTTAAGAGATGAGGACACTGTAGAAATAAGAGATAAATCAAAACAATTAGCAATAATTGATATTGCTTTAGCAAGTAAAGAAAGAGACACACCAGAGTATCTTCAAGTTGATGAAAAAAATAGAAAGATTAAATTTGTTAGAACTCCAAAATTCGAAGAAGTTCCCTATCCTGTAGTAATGGAACCCAATTTAGTTATTGAATATTATTCTAGATAAATTATTTTTTATATTGAATTTGTTTATCTTCTAAAAGTTTTTTTAAGTCTCCGTTTTCGAACATTTCTTTAATGATATCACATCCACCAACAAATTCTTTTTTAATATATAGCTGTGGAACTGTTGGCCACTCGCTAAATTTTTTTATACCTTCTCTTATATTTTGATTACTGAGTACGTTAACACTTTTAAAATTGACTTCTAAAATTTTTAACATGTTTGCAACTGCCATTGAAAAACCACACTCTGGAGCATCTGGGGTTCCTTTCATAAACAAGCAGACTTCATTAGCATTTATACTATTTTCAATTAACTCTTTAGTTTGTGGATCCATTTTTTTCCTTTGTTTTTAGTGCGAGAGCGTGCAATTCATTTCCCATCTTACCTTTTAAAGAATTATAGATTATTTTATGCTGCTCAATTTTACTTTTTCCATTAAATACTGAAGAGATAACAGTTGCAGAATAATGATTTCCATCTCCAGCTAAATCTTGAATATCAACTATAGCATCAGGTAATGCTTCTTTAATCATACTTTCAATTTCTTTTAAATTCATTGCCATTAATTTACCATATACTTATATAACCAATCTTTATTGAATTCTGTCAATTTGTCCACTGATAAAGTTGGCTCATCATTAATTGAAATATTATCCGCTATTACCTCACCTATTAGATCATAATGATTAGAATTTTTATCAAGTATTTTTTTGACCTTTTCAAGATTATCCTTTTTAACTTCAATAATGTATCTACCTTGATCTTCAGAAAAGTAATATTCAAACTTATCTAAGAGTCCTTTAAACTTATAAAATTTGATACCTTTTTTTCCTTTAATACACATTTTTGCAATGCCTGTTATTATTCCTCCTAAAGAGACGTCATGAACCGATCGTATCAATTTGTCACTAATTAATTTTAATACTGTTTCACCATTATTTTTTTCGTTAAAAAGATTTATTTCAGGAGGAGGTCCCTTTTTTTCATTCAAAATTTCTTTTGCAAAAATACTTTGTTCTAAATGGCCTTCTGTTTTTCCTAGGACAATAATTATGTTTCCAATTTCTTTTAAATCCATTGTTGTCATATTTTTATAATTTTTAATTAATCCTACTCCACCGATAGTTGGGGTAGGCTTAATACCTTTGTCTTTTGTTTCATTGTAAAAAGAAACATTTCCAGAAACGACAGGGAAATTTAAATATTTGCTTGCTTCATTTAAACCTTCCACACATTCTACAAATTCACCCATATTCTCAGGTTTTTCAGGGTTTCCAAAATTTAAACAATTGGTTATTGCTATTGGTTCAGCTCCCACACATATTAAATTTCTCCATGTCTCGCACACTATTTGTTTACCACCACTTAACGGGTGGGCATAACAATAGGACGCAGATGAGTCTACTGATGCTGCAACAGCTTTTTCACTTCCATGAACTCTCACTACTCCAGCGTCTCCTCCTGGTTTTTGAATAGTATCGCCCATTACAGTGTGATCGTATTGTTCCCAGATCCATTCTTTTGAACATACATTTGGACTGGATATAATTTTTTTTAATACTTCTGTAATTTTTAATTTGTTAAAATTTTTTTTCTTAAATTTTATTCTTTGAGGCAATTTACATTTTTTCCATTTTCTGTCATATTCTGGAGCATGTTCTGCCAATAAATCAATTGGGATATTTGCAACTTTATTATTGTCAAAATACAACTCAATGTTTTTTGAGTTAGTTGTTTTACCAATCACAGAAAAATCTAAATTCCATTTATCAAAAATTTCTTTTGCTTTATCTTCTTTCCCATTCTCAAGAACTATAAGCATTCTCTCTTGACTTTCCGATAACATAATTTCGTATGGTGACATATTTTCCTCACGACATGGAACTTTATCTAAATGTAATTCAATACCAAGTTTTCCTTTAGAAGCCATCTCAACACTTGACGATGTTAAACCTGCTGCTCCCATATCTTGAATTGCTATAATTGAATCATCTTTCATTAACTCAAGACATGCCTCTAATAGTAATTTTTCTGTAAATGGATCGCCTACTTGAACAGTTGGTTTTTTTTCTTCAATTTTATCATCAAATTTTGCAGAAGCCATGCTTGCACCGTGAATTCCATCCCTTCCAGTTTTTGAACCAACATAGATCACTGGCTTATTTAGCCCTGCTGCTTTAGAGTAAAAAATTTTATCTTTTTTTACTAGACCAAGTGTCATTGCATTGACAAGAATATTACCGTTATAAGATTCATCAAAACTTGTTTGACCCGCAATAGTTGGTACACCTATGCAATTTCCGTATCCACCAATGCCTCGAACCACTCCACTTAAAAGATTTTTTGTTTTTTTATTAGCTGGGGATCCAAAATGAATAGAATTTAAATTAGCTATTGGTCTTGCACCCATTGTAAAAACATCTCTAAGAATACCACCAACTCCTGTTGCAGCCCCTTGATAAGGTTCAATAAAAGATGGGTGGTTGTGACTTTCAATTTTGAAAACAATCGCATCCTCATCACCTATGTCTATTACACCCGCATTTTCACCTGGACCTTGGATTACTTTTTTTCCCTTTGTATTAAGTTTTTTTAAATGTTTCTTTGAAGATTTATATGAACAATGCTCGTTCCACATAGCCGAAAATATTCCCAGCTCTGTCATGTTTGGATTTCTTTTTAAAAGCTCACAAATTTTTTTGTACTCGTCTTTTTTAAGACCATGTTCTATTGCAATTTTTTCCGTAACTTCGATCATTTCATGTTACTTAAAAGATTTTCAAAAAAATATGATCCATCATTACTTGATAAATAATTATCAATCACACGTTCAGGGTGAGGCATCATACCTAAAATATTTTTCTTTATATTAAAAACACCAGCAATATTTTTTATTGATCCGTTGGGGTTAGAATTAACTGATATTTCACCATTGATATCACAATATCTTACTGCGATTTGATCATTGTCCTCCATTATTTTTAAATCATCTTCAGAGCAAAAATAATTACCATCATTATGGGCTATATGTAGTTCTAAAATATCTTTCTTTATTTTATTAAAATATTTATTTTGTGATTTGTTTGCTTTAACAAATATATTCTTGCAAATAAATTTTAAGTATTTGTTTCTTAATAAAGCTCCTGTCACAAGTCCCGTCTCTATTAGAATTTGAAAACCGTTACAAATACCAATGACCAGACCACCTTTGTTAGCGAATTCTATAACAGAATTTATTATATTTGACTTTGCAGCAATACTCCCACATCTTAAGTAATCTCCATATGAAAATCCACCTGGTAAAACAACTAAATCTGATTTTGGTATTATATTATCATTGTGCCATACCATTTTATTTTTAAATCCAAATTTTTTTAGAGCTACATCCATATCTCTATCACAATTAGATCCTGGAAATATAATAACAGATGACTTCATTTATAAGATTTTGTAATCCTCAATCACAAGATTTGCTAAGAGTTTTTTACACATATCTTCAACATTTTTTTTCGCATCATTCTCATCTTTTAGTTCTGTTTCGATTTCAAAGTATTTTCCTTGCCTAACTTCATTAACATCTATGAAATTCATATTATTTAATGTTTGTTGTATAGCTTTACCTTGTGGATCTAGAACACCATTTTTTGGTGTAACGATTACTTTGATTTTCATTTATTTTTTTTTAATTTTATAGCTTTTGGTTTTTTGAAATTCACTTCTCTTATATTAGATTCTTCATATAAAATCCCAAGTCTTGATGCGACTTCTTTGTAGGCTTGAATTAAATTTCCAAGATTTTTTCTAAATCTATCCTTGTCTAATTTTTTTTCGCTTTTGGCATCCCACAATCTACATGTATCAGGACTTATTTCATCCGCTAGAATAATTTCATTTCTATTTGAGTTTCTAACCTTTCCAAACTCAACTTTAAAGTCTACTAACTTGATACCAACTCCTCTAAATAAACCGATTAAAAAATCATTAATTCTAAGTAGTTGTTTATTAATTTTTTCTATTTCATTCTTTTTTGCCCAATTAAATGCATAAATATGTTCTCTTGAAATTAAAGGGTCTCCTAAGTCATCATTTTTCAAACAGTATTCAATTAATGGATCATTTAAAACTGTCCCCTCAACTATACCAAGTCTTTTAGTAAGAGAGCCCGTTGCAATATTTCTTACGACAAATTCAATTGGTAAAATATCTACAAATTTTATTAATTGTTCTCTCATATTTAGTCTTTTCACTAAATGATTTTTAATTCCGATTTGAGATAAATTCTTTAATATATGTTCAGATATTCTATTATTTAATACACCCTTACCATCGATTATAGATCTTTTTTGATTATTGAAAGCAGTGGCATCATCCTTAAA
>CACASB010000019.1 GCA_902535155.1 uncultured Pelagibacteraceae bacterium
TAAGGCAAAATATTTATGTTCACTTCCTAAAATAATTGGTAAACATCCAGACTTGGAAAAAGACATTACAATTAATATTGGAAGATTTGGGCCATATTTAAAATGTGATAAAAAATCTGCAAGATTAGAAAGTGTTGAAGAATTATTCAATATAGGATTAAACAGAGCAATAACTTTAATATCAGAGGCTAAACCAGGAAGAATTTCATCTTCTATGATAAAAGATTTAGGTGAACATCCTGAAGATAAAAAGCCAGTTAGAATAATGAAAGGTCAGTATGGTCCATATATTAAATATAAATCTTTAAACGCAACAATTCCTGAAGAGAAAGATCCAGTTGAACTTACAATGGAAGAGGCGTTAATTTTGATTGAGAAAAGAAAAGAATACGATAAAAGTAAAAAGAAAAAAAATAAATGAGTGTTGATAAAAAATTAAAAGAAAATAAAATTGATTTACCTGAAGCACCCGCGCCAGTGGGATCATACTTAGCAAGTAAAATAGTTGGAAAATTATTGTATATTTCAGGGCAAATCTCTATGAATTCGAAAGGTGAGTTAATAAAAGGTAAATTAGGTAAAGATTTAAATACCGATGACGGATATAAAGCAGCAGAAAGATGTGCGCTAAGTATTATAGCTCAAGCAAAAAAAAAATTATCAGGAGATCTAGATCAAATTAAATCTTGTATAAAAATAGTAGGTTTTGTTAATTCAACAGACGATTTTATAGAACAACCAAAAGTTATTAATGGTGCGTCTGATATGTTGGTGAAGGTTCTAGAAAACAAAGGTATGCATACTAGAGCTGCAGTTAGTGTAAATAGCTTACCATTAGGAGTTGCTGTTGAAATTGATGCAATTTTTGAGATAAAATAGCTATCTACCTATACCAAAATAGTTAATATTTTTTTTTTTCATTGATTTTGGAGAATATAAATTACGCATATCAAATATCTTAAAATTGTTTTTTTTAATTAATTTTTTGAAATTTAAAGTTTTAAATTCATTCCACTCAGTGTGAAGTATTATTAAATCTGATTTTAAGCAAGCTTGAGTTACATTTTTACAATATTTAACTCTTTTAAATCTTTTAAATTCATTTTTTTTGCCTGAAGGATCAAAATATTTAATATTAGCGCCTTTTTTCAATAATTTTGGTATCATATATAAACTTGATGCTTCTCTCATATCATCTGTATTAGGTTTAAAAGTAACTCCTAAAAAAGTTATTAATTTATTTTTTAAGTTACTATTAAAAATTTTATATACTTTTTCAGTTAATAATTTTTTCCTATCATCATTTGATTTAATTACTGATTTTATTATAGATAAATTTGATTTAAATTTATCTGCTGTGTCTATTATTGCTCTAGTATCCTTTGGAAAACAAGAACCTCCATATGCTGGGCCCGCTCTTAAAAATCTATCCCCTATTCTTTGATCTAAGCCCATACCCTGTGAAATTTCTTTAATATCAATATTAGTTTTTTCACACAGATTTGCCAATTCATTAATATAGGATATCTTTGTGGCTAGAAAAGCATTTGATGCGTACTTGATTAATTCAGCACCACGTCTTGAAGTTCTAAAATATCTGCTGGTTTTTTTTACTATTGGTAAATATAGAGACTTTAAATACTTGTTAGCTTTATCGCTATCAGTTCCAATTACAACTCTATCAGGGTAAAGAAAATCTCTAATTGCCTCACCTTCTCTTAAAAACTCAGGATTAGAAACTATATCCACAATTTTTTTTCTTTTTTGTTTTATTAAAATTTTTTCAATTTTGTCACCTGTAGTTACAGGTACTGTAGATTTTGTAACAATAATTTTATAACTCTTAATCAATTTTTTTAAATTATTAGCAACATTAAAAACGTATTTTAAATTAGCTGAGTTACTATTTTTTTGTATTGGTGTACCAACGCAGATAAATATTATATCTGAGTTTTTTACTGCTTCTCTTAAATTATTTGTAAAAATTAATCTTTTTTGTTTATAATTACGCTTAAGAATTTCCTCTAAACCAGGTTCATATATTGGGACTATTCCTTTGTTAAGCGCATTAATTTTTTCAAAGTTATTATCTACACAATAAACAGTATTTCCAAGATCTGAAAAACAAACTCCACTAACTAGGCCAACATAGCCTGTTCCTATCATACATAATTTCATAATTTTGATATTTCTATTCCTGATTTAATATAACCAGTCATGCTTCCGCAATCTAAATATTTTCCAAGAAATTTATGTCCAATAAATTTATCTCCTTCTTTTATCAATTTTTTTATTGCATCAGTAATGTGAATTTCACCACCCTTACCTGGTTTAAGATTTTTTAGTTTAGAAAATATTTTTTTTGGAAGGATATATCTACCTATCACTGCATTTGTGGAAGGTGCATTTTTAATGGTTGGTTTTTCAATTACATCCTTAATTAAAAAATTATCCTTATTAAGGCTTTTAGATACTGAATATATACCCCATCTGCTTACATTGTTTTTTTTAACATTCATACTTGCCATTACAGAACATTTGTTTTTCATGCTTATTCTAATCATTTCTTTTGAACAATTTCTTTTTATAATTAAATCATCTGGTAATAACATCAAAAAATATTTATCTTTTATAAATTTTTTTGTTTTAAGAACAGCATCGCCAGTACCCAAGGGTTTATTTTGATAAACAAATTTTATCATTTTTTTATATTTTAGGATTTTTCTATATTCATTAATTATTCTTTTATCACCTTTTTTTTTTATAATTTTTTTATAAAGACTATCATTATAAAAATAATCTTTTATCATCAATTTTTTTTTAGAAATTATAAATACAACTTCTTTAATACCAGCATCAATGCATTCATCTAGTATATATTCAATTCCTGCTTTACCATTAATAGGTAATAATTCTTTGGCAAAAACACTAGTTAATGGAAGTAGTCTTGTGCCAAGGCCTGCTAAAGGTATTATTGCTTGTCTAATCATAAATAACTATTATTAGTGAAGTACCATAAATGATTATTTTTAAAAGCATTAATAAACTTAATAAAGAAGTTAATTTTAAGGCAGATATAGGTTTTGTCCCAACCATGGGAGCCTTGCATCAAGGACATGTTAGCTTGATTAAAAAATCTCAAAATAAGTGCAAAAAAACATTAGTAAGTATATTTGTTAACCCTGCCCAATTTAATAATAAAAAAGATTACAAAAAATATCCAAAAAATATCAAAAATGACATTAAGCTGTTAAAAAAACTTAAAGTTGACTATGTTTTAATACCTAGCATTAACGACGTATATACAAATAAAAATAAAAAAAAATTTAAAATTAGCAAATCTAAAATAATATTATGCGCAAAATATAGACCTGGTCATTTTGAAGGGGTTTTAAGTGTAATTAATCAATTCATTAAAAAATTAAATATAAATAAAATATTTTTGGGTGAAAAAGACTATCAGCAGTACATTTTAATTAAAGAATTTTTAAAAAAAAATTCAAAAGTAAAAACTATATTATGTAGAACTGTTAGAATGAAAAATGGTCTTGCTTATTCGTCAAGAAATAGACTATTAAATTCTAAATCTATAAAAGTTTCTGCTTTATTTGTATCCAAAATAAAAAGAATGTTTAGTCTATTAAGAAATAATTTAGATAACAGGTTTATATTAAATAATTTTTTAGATAAAAACAAAAAATTTAATATTGAATATATGGAATTAAGAAACAGAAATAATTTAAGTAAAAAAATAAATAAAAAGAACGTAAAAATTTTTTTTGCATTTTATGTTCAGGGTGTAAGATTAATTGATAATTTTTAATTATAGAAGAAATAAGCACCTATACCTAAAAAGGAAAGGAAACCAATAACATCTGTGACTGTTGTTACAAAAACACTTGACGCTATAGCAGGATCTATGTTGAATTTTTTAAGTGTAACTGGTATTAAAATTCCAAATAAGCCCGCAACAATCATATTTAAAATCATAGAAACAGAAATAATTATTGATAATACATAATCCTTAAACCATAATTGAACTATTAAAGCACTAATTATTGCAAAAATTATTCCATTAAGCACTCCAATGTTAAATTCTTTTAAAACAATTTTTAAAAAATTACTTTCTGTTAAATCGTTTGTTGCAATTCCTCTTATTGTTACAGCCAATGTTTGCATGCCTGCATTTCCACCCATTGAGGCTACTATTGGCATCAAAAATGCTAAAGCAACCATTTGTTCTATTGTTGCGCCGAATTTACTAATTACCCAAGTTGCAAGAAAAGCAGTAAAAAGATTTAATAACAACCAATTAAAACGTCTTTGAGTTTTTTTAAAAACCCCATCTGTGATTTCTTCATCACCCACACCTGCTAATCTTAGGGTATCTTCTTCTGCTTCCTCCTTTAAGACTGTCAATATGTCATCACTTGTTATCATTCCAACGAGTTTTTCATTTTTATCTATTACAGCTGCTGAGTTTAAATTATAGTTTTCAAACAACCTTCCAACTTCCTCTCTGTCCATTTCAACGGGTATTGTAACTTGAGACTTAAGCATTATATCAATCATTTTTGATTCCCTCGAGGTTCTCAGAACTTTTGAAGAAGGAACTGTTCCTAGTGGTTTAAATTCACTATCTATTATATAAATCTCTAAAAACTGTTCAGGTAGGTCTTTATTTTCTCTTAGATAATCAATTGTTTGGCCTACGGACCAATTGCTAGGTATAGCTGTAAATTCTCTTTGCATTATTCTAGCAGCTGTATCTTCAGGATAACTCAAACTTTCAAGAAGAACAAATCTATCTTTAGGCGGTAGAGATGATAAAATTTGATTTTTATTTTCTTCTTCAATATTTTCTAATATCTTGATTGCATTATCTGACTCTAAGTTTTTTAATATGAAAACTATGGATTCCGATGACAGCATTTTTACAATTTCGGACTGAATATTTTCGTTCAATTCAACAAATATTTCAGGATTAATATTGAAGTTATTCAACTTAATTAAATTCTCACGATCACTTTGACTTAAATGTTCGATTATATCCGCAGCATCAGCAGGATGCATTTCTTTAAACGAGTTTGAAAGAAAATTGACATCATTATTTTGAATTTTTTCTACAATAACTTTTATATATTCTTTATTAAATTCAAAATTTACTTTTTTATCTTTATTTTTTTTTAATGTAGACATTTTATAACTTTAAAATTTATTAGAACTATTAATACAAAATGCATATAATACAATTTTTAAATGAATATAGAGATCAAAAAATCAATAAAACCAGTAAATTATAAATTTGCAATTAATTTGCTAGAAAAAAGAGTTCATAATTTAGCACTTAATAATGGAAAAGAGCTAATATGGTTTTTAGAACATAATTCAATTTTTACAGCAGGAACAAATTATAAGGAAAAGGAGATAATTGATAAATCGATAAAGATTTTCAAAACAAATAGAGGTGGAAAAATAACTTGGCATGGTCCAGGTCAAATCATTTGTTATATGGTTATAAACTTAAACAAAAGAAAAAAAGATATTAGAAAGTTCATTTTGGCAATAGAAAAAAGTGTCATCAATACTTTAGACGAATTAAATATCAAATCTTTTAATGATAGAGAAAATATAGGTATATGGATAAATCATAATAATGAAATTAAAAAAGTTGCGGCTATAGGAATCAGGGTAAAAAAATGGATCGCTTTTCATGGATTTTCTATAAATTATTCTAATAATTTAGAGGAATATAAAAAAATTGTTCCATGTGGAATAAATAATAGAGGCATTATAAACATAAACAAAATTAAAAAAGTTAGTAAAAGAAAGATATTAAAAATATTGAAAAAGAATCTATTAATAAACTTAGATTATTAGTCTTTTTTTACTTAAATAATTGTTAAAATAATCAGGAGGCTCAGCTTTATAATTAAATTTTTTATCATTAATTAAAAATTTAATTTTATAAGCATGAAGCATTAATTTTTTTTCATCTTTATTTTTAAATTTTATAATATTATATTTATTATCTCCAATGATAGGATTTCCCATCAACGAAAGTTGTTTTCTTATTTGATGTTTTCTACCTGTGATTGGCTTTAATTCAACAAAACTAAAAAAATTATTCGAACTAATTACATTATAATTAGTAATTGCTAACTCTGAAATTTTTTTTTCTTTTTCGTATTTTATTAAATTTCCTCTTATTTCACCTTTTTTATTTTTAAATACGCCATGACAAATAGCTAAATAAGTTTTGTGAATTTTTCTCAACCTAAATAATGTAGTTAATAATTTTGCGCTACTATAATTTTTAGCAATTATCATTACACCTGAGGTTTCTTTATCTAAACGGTGAACAGAATAAGGTTTTGTATCATTAAATAAAGCGCTATTAGAAAAGATATCTATTAAATTATTTTTTGATTTTGTTCCACCTTGTACAGAAATACCAGACTTTTTATTTATCACGATAAAATCATCATTATTTTCAATAAGTGATTTTTCATTCTCATCTAAATTTTTTTTTGTAGGTATTTGCTTAATTTTGTCTTTATGTTTGAATTTATAATTAAAATTATAAAAATTTATTTCATCACCAATTTTAAGTTTATGTGATGAGATTGTTTTTTTTTTATTTAACCTAATCTTCCCTTTTCTTATTGATTTTTCTAATAGGGATTGAGGATATTTGCCTATGTTATTTTTGATCCATCTATCTAAACGCATAGCAGCATGAATTGGTTTTATTTTATAAGACCTATTCATTTATCTTGAATTAATTATGCTGGGATTTGTTTTTTATTTGTGTCTTCCGATTTCAGATCTTCTTTTTTTTTCTTTTTAAATTTTCTTTTTGCTTCAATATCTCTATCCACAAATTCAATAACCGCCATAGGTGAGTTATCGCCATATCTATAGCCAAATTTAACTATTCTTGTGTAACCACCAGCTCTTTTCTCGTATCTTTTTGATAAGGTGTTTAAGATTTTATTTGCGTTAGTTTTATCTTGTAATTTAGATATTAAAACTCTTGTATTAGTTAAATTTTTTTTCTTTCCTAAAGTTATTAGCTTTTCAGCTTGAGGCTTTATGAGTTTTGCTTTTGGTAATGTAGTTATAATTTGTTCATATTTTATTAGAGAATTTAGCATATTTTTAATTAAAGCTTTTCTGTGCTCAGAGGTTCTGTTCAATTTTTTATATCCAAATTTATGTCTCATTAAATACTTTCCTCTAATTTCTTAGATAATTCAGCTATATTATCTGGTGGCCAATTAGGTATTTCCATTCCTAAATATAATGACATTCCATTTAAAATCTCTTTTATTTCATTTAAAGATTTTCTACCAAAATTTGGTGTCCTTAACATTTCACCTTCAGATTTTTGAACTAAATCACCAATATAAATAATATTATCATTTTTTAAGCAATTCATAGATCTTACAGATAATTCTAACTCATCTACTTTTCTTAAAAGATTTCTATTAAACTCAGGTTCTTTTGGAGACTCAGTAATAACTACTTCTTGTGGCTCATCGAAATTTACAAACATTGAAAGTTGATCTTGAAAAATTCTAGCTGAAAAAGCTACAGCATCTTCTGCAGATATTGAACCATTTGTTTCAACTTCCATAGTAAGTTTGTCATAGTCAAGCGCCTTACCTTCTCTTGCTGTGCTTACAGAATATGAAACCTTTTTAACAGGGCTGAATAAAGAATCTATAGGTATAAGTCCTAACGGAGGTTCCTCTGGTTTGTTTAAATTTGCTGATACATAGCCTTTACCGCTTCCAACTGTCATTTCCATATGAAAGTTAGTATTTTCATCTAAGTTACATATTACTAAATCAGGATTTAATATTTCTATTTCATTAATTGGTGTAATATTTGAAGCTTTAATTACACCGGGTCCCTTTACATCCAAAATTAGTTTTTTGGACCCCTCAGAATTACTTTTTAAGGCAAGTGATTTAACATTCAATACTATATCTGTGACATCCTCTCTTACGCCCTTTATTGAAGTAAATTCATGTAATACACCGTCTATTTGTATTGCCGTAACAGCTGTTCCTCTTATAGATGAGAGTAATATCCTTCTTAAAGAATTCCCTAAAGTTAAACCGTAACCTTTCTCTAAAGGTTCTGCAACTATCTTTGCATAAGATTTATCTTCACTTAAGTTTACATCTAATTTTCCTGGTTTAATTAATGATTTCCAATTTTTTACATTTACTTCTGTATTTTCCATTAAACTCTCCTTTTTTTGGGTGGTCTTGTACCGTTATGAGGCATTGGCGTTGTATCTTTTATTGATAAAATTTTAAAACCTCTAGCTTGTAAAGCTCTTAAGGCTGTTTCTCTTCCAGATCCGGGACCTTTGATTTCTACTGTTAGAGTTTTCATGCCATACTCTAAGGCTTTTGTTGCAGCAGAGTCTGCTGCAATCTGAGCAGCATAAGGTGTGGACTTTCTTGAACCTTTGAAACCCTTTTGACCGGCAGACGACCAAGAGATAATATTTCCTTGAGTATCAGCTATGGAAACTATCGTATTGTTAAAACTTGATTGCACATAAGCTATACCACTTGGTATATTTTTTTTAATTTTTTTTTTTTTTGAATAAGAGCTTTTTTTGACAGTTTTTTGATCTTTATTATCGTCTTTAATAGTTGTCTCTTTACTTTTTGCCATATGTTATTTTTTAAGAGGTGTTAATTTTTTACCAGCAATAGCTATAGCCTTGCCTTTTCTTGTTCGAGCATTGCATCTTGTTCTTTGTCCGCGAGCTGGAAGTTTTTTTTTATGTCTTGAACCTCTGTAACAAGCTAAGTCAATTAGTCTTTTTATACTTAAAGAATTTTCTCTTCGTAAATCACCTTCTACTGAAAAATGTTTATCAATATATTCTCTAATTTTCAAAATTTGATCATCAGTAAGTTGGTTAACTCTTGTTGGTTTTGAAATGTCTAAATCTTTACATATTTGTTTAGAAAATTTATCACCAATACCGTATATATAAGTTAGTCCTATTTGGACAATTTTACTTTGCGGAATATTTACACCTGCGATACGAGCCATATTTTTGAGATAAAATCAAGCCTTTTATATAAGAAGTTACTTTAAAGTCAACTTTTAAACATTTAAAATTTCGTTGATTTTAGCTGTAATTTCATTGATTTTTAACCCTCCATCAATTTCCTTAAAATTAGTTTGACCAGAGTAATAATCCAAAACAGGTTTTGTTGTTTCTATGTAAGTATCGTATCTTCTCAGAATTGTGTCCAAATCATCGTCTGACCTTTTTTCTATAATTTTTCTTTTTTCTATCCTTTGTATAATAATTTCCTTGCTTACATTTAAAAAAAAAATAAAATCTATTTTTTGATTTGAATCATTTATCCACAAATTTAAATTTTTAGCTTGCTCTAAAGTCCTTGGATATCCATCAAAAATAAGTTTACCCTTTTTATTTGAATCAAATATTACTTTTTTCATTAAACTATTTACTATATCATCATCAACAAACTTGCCTTCATTCATATAACTAATTATTTTTTTTCCAATTTCAGTATCTTTTTTAATTTCATCACGAAGCATATCTCCAGTAGATAATTGAAAATTGTTTAATTTTTTTTCAAGATATTTTGCTTGAGTACCTTTTCCTGCGCCAGGTGGACCAAATAAAATGATGTTCACTTTTATCTACCAAATTTGGTTTTTTTGATTAGTTGCTCATATTGAGCACTCATCAATCTTGTTTGTATTTGGGTAACTGTATCTATTGCAACTACTACTACGATTAATATTGATGCGCCACCTAAATAAAATGGTATTGGATATTTTGAAATCAAAAACTCTGGCATTAAGCAAACTAAAGTTAAATATAATGCACCAATTGTTGTTAATCTTGTTAAAATTTGTTCAATGTAAATTGCTGTGCTTTCTCCAGGTCTAATGCCCGGAACAAAACCACCATATTTTCTTAAATTTTCAGCTGTTTCAACTGGATTAAATGAAATCGAGGTATAGAAAAAAGTAAAAAATATAATTCCTACCGCATACAATAACATATATAGAGGTTGCCCTTGAGTGAAATAAGATGCAAATGAAGTTACAGTATCGTTAGATGAAAAATTAAAATTTGACATGGTTACAGGTAATAATAATAACGCGGATGCAAATATTGCTGGTATCACACCAGCGGTATTTATTTTTAAGGGCAGATGCGAAGACTCACCACCATACATTTTATTTCCCATCTGTCTTTTAGGATAATTAATCAATATTTTTCTTAATGCCCTCTCCATAAAAACTACAAACATTATTGTGGCTATTAAAAGTAAAAATATGAATATTATCATAACTGTAGAAATTGCTCCAGTTCTTCCAAGTTCAAATGTAGTAACTAAAGCTCTTGGTATTTCAGCAACTATCCCGGAAAAAATAATTAAAGAAATTCCATTACCAATACCTCTTTGAGTGATTTGCTCACCTAACCACATCAAAAAAACTGTTCCTGCAACAATTGTAGTGACTGTTGAAATTTTAAAAAATATACCAGGATTTATTACTAAACCTGCAGATGCCTCTAAACCTACTGATAAACCATATCCTTGAATTGTTGCCAGTAAAACTGTTCCGTATCTTGTAATTTGCGTAATTTTTTTTCTTCCAAATTCACCCTGACTTTTCAAATTTTTGAAATAATCAGAAACACCTGTTAATAATTGTACTATTATGGCTGAGGATATATATGGCATGATTCCAAGAGCAAAAATTGCCATACGACTAACAGCACCTCCAGCAAAAACATTAAACATTCCTAAAAGACCTTTTTGATTACTCTCCATCATTATCTTTAATTGATCAGGATCAATACCTGGTAATGGAACGAATGTTCCAAATCTGTATATTGCAAGAATTAGTATAGTGAAAATAATACGATTTTTTAAATCTCCTGATTGGGCAATCGAACTCATATCAAAATTATTTATTGATAATTTTTATGTTTGAACCTGATTTTTCTAATTTAGCTTTTGCAGAATTAGATAAATAGTTAACTTCAACATTTAGTTTATCCTTGATTTCTCCTTTACCAAGGATCTTAAGTTTTTTATATTTTTTTTTTATAATATTAAGTTTTTTTAAAAGTAATAAATCAATTTTATCAGATGCTTTTATTTTATTTGATAGTATATGTAATTGAATATCAGCTAAATTTAATGTACCTATTATCTTTCCACTAATAGAATTAAAGCCTCTTTTGGGTAACCTTCTATATAATGGCATTTGCCCACCTTCAAAACTTTTAATAGCAACACCTGATCTTGATTTTTGACCTTTAACACCTCTACCAGAGGTCTTGCCTCTACCTGAGCCAATGCCTCTTCCAACTCTCATTTTTTTTTGTTTAGTTTTTTTTAAGTTGTTCAGCATTTACCCTCTTTTTTCAATTATTTCTGCAATTTTTTTATTTCGGATAATAGATATCTGTTTTGGTGAATATTGTTTTTTTAAAGCTTTCAAACAAGCTCTTATCACATTATGAGGATTAGCAGTTCCTAATGATTTTGCAACAATATCTCTTATACCCAATACTTCACATACAGCTCTAACTGGTCCACCAGCAATAATACCGGTTCCTTTTGGAGCAGCTCTCATTTTAATTTTACCTGCACCGTCTTTTCCAAAAATGTCGTGATGAATTGTTCTACCCTCTCTTAATGGTATATGTACTAAATTTCTTCTTGCTAATTCATTTGCTTTTTTAATAGCATCTGGAACTTGTTTTGCTTTAGCATGTGCAATTCCAATTTTACCATTTTGGTTTCCAACAACAACTAAAGCCGAGAATCCAAAT
>CACASB010000020.1 GCA_902535155.1 uncultured Pelagibacteraceae bacterium
GAGTTTATGATGGTGAAATCTTTAAATTAGAGGAGCATACATCTAGATTTTTTCATTCTGCAAATCGAATGGGTTTTGAAATTCCTTATAGCGAAGATCAGATTAACAAAGCTAGTAAAAATATTATTTCTGTTCAAAAAATTGAAAATGGATACGTACGACCAGTAGCCTGGCGAGGTAGTGAAATGATGGCCATATCGGCTCAACAAACAAAAATTCATGTAGCAATTGCTACCTGGGAGTGGGGATCTTATTTTGATCCAAAGTTAAAAATTGAGGGAATAAAATTAAATATATCTAAATGGAAAAGACCTGCACCAGATACAATACCTTGGGATACAAAAGCATCTGGATTATATATGATTTGTACTTTATCAAAACATGAGGCAGAAAGAGATGGATACACTGATTCTTTGATGTTAGATCATGAAGGCAACGTTGCAGAGGCAACTGGAGCAAACATATTTTTCAAGGATAAAGATGAAGTTTTACATACACCCATACCTGACTCATTTCTTGATGGTATAACTAGAAGAACAGTAATAGATATTGCGAAGTCAAAAAATATTAAAGTCATAGAAAGAAAAATTTCTCCTGATGAATTAAAAAATTTTTCAGGGTGTTTTCTTACTGGAACAGCTGCAGAAGTTACCCCAGTATCTAAAATTTCTAATTATGAATTTAAAGTTTGCGACACGATAATCGGATTATCAGACTCATATCAATTAATCGTAAGAAAAAAGAAAGCTGCTTGATTATTTTCTATCCTCTGAGATTGCGTGGTCAATACCTTTTCTTAGATAATCATAAGCTGTGAATAAAGTTAAGAAAGCTGATAACCACAAAATTATGATACCAATAGTTTGAGCGTTATAATCTTGAAAATTTAATATTTTGTTACCTGTTTCTCCAGATAGTAGAATAGAGATAGAAAACATTTGTAAAAATGTTTTTAATTTTGCAAGATTTGATACTGGTAAATTTATCTGACCTTTTGCTAAAAATTCTCTTAATCCTGAAATTAATATTTCTCTTATTAGAATAATAATTGCCGCTATAACCTCAAGATTTTTAATAGTCCCATCCATCACCAAAAGTATAAGAGCTGTAGCTACAATAATTTTATCAGCTATTGGATCTAAAAGTTCTCCTAGTTTAGATTCCTCTTTAAATAATCTAGCTAAAAGTCCATCTAAAAAATCAGTGAAAGATGCAAGAACAAATAAAAAACAAGGTATTACGTCTCCATAAAATCCTGGTAAAAAAAAAGTTAATACAAATATAGGAACAATAATTATTCTTCCAATTGTTAGAATATTAGGAATTTTTTTTAGCATAATTATTCATGAAAGAAGTTATATATCTTTTTAGCTACTTTTTCCTCAACACCTTCAACAGATTTTATTTCATCTAAACTTGCAGATTCAACCGATCTTGCAGATCCAAAATGGTTTAATAAAGACCTTTTTCGTACCGATCCAATCCCTTCAATTTGATCAAGTAGAGATTTGCTAATACCTTTCTTTCTTTTTGCTCTATGAGCGCTTATCGCAAATCTATGCGATTCATCCCTTATTCTTTGAAGGAAAAATAATGTTGGATCATTTTTCAAAAATTTAAACCCTTTACCATTATGAAAAAAGGTCTCATCTCCACTATTTCTGAATTTCCCTTTAGCAATTGCAACAATAGGAATGTCATGTAGACCAAGCTCATTTAAGCTTTCTCTTGCTACAGAATATTGACCTTTTCCACCGTCGACCAGAATTAAATCTGGAAAAGTTAAGTAATTGTCTTTTTCTTGAACGGCTCTTTTAAACCTCCTATTTAATACTTCTCGCATCATCCCATAATCATCTTTCTCATTTTTTTTGTGTTTAATATTAAATTTTCTATATCTTTTTTTTACAAAACCCTCGTCACCATAAGTAATCAAGGCGCCAACACTATTAGTACCCTGGATATGACTATTGTCGTAAACTTCAATTAAATTGATATTTGTTTCTAGGTTAAATTTTTTAGCTACAGCATCAAATAATTTTCTGTTATTTTGACTTTCATAAAGTTTTCTATTTAAACTTTCCTTAGCATTATTAATCGCTTGATTAATAACTTTCAATTTTGAACCTTTTTTTGCAACTGAAATATTAATTTGTTTTCCTTCTTTATTCGAAAGCGTTTTTTCGATTAATATTTTTTCTTTGATTTCTTCAGATAAAATTATTGCAGATGGGACACTCTTATTTTCATAAAATTGTGAAACAAATGAATTTATTATTTCACTCAGTTTTTCATCTGGATCATGTTTTGGGAAGAAAGCTTGATTTCCCCAATTTTGTTTTGACCTGTAAAAAAAAACTTGAATACAAGCTTTACCAGACTCTTTGTATCCCGCAATTACATCGGCTTCGACTAAATTTGCCTCATTTATTCTTTGAGATGATTGAATTATATTTAATGATTTTATTCTATCCCTTAAAATCACTGCTTTTTCAAAGTCGAGTTCTTCGCTTGCTTTCTCCATTTGATTAGAAAGATTTTTTTGAATTCTTCTTGATTTTCCTGAGACAAATTCAATAGCTTCATCTACAGTTTGTTGGTAATCCTCTTCGGTTACGTATCCAACACATGGACCAGAACACCTTTTAATTTGATATAATATACAAGGCCTTTCTCTGTTTCTAAATACGCTGTCATCACAAACCCTTAAACGGAAAATTTTTTGGATCATTTTAATAGTCCAATTTGCTGAACCTGCTGAAGCAAATGGTCCAAAATAAAAACCTTCTTTAGTTTTTTTCCCCCTATGTCTTTTTATTTGAGGCCACTTGTCTCTATTTCCAATAAATATAAACGGAAATGATTTATCATCTCTTAAAAGAATATTGAATTTTGGCTTAAACTTTTTAATTAAATTAGCTTCAAGTAGCAGGGCTTCACTTTCATTAGAGGTAGTAGTAATCTCTAATTTTCTTGTTTGAGATAACATTCTTTCAGTTCTGATGATGTGATTTTTTTCAGACACATAACTTTTCAATCTATTAGGTAAATTTTTTGCTTTACCCACATAAAGAATTTCACCTTTCGAGTTGAGCATCCTGTAAACGCCTGGGAGCTTTGGAACTAGAGGAAGTTCTTTTTTTATTACTTCTTTACCTAGTTCAGAGCTTATCATAACTTCTTTTTTTGGTAATCTGAATACCAACTGACGTACAGTCTTTTAATATTTCTAATTTTTCGATTTGGAGCATAATTTTTCCGATTCGTTTATCTTTAAACAGAACATCAAAAACATCCTCAGCAAGCGACTCAAGAAAATTATAATGTTTATTATTTGTAAGTTTTTTTATGAGTTTCACTATTTTTCCGTAATTTACTATTGATTTAATATCACTATCATTCGTTGGTTTTTTATCCTCATAAAAAACCTCAAGATTAAACTTAACTTTTTGAGCTTCTTCTTTTTCAAATTCGTAGTATCCAAGTTTTAAATTTAAAATCAATTCTTTAATTAGAATTTTCTTCTCATAATTAAATAAATTTTTATTTTTATCTATTTTAATTATTTTAAGATTATTTTTTTTCATTCTTTACCCATTATATCAGGTGTTTGCCAATTTAGATTTTGACCACTGTCAACTGCTAAAACTTGACCAGTAATAGACATATTTTTAATAAAAAAGTCAACCGCATTACAAATTTCCTCAACTTCAACCTGTCTTTTTAATGGGGTTGCTAAATACTGTTTTTTAAAGTGTTTTTCCGATTGCCTTTGATTTTTAATAGTTGGTCCAGGTGCTATACCATTGACCCTTATGTTTGGTGCTAAACTCATAGCGCCAGTTTTTGTAAGAGTATAAAGTCCTGTTTTGCTTATGGTGTACGAAAAAAAGTAAGGAGTAAGTTTAAAAATTCTTTGATCAATTATATTAATTATATTATTGTTTTTTCCTCTGACATTTTTGGCAAATTCTTTTGATAATAAAGCAGGTGTTTGCAAATTTGTTTTTAGATGTTTATCCCAGCTATTTGTTGTAAAATTTTCTATTTTGTCATTTTCAAACAATGAAGCATTGTTAATCAAGCAGTCAAAAAATTTTAATTTCGATTTTGCATATTTTACGATTTTATTTACATCATTTTCTTTACTTAAATCCCCTTTCACTAAATAAATTCTAGTTCCACTTTTTTCTAATTCTTTTTTTAACTTTTCAGCTTTTAATTTAGATTTATTAAAATGAATTAATATTTCTTTATTAGCACCAGATAATTTTCTAGCAATTGCAGCTCCAATTCTGGTTGCTCCACCAGTAATAATTATTTTCCGTGCTTCCACTTTTTATCTCTTTTTTTTGTCACCTTTGTTCCTGGCATCCCCATTGTAGATCTACCTTTTGGATAAAGCTTATTTTTTACATCATATTGTCTAATTTTGGGATTTAAAGTTATCTCGAGTTCTGTGCTCTCTAACTTCCTAATTTCATCTCGGATTTTTGCCGCTTCTTCAAATTCAAGATTAGAAGCTGATTCTTTCATTTTTTTATCAAGAGCCTTAAGGTGTTTTTTTAAATTTCCTCCAATATTTGAACCATCGCTAATTTTTACATAATCCTTTTCATAAACACTCTCCAAAATATCGCTAATTTCTTTTTTTACTGATTTAGCATCTATTTTATGTTTTTTATTATAATCTATTTGAATAGATCTTCTTCTGTCAGTCTCCTTAATTGCGTTTTTAATACTTTTCGTTTCTTTATCAGCGTAAAGAATTACTTTTCCATCAACATTCCTAGCTGCTCGACCAATGGTCTGAATTAAGGATGTCTCTGATCTTAGGAAACCTTCCTTATCAGCATCTAAAATTCCGACAAGAGCACACTCAGGTATATCAAGACCTTCTCTTAGTAGATTGATACCTACAAGAACATCAAACACTCCCATTCTTAAATCACGCATAATCTCTATTCTTTCTAGTGTATCAATATCAGAATGAAGGTATCTTACTTTAATTCCATTTTCGTGAAGATACTCTGTTAAGTCTTCAGCCATTTTTTTTGTAAGAGTGGTAACTAAAACTCTATAATTTTTATCAATAACTCTCTTACACTCATGCATTAAATCATCTACTTGATTTTTAGCAGGCTTTATTTCGACAGGTGGATCAATTAATCCAGTTGGCCTAATCACCTGGTCTATAAATTTCCCTTTAGTCTGTTCCAGCTCCCAAGGACCAGGGGTTGCAGATACAAATATTGTTTGAGTTCTCATTAAATCCCATTCTTCAAATTTTAGTGGTCTATTATCCATACAAGACGGAAGCCTGAAACCATACTCAGCAAGCGTACTTTTTCTTGATCTGTCTCCCTTAAACATACCATTAAGCTGAGGAACAGTAACATGGCATTCATCAACAAATACTAATGTATTATCAGGAAAGTACTCAAATAAAGTTGGAGGAGGTTCACCTGGTTTTCTGCCTGATAGAAATCTTGAGTAGTTTTCAATTCCTGCGCATGATCCAGTTGCCTCTATCATTTCCAAATCAAACTTAGTTCTCTCCTCTAATCTTTGAGCCTCTAATAATTTATTTTCAGATTTATGTTTTTTTAAAGTAATCTCTAATTCTTTTCTAATATTTATAACCGCCTGTTCGATTGTAGGTTTGGGTGTAATATAATGACTGTTAGCATAAACTTTAATTAAGTTTAATTCTCTTATTTGATCTCCAGTTAATGGGTCAAATTCTTCTATCTTTTCTAATTTATCTCCAAATAAACTTAATCTCCAAGCTCTATCTTCTAAATGAGAAGGAAATATTTCTAGGTACTCACCTCGAGCCCTAAATGTTCCTCTATAAAAATTTTGATCATTTCTTTTGTATTGCAAGGCAACTAATGATTTAATTATTTGATCTCTGTTATAATCATAATTTCTTTGAAGCGTTAAAGTCATCTTGCTGTACGCTTCAACTGATCCCAAACCATAAATGCACGATACACTTGCTACAATTAAAACATCGTCTCTTTCTAATAAAGATCTTGTTGCCGAATGTCTCATTCTATCTATTTGCTCATTTATAGACGCTTCTTTTTCTATGTATGTATCAGATCTTGGAACATATGCTTCAGGAGTGTAATAATCATAATAAGACACAAAATATTCTACAGCATTATCTGGAAAAAAACTTTTCATTTCGCCATATAGCTGTGCTGCTAAAGTTTTATTAGGAGCTAAAATTAATGCTGGTCTATTTGTCTCCTCAATTACTTTAGCCATTGTAAAGGTTTTACCAGACCCAGTAACACCTAGTAATACTTGATTGAACTCTCCTATTTTCGCACTTTTTACTAATTTTTTAATAGCCTGCGGCTGATCTCCTGCTGGCACAAAATCAGATTTAATTTTAAATTTTTTTCCACCTTCTAGTTTTCCTGCAAACTTTGGATTTTTGCTCTGTATATCTGAAATTAAATCTTGATAAGTATTTTGCATATATTAAACAAAGTATTAAAATAAAAAATATATTTCAATGAGCATAATATCAGATAGTGTAAAAAGAATTAAACCCTCTCCTACAATAGCTGTCACCCAAAAAGCAAGAGAATTAAAAGAATCTGGCAAAGATGTTATCGGATTAGGAGCTGGCGAACCAGACTTCGATACTCCGGATAATATCAAAGAAGCTGCTATAAAAGCAATAAAAGATGGGGATACTAAATACACCGCAGTCGATGGAACTTTAGCTCTAAAAGAAGCAATCGTAAATAAGTTTAAGAGAGAGAACAATCTAGAATATGAAATAGATCAAATTACTGTTGGAGCTGGAGGTAAACACGTGATTTATAATCTAATGATGGCTACTTTAAATAAAGGAGATGAGGTTTTAATCCCAGCTCCTTATTGGGTTTCATATCCCGACATAGCGTTATTAGCAGGGGCTACACCAATTGCAGTGGAATGCTCTGAAGATCAAGATTTTAAAATCACAGCAAAAGATCTAGAAAGTAAAATTACTAATAATACAAAATGGTTAATTCTAAATTCACCATCTAACCCAACTGGCTCAACTTATTCTGAACAAGAAATTAAAAATTTGTCACAAGTTTTAAAAAGAAATCCACATGTAAATATTTTGAGTGACGACATTTATGAACATATCACTTATGGAGGATTTAAATTTTTTACAATTGCGCAAATACCAGAATTAAAAAATAGAGTTGTAACTATGAATGGAGTGAGTAAATCATATGCTATGACTGGCTGGAGGATAGGGTACGCTGCTGGTCCGAAGGAAATTATTAAAGCTATGGCAAAAATACAATCCCAGTCAACAACGAACCCATCATCAATAAGTCAGGCAGCAGCTGTAGAAGCATTAAATGGTATCCAAGATTTCATACCTGTAAGGGCTAAAGCATTTGAGGAAAGAAGAGATTTTGTAGTGAATAGCCTGAACTCTATTGATGGTATCAAATGTTTGAAACCTGATGGTGCATTTTATGTTTTTCCAAGTTGTAAAGACTTAATAGGAAAAAAAGATATAAATGGAAAAAAAATTGAAAACGATACTGATTTTGTGCAATCGCTTCTTGAAAATAATGGCATAGCAGTTGTTCAAGGATCTGCATTTGGATTAGAGGGTTATTTTAGAATTTCGTATGCAACATCCATGGAAAATTTGGAAAAAGCTTTAAAAAAGATTTCTAATTTTTGTAAATCTTTAAAATAAATTTTATTTTTGTTTTAATATTTTTAGCGCAGGTATAGTTTTTTTGATCCATGTTCTGGGTATAGTATCTATTCCCTTCAACGCAGCAAAGTAGGCACCTATAAAGTTAGATCGTGAGCAATTACATCCACCCGCTTTTATTGTTTTTAATATTGCTGATTTATAAGAGTTTGAACTTACAATAGCATGAATGGAACTATTAAAAGTTCCTGGATAACTACATGCCATTCCTAATTTTTTAACCATTTTAGAGTGTGGTTTTTTCTTAAGCTTTTTTAAACTAATTATATCTTTTACAATTTTACTAAAGTAAGAATTTTTTTTATATTTTTTAATAAATTCTTTTATTGGGTCTTTTGCACCTTTCAATGCAAGGTCTAATAAATTAAATTTAGCTAAACTATACTTAATACTTAATTTAGATACTGTGGTTATTGAAACAACCTTTTTTAAAGATTTTAAATCGTTAAAATATAAAAAATAAGGAAGTGCTGAGCAATAACCATCAGATTCGTTTACTTTAATTCCTCCAGTAAGTTTTTTATTTTTATTAATATTATCTAAAGTCTCTATGATGTTTTGATGTATCCATGGGCCTTGAATTATTCCACGCCAATTTTTTATTTTTCTATATTTTGACCTTAATTTTAGATTTTTCCAGTATTCACTTCCTGGCCCAAATGTTTTTAAGATATTTTTTTTAAACCTTTCTTCAATATTCTCGTGACTCTCAAGTAAAGTTTTAAACATAGTCTGACCAACTTCGTTGTAACCTGAAACTTTTCCAGTTTTAACTTTATAAAAAGGACTTCTGTTTTTTTTCAAAAAAGTATAGTCTTTTATTCCCTTGATATATTGGTTTAATTTTTTTTGATTATAAACCCAGTGTAATGGTCTCGATGCTGCATCAGCAACTGTTGCTCCTAAAAAAACATGCAGGTTATTTCTCATTAATTAATGTGATAAAAATTTTTCTGCTTCTAGGGCAGCCATACAACCCATTCCCGCTGCTGTTACGGCCTGTCTGAAAATTTTATCTTTAACATCTCCAGCGGCGAAAACACCAGGAATATTGGTCTCTGTAGAGTCTGGTTTTGTATTTAAATAACCTTCATTATCCATTTCTAATTGATTTTTAAATAAGTTTGTAGCCGGATCATGTCCTATGGCTACGAATAATCCATCTATTTTTAATTCGTTAATTTTACTTGTTTTAACGTTTTTTATTTTTAACCCTTTTACATTTTTTGGATTATCATCACCCACAACTTCTTCAACAACACTATCCCAGATAATTTCAATTTTTTTATTATTAATTAATTTTTCTTGAAGCATTTTCTCTGCTCTTAATTCATTTCTTCTGTGTATCAACTTAACATTTGAAGCAAATTTTGTAAGAAACATTGCTTCCTCTACAGCAGCGTTGCCTCCTCCAACTACTGCAACTGTTTTATCTTTAAAAAAAAATCCATCGCATGTTGCACATGCCGATACTCCGAAACCTCTAAATTTTTGTTCGGATTCTAAATTTAACCACCTAGCTTGCGCACCGGTTGAGATAATTATTGAGTCGGCTGTATATTTTTGTCCTCCATCACCTATCGCTTCAAAAGGTTTTGATTTAAGGTTTACAGATGAAATATGATCTTCAATCATCTCTGTACCTACAGCTTTTGCTTGATCTCTCATTTGTTCCATTAACCATGGTCCCTGAATAACTTCTGCAAATCCTGGATAATTTTCAACATCAGTAGTAGTTGTTAATTGTCCGCCCGGTTCCATACCTGTAACCATTATTGGTTTCAACAAAGCTCTTGCAGCATAAACAGCAGCAGTATATCCGGCAGGGCCTGATCCAATTATTAACAATTTTGTGTGTTTAGTTGGATTTTGATTCATATCAAAGCTATATAGTAATTTATGAGTAAATTAAAAGGGTTATTATTGACAGAGGGATTACATGGAATGATAAGTCAAGTTGAAGGATTAGCCAAGGCCCTTGATTTAGAATACTTTCACGAAAAAGTTGAATTAAATAATTTTTGGAAATTTATACCCCCAAAATTTACTCCTATTAAAAAGTTTGTTTTTAAAAATAAAATTCAAAGAGACTTTGATATAATCATATCTTGTGGAAGAAAAAGTGTTATTCCTTCGATATTCCTTAAAAAGACTAATAAAAAAAAAATCAAAAACATTCATATTCAGGATCCAAAAGTAAATTTTCAAAACTTTGATTATATTATTTCCCCTGAGCATGATGCTTTAAAAGGAGATAATATTATAACTTCTAAAGGCGCAATTCATTATTTAACCTCAACTGAAATTGAAGATAAAAAAAATTATCTATCAGATCGAATAGCAAAAGAAAAAAAAATTATAACTCTTATTTTGGGTGGCCCAACCAAATATTATACATATTCAAATCAAAATATACTCAATATTTTTTCAAAAATAAGTAAACAAATTTTAAAAACAGATTTTCAATTAATAGTAATACCTTCTAACCGAACACCCGTAAAAACAATTGAACTCGCAAAAAAATTCTTTAGTAAGGAACATCTGATTATTGAAAAGGTTGACAAAAACTCATACTTATCATCTTTAGGCGTTGCAGATTATATTATAGTTACTTGTGACTCTAGTTCAATGATTTCAGAAGCTGCTTTAACTGGTAAACCTTTGTATGTGGCAATGATTCCACCTTCAAAAAAAGACACTAGATTTAAAAAATTTAGAAAATTATTTGAGAATATGAATATCATTAGAGAATTTGACGAAAAATTAGAGACTTGGAATTACGAAAAACTTGATGAAACTAAAAGAATAGCTTATGAAATAAAAGATAAACTTTAAACATGGCCTTTTTAAATTCGCTAAATAATAATTCTACTAAATTCAATGAACCTTTTAATCATTGGGAATTAAATGAACCACTGACAAATGATCAAATTAATGAAATTATTACGGCAGATATTGCAAACCCGATTGAGCACAATTTGAATTATGATGGCACAAGAGCGATTGATGGGGGTCAAGGTGAATTTAGAGAGGGAATATCAGATGGAGGAAAGGCTTTAAAATTTAGATGTTTTATAACTAAAGAAAATGAAAAAAATTTCCCAGCATTGAAAGGTTTAATTGAGGAACTTCAAAGTAAGGAAACCCATAATAAAATATCAAAACTAATCAATAAAGATCTGTCAAACTCTTATGTAAGAGTAGAGGCAATATGTGATAGAAAAGGATTCTGGTTAAAACCACATTGTGATATTAAAGAAAAATTAATGTCTTGCCTCTTGTTCGTTAACAAAGAAAATGAAAGTGAGCACCTTGGAACGGATTTTTATGATAAAAATCTTAAGTTAACAAAAACTGTTCCCTATAGAGATAATTATGGTTACTTTTTTTCAAGCGGACCGGATACATGGCATGGCATGGAAAAGAAGGAAATTATTAAAGAGAGAAGATGTTTACAAGTGAACTATGTAACATTTAAAACTGATTGGAAAGTATTATAGGTTATTTTCCTGTAAAGAATTAACAGTAATTTTTTTTGTTTTTAAAGATTTAATGGCCTCCAAAAAAGAGTATGCGGTTGACATATTGGTACAGTAAGGCACTTTATTAATTAGAGCCCCTCTTCTTAAAGCTCTTGCATCATTAATTCTATTCTCACTAACACCTCCGCCTGTAT
>CACASB010000021.1 GCA_902535155.1 uncultured Pelagibacteraceae bacterium
TTCTGATAGATTTGCTTGAGCAGCAGCTTTAGTTTTTGATAATGGTCTTGTATATTTACAGTCAGGATAGTTAGAACAACCAATAAATGCACCGCCTCTAAAGCTATTTTTTAAGCTTAGTGTTCCTTCTACTGAAAACTTGCAATCCTTATTATATAATTTACAGCTTCTATCCACCTTACCATTACTATTTTTATCAAAAATCAAACTCCCCAAGCTATCATTGAGTAAATCTAAAACTTCTCTAGTCCTTTTCTCTTTAACATTTGAAATATTTTCATTAAAATCTTTCCAGAATTGTTCTAAAACTTTTATCCAGTTTTCTTTACCTGATGTAATATCATCTAACTGATCCTCAAGTTTAGCTGTAAAATCATAGTCAACATATCTTGAAAAAAGTTTCTCTAAAAAGGCAGAGAGTAATTTTCCTCTATCTGTAGGAAAAAACCTCTTATTTACTATATCAGCATATCCTCTATTAGATATAACAGAAATTATACTTGCATATGTTGAGGGACGACCGATTCCCAATTCCTCCAATTTCTTAACTAAACTTGCTTCTGAAAAACGTGGAGGTGGTTGTGTAAAATGCTGTTCATCAACGAATTCTTTTATTTCGATTGGTCCTTTAGTCACTTCAGGTAATATTTTTTCATCATTATTTTCATCAATTTTTTGAAGTTTTAAAAACCCATCAAATTTTATAGTTGAGCCACTTGATTTTAATATGTTCTTTCCATCATCAGAGGCAATTAATATAGTTTTTCTATCAAATTTAGCTGGCTGCATTTGTGATGATAGCGCTCTAGACCAAATAAGATCATATAATTTATATTGATCTGTACTTAAATATTTTTTTATACTTTCAGGTGAATTTTTTATTTCCGTTGGCCTGATTGCTTCATGCGCTTCTTGTGCATTTTTTGCTTTTTTACCAGAATAATTATTGGCTTGCTCGGGAAGATAGTCGCTTCCATAATTTTCCTGTATATATTTTCTAAATAATGGAATAGCTTCTTTAGATATATTAGTACCATCAGTTCTCATATAAGTTATTAAGCCTTTAGTATCCCCATCTATTTCGATACCTTGGTAGAGCCTTTGTGCAATTTGCATTGTTCTAGATGCACCAAAACCTAATTTACTTGAAGCAGATTGTTGTAGAGTTGAAGTTGTGAAAGGCCCTGATGGGTTCCGTGTATATATTTTTGAAGTTATATCCTTAATTAAATATTTTTTTTCCTCTATTTTTGATATAGCATTATTTATATCTTCTTTATTTCTAAAACTAAATTTTTCAATTTTTTCTCCGTTTAATTCAGATATAGATGAAATTAAAATATTTTTTGAAGAAGTAATAAAATTTACATTTATTGTCCAAAATTCTTCTGGATTAAATACTTCAATTTCATGTTCTCTTTCAGTTAACAATCTTAAAGCCACAGATTGAACTCTACCAGCTGACTTAGAGCCAGGTAATTTAGTCCATAATATAGGTGAAATGTTAAAACCTACTAAATAATCCAAAGCTCTTCTAGCCATGTAAGCATCAACAAGTTGACCTTCAAGAGATCTAGGATTCTCTATACCATTTATAACTGCTTTTTTTGTGATTTCGTTAAATACTACTCTTTCAATTTTTTTATCTTTTAGTATTTTTTTTTCATCTAAAAATTCTTTAACATGCCATGCTATTGCTTCCCCTTCACGATCAGGATCGGTAGCTAAAATAATTTTATCAGAATCTTTTGCTACATCTGTAATTTCTTTCAAATATTTTTTTGAAAAACTATCTATTTCCCATATCATTTTGAATTTATTTTCTGGATCTACAGATCCATTTTTAGATGGTAAATCTCTTATATGTCCATAACTAGCAAGAACTGTGTAATCTTTTCCCAAATATTTGTTTATTGTTTTTGCTTTAGCTGGACTTTCAACAATGACTAAATTCATTATAACAAAAGTACATTAAAGACCTAGATAGTCAAATTAATAAATTTTTGTCTTAGATTCTGTCTTATTTATTAAGCGTTTTATATTTTCACGGTGTGTATAAAAAATCATTATGAACATTATGAAGTAGAAATAATAAAAGGGATCAGAAATAAAAAAATATTGAAAAATAGGTATGAAAAAACTAGAAGTCATTGAACTTAAAGAAGAGTATTTAAATATAAAAAATATCAACAACCAAATTATACAAAAAACCAAACCTGAAAAATAATTTAGACAAAATAAAATACCGACATAAGTTGCAACACCTTTGCCTCCTTTAAACTTAAGCCACACTGGAAAAACATGGCCTATAAAAACAGATAAAGAAGCCAAGTATAGTTGATCACTATAATAAAACTTAATAAACAATATTGGTATAACTGCTTTTAAAATATCGAGAATTAATGTTAAATATCCAACAAACTTATTACCAGATCTTAGAACATTAGTTGCTCCTATATTTCCAGATCCTATTTTTCTTATGTCTTTACCTATAAAAATTTTTGTTAAGATAAGTCCAAATGGAATAGAGCCAAATAAATATGAAATTAAAATAAATAAAATAATTTCTAAATTTAGCATTTGAACAATTCTATTCCATTAATAAAAGTGTTTAAAACTTTGCCTTGAAGTTTTTTATCTTCTATACAAGTATTCTTAGATTTTGATATCATTTTTTCTTTTTTTACTACCCAAGGTTTATATAAGTCAACAATACATAAATCTGCATTATTACCCACTGAAAGACTTCCTTTATCAATTTTTAAAATCTTAGCAGGGTTTGATGTTAAGCATTCAATGAGTTTATCTAATTTTACTGAGCCATTGTGGTACAATTCAAGCGCCAGAGGTAGCAATGTTTCAATACCAGATGCACCGGTTGCAGCTTGTGAAAAAGTTAATCTTTTTGACTCTTCATCCTCAGGCTTGTGATCTGATACAATAACATCAATCATATTTTGGTTAACACCCTTTATCAAAGACAACCTGTCTTCCTCAGTTCTTAATGGAGGAGACAACTTAAGAAAAGTTCGAAAATCACCGATATCATTTTGATTTAGTGACAAATTATTAATTGAAACACCTGTTGTAAATTTCACAGTTTCTTTTTTATTTTGAATTACATCTATAGATTTTCCTGATGAAATTTGTGATATATGATATCTGCAATTGAAATCTTCTAATAATGTTAAGTCTCTTTCAATAATAATTTTTTCTGCATAATCAGGAATTCCTTGCAAACCAAGTTTAGTTGCAATTATTCCGTCATTTACTTGTCCATTTTTAGACAGTTCATTATCTTCAGCATGTTGTATTACCAGAGCGTCTAAATCAAACGCAGACCTCATAATTCTAGACATTAATCTTGTATTCTGAATAGTTTGTGTTCCATCAGTAAACCCAATTATTCCTTTTTTATTTAAAAGACCAAATTCATTCATGTTTGTACCAGCAAGATTTTTCGTTAAACTTGCGGTTGGAAATATATTAATTTTTGATTTATCTCTTCCTCTTCTTTTAAGAAAATCAACCATAGAAACGTTGTCTATAACAGGTGATGTATTAGGCATTGTAACTACGGATGTTACTCCACCAGCTAGAGCTGCATTACTTAATGTTTTAAAATTTTCTTTGTATTCAAAGCCTGGTTCACCTACAAAAACCCTCATGTCTACAAGACCTGGAAATATATATTTTTCTTTTAGATCTACAAATTTTTCTCTTGAAGGTATATTATTTTGATTTACTTTTTTACCTACAGCTTCAATTTTACCTGTCTCACCGATAATTAAACCTCCTATTTCTTCTATAGAGTTTTTTGGATCTACTATGTTTGCATTTAAAAAAAATTGTTTTTTCATTATTCACAAAATAATTTTAGACATGCCATTCTTACTGCCACACCTAATTCAACTTGTTCCCTAATTACACTTTTATTTATATCATCAGCTAATTTTGTATCTATTTCTATACCTCTATTCATGGGACCAGGATGCATAATAATGGCATCATTTTTTGCCTTCTCCAATTTGTCTGGTGTCAGTCCATAATATTCATAATATTCTCTATTGGATGAAAGGAATGAACTTGTCATTCTCTCATTTTGTAATCTTAACATCATTACTATGTCACAATCTTTCACGCCTTCTTTCATATTTGTAAAAGTCTTAACACCAAATTTTTCTAAATCTTTTGGCATTAAATTAGATGGTGCAACTATATTAATGTCAGCCCCTAACATGTTTAATAAATAAATATTTGATCTAGCAACTCTTGAATGAAGTATATCCCCACAAATAGCAATTTTAAGACCTTCGATTTTATTTTTTTTTTCCATAATTGTCAGAGCATCTAGCAAAGCTTGAGTAGGATGTTCTCTTCTACCGTCACCTGCATTTAATACTGCACAATTAACTTTTTGTGATAACAAATTAGAAGCACCCGAGTCTTGATGTCTAACTACAATTATATCAGGATGCATCGCATTTAATGTCATTGCAGTATCTATTAAAGTTTCCCCTTTCTTAATAGCAGAGTTAGTTATGTTCATAGACATGACATCGGCGCCCAATCTTTTTCCAGCAAGTTCAAATGAGCTCTGTGTTCTAGTAGATGGTTCAAAAAATAAATTTATTTGAGTTTTGCCTCTCAAAATATCAATTTTTTTATTTTTACTTTTATTTAAATCTATGAAGTTTCTTGATTCTGAAAGAATGATTTTAATATCTGAAATAGATAAATCTTGAATACCTAAAAGATGTTTTTTTGAAACTTTAACAGCATTTTTTGGAGTGGCCATTAAAACCAACTCTATAACTTCAAAGCATGTTTAATGCAAGCTTAATTATTAAGATAATCGATTGCACCTTGTAAAATGAATGATGCAGCATTTTCATCAATTTTCTTCTCTCTTTTTGTTACATTAACGTCCAATTCTTTCGAGATATTAAATGCACCCCTCGTTGACATTCTCTCATCCCAAAGTGCAACATCAATTCCTAAGTTTTTCGATATGATATTTGCCTTGTCAGTAACTGATTGGGCTGCTCTCCCTAAACTTCCATCCATATTAATTGGAAACCCAATTATAATTCCAGATATACTATTTTCATAAATAATGTTTGTTAATTGATCCAATAGATATTGCATATTTTTATAATCTATTGTTTTAAATGGAGTAGATATTTTTCTTTTACTATCACAAATTGCAACTCCTATACGTTTTGACCCTAAATCTAAACCAATTAATCTTGCATTAATGTCAATTTTTTTCTTAAGAAGCTCAATAGTGATCATATTGTATTTTTCAGATTTAATGATAGTTTTTCGAATATTCATATCATATGACAATTGATCTTAAAACAGTAAAGCATATATCTAAATTATCTAGGATTTCAATAGATGATAAGAAGGCTGAAAAATTAAGCAACGATTTAAATTCGATTTTTTCATTTATTGAAAAGTTAAATGAACTAGATACGAAAAATACTGAACCATTAACTTCAATTGCCGAAACTACATTAAAACTTCGTAAAGATGAAATAAAATCTCAAAATATACGTGAGGATATTTTAAAAAATTCTCCAGACAAAAATAAAGACTTTTTTGTTGTGCCTAAGGTGGTTGAATAATGAGCGATATAACAGATTTAAAATTAGTTGAACTTATTGATAAGATCAAAAAAAAAAAATTATCATCAACCGAAGTAACTAATGCTTTTATAGAGAGATCAAAAAAATCGAAAAAACTTAATACTTATATTTCTGAAAATTTTGAAAATGCACTTAAAGATGCAAAAATATTTGACCAAAAACCAGATTTTAAAAAAAAATTGCCAGGTATACCCATAGCTGTAAAGGACCTTTTTTGTTCAAAAAATATTAGAACTACAGCTGGTAGCAAAATTCTTGAGAATTTTGTTCCAACTTATGAGTCTACTGTAACTCAAAATATTTTAAATGAAGGAGGTATTATAATTGGAAAATTAAACTGTGATGAATTTGCAATGGGCTCTTCTAATGAAACAAGTTATTTTGGAAATGTTCAAAATCCTGTATCAGAGAATTTAGTCCCTGGAGGATCTTCAGGTGGATCTTCTTCAGCTTTAGCTGCAAAATTAACTCCAGCAACAATTGGTACAGACACAGGCGGATCTATTAGACAACCAGCATCTTTTACTGGTACAGTTGGGTTAAAGCCAACATATGGTAGTTGTTCAAGATATGGCATAGTTGCTTTTGCATCCTCTTTAGATCAAGCTGGACCAATGACTCAAGATGTTAAAGATTGTTCCTTGATGCTCGAAGTTATGAGCTCTTATGATACAAAAGATTCAACCTCTGTTGAATTCAAAAGAGAGAACTATTTAAATAATTTAAATGAGAATATTAAAGGAAAAAAAATAGGCATACCAAAAGAATACAGGGTTAGCGGAATGCCCAAGGAAATTGATGAACTATGGGAAAAGGGAATAAAAATTATTGAAGAAAACGGTGGTCAAATTGTTGAGATAAGTTTACCTAATACTAATTATGCCTTACCTGCATATTATATCGTAGCACCCGCAGAAGCTTCATCAAATCTTGCAAGATATGATGGTGTAAAATATGGTTTTAGGTCAAAGGGTGAAAATCTTATAGATATGTATGAAAAAACAAGATCTGAAGGATTTGGTGATGAAGTAAAACGAAGAATTATGATTGGAACATATGTTCTATCATCAGGTTATTATGATGCATATTATTTAAAAGCACAAAAAGTAAGAAGGCTAATCAAAAATGATTTCGATGAAGCTTATAAAAATGTTGATGCTATATTAACTCCATCTACGCCAAGTTCTGCTTTTAAAATTGGAGAGAAATTAAATGATCCGGTATCAATGTATTTAAATGATATTTTCACAGTTCCAATTAATCTTGCAGGTTTACCTGCTATATCAATTCCAGCAGGTCATGATAAAAATGGTTATCCATTAGGTTTACAAGTTATAGGAAAAGCTTTTGATGAACAAAGTATTCTAAATATCGCATTTGCTTTAGAAAAAAATATAAGCTTTAAAAATAATATCACTGATTGGTGGATTCAGTGAGCAAAAATAATGATGAATATCTAATAACGAGAAATAATAATAAATATGAAGTTATTATTGGTCTTGAAGTACACGCGCAAGTCTCGTCTGCCTCTAAATTATTTTCAACTTCTTCAACAAAATTTGGATCAGAGCCTAATACTCAAGTAAGTCTAGTAGATGCAGCATTTCCAGGAATGTTACCAATAATTAACGAACATTGCATTAAACAAGCTATCAAAACAGGTATTGGATTAAAAGCTAAGATCAATAATCGATCTATATTTGATCGAAAAAATTACTTTTATGCTGATTTGCCACAAGGATATCAAATTTCTCAATATAAAAATCCAATAGTGGGCGAGGGATCTGTTACATTAGATATGCCTAACGGAGAGAAAAATATTGGTATTGAAAGACTCCATTTAGAGCAAGATGCTGGAAAAAGTATTCATGATTTAGATCCTCAAAACACATTAGTGGACTTAAATAGATCAGGTGTAGCTTTGATGGAAATAGTTAGTAAACCTGACTTAAGATCTTTAGATGAAGTAAATGCCTATATTAAAAAATTAAGATCGATAATGAGATATTTAGGG
>CACASB010000022.1 GCA_902535155.1 uncultured Pelagibacteraceae bacterium
ACCATATTTCAAATATTTTCCTAAATTTCTTATTTAATTTCTCAATGAATAATGTAATTCTTATATGTCCTCCCTCGCCGAATGTATAAGCTAAAGCGAAGAACGTTGAGGCAGCCATACAATAACCTGAGTATTCAGATAATCCACGAATATAAAAACCAAATATTCTAGATGAAATACCTAGTAATATAAAGATTGCTATGAAAATTAAAAATATTGCAGCAACATACCCAGAAAATTTATAGATTTTTTCTAGATAAAAATTAATTTTATTAAGCATATGATAAAAGGCCGTTAAAATATAACGGCCTTTGGAAAAGATTATTTAGTAAGCAGATAAAACAGTTTGACCTCTTGCACCGGCTTTCTTTGTCCATTCAGATGCCATTTGAGATCCAACTTTTTCAAAATGTTGCTTTAATGCAGAATTAACTTTGCCAACACTCATACCAGCATCAGCTAAGGCTTTCTTATCATTTTTGTTACCCATTTTTGAAAGTTGCCATCCTTTTCTTTCAGCAAGAGCTGCTTCTTTCATAATTAAGTCTTGAGTTTCCTTATCTAATTTATTCCAAGCTTTCTTATTGGCAATTATCATGTTTTTTGGAAACCAAGCAGCTATATCATAAAAATATTTAACTCCGTTTTCCCAAATCTTACTATTTTTTCCAGTTGTTGGTGAAGTAATCATGCTTTCAACAGCTCCTGTAGAAAATGCTTGTGATATTTCTGCTGCTTCAATTTTAGTCGGGGCCATACCTGTTAACTCAGCTATTCTAATTGTTGCACCATTGTAAGCTCTAAACTTAAGACCTTTTAAATCTGCAACACTATTTATCTCTTTTTTTGAATACAGTCCTTGAGCAGGCCATGGTACTGCATATAAAAAAACTAAACCTTTAGCATCTAAACTTTTTGCTATTTCGGCTTTTGATGCTTTATATAATTTCATAGCATCTGAATATGATGAAGCTAAAAAAGGTAAAGAATCAATTTCAAGTAAAGGATCTTCTTTACCTAATGCCGACATAAATCTTTCACCAATTGGAGCCTGTCCGGTTCTTACCGCTCTAAAAATTTCACCACCCTTAAATAATGATCCACCTGGGTGTGTAACTATAGTTAATTTACCACCACTTTTTTCAGTTACATTTTTTGCAAATTCAGTTGCATTTGCAGAATGAAAATTACCTGCACCATATGCTAAGGCCATATCCCATTTTTCAGCATTTGATACATTAGAAATTAAAAGTAGCGATGTTAATATTGAAATAAAGTATTTTATTTTTCTCATTTAACCTCCTCTTTATATAAAATATATTTGATTATTAATTTAATGTTAAATCAATAGAAAAATTGCCTACTTTTAATTGAAAAATCCTAATATTTATTTATTATGCAAGAATTCCGATGGAACAATCACTATTTTTTGAGCAATCTTTAATTCTTCTACAAATAATATTCATTGATATTATTTTAGCAGCAGATAACGCAATAATAATTGGCTTAATAGCTGCTAACTTTGTTCCAAAACACAGAAGACAAATTATACTTTGGGGTGTAGCAGGAGCGCTTGTTTTTAAAGTAATTTTTGCAATTTTTGCTACTTATTTATTTAAATTTTATTTTATTAAAATTTTAGGTGGGCTGCTATTAATTTGGATAGTTTATGATTTAAGAAAAGATTTATTTGAAATTAAGAAAATAAAATCCCCAACAAAAGTATCAAAAGAACCATCGTATATACAAAGTGTATATAAAGTATTATTCGCAGATATAACCATCAGTTTTGATAATGTAATTGGAGTAGTTGGAGCTTCCAAAGGTTATTTTGGATTTATGATATTTGGATTGGTTTTGTCAGTTATTTTAACAGGTGCCTTAGCAACCTATCTCGCAAATTATATCCAAAAACATTTATGGATCGCTTATATTGGATTAGGATTTATTCTACTTGTAGCAATTCAATTAGTTATAAGTGGATTAGTGGATTTGGAGATTTTACGAGTAAATGAGGAATTTAAGAAATATTTTTAAATACTAAACATGAAAAAGTTATTAGTAATTATAGTATTAATTTTTTCAACACAGATAGTACAAAGTCAAGAATGTAATTTAAGTCCAGAAAGAGGGAGTAAAAATTATATTATTGGTTATGGATCCTTAATGGATAAAGAGTCGAGAACAAGAACAAATAAATCAGCTTTTGTAGTGAAACCTATTTTAATTAAAGGCTTTGAAAGAACTTGGGGCCTTCACGGTGGAATATATAAAATTACTTTTTTAACAATCATTAAAAAAGAAAACTCAACTGTTAATGCAGTTTATTACCCAGTTTCGATAAAGGACTTGAATAAGACCGACAAGAGAGAGAGTGGTTATTGTAGAGTAAAAGTTGAAGGTAAAGACTTAAGTTTTTATGGAAAAAAAATTAAAACTAAAAATAAAAACTTTTGGGTTTATGCAGCTAATCCTGGAAAAATAAAAAAACCAAGTAACAGTCATCCAATTGTTCAATCATATGTCGATTTATTTATAGGTGGTTGTTTTCAGATTAAAGAAAGATATAAAATTAATGAATTTCCAAAACAATGTGTAGAAACAACTACTGAATGGTCAAAGTATTGGGTAAATGATAGAGTGCATGCTAGAAGACCATTCCTGGTGCCAAATTTTTATAAAATAGATAATCTTTTATCAAATTTTTTTGATTACTATTTAAATAATAAATACCAATAATCACATTTTATACTCAAAATTTTGTGAAGTTTCATGTACTCCAATCTCTATAGCTCCGTTACTTAAATGAAATTTTCTAGCCATATCAGTAAGCGGTGAGAGTGTTACTAATCTATTTAAATGATTTGTTTTTTTTATTTTTTTGAAAACTTCTTTTACAATTAATCTTCCACCACCTCTTTTTTTTGACCAAACAGTGTATGCAATAGCAATTTGACCTACTTTATAGTCTCTATTAATACTCTGTAGATAAGCATCTTTGCTCATCATATCTAATTCTTCTACAGTTTTTGGAATATTATTTGTAAATGCAAAACACATTACTGCATGTATTTCGTCTTGATATTTTACACCATATATTTTCCTTCCAAAACTTGTTCTAAACTCATTGTCTAATTCTGGTCTTACTGGATCCTCAGATGTATTGCAGTTTGGCAACTCAATAATTTCAGCACCTTTTACCCAGTCAAAGAAATTTTTTACAGATTTTCCAATATCTATTTTTTTACCTTTAATTGAAGTATTAAATTTTTTAGATATTAATTCTTTTTTTTTTGTAATTGAACGTTTAAATATTTTGCTTTTTCTTTTTAAAGCGACTTTTATTTTTCTTTTTAATAATTTTTTTTCTCTCATTTTATAAATTTATAAACTAAATTATATTAATTAGATTGTGACTTATTTAACCTTTTTATTATTCTATTAGATGTTTTTTCAAGTAATCTATAAAATCCAGCCTTTCGCAAATCTTTAACAGCTTGTTCATTTAAGCCACCTGGAGTTTGCGATTCTCTAACAAGTTTTTTTAGATTGTTTTTATGATTAAAAGCATCTTCTGATAACGCAATGAATAGAGATGTTATATATTTTTGTGCATTTTCTTTTTTTATTCCTCTCTTAATTAACCAATTTGATAACGAGTATAAAATTTCATAAAAAGGAGCCATCATTGCAGAGGTAGTCCAAAAATTCAGTGATAACTTCTCATTGCTGATTTCAACTGTAGATCCTAATTTGTCAAAAAACTTTTTAACCTTACTATTTGGCGGGTAGATTGGTACTGGTCCTTTACATAAAGCAATTGGTGGTAATGGTATTGCCCTAACAATATTTGATTTTATTCCTGTAATTTTTTTTAGTTGATTTAAATTAATTGTTGAAATGAAACTAATTATCATCTTATTTTTATTGAATTTTAAATTATTTAAAATTTTATTTCCTACAGTTGGTGTTATTGCAAGAAAAACCCAGTCAGATTTATTAATAATATCTTGATTATTCTGAATTATTTTAATTTTTTTACTTTTAAATTTTAAAATTCCTGAAATTTTTTTATTTCTTTCAGATATAAATATTTTTGAGATTTTTAATTTCGAGTTAATTACACCTGTCACAACAGCTTTTGTTATCTGTCCTGTTCCTATGAAACCAATTTTCATAATAAATTAATATAGTTGTTAATAATTTTGTGTAAATCCAATAAAAATTGCAATTAAAATCAATACACACGCTGAAATTGTGTTTATTACTCTTGGATTTGCGTTGATCCATGTCAAAAGTTTTTTTGCTAAAATTGCATAGCCAATCAGTGAAAGAAAATCTAATACCATGTATGTAATTATAAGAATTACAAATTGGGAAATATAATTTTCATTAAAGTTTATAAACTGTGGAAAAATTAACGGAAAAAATATCCAAGCTTTTGGGCTTGTACCAGCTACAATAAATCCGTCTTTAAAAAAAGACAACAATTTTTTTGATTTTGTTGATGTTTTGTTATAATTTTTTGGCCTAGACCTATAGATATCGTAAGAAAGATAAAACAAATAAGCTATACCAAACCATTTTAAAATATTTAATGTTTCACTATTATTAGCAATGAAGGAGCCTATAAAAAATATTACTAAAGTAGCTTGTATCAGATTTGCAGTAATGTCACCTAGTGCAACCCAAATACAATTTTTTGTTCCATAATTCATCGCATACGAAATAATTACAATTCTTGGTGTGCCCGGGGTTATAAATAAAAAAAGTATAATTTGTAAAAAGAGAAAATAATTTAAGGGGAGCATTCTTAGGATAGTCCTAAAAAACCGGGAGCTAAAGATGGCTAAATAGGACTATCTTACCCACAATAACATAGTCAGTAAAAATTGCATTAATCATTTTTTTAATATCTATTAAGAATTTATGAAAAAAAGTCGCAGACCTCTCACAAAGGTTAAAAATCCTGAACCCAAAGTGGGCAGTCAGAGCTGGGTGGTGTGGGCTGCTTGGGCAGATCGAATTACTTTTGAAGATATCAAATCAAAAACAGGTTTATCTGAAGGGGATGTTATAAAAATTATGAGAAGATCACTCAAACCCTCGTCATTTAGACTTTGGAGAAAGAGGGCAAAAGGCCAGAGTATAAAGCACAGAAAAAAATTTGAGGAAACAAGAAAAGAAATAAGAAGAAAAATTAAAAAAAATGACTATATATAATTAATGAAAAAAATTGTTATTTATACCGGCCCTGTTTGCAATTATTGCGATGCTGCAAAAAGATTATTAAAGAGAAATAATGCGTCGTTTTCTGAAATTAATATTGCAGAAATTGACGGTGCATTAGATGAAATGCTTAAAAAAGCAAACGGTAAAAGATCTATTCCACAAATATTTTTTGATGATCAACATATAGGTGGTTATGAGGAAATTAGAGCTTTAGAAAAAGATAATAAGCTACAAGATCTTTTAAAATAAAACGTAATAAATAATCAAAAAAATAAGCGTATATTCAAAAAAACTTTTAAAATTTAATATTTGTTTTTCACTAAACTTACGATTTATTATCTTTTTTAAAAAATAAAATCCTAAATTTACAATTATTAATCCAATAATTAATCCTATTAGAACAAATTTAATTTGGAAATTTTTATAACCAAAATAAATTGCAGCTAAAAAAGTAAACCAAGATACTTTAGAGATAAATATTTTAAATAAAAGACCAGCTTTTTTACTAAAAATAGATTGAGTTTTAATTATAGAATAAGACCAAATAATTCCGATTAAAAAAGTAAAATATTTTATAATCATTTAGATTTTTTAGGTTTAAATACTAAACATAAACCGTTATTACAATATCTTTTACCTGTTGGTTTAGGACCGTCATCAAAAATATGTCCATGATGACCACCACAACTCTTACAGTGATACTCAGTTCTTGCATAACCAACATGGTGATCTGTCTTTGTTTCAAATACATCAGGTAATGACTCAAAGAATGAAGGCCAACCAGAACCACTTTCATATTTTTTTTTTGACTCAAAAAGTTTTACATCACAATTTGCACAATGATAATTACCTTCTCTTTTTTCAAAATTTAATTCACTAGACCCGGGTCTTTCTGTTCCCTCTTCAAATAAAATTAATTTTTGTTCAGAAGATAAATTAGGTTTTTTTTTCATAAAACAGATGCACAAGTTTTATGTAATATAGCATGGAGCCTTACTAGAGTTTCAAAATCTTTATTGTAACCACCACCTAAAACTCCACAAACAGGTACACTTTTTTCAAAAAAATTATTTATTATCATTTCATCTCTTTTTTTGATTCCATCTTCTGAGATTTTTAATTTACCTAGCCTATCATTTGAATGTATGTCAACTCCTGCAACATAAAATACAAAATCATAATTTTCTTTATTTAATAACAAAATATTCTCTTTAAGCTTATTTAGATATTCTTCATCTTCAATATTATCCTCTAAACTTACATCTAAATCGCCATTATTTTTTTTTGCAGGATAATTAGATTTGCAATGCATACTAAAGGTGAAAACAGATTTATCATTTTTGAAAATATCAGATGTCCCGTTTCCTTGATGAACATCAAGATCAGCTATTAAAACATTTTTTACATAACCTTTTGATTGTAAATATCTAGTAGCAACTGCTACGTCATTAAAAACACAATAGCCTGCTCCCTCATTATAACTTGCGTGATGACTACCTCCAGCCGTATTACATGCTATACGATGATCTATTGCAAGTTTGCTTGCTAAGACAGTTCCACCTGTAGCTCTAAAAGATCTATTCACAACGCTATCATTGATTGGAAAGCCAATTTTTTTTTGAGATTTAGTGTCTAATGTTTTTTTTTTTATACTATTTATATACTCTAAAGAATGTGCTCTACTTAAAGTTTCTTCGGAACAGTAATCCGGTTTGTGAAATTTATCTACTACTTTTTGCTTTATTAAATAGTTTGCAAGTTCACCAAACTTACTTATTGGGAACTTGTTATCATCATTTATTTTTGCAACATAATCCTGGTGAT
>CACASB010000023.1 GCA_902535155.1 uncultured Pelagibacteraceae bacterium
TATAGAAGATAGAATTTCAAAAAAAGTAGATGTAAAGAAAATTTTAAAAAAATTAGAGGATATTTATAAAAATAGAGGTATTAATTTAGTCTGCATCTCAAACAAATGGTCATTTAGAACTGCGTCAAATCTCTCATCTCTAATGTCCAAGCAAAAAACAGTTGAGAAAAAACTTTCAAAGGCCGCTATTGAAACACTATCAATTATTGTCTATCACCAACCAGTTACTAGAGCTGAAATAGAAGAAATAAGAGGTGTTGCCTTTGGTACAAATACTCTAGATATTCTAATGGAGCTTAATTGGGTAAAACCAATGGGTAGAAAAGAAATTCCAGGCAAGCCAATACAGTATGGAACTACAGAGGATTTTTTGAGCCATTTTAATTTGCAAAAATTGTCTGATTTACCAACTGTAGATGAGTTAGGATCAGCAGGATTAATTGACAGCTCAACAATTGATTCATCTATATTTGGAACTGGAAAATTTTATAAAGAGAAACAAGATGAGAAAAAAGAAAATATTTATTCTAATATTGACGAAATGCTCAATAGCACCTTAAATGATGACACTAAAGACTAAAATTCTACTTTAAAATAAGTAATAAAGAGGTTATATATATTTTATGGGTATAAGTTTTTGGCAAGTAGCAATTGTAGTTGTTTTAGTAGTTCTTCTATTCGGGAGGGGAAAAATCTCGAGTTTGATGGGCGATGTTGCAAAAGGCATTAAAAGTTTTAAAAAAGGCATGGCGACTGACCCTACAGATGAAAAGCCAAAAAATATTTCAGAAAATACTGAAGATAACAACAATCAAGATTCTTCAAATAAAGAATAAAAATGCCACAAATTGGCTGGTTAGAACTTATTATAATAATCGGTCTTTCAATTGTAATAATTGGTCCTAAAGACTTTCCTATCGTACTGAAAAAAATTGGAACTTGGTTTGGTTCAGTCAAAAGATATGTAAATAACTTACAAAACGAAATGTCAAATTTAGAGGAAAATAGTATTGAAATTAATAATCAAACTTTTGACATCAATAACCCAAGTGAAAATGAAGAAAAAAAAATAGACAAAAATGAAGGCAAATAAAGAAGAGGGATTTATAAGTCATTTAACTGAATTAAGAAAAAGATTAATTCACTCCTTTATATTTTTAACTATTCTATTTCTCATATGTTACATTTTTTCTGAAGAAATTTATGGTTTCCTAGTCTCACCTTATGCAGAGGCGGTTAAAGATAGCGAGATAGAAAGAAGATTAATATTTACAGCATTACAAGAAACTTTTTTAACTTATATCAAGGTTGCTTTTTTTGCAGCATTCTTCCTAACTTGTCCCTATATCTTAATCCAAATATGGAAATTTGTTGCACCCGGTTTATACGAGCATGAAAAATCTGCTTTAATGCCTTACTTAGTTCTTACACCAATTCTCTTTTTATTAGGTGGAATGCTTGTTTATTATTTAATCATGCCTCTTGCTATTAAATTTTTTCTTTCTTTTGAAAGCACTGGTTTGACTACAGCTCTACCGATACAGCTCGAAGCTAAAGTTAATGAATATTTATCATTAGTTATGAAACTAATATTTGCTTTCGGCATAAGCTTTCAGCTACCAATTATTCTGTCATTATTAGCAAGAATTGGATTTATTGATTCGGTTTTTTTAAAAGAGAGACGTAAATATGTTGTGATTATTATTTTTGCCTTTGCCGCTGTGCTTACTCCGCCAGATCCTGTTACTCAAATTGGATTAGCGGTTCCATTGTTATTATTGTATGAATTATCAATAATATCTGTAAAAATTATAGAAAAAAAAGCAGAAAAAAAAGATGCATGACATTAAATATATTAGAAATAATTTTTCTGAATTTAAAAAACAAGTAAATAATAGAAATACAGAAGTTAACCTTGATAAAATTTTAGAATTAGACACAAAAAACAGGTCTTTGATACAAGAAAAAGAAAAACTTGAATCAGAAAAAAAAACTCTTTCAAAACAAAATGACAAAAGTTTATTTGCAAAATCTAAAGATCTTTCAAAAAAAATAGATAAAATTAGTGAAGATCAAGTAAATGAAAGCAAAAATCTAAATCAAATATTATCTCAAATTCCCAATATAGCTCTTGAGGATGTACCTGTTGGAAAAGATGAAAAATCTAATAAAGAAATAAAAAAAAGTGGCAACATTCCTAATTTTAAATTTAAACCTAAATCTCATTACGAATTAGGTGAAAATTTAAATATGCTTGATTTCGAACTAGCAACGAAAACAACTGGATCAAGATTTGTATTTGTTAAAGATAAATTAGCACAATTAGAAAGAGCGATATCAAATTTTATGATTGATACACACACAAATGAAAATGGTTATAAAGAAATTTCCCCACCATTATTTGCAAGTGAAAATAGCATGTTTGGAACAGGACAAATGCCAAAATTTGAAGATGATCAATTTGAAATTAAACTTGATAATAAGTCTGGAAGAAAATTTCTGATACCAACTGCTGAAGTAATATTAACCAATATGGTTAACGATACTATATTAAATCATTCTGATTTACCCCTAAGGTTTGTTGCTTCAACCCCTTGTTTCAGAAAAGAGGCTGGGAGTTACGGAAAAGACACCAAAGGCATGATAAGGCAGCATCAATTTTATAAAGTTGAGTTAGTTAGTATTGTTGACCCAGTAAATTGTATAGATGAACTAGAGAGAATGACTGGTTCAGCTTGTAAAATATTAGATAAACTTAAATTACCATATAGGATAATAACATTGTGTACAGGAGATATGGGTTTTAGTGCTCAAAAAACATATGATATAGAAGTATGGTTGCCATCAGAAAATATTTACAGAGAAATCTCGAGCTGTTCTACATGTGGAACTTTTCAAGCTAGAAGAATGAAAGCTAGATTTAAAAAATCTAATAATGAAAAAGAATTCTTAGGCACGCTAAATGGTAGTGGTCTAGCAGTAGGAAGAACTTTGATTGCAATATTAGAAAATTATCAACAAGAAGATGGGTCCATTGTAATACCTGATATTCTAAGACCATATATGAACAATTTGGAAGCTATTTCTAAGATTTAGAGTTGTTAAAATAATATTAATAGTATAATAGATACTTTAACAAAATTTAATTTATGTCAGAAGCTGGAATAGCACAACTAATACCTTTAATACTAATTTTTGTAATTTTTTATTTCTTTTTAATCAGGCCACAGCAAAAAAAAGTAAAAGAGCACAAAGTCATGGTGGAAGGTTTAAAACGTGGCGACAAAGTAATTACTTCAGGCGGTATTGTTGGTACAGTGGAAAGAATTATAGAAAACGATAGAGCAGAAATACTTATATCAGACAATGTGAAAGTTGAAGTGATCAAATCTACAGGCGTGCAAGCCTTGATTAGTGGAACAGAACCAAAAAAATAGTCATTTTAAGTGTTATATTTTTCGAGATTAAAAATAATTTCAATAATAGTTTTTTGTTTTTCATTAATATTTTTTAGTTTTTCTAATTTTGTCAACAATGAGGAATTTTTTTTAAAAAAAAAGGTAAACCTAGGTCTTGATTTACAAGGTGGATCATATTTACTTTTGGAAGTAGATAAAAACCCAGTAATTAATCAAACTCTTCAATCAAAACTCACTCAAGTACGTAATTATTTTAAAAAAAAAGAAATAAAAACTTTTGATTACAAATTAGGAAAACAAGTCGTTTTTTTTAAGTCAGATATAAGCGATCAAGAAAAAATTTTAGAATTATTTAAAAATGACAATGAATTAAATCCTTATTTTGATGTTTATAAGTCTTATCAATACAATGTTGAATTAATTGATAATATATTTGAGTTAACTCTCACTAAATATGGTATTATTGAAATTGAACAATCTTTGCTGGATCAAGCAATAGAGATTGTTAGAAAAAGAGTAGACGAGGTTGGTACTAATGAACCTAGTATTACTAAAAGTGGTTCAAATAGAATTGCCGTAGAGTTACCCGGTTTAGATAATCCCGATAGAATTAAATCATTATTAGGTAGGACTGCAAATTTAACATTTAGATTTGTAACTCAAAATACTGACGCCTCTTTTGGTTCAGAAAAGTTAAAAGATCTTGATACAGGTGAAGAACTAAATGTTAGTAAAAGAATTATTATAAGTGGCGATAATTTAATAGATGCCAAACCTCAGATGGACAATATTAATAATGAGACTGTGGTAAGTTTTACTTTAGATAGATTAGGTGCAAGAAAATTTGGAAGAGCTACAAAAAACGGTATCGGTAAACAATTAGCAATAGTTTTAGATAATCAAATTATTAGTGCACCTGTAATTAGAGATGTGATAGCCAGTGGATCAGGTCAAATTTCAGGTGGATTTACATTCCAATCAGCAACAGATCTTGCGTTATTACTTAGGTCAGGAGCTCTACCAGCACCTTTAGATATAATTGAAGAGCGAACTGTCGGACCAGATTTAGGAGAGGACTCTATTAAAGCTGGAGTTTTATCTTTGATAATTGGATTTATTTTAGTGATTTTATATATGATTTATAAGTATAGGTTATTTGGCTTAATTTCAAATTTTGCTCTAATAATAAATTTATTTATGTTACTTGGTTTCTTAACCATATTTGAAGCTACATTAACATTACCAGGTATTGCCGGTATTATTCTTACAGTTGGCATGGCTGTAGATGCTAATGTTTTGATTTTTGAGAGGATTAAGGAAGAATTAAAAAAAGAAAAAAATAAAGTAATTGCATTTGATAACGGGTACACATTATCAAGAACTGCCATCCTAGATGCAAATATAACAACTATAATTGCAGCATTAATTCTGTTTGTTTTTGGCTCAGGTCCTGTGAAGGGTTTTTCAGTCACATTATCAATTGGAATATTAACAACTTTATTCTCTGTTTATTACATTGCGCGATTGCTTACATCAATTTATGTGATTAAAAATAAAAATAATGAAGTGACTATTAAATGACTAGTAAATATTTTTTTAATAAATACTATAATTTATCAAATATTATTTCATTAATATTATTCATAATATCTATTTTTTTTCTAATATTTAAAGGATTAAATTACGGTGTAGATTTCAAAGGAGGAACCTTAATTGAACTAAGATCTGATAATACTAATTATAAAACCGAGGATATAAGAGGTGCATTCAATAAACTTAATTTGGATGATCTTTCTGTGAAAAAATTTGGTGCTGAAAGCGATTATGTAATAAAATTTAAAAGATCAGATCTTAACGAGCCCGATTTTATTAAAAATTTGAAAAATGATTTAGATAATTATCTTGAGGATTACAGTTTTAGGCGTGTTGAAAATGTTGGACCAAAAGTAAGCGCAGAACTATTGCAGGATGGTGTAACGGCAATAGCAATAGCATTGGCAGCTATGTTGATTTACATTTGGTTCAGATTTGAATGGCAATTCAGTATTGGTGCAATAATAGCTATATTCCATGATGTTATAATAACACTTGGTATATTTTCTCTTTTGAGTTTAGAAATAAATTTATCAATTGTGGCTGCCGTATTAACAATTGTCGGTTATTCAATGAACGATACTGTTGTAATTTTTGATAGAGTAAGAGAAAATTTAAAAAAATATGCAGATATAAAAATTTTTGATTTAACAAATTTATCTATTAACGAAACATTATCTAGAACCTTAATAACATCAGTCACTACGCTCTTAGCGCTTTTATCTATTTTCTTTTTTGGAGGAGAAATCCTTAAAGGTTTTTCTTTTGCGATGATTCTTGGCGTTATACTTGGAACTTATTCATCTATATTTATTGCTAATCCAGTACTTGTTTATTTTAAGGTGTCTCAAAAAACTTTAATTAAAGAAGAAGATTAATATAGGTTTTGCGCTATTACCATACTTAAAAGCATCGGTAACGAAAGCAAAGTATTTGTTCTAGAAAATAACATTGCAACTCTTGCTGATTTTGCTTTAGTGTCGGCATCTACTTCGACAATGCCTAATGCTTTTTTTTGATTTGGCCAGATAACAAACCAAACATTGAATGCCATTATTACACCCAGCCACATTCCAATACCTATCGCAGTACTTTTTCCACCTCCTGACATAATACCTAATGTCATAGCGTCATGAATATATCCGTTTATATAACCTAATATTAACCCTGAAATGATTGTTGCAAGAGCCGCCCATCTAAACCAAAATAATGCCGCTGGAGCAATTACCTTACTGATCGCAGGTTTATGCTCATCTGGAATTTTAGACATATTCGGTATTTGGACAAAGTTAAAATACCACAATAATCCTATCCACATTATTCCTACTAAAACATGGATATATCTGAATAACCAACTCCAGAACAATGTATCAAAGTCAAAACCACCATTTTGAAAAAACAAAATGAGAAACAACACAATAGATAAAGCAAGTGATAGATGTACAGTTCTTGATAATGAGCTTAAGATATTTCCCATAACTGAATATAACAAAATTTGATTATTTATGCAATTTTTTTAAATTTACCATTAAGTAAATTTTTTAAAAACTTACCTGTATAGCTTTTAGAAATATTGCAAATACTCTCTGGATTTCCCTCTGCGATAATTTCTCCGCCTTTTACACCGCCATCAGGGCCCATATCTATAATATGGTCTGCGGTTTTTATAACGTCTAAATTATGCTCTATAACTATTACGGTATTACCAG
>CACASB010000024.1 GCA_902535155.1 uncultured Pelagibacteraceae bacterium
ATAACTGACTCCAAAGGGATCATTTTTTTTTGAAAATACGAGTGAAGACCCATTACACCTAATCCAACACTTCTTTCTTTTGTTGCTGAATAAACGGCATCACTAAATTCTTCGGGCGCATTCTTAATAAAATCACTTAAAACATTGTCTAGAAACCTCATTACATCATCTACAAATTTTTCATCATCTTTCCACTCATCATATTTTTCTACATTCAAAGATGATAAACAGCACACAGCTGTTCTGTCTCTACCTTCTTTATCAATTCCTGTTGGTAAGGTTATCTCACTACACAGATTAGATGTTTTAACTGTTAACCCAGCTAATTTATGATGCTGTGGAATTTGTCTATTTACAGTATCAATATAAATAATGTATGGCTCACCAGTTTCTACTCTAGCTGTTAATAGTCTTATCCAAAGATTTCTAGCAGATACAGTTTGTTGAACTGCTCCATCCTTTGGACTTTTAAGTGCCCATTGTTCATCAAGTTCTACGGCTCTCATAAATGCGTCTGATACAAGTACACCGTGGTGTAAATTAAGTGATTTTCTGTTGGGATCTCCACCAGTAGGTCTTCGCATCTCGATAAATTCCTCAATTTCAGGATGATCAATCGGCAGATAACATGCTGCGGAACCTCTTCTTAATGATCCTTGGCTTATTGCCATTGTAAGAGAGTCCATGACTTTTATGAAAGGAATAATTCCAGAAGTTTTGCCTACCCTTCCAATTTTTTCACCTATTGACCTTAAATTGCCCCAATAACTTCCAATACCACCACCTCTTGCTGCTAACCAGACATTTTCACTCCAAAGACCTAAAATACCTTGTAAGCTATCATTTGCCTCATTTAAAAAGCAGGAGATTGGCAAGCCTCTTTTAGTGCCACCGTTTGATAAAACTGGTGTCGCGGGCATGAACCAAAGTTTACTAATATAATTGTATAATCTTTGTGCGTGTAAATTATCATCTGCATAATGACTTGCAACTCTTGCAAATAAATCTTGAAATGACTCGTTCTCTCCTAAATACCTATCATTTAAAGTTGCTCTACCAAAATCTGTTAAGTTTTCATCTCTTGATCTATCTATTTTTATTGTAATGCCCTTGGCATTTTGAAATAGCTCTGTATTATCATTTAGAGAGAAAAGATCTGGACCTTTGCTTTTATCTTTAATTTCAATCCTAGGTTTAAAATCAGAGACAGCTTGCTTAATAGCCTGAGACAAAACTTTGTTCATTTAACTCCCTTTTATAATACTTTTTAGTAAAAACAACTATATGTTGTGTGTTAGATCTTTAATTACACTATATGAATTAAAAATCAATAGAACATTTATAGAACATAGTAAAAAAAATTCAACTAAAAAATTACAATTATTAACAAATTAAAGTAAGGCTTACCATAATATTGAGGCAATTTACTTAGATTTTAAAAAAAAATGAGAATATTTGACTGTACTACCTTCTATTCAGAACATCTAATGATGGATATTAGATTTAACATACTTAATGAATTTGTTGATAAATTTATAGTTTGCGAATCTACTATTTCACATAGCGGAAAGAAAAAGAAGTTAAATTTTGATATCAATAATTATTCAAAATTCAAAGATAAAATTAATTACATTGTTATTGATGAAGAACCATTAAATATCATTGGAGATAAAAATGGTTTGGCAGAACCTTATGAACAAAGAAGTGATAGTCTAAAGAGAATAGAGCTATCTTATGATTATATGATCAAAGCATTATCAGGTGTGAATGATGATGATTTGATTATTTTAAGCGATAATGATGAAATTCCAAATTTAAATTCAAGACAATTTAAAAATTCTAATAAAGATATATACATTTTTAAACAATTATTTTTTTATTATAAGTTTAATCTATTTTATGATTTAGTACCCTGGTTTGGTTCAAAAGCTGCTAAAAAAAAGAAATTGTTATCAATGTCTTGGTTAAGAAATCTTAAAAATAAAAAATACCCTTTTTGGAGATTAGACACTCTGTTTTCTAAAAACAGATATATAAATTTAGAAATAATAAAAGATGGCGGTTGGCATTTTACTAATCTAATGACAGCTGAAACAATGTATGAAAAATATATGAATTTTGGTCACCATGATGAATTCAAACTTAGTGGGTTAACAATTGAAGACCTTCGAAAGAAGATTGACAACAAAGAAATGTTTTTTAATCACTTTGTAGATAAAGAAAAATTTAAAGAGAGATGGAATTTTGATTATAAATTAAAAAAAATTGAAAATGAAAAGTTACCTAAATATTTGCAATCTAATAAAATCCGCTCAGAACTCAACCAATGGTTTGATTAAATAAATGATTAAATGGGGTATAATCGGCCTTGGAAATATGGGTCAGAAATTTGCAAGTGCAATTGCTGAAACAAGTAATTCAGATATAGCTGGTGTAGCAAGTTTAGATAAAAATAAAATCAAGAATTTTAAAAATAAATATAAATGCGATAATATTAAGATTTACAACAATTATGATGAAATTATAAAAGATAGAAATATAAATGCTATTTACATAGCTACCTTAAATAATACACATTTTGAATTAATCAAAAAATGTTCAGAAAACAATAAAAATATTTTGTGTGAAAAACCATTTACATTAAATTATGATGAAGCAAAAATAGTTGCAAATTATATTTCAAAACACAATATAAATTTTTATGAAGGTTTTGCTTATAGATCTCATCCACAGACTAAAATAATTCAGGAAATAATAGAAAATAACGAATTGGGAGAATTAACAAATATACAATCAAGTTTTGGTTTTAAGGTGAATCGAATTAAACCAGAGTCTAGATTATTTAATAAAATATTAGGCGGTGGGGCAATATTAGATGTGGGATGTTACCCATTAAGTATTTTAAATTTTTTTTACAAAGGTAAAAATATTTATAAATTTTTAAACACTAGAGGAAACTTCACTCACACTAATGTTGATGACTATGCAGAGGCAGAGATTGAAATTGATAATAAAATTAAATGCCAAATAAAAGTAAGTTTTAAAGAAAATTATGAAAACAAGACAATTATAGATGGAAAAAAAGGTAAACTAATTATTAATAATCCATGGTTACCTGGCAGTAAAACTACATTAGAAATATCACAGGGGAATTCGTATTACAAAAAGCTAGTCAATTCAGATCTATCTTTGTATGCAAACCAAATTAAAATGGTGTCTGATAATTTTGAAAAAAATAAAAAAGATGATAAATTTTTAGTAAATATCGAAAATTCTTTGTCCATAATGAAGAATTTATCAATCTGGTCAGAGTTAATAAAAAAATAAATTATGTCAAAAAAGATAATAATAGATAAATTTGGTTTTCGCGAGTACGATGCAAGATGGCTATTTCCAGATAGTATAAATGAACTTGGGATAGAGGCTGTCGGTAAAGGTTTTGGTACTCAAGTTGTTAATAAAGTGAAAAATCCAACAGTAATAGTTGGTCATGATTACAGATCTTATAGTGAAAATGTTAAAAAACATTTCGTAAGTGGCTTATTGTCTACTGGGTGTAATGTTAAAGATATTGGGTTATGTTTGTCACCTACAGTTTATTATTCTCAATTCAAACTAAATTCTGATGCAGTCGCCATGATAACAGCAAGCCATAATGAAAATGGTTGGACGGGTATCAAAATGGGAATTGAAAAAGGTCTTACTTATTGTAAAGATGAAATGTCTGAACTTAAAGATATTGTCCTAAATCAAAAATTCGAAAAGGGTGATGGACGGTTTGAAGAAATTAAAGAATTTAACAAAGTATATATTGATGAACTATCTAAAACAAAAATAAAAAGAAAATTAAAAGTTGTTGCTGCTTGTGGTAATGGAACAGCCGGTATATTTGCCCCTGAAATTTTAAGAGGTATCGGATGTGAGGTAATAGAGTTAGATTGCAATTTAGATTATACTTTTCCTAGATACAATCCAAATCCAGAAGATATGGAAATGCTTCATGAAATTTCAAAATGTGTAAAACAAAATAAGGCGGATGTTGGTTTTGGTTTTGATGGTGATGGAGATAGAGTTGGTGTTATAGATAATATTGGTAACGAAATTTTCGCAGATAAAATCGGGTTGCTAATTGCAAGAAATATTTCAAATCAACATAAAAACTCAAAATTTATAGTTGATGTAAAATCAACTGGTTTATTCATGAATGATGAGGTTTTAAAAAAAAATAATTGTAAAACAGTATATTGGAAAACAGGTCATTCATACATAAAAAGGAAAGTAAATGAAGATAAAGCTATTGCAGGATTTGAAAAGAGTGGACATTTCTTTTTTAACCAACCACTTGGCTATGGTTTTGATGATGGTATCAACTCTGCTATTCAAGTTTGTAATCTTTTAGATAGTCAAAGTGAAAAATTAAATGTCCTAATAAAAAGTTTACCTAAAACTTTTCAAAGTCCAACTATGGGTCCTTTTTGTAAAGATGAAGAAAAATATGGGGTCATTGATGAAATGATTGATAAAATCAATAAACTAAAAGACAATGCATTTAAAATTAATGGACTAAAAATTGATAATATACTTACTGTTAATGGAATAAGATTTTCATTAGAGGATGGATCTTGGGGATTGATAAGAGCTTCCTCTAACAAACCCTCTTTAGTTGTAGTTACTGAAAGCCCTTCGTCTGATGAATTAAAAAATGAAATCTTTTATTTTATTGATAAGTTGCTGCAAGAAACTGGAAAAATTGGAGAATACGATCAAAAGATTAATTAAATATTAAAATACCTATATATAAATATTGTTCCAACAGCGTAAAGAAAAACTCCAAAAAGTCTTTGAGCTTTATTTTTGTTCATTTTATAAACTGTGTTTGCTCCAAATCTAGCCATAAAAGTTGTAATTGGAACAAATAATAAAAAAGCTGGTATATTAACAAACCCAATACTAAATGGTAAATCCGATCTAAAATAAAAACCAGAAATTAAAAATCCAATTGAACCAGTAAGAGATATGAATAAACCTATAGTAGCTGCACTCCCTATGCATTTACTTATAGGGTAACCTAAATATCTAAGAAGCGGAACATTCATCATTGCTCCAGTTATACCCATGGGTGCTGAGATAAAACCTGACATTAATCCAAAAATAGCTTTAGGATAAAATGCTTTATTTGCACTCATCTTTTTGACTTTTTCATTTGCAAGCATTAAGTAAGCTCCAAAAATATAAACGACGACTGAAAAAAATAGAACAAGGTTTTTTGTAGTCATGTATGCTGCAAAAACTGTTCCTAATAAAACTCCAGTAACTACAAAAAGACCAAATGTTTTGACTACGTTCAAATCAACTAGTTTATTTTTGTAATGAGTAAAGACAGATGCTGAAGAGGTAAAAATTGTAATTGTAAAAGCAGTCCCTACGGTTAAATGCATTAAAAAATCTTTTTCAATATTTAATGTTTCAAATATAAAGAAAAGACAAGGCACAGAAATTAAACCTCCTCCTATACCAAATAGTCCAGCAAAAAATCCAACAGCAGCAGCTGCAAAAACTATTAGTAAGATAAAGTACCAGTATTCATTTATTAAAATTGATAAGGACAAAGGACCCTGTTGGTTAATTTATATTAAAATATTCAATGAATGACCTAACAGAAACCATTAATAAAAAACACCCAAATATTTTACTCAATAATTTTTTATTAATTTTATAAACAACTTTGGCTCCAATTCGAGCCATTATCATTGTTACAGGAACAAAAACTAAAAAACCCAATAAATTAATATAACCAAAACTAAATGGAGATTTAACATTATTTATTATTTCGCCTCCAGTTATCATAGTAATTGATCCAGTTAGGGCTATTAAAAAACCAACAGCTGCAGCTGTACCTATAGACTTTCTAATATCATAACCAAATGTTCTCATGAAAGGGACCATTAAAGAACCTCCTCCAATCCCAAGAGGCACAGAAATAAAACCTATCAATATTCCTGAAATTTTTTTTACAAACTCTGAGATTTTCTTAGGCTTATCCATTAGTTTTTCTCTTAAAAAAATAAAGAATAAACCCACACAAAATGAAAAAATTGCAAAAAATAAAACCAATGCTGGTGTCTTTAAACTCACAGCTAAAAATGTTCCAAAAAAAACTCCTAGAATAATAAAAATTCCAAAAGACTTAACCATATTAAAATCTACAGCATCATGCTCCATGTGGGTTTTTGTTGAAATAATTGAAGTCGGTATAATTATTGCAAGTGAAGTTCCAACAGACAAATGCATTCTTGTAACTAAATCAAAATCTAATACCGTAAACGCATAATAAAGTGCTGGAACCATAATTATTCCACCACCTACCCCTAACAAACCAGCCATAAAACCGGCTACTGCAGCAGCAACGCTAAGAACTGTTAGTAAATTAATTATTTCACTTAAAGTTAAATTTTCCATTAAGCGTTAATTTGATTAGCTTTTTCATTATTTTGAACGATTTTCATAATAT
>CACASB010000025.1 GCA_902535155.1 uncultured Pelagibacteraceae bacterium
TTTCAAGCGTACATCCTGGAGTATCATCTTTTGGATAGAAAAATAAAACTGTAAATTTTGATTTTATTTTATTCAATTCTATTATTTTATTGGATGAGTTTAATAGTTTAAAATTTTTGGCTTTTTTCATGACGTGACATTATCAACCCATTTTAAAAATTCTTTATTACCTGAAGAGATTTTGGAAAATATTATACAGGGTACATCATAAGAGTGTATTTTTTTAACCTCTGAAACTATTCTAGTTTGTTGTTTTTTTGTAGTCTTGCCCATTATGACAGCTTCCTTTGAAACATTAACTTTATTTTTCCATAAAAAAACAGACTGAATATTTTTAAATATATTTGCACATGCTATTAATTTTTTCCTTATTAAAACTGATGAAATTTTTTTGGCTTCTTTAATATTTTTAGTAGTTATATAAAAAAATATTTGCATTAAACAATTTTGTTTTCTTCCCAAAGTTTCTTGATATCCACAAAAGGAGATAGGCCATAACTAGAATTTATATTCGTTAGATGTACCGAAAGTGTATTTACCGGAGATATGCCTATCTCATCTAACAAAATTTCATTTAAATATTTTTCAAAAGGGTCGTGTCTTTTTTCACAAGTTTTTTTTAAATTATCCCAGTATTTTTCTAACATATTTTTGGATATCATAAATGTACACAAAATTTTTTTAACTGATCTCCAGTGTTGATTGCTACCAATTAAAATATTTGTTTTTTCATTAGTCATATAATTAAATGGATAGTCACATGGACAAATTATAATATCTTTTTTTGTTTGCGAGCCTACTCTTTCATAAGTATTGATCATGTCAGTCAAAGAATTTTCGAAATGTAAATAGTCGTCTTCTACAAAATAGATTAAATCAGTATTTTCTTTTTTAGCAATTTCAAAACATTTTAATAAACTTGATAGATTAGAAAATGTTTGATCATTAGTACGCTCCAATATTTTATTTTTATGTTCTTCTTTTTTGTGATTTATAATTATGTATCTTGAGTAGTTTTTATCTAAAACGTTCTTAATTTTACTCAAATTTTCAAATTTTGAATTGTCATCAACTATCACCAAATTAATATCTATTAATGAATTTTCTTCTTTAAGTTTATTAATCGATTTTGTGAGTGAGAATAAACATCTTAATACGTACTCGATTTTAGGTTCTTCAAAAACTCTCTTTTTGTTTTGGTCCCAAATGTCTACATTAGAATTAGTCCTAAATATAATTGATAAATTATTAATTTTTTTTGTTAATTTCACCTCACCTAAAGGAATAATTATTGACTTATCTATATTAGATAATTTTTCATTAAGGGGTTTTTCGAGAGTGGGTGAGTAAAACTCGTTTTGATCTATTATTTCGTAACCAACTAATTTAGATATCTTTATAAATAATTTTTTAAAGATGTTTTTTTTCATTTTTTTTGATATTAACAGATTACACATATATGACTATTAAATCATCACAAGATCTCGTTAATAACGCATTAAAAGAAATTAAAACTATAACAAGTGATGAGGCAGCAAATTTATTTAAAGAAAACAAATGTAATTTAATTGATATTAGAGATATTAGAGAACTTGAAAAAGAGGGAAGGGTGAAAAACTCTCTTCATATACCCAGAGGGATGCTAGAATTTTGGATGGATCCATCTAGCCCATATTACAAACAGGGAAAAATTGATTCATCAAAAGAAACAGTATTGTTTTGTGCCGCTGGCTTTAGATCTGCTCTTGCTACAAAAACTTTACAAGATATGGGTTTTAAAAATGTATCTCATGTAGATGGTGGTTTTGGCACTATTAAAACAGGTGATTTTGAAATTATTTAATTACCTCATCAACTACATAATCCAATCTATCCTGACCCCAATAAATTATACTTAAAATAGTTTTCTTTTTCCTTTTTGTACAAAGATAACCACTCATGAGTGATCCAAATATATTAAATAACCCTATTAAAGATAATATCATTGCAGCAGTCCAATCCTCCAATCCCCTATCAATTACATATTTAGGAACGTGAGTACCAACTAATGTTATATGAAAACCACAAACAAAAAATCCTGACAAAAGTAATACATAACTTTTATTTCTAAAAGCTTCACTTAAAGCCTCTATAGTAGATTGACTGCCTTCATTTTTTATTTCATTTATTTGTGGGGAACGAACAAAAAATGATATTAGAAAACCTAAAGACAAAAATAACATAAAATAAAATAATGTTTGTACCCATCCATAATTTCCAAGTGAATAGTTAGTAAATAATGGTGATAAAAAATATCCGAATGACCCAACTGCGGTCACAATACTCATCGCAATAGTTCTATTTGATAAAGGAAAATGTTTGCCAACAATCGACATTGGTATGCTGATTGCCGTTCCACCACATCCAATACCGACAAGAACACCTAACCAAACTTGAAAGTAAATTCCTGTGTTAGGACCATTGTATAAAAAGTAGATGCCAATAATATAAAATACAAAAGCTAAAGATATTGCTTTATGTCCACCATATTTGTCAGCAATTGCTCCAAAAACTGGGCCAGATAAACCCCAACCTAACATTTGAATACCAATTGCTAAACCAAATTCAGTGTTAGTAATTCCTAAATCTGCATTAAAGTCCATAAAGAACATGCCAAACACTTGTCTTACACTTAAGGATATAAAAACTACAAGTGATGCTGTTATTAAAGTAACTAAAGCTAAATTGCTTTTTATAAACTTTTCTGAGCTCATTTAATATATTTTAATGAACTTTTTAAATCACTTATCAAATCTTTGGGATCCTCCAAACCAATATGCAATCTAACAATGTGTTCATCTTTTGATAAATTTAAGTATTTTCTTTTTCCTTGTTCTTTAATTTTTTGGTGTAAAGCTAAACTTTCAAAACCTCCCCAGCTATATCCATAACCAAATAATTTTAGTGAATTGACAAACTTATCAATAGAACTTTTATTTTTTGATTTAATTTTCAAACCCATTAAACCAGATGAGCCTTTATAATATTTTTTCCACATCTTGTAGTCGTTGGTTCCTTTTTTATAAGGATACAAAACTGTAATCTTTTTATGTTTACTTAAAAAGTAAGCAACTTTTTTTGTATTTATTTCATGTCTATCTAATCTTGTATCTAAAGTTCTAAGGCCCCTAATTATTAAATACGCATCATCTGGCCCCATTCTCAAACCTGAAATTTTTTCTGCTCTTTGAACATATTTAAATACTCTTTTATTAACTGCTAAACTTCCTCCCATTACATCTGAATGTCCAGAATAATACTTGGTTGCTGATACAATAGCCATATCAAATCCTAACTTAATAGGTTTTAGAAAATATGGTGTCCCCCATGTATTATCCATAGCTGTAAAAATTTTATTTTTTTTAGCAATAGAAATTATTTTTGAGAGATCTTGAAATTCAAATGTATTACTACCTGGATTTTCAACAAAAATTAATTTTGTTTTTTTTGACACGTTATATTGAAGTGTAGACAAATCCTTGGGATTATAAAATATAGCTTTAACATTAAAATCTTTAAAAAAATCCTGAGTTAATATTCGAGTAGGGCTATATACAGGATCAGATACTAGAATTTCATCTCCAGGTCTCACTACACTTAACATTGCAAGAAAGACAGAGCCAAAGCCAGTTGGTGTTAAAAAAACGTGATATGAATCCTCCAATTTTGTTAAAATTTTTGATAACGCATAAGTAGTTGATGTTCCTTGTCTGCCATAATCGAAATGGCCTCCTATAGGGTCTTTTAAATGTTTTTTCTGTGTTTTTCTAATGTCATTAAGAGATTTAAACAAAATTGTAGATGCTCTAACAACTGGAGGGTTTACAGACTGATTATGGAAATCTTTAGCAGCATGTTTTAAAAAAGTTTTGAAAGAATAATCCATAAAAAATTTGATAACTAAATATCACAATGCTATATCCAACATATAAGTCAATAAAATAATAAATGGAGGTTATTTATGGGATACCCAAAGAAACATCGTGGAAGAAGAAAAATGGGATCAAAAAAAAGAAGAGCTAGAAAAAAAAATAAGAAAAAATAAATCTACTCAAAATGGATACCATAAATAAAATCAAATCCATCAGTATATGGATTTTTATTATTCCTTTTGTAGCAATAAACACTTGCTTAATATTAATTACTAGTTTCCACGAATTATTTCCTAACAAAGAACACATCATTGGTTTTACAATACCTTATATTGATGGAGGAGCCTCAATAAGCAGAACAGCTAGAGTTTTTCCAACATATTTAATTTTTAAACCTGCGATGTTTTTAACAGCATATTTATTGATAAGATATTGGCTGTATATCAAAAATATAATTATAAATATTCACGGAGAACATCAGAATTTAAAAAAAATATTAATATTTGGAATAGCTTCAGCTATCTGTTTAATTATTCATTCAATTTTTTTAGGAATCAAATTTGATATTGATCTCTATAAATTGTTCAGAAGAATAATAATGTTAAGTTTTATTATTTTCGAAGTAGTAGCACAGGCTTATTTAGTAATCACCTTGTACTCAATTAAAAAAAAATTATTAAGTTTTATTAATCTTAAATTCTTAAAGCTTAAAGCAGTTTTAGTGTCTATTTTAATATCTGTAATGGTGATTAGTATCCCAATAGTAAGTATGCCGGGCAACAAGCATCTTAAGCATGCATTAGAGTGGGATTTCTTTCTAGGTGTTATATTATTTTATGTTTTAACTTTCTTTATGTGGAAAAAACAAAAATAACTATTTTGTTATCCAGCCCCCGCCTAAGACTCTATCACCGTCTATATCTTTTCTATAAAATACACATGCTTGACCTGGTGAAATACCATATTCATCCTCAAGGAGTGTTAAAGATGTTTTACCATTATTTAAATTCAACTTAGATTTTAAAAGTTTGCCTGTAGATCTTACTTTCACAAAAATATTCTCCTCAAAAAATTTATCTTCAGCTAATAAATTTAAATTTTTTAAGTTAATATTTTTCTTTATTAAATCTTTTTTTTCCCCAATTATTATTTCATTTTTTTCTGAATTTATATCAATTACATACAAAGCTTCTTTTGCTGCAATTTTTATTCCCCTTCTCTGGCCAATTGTAAAATTTACAATTCCATCGTGAACACCCATAACCTCTCCATTAATGTTTTTAATGTTTCCTTTTTTAAATGCATCGGGTCTAAATTTCTGAATAACTGAAACGTAATCCCCATTAGGCACAAAACAAATATCTTGACTATCTGGTTTGTCTGCGACGTTTAATTGAAGTTTTTGAGCAATTTCTCTGGTTTCTTTTTTTAATAAATTTCCCAATGGAAATCTTAAAAAATTTAATTGATCTCTAGTAGTGTTAAACAGAAAGTAACTTTGGTCTCTATTCTTATCAACAGCCCTGTACATTTCAGTTTGGTTATTCTTAGTTATGCTTTTTACGTAGTGACCAGTTACTAGAGCATCTGCTTTAAT
>CACASB010000026.1 GCA_902535155.1 uncultured Pelagibacteraceae bacterium
CAATATCTAATTTCCCCGTTGCTAGGAAATAACTGTAGATATTTTCCATCTTGTTCAGATTATTTTATTGATTGTTTAAAAACTTATGGACCTTTGAAAGGATCTATTAAAGGATTTCTAAGACTGATAACTTGCCACCCAATTAAATTTTTAGGTGGAGGAGAAGGTTACAGACCTTTAAAAAATAAAAAATAATTATGGATACAAAAAATATAATAGCCGCTATATCGCTTAGTTTAGCTATCATAGTAATGTGGAGCTTATTTTTTCAACCATCACCGGAAGAAATTAAAAAAAGAAAAGAAAAAGAAAAAATTGTTAACAGTAGTGATGCTCCAAATATAGACACTACTGAAAAAATTACCAATCTCTCTAGAGAAGAAGCATTAAAATTAGATGACAGATTTTATTTCGAAAATGAGAGTATTAAGGGCTCAATTTCATTAAAGGGCGCGACAATAGATGATTTAATTTTCAAAAAATATAAAACTCAACTTGAATCTGATCAATTCGTAACTTTATTAAATCCCAAATCAACTTCAAATGGTTATTATATTGAGTCGGGTTGGGCATCAAACAATAAAAATATAGATATTCCTAATAATAAAACAATTTGGAAAATTGAAGGTAATTCAAAACTTACACCAAATGATGATGTGACTCTTATTTGGAAAAATAATCAAGGATTAACTTTTGAGAAGATTATAAAAGTTGACAATCAATATTTATTCACCTTAGAACAAAAAATTAAAAATAGTTCAGATAAGATTTATAGTTTTTACCCATACGCACAAATTATTAGAACTAAAATTCCAGAGATTATAGACTTTTTTATTTTACATGAGGGGCCTCTTGGAGTTTTAGATGATCAACTGATCGAAAAAGATTACAAAGATATCCTAGACAAAAAATATTCAAAAAATGCTAATAATGGATTTTTAGGAATAACTGATAAATATTGGTTAACAAGTATAATTCCACAAAAAAATAAAAAATTTAGAGCTGATTTTGAATATAATAAAAAATTCAAAGTAAACTACATAGAAACAGACTCTTATGACTCTAAACCAAATACCCAAATTAGTAATATTGTTAATGTGGTTGTTGCAGCAAAAGAAGTAAATGTTATTGATGGTTACAATGAAAGTTTAGGTCTTAAAAAGTTTGATCTTGTAATTGATTGGGGTTGGTTTTATTGGATAGTAAAACCTCTGTTTTTTTTAAATGATTATTTCTTTAAACTTGCAGGTAATTATGGAATCGCAATAATACTAATAACTGTCTGTTTAAGATTAGCGTTTTTTCCATTAAATAATTATGCTTTTAAATCAATGAGCCGTATGAAGTTAGTTCAACCCGAGATGGCTCGTCTAAAAGAAATTCATAAAGATGACAAAATGAAATTACAACAGGCAATGATGCAACTATATAAGAAAGAAGGTATTAACCCAGTATCAGGCTGTTTGCCAATTTTGATTTCTATACCCTTCTTCTTTGCAATTTACAAAATGTTATTTGTAACAATTGAAATGAGACATCAGCCATTTTTTGGATGGATAAAAGATTTGTCTGAAAAGGACCCAACTTCAATTTTTAATTTATTTGGTTTAATTCCATGGGATCCACCATCTTTCATGATTATTGGGGCTCTTCCTGTAATGATGGGTTTTACAATGTGGCTACAGCAGAAACTAAATCCAGCCCCTCAGGATGAAATACAAAAAAAAATTTTTATGTTCTTTCCATTATTTTTAACAATAATTTTAGCTCCTTTTCCATCAGGACTTGTGCTGTATTGGACCGCAAACAATATTCTTACTATGGCCCAACAGTATGTAATTATGAAAAGAACTACTGTTAAAACCGCTTCTTAAATGGAACTAGAAAAAATTTTACCTAAAGATGGTCCTCCTATTGAAGAAGTTCAGAAATACGTCCAGAAATATAAAAATGAATTAATAGTAATAAAATACGGCGGCAACGTATTTATTGACAGAGAGATTTTTAATAATTTTATATCTGATTTAAAAATATTAAACGAGTTAGAGCTTTCTGTTATTGTAGTACATGGTGGAGGTCCTAGAATAAAAAGAGAATTAGATAAATCAAACATCAAATCAAAGTTTATAAGAGGTTTAAGGGTAACTGACAAAAAAATCATAAATATTGTAGAAAATGTTCTTATAGATTTTAATAATGACATTGTTAAATCATTAGAAGAAAAAGGGACAAAAGGAGTTTCAATTAATACAAAAAATAATAATGTTATTCATGTTGATCCAGAGTCAAGTGAATTGGGCTTTGTAGGTGTGCCTAAAAAAATTGAGTCTGATGTTATTAATAAAATATTAAATGAAAGCTTTATTCCTGTAATTTCTCCTTTAGGATTAGGAAAAGATCTACAAACTTATAATATAAACGGAGACACTGCTGCAGGGGCAATAGCTAAATCGCTCAAATCAAGAAGATTGCTTTTAATGACTAATGTAGAGGGAGTTTTAGACAAAAATAAAAAGCTAATACAAGAAGTTTCCTCTTCCAAAATTTTAGAGATGATCAAAGATGAGACAATAACAGAGGGAATGATACCAAAGATAAATACATGTTTAGACGCTATTAATAATGGAGTAACCGCTGTTGCAATAATTGATGGTAGAAAAAAACATTCAATATTATTTGAAATTTTTTCAGATAAAGGATCAGGAACTTTAATCAGAAAATGAAAGATTTAAAAAAAATGAAATATCTACTATTAGATCTTGATGGAGTTTGTTACGGGAAACATAACAATTATTCATTAGAAAAAGTATTTGGCCAAGTATCCAATCGTATGACACAATTTATTTCTGAAAGACTTAAAATAAATCGAGATGAAGCTAAAAAATTACAAACTGATTACTTTTATAAGTATAACACAAGTTTAAATGGGCTGATGATACATCATGACATACCACCTCAAGAATTTTTGAAATATGTGCACACAATCGATCTCTCTTTTATGAAAGAAGATAAAATTATGAGAGATGAATTGATTAATTTAGATATGGAGAAGTTTATTTTTACTAACGGGAGTGCTGAACACGCTGAAAATATATTATCACACCTTGGGGTATACGATCTTTTTGGAAGAGATAAAGTATTCGATATTCAAGATGCTGGCTATGTACCAAAACCTGAGGCAAAAACTTTTGATCTAATGCTCAATAAATTTAAGATAAATCCAAAAGAAACGATCTATATTGAGGATATTGCAAAAAATTTAGGTATTGGTCATGAAAGAGGATGCTACACAGTTTGGCTGATTAATGATGAGCATTTTGGCAAGATAGACTCTAATAAAGATTATATTTCCCAAAAAATAGAAAATCTGTCTTTATTTCTAAAAGAAATAAGGCTATTAAAAAACAAGTAAATTATGTCTTTAGAAAAAATTATAAATGATGCCTGGGAAATTAAGGATCAAATTAGCCCTAGCTCAGATCAAAAGCTTAAAGATGCAATTAATCAAATAATTGCAGACTTGGATAGCGGAAAAGTTAGAGCCGCTGAAAAGGTAAATGGTCAATGGATTGCTCACCAACACATTAAGAAAGCAATAATGCTAAGTTTTAGAATATACCCAATGGAAAATTTGAATGGCCCTTATAGTAGTTGGTATGACAAAGCACATTTATTAAAAGGTAAAACCGCTGGTTGGTCTAAAGAAGATCATGAAAAAGCTGGCTTTAGAATGGTTCCTAATTCTCCAGTTAGAAAAGGATCTTTCGTCGGTAAAAATGCTGTATTAATGCCTTGCTATGTAAACATAGGTGCATACATTGATGAGGGCACGATGATTGACACCTTCGCAAGAGCTGGTAGCTGTTGTCAAATTGGAAAAAATTGTCATATATCCGCAGGGTCTGGTGTTGGAGGTGTTTTGGAACCAGCTCAAGCATTGCCCACAATTATTGAAGATAACGTTTTTTTAGGTGCAATGTCCGAAGTAGTTGAAGGAGTGATCGTTGGTGAAGGATCGGTCTTGAGCATGGGGATGTACATTGGTCAATCAACTAAAATTGTAGATCGGAAGTCAGGAAAAATATCTTATGGTAAAATACCTCCTTACTCAGTTGTTGTACCAGGAACCTTACCAGATAAAAATAATTCATCAGCAGCATCACTGTACTGCGCAGTAATAATTAAACAAGTTGATGAAAAAACAAGATCTAAAACTTCGGTAAACGATCTTTTAAGAGAATAAGAATGCAAAAAATAAATGAGCTTAAATTAGCTAAGGAGCTAATTAGATTTCCATCTATAACACCTATAGACGCTGGGGTGATGAGTTTTCTTGAAAAAAAATTAACAAAATTAGGTTTTAAAACTAAGATAATTACCTTTAAAGATAAAACA
>CACASB010000027.1 GCA_902535155.1 uncultured Pelagibacteraceae bacterium
GTATCTGCTGTAAGTATTTTTTTGACAAAAAATAAAGATTTAAAAGGCTCAATAAGCTTTTTGATTACAGGGGATGAAGAAGGCGATGCAATTAATGGAACAAAAAAGCTAGTAGATTATTTAAAAAAGAAAAAAGAAAAAATAAATTTTTGTTTAGTTGGGGAACCAACCAATCCTAATAAATTGGGTGAAATGGTTAAAATTGGTAGAAGGGGTAGTTTAACTGGAAAGTTAATTATTAATGGTGTTCAAGGGCATGTTGCGTACCCGCACCGAGCCAATAATCCGTCTACTACTATAATAGAAATTTTAAAAAAATTAAAAGATATAAAATTTGATAGTGGTACAAAGAATTTTCAGCCAACTAATCTAGAAGTTACAAATATAAATATAAATAACAATATAGATAATATTATTCCAGGTTCTGCGGGAGCCACTTTTAATATACGATTTAATAATAAACATACATCAAAATCTTTAAAGAAAAAACTAAATACTATTTTTTCGAAGATATGTGGAAAGAAAAAATCTAGATATGAAATTAAATATAAAGTATCTGGAGAGGCATTTTTATGTGAACCGAGTAGTTTTGTTTATAAAATTCAGAATATTATTAAAAAGAATACAAAAATTAAACCTAAACTATCAACATCGGGTGGTACATCTGATGCAAGATTTATAAGAAAGATATCACCTTGCCTTGAGTTTGGTTTAGTAGGTAAAACTATGCATAAGATAGATGAGGCAGTATCTTTAAAAGATTTAAAAAGATTAACTAAAATTTATTTAGAAATATTAGAAGAATATTTTAGGTGAGTACCGCAATAGTAACATCCGATACTTCAGAAAATCATATTACTGGTGATGGTCATCCAGAACAACCAAAAAGAGTTTCAGCGGTAATAAATAGACTAAAAAAAAGGGATAATCTATTATGGATAAAGTCAGAAAAATTTGACCAAACAATATTAAAAAAAGTTCATAGTGCTGATTATGTTGACAACATAGAAAATTCTTTTCCATCTAGTGGTTTAAAATTTTTAGATGGAGATACCATTATATCTCCCGGAAGTAAGAAGGCAACATACGACGCAGTAGGTTCTATAATTAAAGCAATAGATGGTGTGGAGAGCAAAAAATTTAATAATGTATTTTGTGCCGTAAGGCCTCCCGGGCACCATTGTGAAAAAGATAAAGCTATGGGTTTTTGTATTTTTAATAATGCAGCAATAGGGGCCAAATATTTAATTGAAAAATTTAATTACAATAAAGTATGTATCATAGATTTTGATGTTCATCATGGTAATGGCACTCAAGATATTTTTTACGATAATAAAAAAGTTCTATATATATCAACTCATCAGTATCCTTTTTATCCTGGAACTGGATCTGAGAATGAAAAGGGTAAGTTTAATAATATATTTAATATACCTTTGCCAGCTGGCACATCTTCTGAAAATTATTTTGATGCATATAATCATGTTTTAAAAAAGTTAGATGAATTTAAACCTGAGTTTTTAATTTTTTCAGCAGGTTTCGATGCACATCAGGATGACCCTCTTGCACAATTTAAACTAAAGTCGAAAGATTTTTATGAAATTACAAGAAGAACACTTCTTGCAACAAATAAATATAATAGTAAAAAAGTAGTTTCGATCTTAGAAGGTGGTTATGATTTAAATGCTTTAGCAGAAAGTGCTGACGAGCATGTTAAAGCATTACAGCAAAATAAATAAAAAATTACATATTGAAAATTAAAAAATAATTACCATATAACTCTAAGTGTTGCCTAATGGGACACTAAATAACCTTGCTAACAAAGGAGGAAAAATGACAAGTAAGGATCTATCAATCTTTAATTCATTAAGACCATTTTCTGTTGGTTTTGATGATATGTTTGAGCAGTTTGAAAACATGTTAGGAAATGGAAGTTTGACAACTCAGTCAAATTACCCACCATATAACATTAGAAAAACTGGTAAAGACAGGTACTCAATTGAGGTAGCTCTTGCAGGATTTAGCAAAAAAGATGTCGAAGTAGAATATGAGGACAATCTTTTAACTGTAAGAACTAAACAAGTTGAAAAATCTGATAATGATGTCGAAAATGGAGAGATTATACACAAAGGAATATCTCAAAGACAATTTACTAGATCATTTAAAATTGCTGAAGACATAAAAGTTGGTGAAGCTAATTTGAAAGACGGGCTTCTAACTATTCAATGTGAAAGAATAGTTCCAGACTTTAAGAAAAAGAAGTTAATTCAAATTAAATAACCTAAACCTTGCTTGTGGGGTAAAGCCCCACAAGTTAAAAACATCCTTTTGAGGAATAACCTACAACAAAATCACTTTCATCAATTTCAAAACTTCTTTGACATTTAATCCCATATTTTTTTGAAATATATATAATTTTTCCTGAACTAGGTGGTTCTCCATCATTTGGCATTGTTAAATCTGGGTATCCAAATTCTGCAATCAACAAATCTTTTTTTTTGTTTAGAAATTTCATTAAATACTTGTCTTCTTTTTGAATAACTTCATCAGCTTTGTTCTGTACTGTTTTGCAGGAGGACAAAAAAACAAATAATAAAATTAAAAATAAATTAATAATTTTTTTCATTAGATTGAATATTAGCACAGCAGAAAATTATAAAAATAAACTTGTAGTTGAATATTGTGAATAAAGAATATTTTATTAAGGAATTATTTTATTAATCTGGTAATTTTTTGTTTGGAGGATTTATGCTAGACAAATATTTCGAATATAAAAAATATAAAACAGACTTTAGAACCGAGGTTATTGCGGGTGTGACTACATTCCTAACAATGGCCTATATAATGTTCTTAAACCCTTTCATTTTATCAGGGGAATTCGCTGGACCAGAAAAAGGTTTTTTTGATTTTGGTGCAGTTTTTACAGCCACAATTTTAGCAACCGCACTTGCTTGTTTCATAATGGCTTTTTATGGAAAAACTTGGCCAATAGGACTTGCTCCCGGCATGGGGATAAATGCTTTTGTAGCTTTTGGTGTAGTTGCAGGCATGGGTTACACCCCTCAAGCTGCTCTGGGTGCAGTTTTAGTAGCTGGAGTATTATTTTTAATTATTTCTCTTACGCCTTTAAGAGCATGGTTAATAAATTCAATTCCAAAAAGTTTAAAATTAGGAATTGGAGCGGGTATAGGATTGTTTTTAGCCATAATAGGATTGGAAATTATGGGAGTTGTAGGAGATCATCCGGTTACTTTAGTAACTCTCGGTGATTTAAAAAATCCTTTAGTGCTATTAGGTTGCTTAGCTTTTGTTGCTATGGTTGTGCTTGAAAAACTTAAAGTAAAAGGAAACATTATAATTGGAATAATTGTTTTTAGTATAATTGCTTGGGTGTCAGGTTTAGCAAAATTTAATGGAATAGTTAGCTCGCCTCCGCCAATGACATATTTATTTGACTTTGACTTAAAAGCTGCATTATCAGCGAGTATGTCAACTGTAGTCTTTACACTATTATTTATTGATTTTTTTGATACTGCAGGAACACTAACATCTGTGGCCAATGTAGCTGGAAAAGTAGACAGCAAAGGTAGAGTTACGGATATAAATAAAGCCATGATGTCTGACAGTGTTGCTACAGTTGCTGGTGCTATGATGGGTACAACGACTGTAACAAGTTATGTAGAGTCGGGTGCTGGTGTTAAAGCGGGTGGAAGAACAGGTATGACCTCTTTAGTAATTGGAATCCTTTTTTTATCATGCTTATTTTTCTCTCCTCTTGCAACAAGTTTACCTAAGGAAATTGACGGAGCTGCGCTTCTATATGTTGCAGTTCTTTTTGTAAGAAACATTACAGATATTGAGTGGAATGATATAGCAGAGTCTGCCCCCTCAATTGTAGCAATGATAACAATGCCACTTACTTACAGTATTAGTAACGGAATTGCTTTAGCTTTTATATCTTATGCTTTAATTAAAATATTTACCGGAAAAATATCTACAACTTCTCCTGCTATTTGGTTAATAGCAGTTTTGAGTGTAATAAGTTTTCTTGTTGCATAAAATTTAAGAGGGGCTGGCCAATAAACTAGCCCCTTTTTAGTTCAATTCTTTTCTTAAATCTTCAATAGAAACTAATT
>CACASB010000028.1 GCA_902535155.1 uncultured Pelagibacteraceae bacterium
TGATTTATTCAATCAATTAAATGAATATTGTAAATTACATAAAAGTGAAATTAAGTCAGATAAGAAAGATAATATTAAAAAATCCCTAACCTTTCTAAAAAATAAAGCTAAAACATTGGAAGATATATTTAATAATTTTCAATATATAATGGTAGATGAGGTTAATTTTAATCAAGATGACATAAAGTTAATTGATCATAAGGCCAAAAAAGTCATATCAGATTTCAGTGCTAAACTAAGCGACGTTGATAAACTAAGCAGAGAAACATTAGAGCCAATAGTAAACGAATTAATTAAATCAAACGATACTAATTTCAAAGGGGTTGGGCAGCCTTTGAGAATAGCTTTAACAGGTTCTAAATTTGGACCAGGAATATATGATATAATTATATCTCTTGGGAAAGAAGAAGTATCAAAAAGATTAACTAATAAGAAACTTGGTTAATAATGATGATGCTTCATCGGAAGATGAGGTTTTTGATCTGATTTTAGTTAAAGTTTCTTCACAATCATTAATTTGTTTTTTCATTAATTCTGGGTTTTTTAAAAAATAAACAACAGAATTGTAAATCTCTTTAGCATTACAATCTTTTTGTATTAATTCTGGAATTATTTCTTTGTTATTAATGATATTAATGATGTTGGCAAATTTAATTTTTACTAGCATTCTGACTATTAAAAAATTTAAAAAATTCATTTTATAGATGATTATAGAAGGAACTTTTGCATTACAGATTTCAAGAGAAACAGTACCAGATTTAGAAACTGCAAAAGTAGATTTATTTAGTATTTGTTTTTTTATATTTTCATCAGAAATAACTTCGACATTTTTTAATTTTATATTATTAATTTTCTCGTCAATTAATTTTTTATTTACATCGGTTGCATGAAATACAAAAGTTAAATTATCAAATTTTGCATTCATCATATTTATAAAATCAATTAATATTGGTAAAAGCAAGTTTACTTCGGATGATCTACTACCTGAAAAAAGAGAAATAATCTTTTTATCATTTGATATGATGCTAGATAGATCTATCTTATCTTTAGTTTCATGCTCTAATAAAGGATGTCCCACAAAAGTATTTGGGATATTTTCTTTATCAAAATATTCTTTTTCAAAATCAAATAATAATAAGATATGGTCTATAAATTTTTTAAACTTTTTGACTCTACCCTCTCGCCAAACCCATACTTGTGGAGCAACATAATGAACCGTCTTGATCTTGTTATTTAATTTTTTAACTTTTTCAGCAACTCTTAATGTAAAATCAGGACTATCTACACTAAATAAAATATCTGGATTAAATTTAATTATCTCCTCTACAGTTTTATTAATTTTATTCTTTATTTTAAAAATATTTAATAAAACACTAGTGAATCCAATGTAAGTAATTTCTTTAAGATTAAAAATAGATTTTATTCCTAATGAATTTAAGTGTATTCCACCAACGCATGAATACTCAATATTAGGATTGCTCTTTTGAAGTTTAAATATAACTTTAGAAGCAAGTTTATCTCCAGAAGGTTCACCAGTTAATACGAAAATCTTTTTCATTTTACTGAGATAAACATTTTATTTTTATTGGCAAATTTAATACATTTGTTTTTATCTAAAAAAACATGTTGTTTACTTTTTATAACAATACCCTTTAACCCAACGCTTTTACATTGCTTTATGGTTTTCAATCCAATTGTTGGTAGATCTATCCTTAAATCTTGTTTCTTTTTTGGAAACTTAACTAAAACTCCCTGATTTTTAAACTTTTTACTTCTGCTTTTTTCAAGCATTTTTTTAGTTCCAGCTTTTCCTTCTATAGCAACAATTTTTTTATTTCTAACTACAACTCCTTGGCTAAAATTATATTCTCTTAAACTATTTAAAGTTTTAACTGCTTTATTTATATCTAATTGATCTTGTTTATTTGGTTTAATCTTCGAATAATTTCCTTTTTTTAATGATAGCTCGGGATTATATATAAGTGAATTTTTAGTTTTGATCTTATTTTGAGCTAAAATTTTAATGATTTCTTTTAGTATTGCTGCATCTCCAAGTTTAGATGCTTTGATAATTCTAGTAATATAATAAATACCCTTAAAATCTAATCTTAACCTAGAAAAGTTAGGTTTATTTACTTTTCCTGCAAATAAGACTTTTTTACACCTATTTTCTTTAAGGATATTAATAATTTTACCAAATTGGCCTATAGAAACTGAATAAGATTTTCTGTCTTGTTTAAATTTCTTTGATTTTGACAAATCAATTATCAAATATTTTATTTTTCTTTTTTTGACAAATTTAAGAATTTCCTTTGGAAAATCAGTATCACCAAAAATTAATCCTATCATTTTATGAAAAAGGTGTGCAAATAGATCTTTTTTTATCTTTAGTAATAAAATCAATCACATCTTTTACCAAAGAATTTTCTTTAAAGACGCTATTTAGTTTATCGATATTTTCATTAAGGTTTTTTGATGCAAATATTTTCTTATAAGCTTCCGACAGTTCCATTATTATTTTATTTTCAAATTTTGCTCTTCTTAAACCAATTAAGTTTAACCCTTGTAAAATATTCCTATTTCCCGTTGAAAGGCCATAAGGAATAACATCATTTAGAACTCCTGTCATACCTCCTATCATTGCCATTTTACCTATTCTTGTGAATTGTTGGACTGCGGAATTTCCTCCTATGACGACATGATCATCAATAATAACATGTCCTCCTAATGGAACATTGTTTGCTATAATAACATTATTACCTACCATACAGTCGTGAGCAACATGAGAAGAGATCATAAAAAGACAATTATCTCCAATTTTTGTTGAACCGCCTCCACCAACTGTCCCTGGGTTTACGGTTACATATTCTCTAAATTTATTATTATTTCCAATAATTAACTTGGTATCTTCACCGTTATATTTTAAATCTTGTGGATCATTACCTATAGATGTAAAAGGATAGAATTTATTTCCACTTCCAATTATAGTATTTCCAGTAATGTTTACATGAGAGTGAATAACTACATTCTCACCTATTTCAACATTTGGACCAATCACACTAAAAGGACCAACGCTAACACTTGAATGAACTTTAGCATCTTTATCTACTATCGAAGTTTTATGTATCATTTATTTTCTCTTAAAAAATTTTTTAAGTTTTTTGCTGGATACCCCATTACTTTAGTATTGTCAGGAATATCTTTTATTACTCCACTACCTCCACCGATTTGAACATTGTTGCCTATTTTAAGATGACCTGAAATTCCAGTTTGACCACCTATCATAACATTATTCCCTATAACCGAACTTCCAGCAAATCCTACTTGACCAGCTATTATACAATTTTCACCTATCTTTACATTGTGAGCTATATGGATTTGGTTATCTAAAAAGGTATTTTTTCCGATTACCGTATTAGAGAGTGATCCACGGTCAATTGTTGAACTACAACCTATTTCAACATTATCCTCGATAATAACTACGCCAATTTGCGGGTATCTAAAATTAGCTTTTTTATCAGGAAAAAAACCAAAACCTTTTTTTCCTATTATGCATCCATCTAAGATATGAACATTGTTTTTAATTAATGAGTTTCTAATTATAACATTTGAACCAATTGTACAGTTATTACCAATTGATACATTAGTTTCAATAATAGAATTATGTCCAATTAAACAATTAGATCCAAATTTAACATTCTTACCAACTAAAACATTTCTTCCGAATTTTACTTTATTTTTAAATTGTATATTCTCAATTTGTTCAACATTATCATCAAAATCGTCTGTAACAGAGTTTGGGTAAAATTTTTTCGTTATTTTAGCAACATCTAATAAAATTTTATCTGAAATTATTGTTTTGCAAGTAGTTGGTAATAATGATTTTAAATTTTCA
>CACASB010000029.1 GCA_902535155.1 uncultured Pelagibacteraceae bacterium
ATTTGACATCAGTAAGTTTAATATCAAAACTTACTTTAAATACTTATCAAGATTTATTGCTAATTATTTCCTGTCAACAATTGTTGCAGACCATATAGCATCGGCCATTTTTTTATTATTAACTGAGGCCTCGCCCTTATATTTCCAAACACGCCCATGTGATCTTACTGCTTCAATATAAAGTTCAAGTCTACAATCTGGTAATACAGGATTTCTAAATCTTGCTTTTTCAACATTCATTAAATAAACAAGTTTATTGTCATAGGTTTCTTTATCTAATCCGTGAGCCGTCAAAGCAGCAGCAGCTTGACCAAATGCCTCAACGATTAAAACACCTGGCATCACAGGCTGACCTGGAAAATGACCTTGAACAAAAAAACTATCTTTTTTAACATTAACAATTGCTGTTGCCGAAAAAAGTTTTTTTATATTAATTAATTCATCAATTAACAACATAGGTTCTCTGTGAGGTAATAAATTTTCAATATCTTTTTTGTTTAAATTGCTCATTATTTAATTGATTTTTATATCACTTATTTCTTTATTGGTTATTTCTAATATTTGATTAGTAATTTCAATTTCTTTTTTACCCATTACTATATTTTTTTTTTGTAAGATAAGTCCTATTGAATTTTTTTTTGCATATTCTTCTAATATCGGGGATAATTTAGAAATTAATTTACTAGTTGCTTTAATTCTTAGTTTATTAATATTATCTCTTGCTTTAACTTGCTCTTTTTGAAAATTAATTATTTCTGCTCTAAGATTTGAAAGTTCTTTTTTAAAATCCTGATCGCTTAATATATTTTTTTGAGCGATAAGTTTTTTTTCCTTTTTTTTAAGATTCGCGTCATTTTTTTTGAATCTTTCTAAATCTTTATTATAAATATTTTCAAGTTTTTTTTTTATAGATTTGCCTGCAATAGACTCTTGCATGATTCTATCAACATTCAGATATACAATTTTGAAATCCTCAGCATAAGTTGTGGTAAAACATATTAGTGTTAATAAAATAATTAATAACTTTTTATACATCAAAAAGTAGTTCCAATATTAAATTGAAATCCTTCAAACTCATCGGTTGTTTTTTTATAAATCGCATGAGAAAAGGTCAAAGAAATTGGTCCAACTGGTGTCCACCATTCTACACCGGCTCCAGTAGAAGCTCTTAAAAAATTTGAGTCATCAAAATTTGATGATCTATAATCAGTGCCCCAAACATTACCAAAATCTAAAAAATAATTGAATTCGAAGTTTTGAAGAGTTGGTGCAATCATTGGTAAGTTGGTAGTTAAACTTAATGCAGCTGCGTAATTTCCACCAACGTGGTCATCACCTTGGTCGACGGGTCCTATTTGACCTGATTTAAAGCCTCTTAATCTATTTCTAGGAAGTCCAAGTCTTTCTGAAATTCTAACATCATCAGATAATCCTACCGCGTTTTTTAAAAATAATCCTAAACTTGCTGTTAATTCCTCGTAGCTAAAATATTGGTCGTAAGTAAAACCTGTGGTGATTGTGTTGCTTTCTGATATTAGAGGTAATTTTTGTGTAAATCTACTTCTGAAACCATCTGTTGTTTGAAACTTTTGATTTCTAATGTCATAATCAAAGGCATATCCAAATTCCGAGGTAAAATAACTTCCTTCTTGTTTTTTTATCGATGCGCTAGCAAGTGAGTTTGTCTCTAGTTTTTCTGCGCTAGTTTTAAATGATGGACTAAAATATAAATTATCATATTGTTCAAATTTAGTACCAAAACTGAATCCAGCTTCACTAGAATCATATCCACTATCCGTCATCTTGTCAGTATTAATTGCAAATATGCTAGTTGACAGCGATTTTTCTGAATAATTAAAATTCGGATTATTAACTGTAAATTCACCTTTCACCTTCTCTTCGCTTAAATTTAAAGATGAAACAAGATTAATTCCTCTACCCATAAAATTTTTTTCCGAAATTGAAAAACCCACTGAACCTCCATCATTTCCTACACCTGCTGAAGCTAATATCTCTCCTGTTGGTTTTTCCTCTACCGTAATTTTAATATTTTTTTGTTTAGTATTATCATTTGAAATAACTTCACTTTTTACATCTTTAAAAATTGACAAAGCTTTTAAATTATTAATTGATTTAGCATGAAGTAAATTGTTAAATGGGTCTCCCTCATCTACCTCTAGTTGATTCCTTATAACTTTTTCTTCTGTTATATTATTTCCAAATATGTCTATTTTTTTTACAAAAAATTTATCACTTTCAATAACTGTAAACACTAATTTCAGCTTATTTCCCTCAGCTTTATTTATTTCAATCGTCGCATCTAAAAAATCATAAAGCCTTGCCACAGATATATTATCGATCTCTTTTATTACTTTATTGATTTTATTAAGAGAATATTTTTCACCAATCAATCCAGTTATGGAATTCTTGACTTCCTTAAAATCTCTAGCTTTATAGTCAATTGGAATATCTAATTTTGCATCTTTTATGAAATATTTCTCACCAGCATTGATATTATAAATCAATTCAAAAAAGTTATTGCTAAACACCGCTGATGAACTTTCTATCTCTACATCATAGAAACCTTTATTTAAGTAAAAATTTCTTAGTAATCTTTTGTCAAGATTAATTCTATTAACATCTAAGTATTTTTTACTACTAATGAACTTCCAAAATTTATTTTCCTCACTGACAATTACGTTTCTTAATTTTCTATCCTTATAAAACTTGTCTCCGGTGAATTTTATATTTTTTATAAGAGCTTTTTCTCCTGTATCAATGTTGTAGATAAGATCTAGTGTATCATTATTATTCTCTTTAATTTTGACATCTACGGTTGCAAAATAATATCCAGATCTGCTCAGAGCATTTTTTATTTTAGCCAAATCCTGCTCAACTGTGAATTCATCAAATGGACTTTTATCTTTTAAGTTAAGTTGTTTTAATATTTTTTCAGTATTTTCTTTTGATTTAATTCCATTAATTAAAATAGTTTGAATAATCTTTCTTTCTTCTACATTGATTATTAGTACATTATTTTCAACTCTTAATTTAATGTTTGAAAAAAAATTAGTGTCATAAAGATTAAATAATATTTGGTTTATATCTTCTTCAGAATAATCTTTTCCTAGTTTTATATTACCAAAAGCTAATATACTTTCTTTTCCAACTCTTTTATTGTTTTCAAGTTTAATATCTCTAATTATTTCAGCATTTGTAAGTGTAATTACAAAGTTAAATAATAAAAGATATATAAAAATTTTTTTCATTTGCTTTTGGATATTACACTTAAAGATTTTGTTTTCAATCTTACAAACTCATTTAATTTTTCAATTTGAGCTAAATTATTAACTTTTTTATGCTTGAATTTTAAAAAAACTTTATTGTTTAATATTTGTTTTAATTTAATCGAAATATCTTCAAAATTTATTTTATTTTCGAGAAATTGTTTGACTAATTCGTCATTTATAGAAACTAATAATGTTTCAAACAAAGTATTTTTATTAGGAATCTTTTTTAATATATCTATTAAGGGATATTTTTTCCTGTCTACTTTATTAAAATTTAAATTATTTAAAATTTTCATGTTAATTTTTTTTGATTTATATTCTTTATGATCATTATCATATATTGAATTAAATATAGGTATTTTCATATCTGTCTCATGAGCTACAATTTTAATTAAACCATTATTAAATTTTACTATTGCGTGTAT
>CACASB010000030.1 GCA_902535155.1 uncultured Pelagibacteraceae bacterium
GCGCCAACTGCATCTATATCTATAATATGCGGAGGGACGTCTCCAGGTGTTGAACCAATAGCGGCAAATAGCTATACTCACAAAACTCTCTCGGGCTCTTTTAATGTAAGAAATAAATATTTAAGAAAACTTTTAGAAAAAAATGGAAAAGATAATGATGAAGTTTGGTCAAGTATTACAACAAATCAAGGTTCAGTTTCTCATTTAGATTTTTTAACTAAAGAGGAAAAAGATGTATTTAAAACAGCTTTTGAGTTAGATCAAAGATGGCTTGTTGATTTAAGTGCAGATAGAACTCCACACATATCTCAAGCTCAATCAATTAACTTATTTTTACCTGCTGACGTTCATAAAAAAGACTTACATCAAATTCATTTCCAAGCTTGGAAAAAGGGTTTAAAAAGCCTTTATTATTGCAGGTCAAAATCAATACAAAGAGCTGAAAATGTTAATGACGCAAAATCAACTGACATCACAGCCAATGTTTACAAATCTAAAAATCAACAACAAACAGAAGAAAACAAATACGAGGAGTGTTTATCATGTCAATAGCAAAGAAAGAAGAGAGTGGAAAGATTATTCAACCAAAGAAAATGGGATTATTAGTTGAAAATCCTGTTTATAAACCATTTAGATATCCATGGTGTTACGATGCATGGTTAACACAACAAAGAATTCATTGGTTACCAGAGGAGGTACCGCTTGGTGATGATGTTAGAGATTGGCAAAAGAATTTAACCGGACCAGAAAAAAATTTAGTAACTCAAATTTTTAGGTTCTTTACGCAAGCTGATGTTGAAGTGAACAATTGTTACCTAAGGCATTACACTAGCGTTTTCAAACCAACAGAAGTTTTGATGATGATGACTGCATTTGCATCAATGGAAACAGTTCATGTTGCTGCTTATTCACATTTATTAGATACAATCGGGATGCCTGAGTCTGAATATTCAGCTTTCATGAAATATAAAGAAATGAAAGATAAGTATGATTATATGCAAGGTTTTAATGTGAATTCAAAAGAGGATATTGCAAAAACTGTTGCAGTTTTCATTTGCTAGTTTTGCAATTTTATTAAACTTTCCAAGGCACAACAAGCTTAAAGGGATGGGTCAGATTGTAACTTGGTCTGTGAGAGACGAGACTCTTCATTGCAATTCAATGATCAGAATATTTAAAGAGTTCATAAAAGAAAACCCAGAAATCTGGACACCAAAACTTAAAAAAGAAATTTATGATGCGTGTAGAACGATTGTTGAGCACGAAGATGCATTTATTGATTTAGCTTTTGAGATGGGACCATTAGAAGGCTTAACTGCTCAAGAAGTTAAAGATTATATTAGATTTATTGGGAACAGAAGATTAGCTCAATTAGGTTTAGAGCCAATTTATGATGTGGAAAAAAATCCATTAACATGGCTAGATACTATGTTAAATGCTGTTGAGCATATGAACTTCTTTGAAGGAAGGGCTACAGAGTATTCAAAAGCATCAACTCAAGGAAGTTGGGTAGAAGCTTTTTCTTAATTTGAAATATAAAAAATATTTTAGAAAAACTAGTCTAAAACAAAAAAATATTGGGGATCTTTTTTTAGATATTATCCAGAAAAAGAACCCAAAGACTTTCCTTGAAATAGGAGTATTTCATGGTGTGACCGCAAGGAACGTATGTGAACTAATGTTTGCAAACCATGGAGAAAACTTCAATTATATTGGTATAGATATTTTTGATATTAGTAATGCTTACGATAAAGAAGTAGTGCCTTCAAAATCTTTTAATAATCCATTTAAAACCTTTTATTTCAGATATATAAAGAGACAGAATCCATATAGTTTGATTGCTGTCGAAGATCTTTTGTCAAAGTTTAAAAAAAATATAAAAATCATTCAGGGAGATACTAATCAAATATTACATGAGGTTAGTCTAAAAAATATAGACTTTATTTTTATTGATGGTGGACATGATTACAAAACAGTAAAAAATGATCTAGAGCAAAGCTTTAAAATGATTAATAAAAATGGAACTATTTTATGTGATGATTGGAATTTGAGCCAGGCTTTGGGTGTGAGAGAAGCAATAAAAGATTTTTCAAAAGAGCAAAATGTTAATTTTGAAATTGTCCACGAGAGATTTGCTCAATTTAATTTAAAATAATTATCTTTGGTTTAACGGTACAACTTTACGATAGGAGCTACCTTTATAGCTTGCAAGTGGTCTTATTAACTTGTTCGCAGCATGTTGTTCAAGAATATGTGCTGACCAACCTGTAATTCTAGATATGACAAAAATAGGTGTGAAAAAGTCTGTATCGAAGCCCATTAAATGATAAGTAGGTCCTGTAGGGTAGTCTACATTTGGATAAATATTTTTTCTATCAATCATAACTTTTTCTACAATGTCATATATTTTTTCAAATTTTTTGTCTTTTTTAACTTTTGCAACTTTTGCGAAATACTCCCTCATCGTGGGCACTCTGGAGTCTCCACTCTTATAAACTCTATGACCGAAACCCATCACAACAGCTTTTTTATCCAAAGCATTATTGATCCATTTAAGGGCATTTTCTGGTTTCTTAATTTTATTCATCATGTGCATGACTTCTTCATTTGCACCCCCATGTAATGGCCCCTTTAAACTAGCAATAGCACCAGTAATTGCACCATGTATATCTGATAAACTACTTGTGATAGTTCTAGCTGTAAAAGTTGACACGTTGAAACTATGCTCAGCATATAAAATTAAAGATACATCAAACGCTTTCACTATCTCTTTGTTTGGAACTTTTCCAAAACACATGTAAAAGAAATTTTCTGAAAATGATAGATTCCTTTTAGGGCTTATTATCTTTTTGCCTTTTCTAAGTCTATAAAATGCTGCTAAAGCAGTTGGAGTCTTTGCAAAAATTCTCATGACTTTTCTCATATTGGCTTTAGGAGAGTTATCTTTAGTTTCTTTATCCTCAAGACCCATAATACTTACTGCTGTTCTTGCTACATCCATTGGATGACATTTTTTTGGGAAATTTTTAATACTATCAAGAAGAGATTTAGATAATTTTCTCTCTTTTCTCTCAATTTTTTCAAAACTTTTTAGCTGTTTATTATCTGGCAGTTCACCATTTAGAATTAAATATGCGACTTCCTCAAATTTACATTTTGCACATAAATCTTGTGCAGCATAACCTCGATAAGTAAGAGAGTTAATTTCTGGCATTACCTTAGAAACTTCTGTTTCATCAACAACAATTCCTAATAAACCTTTTTTAATATCCTCTGTCATTATTTGTGTCCGTCTGTATTAAAATTATAAATTTTTTTATCTAGTGAATTATATTTTTTATAATCAACTAAATCGTACAATCTACTTCTAGTTTGCATTTTATCAATAACGTTTTTTTGATGTCCATCCTTAAAAATGACCTTCAAACCTTCTTCGACACTTTTCATGGCTAGTCTTTGTGTAGTAACTGGATAAATAACGATATTATAGCCTAAATTTTCTAATTCTTTATAGTTTATTAGGTCTGATTTTCCAAACTCAGTCATATTGGCAAGCAAATATGAACTAAGACTTTTTCTAACTTTTTCAAATTCTTTTTTATCCTTTAATGCCTCGGGAAATATTATTTCTGCTCCAGCATCAATATA
>CACASB010000031.1 GCA_902535155.1 uncultured Pelagibacteraceae bacterium
GCATGTAACATACACATCAGGAAGAAAATGCATTTCATAAGTTATAACTCCATCACCTTCACAAGCTTCACATCGTCCACCTTTAACATTAAATGAAAACCTACCTGGTTTATACCCTCTACTTTTTGACTCTGGCAAATTAGTAAACCAATCTCTTATTGGTCCAAAGGCGGCTGTGTATGTTGCAGGGTTAGATCTTGGTGTTCTACCTATTGGTGATTGATCAATATCAATTACTTTATCTATTAGTTCAATTCCTTTAAATCCCCTGAACGGCATTGGAATTTTTCTAGATTTGTTATTATTCAAACTCATATTCAAAGCATTGAATAGAGTTTGCAAAATTAATGTAGACTTACCGCTTCCCGAAACTCCTGTTATGCATGTAAATGTCCCAAAAGGGATTTTTAAATCGACATTTTTTAAATTATTACCTGACGCACCAAGAATTTGTAAAAATCTTCCGTTCTTACTCAATCTTCTCTTTTTTGGAATTGGTATATAAAATTTATTACATAAGTATTTACCAGTTATGCTTTTATCATTTTTCTTTATTTCATCCAATCCACCATGAGCTATAACTTCTCCACCTTTGCTTCCAGCCTCCGGGCCTAAGTCAATGATATAATCCGAATTTTCAATTGTCTCAGTATCATGTTCTACTACAATTACAGTGTTACCTAAGTCTCTTAATCTTTTTAGAGCATTAATTAATTTTACATTATCTTTTTGATGAAGTCCTATAGATGGTTCATCAAGTACATAGAGTACGCCAGTTAGACCTGAACCAATTTGTGAAGCCAACCTTATCCTTTGAGATTCTCCACCAGATAAAGTGCCTGACTCTCTAGATAAAGTTAAATAATCCAGACCAACATTTAACAAAAAATTGAGCCTCTCATTAATTTCTTTTAATATATGTTCAGCAATTTTTATTTGTCTTGTATCTAATTTTTCATTTAAAGACTTGAACCATTTTTCAGCATCTGTAATTGATTTTTCTGATATTTCACTAATATGCTGATTATCTATTTTTACACACAATGCTTCGTCTTTTAATCTATACCCATTACAAGCTTCACATTTAGTATCAGATTGATATTGTGATATTTCCTCTCTTTTCCAATCACTATCAGTTTCTAGATACCTTCTTTCAAGATTATTAACTACGCCCTCAAATGTTTTTTTATGTGAATATTTTTCATATCCATCATCGTAAGAAAATTTAATTTCTTCCTCATCAGAGCCAAATAGAATTATATCCTTTATTTTTTTTGGTAATTTTGACCATTTTTCATCTAAAGAAAAGTCGTAGTGTTTTGCTAATGATGATAATGTCTGAGCATAATATAGTGAACTGGACTTAGACCATGGTTCAATTGCTCCGTCAGCAATTGTCTTTTTTTCATTTGGAACAACAAGATTTGGATCTACATTTAATTTTATGCCAATACCATCGCATTCAACACATGCTCCATATGGACTATTGAATGAAAATAATCTTGGTTCAATTTCTTCTATAGTAAAACCGCTTTCAGGGCATGCAAACTTAGAGGAAAATATTATTTTTTCTTTTTTTCTAAATTTAGCAGGCAATGTTTCATTTTCGTACTCTACATATAATAAACCATTAGATAAATTTAGTGATGTTTCTATACTTTCAGCTAAACGATTACCTAAATCAGAATTTAATATTATCCTATCAACTAATATTTCTATCTCGTGTTTTATTTTTTTATTTAATTCTGGAATATTATCTATCTCATAAATCTTCCCATCAATTTTAATTTTTCTAAAACCTCTTTTTTTATAAGATAAAATTTCTTTTTTATATTCACCCTTTCGGCCCCTAACAATTGGTGAAAAAAGGTAAATAGTACTTTTTTTTGGTAAAGTTTTAATCTTATCTACAATTTGAGTTACTGTTTGTGATTTTATTTCTTTACCTGTAAATGGTGAGTAGGGGATACCAACTCTTGCAAATAACACTCTCATATAATCATAAATTTCGGTAACTGTTGCTACTGTTGATCTAGGATTTTTTGATGTATTTTTTTGCTCAATAGATATTGCGGGACTTAGACCTTCGATTAAATCAACTTTAGGCTTTTTCATTTTATCTAAAAATTGCCTTGCATAAGCTGATAAACTTTCAACATATCTTCTTTGACCTTCAGCGTAGATAGTATCAAAAGCTAGAGATGATTTTCCTGATCCTGACAGACCCGTTATTACTACAAATTTATCCTTTGGAATATCTAAAGAAATATTCCTCAAATTATGTTCTTTTGCCCCTTTAATAACTATCTTTTTAATCATCTTTTTTGTTGCTTTACTTCAATAATATTAATAATCAAACCTTTTCTATGATATAATAAAATCATTAAAATATTATGGCTGGAAGTTTAAATAAAGTACTATTAATTGGACGATTAGGCGCAGATCCTGAAATTAAACAAATGGTTAATGGTAAAAGTGTTGCTAGACTTAGTTTAGCAACTAGTCAAAGCTGGAAAGACAAAAATACTGGTGAAAAAAAAGAAAAAACCGAGTGGCACCGTGTGGTTGTATTTAATGAGGGCCTAGTAAATGTTGTTCAACAATATCTAAAAAAAGGTGCTCAAATTTATGTTGAAGGTCAATTGACTACTAGAAAATGGAAAGATGAACAGTCAGGACAAGACAAATATTCTACCGAGATAGTTATACAAGGATACAATTCATCACTAACAATGTTAGGGGGTGGTAGCGGTACTTCCAATTTAACTTCATCAAACAATAATCAAGAAGTATCACAGATCACAGACAGTAATCTTGATGATGATATACCTTTTTAACCTTTATGGACAAAAGTGAAATAGATCAAAAATCTAAAATTAAACCTATTGCTATGTATGACGAGATGAGCTCGTCTTATTTGTCTTATGCAATGAGTGTAATTGTTAGTAGAGCTTTGCCTGATATAAGAGATGGTCTAAAGCCTGTTCACAGAAGAATAATATATGCAATGTATAAAGGAGGTTTTGATTGGTCGAAACAATTTAGAAAGTCAGCTAGAATTGTTGGTGATGTTATTGGTAAATACCACCCTCATGGAGATCAAGCTGTTTATGATGCTCTAGTTAGAATGGTACAAGATTTTTCAATGAGTGTTCCGCTTGTTGATGGACAAGGAAATTTTGGTTCTGTAGACGGAGATCCACCTGCAGCGATGAGATATACAGAGACTAGACTTTCTAAGATAGCTGAATATTTAATTGATGATATAGAAAAAAATACTGTAGATTTTAAAAGCAATTATGATGAAACTGAAAAAGAACCAGTTGTGTTGCCAGCTCAATATCCAAATCTATTAGTCAATGGTGCTGGTGGTATAGCAGTTGGAATGGCTACTAGTATACCTCCGCATAATCTTAATGAGGTAATAAATGCCACGCAAGCATTAATCAATAATAAAGATATTAAAATTAATGAATTAATGAAACATATACCTGGTCCAGATTTTCCTACAGGAGGGACGATTATTGGTAAAGATATAATTAAAACTGGTTATAAAACAGGCAGAGGTTCTTTCAAAATTAGAGGTGACGTAAACATAGAGCAATTGAAAAATGGTAAA
>CACASB010000032.1 GCA_902535155.1 uncultured Pelagibacteraceae bacterium
CTTAATCCCTTATAATCCCTCATATTTTAAAATCATTGGATTATTTTTATTGGAAAATCTTACTAATTAATTCTCAGATTCTCGGACCATTCTTGGACATAGGAAGATATAATACACTTAATAAATTATGAAAAAAAAAATCTTAAAGAATTTTATTAAATCAATTTTAATACTTTTTCTAATTTTCGTACCAAATATTTCTACAAGTGAAGTTCCAACAAAAAGTATAAAGCATACTTGGTCTTGTAATAGTCCTAATAGCGCTAATTCAGTATGTTATCTTTCAACCGAAAATGACAAAGAAGTTACTGATTTGATAGGCGCGATAGTTAAATTGAAATATACTGGAGAGACAAAAAATAATTTACCAAATGGAAAGGGTAAAATAATTTATAATTACACTAAAGTCAGCGATGCGTATGAAACTATATATAATAGAGGATATGTAACAGACACAAAAGAGGGGCTATTTAAAACTTCAAATGATCATAAAACCACTTTAATAACTGGTATTAAAAAAATGCCTGATGGATCAAAATTATTCATTAGGGACCAAAATACATATAAAATAGAATACTCAACGGGAATAATCTTTGAAGGTGAATTTTTTAAGGATGAGCAGCTCTATTTGCCACAAATTTTAAAAGGGAAAGCTTTTTATTCATCGGGTATTATTAAAAAGTTTGAAGGAACATTTAAATTACATAAATTTAACAATAGTGGTTTAACTCATTTTAAAAATGGAAAAGCATTTTACGCTAATGGGGATATTTTTGATGGGTCCTTCGGCTCTGAAGGTGATTTAAATTACAGAATTAAAGGAACTTATTATTATAGTAACGGTGATAGAGTTGATGGAATTTTCCACAAAAAAAGCGGGGGTGTAAAAGAAGGAACTACTTATTACAGGAATGGAGATAAATATACAGGTACTTATTTTGACAAAAGAACAGGCGAAACAAGAAAGAATGGTAATTACTATTTTGCCAACGGTCAAATAGGAAAATATAAAAACGGTATATTTAAAAACCAAAAAATATCTAAAAAAAATATTCAAAGAAAAAAAACCTATAAAAGTTCAGATGATAGTTTTATAAAAAGCTTCGCACTATCCTGGGTATTTACTGGTTTAATGTGGGTAATAATTATCTTTTACTTTAAAGTACTCGGTGCGATTGGAAGTATTGCAAAGAAAATCGATAAAAAAGTTCCAGGTACTCATGAAATTGCTATTTATTCAGGAGTGGGTATTACGTGGTATATGGCCTGTTCACTTTTGTTTGGTTTTGAAGCTGCACTATTAATAAATTTTGTTTTTATATATCTTGCAATATGGGGCTCGATTACAGTTTTCTTTTTGACCAAAATCTCAAATTCTATGAAAGGAAAATCTGGTATTTATTTTACTTTATTTCTTGGAGCTTGTTCGTTAGGTTTGGCAGTTGAAATGATCGGACCATTTGTGAAATTTTTAAAGAATTTTTAATAGGATTATATGGGATAACTCGGACCATTCTCGGACATAGAGAGATAAATTTATGTTATTATACCACCATGAAAAACAAGCAATTATATGATTATAAAGTTTTTAAAAAAGCAACAAAAATTATTTTATCTAAAAGTGTAAAACCAAAAGATAATCCTACTGCACAAATGATAAGATATAACGAAGCTACAGAGAAATTAGATATTATTGGGTGCGCAAAAGCATTGAATGAGTTAAAAATTCATTTTGATGGGACTAATGTAAAAAAAAAATCTGTAGCTAAACAAATGATGTTTGTAAAATCATTAAGAATTCTAGCAGAGGTATATTCTTATCATAATGGTGATAAAAAAGATAAATGGTGGGAAAATACTGCTAAAATACTAAAAAGCATTAATATATCCGAGGATCATGAAAGATTTACAGAACTTAAAAACTTTTTTAGCAGAAGGAACTAAGGAATAAATTTATCTAAAAAATGAAATCTAATGATTATTTAACAATCTGTTTGTATTTATTTTTGTCCTTTTTTTTAATTTTCTTAATTGACTATTTTAATAATAATAATTTCTTTTATGCTCCTTATGAAAACTGCATGATATTTACTAATTACTCTTTTAATGGAATTTACTATGGTGGACTAAAAAATTATTTGGGTGCTATTGGAATGTATTTTTTAAAAGGAATAGGTTTATTAGCATTTGTGTGGCCAACTATTTATGTTTTAGACACCAATTTATTTAAAAATTATTTATTAAAAGCTAACAAAAAAAACAACAGTAAACTTTTGTTTTTACATAAGATAATATTTTTATTATGTTTGCCAGTACCAGCAATAATTTATGATTTTCTTCCATTTGTAATATATGATTATAATTGTTCAGAGTTGATAAAAATGTACAATTTATTTTAAATGAAAAAAAATAAATACAGTTGTGATGATTGTGGAGAAAGTAAAGAAATATTAAATCAAGTAAGCTGTACTTTAGAAGTTATATATCTTTGTAATGATTGTTATAGAGGCAGGTATTCAGAAGAAGTAAGAGAAGAAATAGAGAAAGAAAATTACGTAATACCAAAATTTATTCAGAATTAATTTATGGACGAATACAAAGGTGGTAAAAACAATGAAGGACTTCCCCAGGGTTTTGGCACAAATATAAGCAAAACTTCTGATGGAAAAATTAATAGCATTGAAGAGGGAAAATGGGAAAAAGGTTATTTAGTTGAAGGCTCTCACACAATTTATTTTCACAATAATGACAGGAAATACCTTATAAAAAAAGAAATTGGAAAATGGAGATATGATAAAGAAAGAAATTTTTGTGAGGAAGATCTATCTGGTGAAGGAGAGGAATTATATTACAAAGACGAAAATGATTTGAAAAACAACAAACCACTTGGATACATTAAAGGAATATTTGACAATGGCACCTTGTTAAAAGGAGAAGTTGATAACGCTTTTAAGATTAATTATTCAGATCATAGTTTCGTAAAAAAAATAATAATAAAAGGGAAATCAAAAAAAAATTCTAATCCAGAAGCTTTTTCAACAAGAATAAATTTAGGAGAAATTTTCTTTGAAAATGGTGATCATTATGAAGGAGAAATAGATTTTGATGAACCACAAGGTAATGGAACAATGACTTTTAATGATGGTTCAAAAAAAACTGGTAAATGGAAGGATGGAAATTTTGATTAAAATTATAGGACTTTATAGGATAACTCGGAA
>CACASB010000033.1 GCA_902535155.1 uncultured Pelagibacteraceae bacterium
ATTCTAAAGTATGGTGCTGCATCAGCGCCACATCCAGCTACCCACTGCCATTGAGCAACATTATTTGCTTCATTAAAGTCTAATAAGCAATTTCTGAAATATTTTTCACCCTCAACCCAATTTATTCTTAAGTGTTTCACTAAAAATGAACCTACAACCATTCTAATTCTATTATGCATCCAACCCGTTTCATATAATTGTCTCATTCCAGCGTCCACTATTGGATAGCCAGTCATACCTTGTTTCCATGCTTTCAAAAATTCTTTATTTTTTACCCAAGGAAATTTATCAAATTCTTTTCTTAAATTACCCTTAAGCATTTCTGGAAAATAATTTATTAAACTATGTGAAAATTCACGCCAACCAATTTCGTTAACATATTTTTTTATACCAATGTTTTTCGGTTTAATTTCGTTACATTTTCTCCAAATTAAACTAACATGTATTTGGCCACTTCTTATATAAGGCGATAATCTGGATGTTCCATTTATGTTTGGATAGTCTCTTAATGTTCCATAATCATTTACTTTTTTATTAATAAAATTTTGGAGTAATTTACCAGCATCATTTTCTGAAGGAGTCCAATATTTTTCAAATTTTTTATACCAATTTTTTTTTGGAAGAATCTTTTCAGGAGAAACTCGTTCTTTAAAAAAACTTTTAATTTTTTTTAATTTTTTTAAAGATTTATTTTTTAATGGAACTCTCTCGATGTAGTAATTTTCAGCATTTCTCCAAAATGGACTATAAACTTTAAATGGAGTACCATCATTTTTTGTGATTTCGTTATATTCATTTAAAACGTTGCCTTTAAAGAATTTGTAACTTATTTTATTTTTTTCCAGTAGTGCAATTATTTCTTTGTCTTTTTTTAGTTGTTGTGGCTCGTAAATTTTATTCCAATAAACTGCGATATCACTTGATTTGAATTTTTTAAAAAAATTAATGTGATCATCTTCTATAATTTCCAAATTAATATTATTTTTATTTAAATCCTCATTTAAACTTTTTAATGATTTGGATACCCACCACTTTTGAGCTTCCCTGATATTGTCAAAATCTTTTTTATCATAAATATATATTGCGGAAACAAATTCATGATTGTTTGCCGCAAAGGATAGTGCGGGATTATCTTGTAATCGAAAATCATCTCTTATCCAAACTATAGAATTTTTAATCATTTTTTTTTAATTTCTGATTACCTATTTTGTATAGTTTATTATATAAATTTTTGTCTGTATCACCCTCACAACCAATTATTAAAATATTGGATTTTTCATTTATTTCTAATTTTTTTTTCACAAGAGGATCACTACAACAAGATATTATGCTTATTACACCAGGAGTAGAACATTCCCCCGCAATTATACTTTTATCACTAAACTTTTTTTTTGCTAGCATTGTTAAAGTTTGAGGTACATATTTATCTGATACACTCACACAATTATTTACAGCATTTTTTAAAATACGCCATGGGACTAAAGATACTTCTGCACAAGACATTCCACCCATAATACTCTGTTTTTTGATATTAACTTTTTTAAGCGATCCATATCTAATGCTTTGCATAACACAATTTGCATGCTCTGGCTCAATAACAATTATTTTTGGAATCTTTTTAAAATATTTAGCAATCCCACTTATTACACCAGCAGCCATGCCACCAACTCCGGCTTGAAGAAAAACGTGGGTTATATAATGTTTTGTTTGGTTAGAAATTTCTTTAATCATAACAGAATATCCAGCCATTGTTAATTTCGGAACATATTCATAATTTTTCCAAGCAACGTCTTGGACAATTTTCCATCCTTTCCTTTTAGATATGTCTTTGCAAACTTTAAGAGATTTTTCATAATTTCCTTTTACTCTAATTACCTCAGCTCCAAGATTTTTCATCTCAAAGGCTCTTGTGGTGCTTACATTTTCACTTATAAAAATTTTACAATTTGCTCCTACCTTCTTTGCCCCCCAAGATACAGATTTTCCATGATTTCCAGCCGTAGCAGTTGATACTGTCATCTTTTTTTTATTTTTAGCAATTTTTTCAACTGCATATGCTCCTCCTAAAGCTTTAAAGGATTTTAGATTAAATCTTTTAGATTCATCTTTATAAAAAATATTATTTGTACCTAATTTTTTTGATAATTTTTTAAGATTTGTAAGAGGGGTTTTCTTGTACCCTTTCCATTTTGAAATTACTTTATGAGCATCTAATAAATACTTTTCTGGTAATACATTGAGTATTTTTTTTCTACTAAAATTAAAATTTTTATTAGTAGTAAATTCAGAAAATTTCAGATCAAAGTATTTTTTCATCAATTTTTTATTAGGTTATTTTAAAAATTTTTAAACGTATAAGTGTATTTTATTATAATTTTTATTAAATAATTATTTAATTTTATAGTTATTAATGCTAGCCTAAGTTAACAGAGAATTAATTATGGAGGAAATATGAAACACTGTGAAGAAGCCGAAGGTTTAATGGCTCCAGATAAAGATACTGATGGTTTTGTTTTTAATCATCTAATGCTAAGAATAAAAGACCCTAAAAAGACATTAAATTTCTATTCTAAACTGATGGGAATGAGACTAGTTAAAAAATTTGACTTTCCAACAATGAAGTTTTCTTTGTATTTTTTAGGAAACCTTACAGACGAAGAAATTGCAAATGTTCCAAAAGACAATTTTGACAGGTCAGCATGGACTTTTACTCAAAAAGGCATGCTTGAGTTTACGCATAATTGGGGATCAGAGAACGATGATAAAGTAAAATTCCATGATGG
>CACASB010000034.1 GCA_902535155.1 uncultured Pelagibacteraceae bacterium
CGAGAATCTTGAAAGTAAATTTATGGAAATAAAAAATAGCATTGAAATGATAGGATTTGAAGAAAGTGCTAAAATTTATAGTGTTTCTGAAAGTAAAAAAGATGGTGGCAAAGTTGGGTGGGTATATAAGTCACAACTATCAGACAAAATTTCAAATGAAATTAAAAAGATTAATGTAGGTGAATTTACTAATCCTATAACAACCGCTGGTGGTTTTATATTGTTAAAAATAAATGAAAAAAAAAACCAGTTAGTTGAAATCGATGAAGAAAAAGAGTTTAACAAAGCTATTATTTTTGAGAAAAATAGACAACTTACAATGTATTCAACATTACAATATAAAAGAGCTTATAATAAAGCCTTTATAAATGAATTTTAGTCCTATAATTATTGTTGGCGGTGAACCTCAAAGTATATTTATTGAGATATTTATTAAAGCTGTACAAAAGTTAAAAAAAAACAAAAAACCAATTATTTTAATATCATCTAAAGAAATATTAAAAAAAAATATGAGGAAGTTTAAAAAAAATTTGAAAATCAACAATTTAAAAAAAGACTTTTCGAACATTCACAAAAAAAGAATTAATTTAATTAACATCGATTATAAAAGTTTTTCATTTGCAAAAAAAAAAATAACTTCTAAATCAAATTTGTATTTAAACAATTCCTTTAAGGAAGCTTTAAAATTTATGAAAAAAAAAAGGTGTTCTGGTCTGATAAACGGTCCTATATCAAAAAAATCTTTTTTAAATGGAAAATTTAACGGTATAACTGAATTTTTAGCTAATAAAACTCAAACTAAAAACCCAGTTATGTTAATTTATAATAAGAATTTAAGTGTTAGTCCTCTTACGACTCACTTGCCGATTTCAAAAGTATCAAGAAATGTTAAAAAAAAAAATATTATAATTAAAATAAAAAAAATTGATGATTTTTATAGAAATGTTTTAAAAATAAAACCACGAATAGCCGTCACAGGTTTAAATCCTCATTGTGAAAGTTTTGATAAAGAAAATAAGGAAAAAAAAGAGATTATTCCAGCTATCAAGTATCTGAAAAAACATAGAATTAATATTCAAGGCCCCTATGCTTCTGATACTATTTTTCTTAAAGAAAATATTAAAAAATTTGATTTAATATTTGGTATGTACCATGATCAAGTCCTAACACCAATTAAAACCTTATATGGTTTCAATGCTATAAATATTACTTTGGGTTTGCCTTTCATTAGGATATCACCAGATCATGGACCAAATATAAATATGTTAGGTAAAAATAAATCAAATCCAGAAAGTTTAATTGAGTCAATTCGTTTTTTTGAAAAGTATGCAGTTTAGATCCAAAAAAAGTCTTGGACAAAACTTTCTAATAGATCAAAATATACTAAAAAAAATTGTAGAAGCTGGAGAGATATCTAAATATGACAACATTTTAGAAATAGGCCCAGGTAAAGGAAATTTAACTAAATATATTGTAGAAACAAAACCTAAGAGTGTAACAGTTGTAGAAAAAGACACTGATTTAGCAAAGGTTTTAAAAGATAAATTTAATGAAAAGGTAAGCATCATAAACAAAGATATACTTAAGTTATCTGAAGATTTTTATAATGATCAATTTATTGTTTATGGAAACTTACCATATAACATATCTACACAAATTTTAGCTAATTGGTGTTTGTTTAAAAAAACTAAATTTAAAAAATTAATACTTATGTTTCAAAAAGAGGTCGCTGATAGAATAATAGCAAAAGTTAATACTAAAGATTATAGCAGGATAACAGTTTTGGCTAACTGGAAATTTGATGTTACAAAAGTTATTAATATTAATCCAGAATGTTTTTCACCAAAGCCCAAAGTTTATAGTACATTATTAATATTTACACCAAAAGCTAACGTTGTAAAAATAAACAATCCATTAATTTTGGAAAATATAACGAGAGTATTTTTTAGTCAAAGAAGAAAAATGGTAAAAAAAAGTTTTGCTAAGTTATTTAAAAATTTTGATTCGATATCAAGAAAAATTGGCGTTAGACTGAGTGATAGAGCTCAAAATATTTCCATAGACAAATATTTTTTAATAGCTAAAGAATATGAAGATAAACTAAAGTAATTTTTTTATATGATTTTCTGCTGATTTTTTGTCGTAATCAATTTTGCCGTTATTTAATTCTGACTTTAAAATTTGTATTATCTTTTTGTAACAAGTATCAAGTTCATCATTTA
>CACASB010000035.1 GCA_902535155.1 uncultured Pelagibacteraceae bacterium
TTTGATGATGGTGAAAAATATTATTATTTAGCACCACAAGGAATAAAGATTGGTGACTTAATTTCTAATGGCGGAGACTCTGAGATTAAAGTTGGAAATTGTTTACCTTTATCTGAAATACCTGTTGGTATTGATATACATAACGTAGAAATTAACCCCGGTGGTGGTGGTAAAATTGCAAGATCAGCTGGAACATCTGTTTCAATATCAGGGACCGACGGTAATTACTCTATTATAAAGATGACCTCTGGCGAAGTGCGAAAAATTGATTCAAGATCATTAGCAACGATTGGCGTATTATCAAACCCAGATCAAAAAAACATCAAAATTGGTAAGGCTGGTAGATCTAGATGGTTAGGTAGAAGACCACATACTAGAGGTGTAGTAATGAATCCGGTTGATCATCCTCATGGTGGTGGAGAGGGAAAAAGTGCAGGCGGTAGACATCCAGTATCAAGAACTGGTCAATCTGCAAAAGGTTTAAAAACAAGAGATAACAAAAGAACAGATAAGTTCATAATTAGAAGAAGAAAGAAAAAGAGGGGATAGTATATGGCAAGATCAGTTTGGAAAGGTCCATTTGTTGAAGAAAGCTTGATTAAAAAAGCAGAAAAACAAAAAAATGACGCTAATAAAAAACCTATAAAAACATGGTCAAGAAAATCAACTATAATTCCTGACTTTATAGGATTAAGCTTTTTAATATATAACGGTAAAAAATTTATTCCGTTAACTATTTCAGAAGATATGGTTGGTCATAAATTTGGTGAGTTTGCGCCAACTAGACAATTTTTTGGACATACACCTGCAGATAAAAAAGCTAAAGAAGGTGATAATAAGGATAAAAAATAAATTATGGTTAAATTAAAAAAAGATAATGAAGTAAATTTAGTCAGATCTGTTAATAAAAATGTCAGATCGAGCACTAGAAAACTAAAACCTATTTTGAAATCACTTGTTGGTAAGAAAGTTGATTTTGCATTAAGAGATCTAGAATTTTCAAATAAAAGAATTTGTGGAGATGTAAAAAAAACTCTTGCTTCTGCTATCGCTAATGCAGAGAATAACTATCAATATGACATCGATAAACTTATTATTAAAGAAGCATATTGTGGGAAACAAATTGTTATGAAGAGATTTAGACCAAGAGCTAAAGGTAGGGCGGCACCTATTATCAAACCATATTCAAATTTAACAATAATTCTATCGGAGTCAAAACAAGATCAAAAGGAGAAGCATGGGACAAAAGGTTAATCCAGTAGGTTATAGATTAGGTGTTAACAGAGGTTGGGATTCTGTCTGGTATGCTAAGAAAAAAGATTTTGGAAAATTCTTAATTGAAGATTTCAAAATAAGAGATTACATAAAAAAAAACGTTATAAATTCTGGTGTATCTAAAGTTATGATAGAACGAACTTCTAAAAAATGTTTTGTTACAATATATACTTCAAGACCTGGCTTTGTTATTGGTAAAAAAGGTAGCGACATAGAGAAAATTAAAAATAAGTTGTCAGCTTTAACAACTAATGAAGTAAATTTAAATATTAAGGAAGTAAAGAAACCAGAAACAAATGGTTTTTTAGTTGCAGAAAATATAGCTCAACAATTAGTAAAAAGAGTTTCTTACAGAAGAGCAATGAAAAGAGCTATGCAATCAGCTTTAAGACTAGGAGCCAAAGGTATTAAAGTTTCTATAAGCGGAAGACTCGGAGGAAATGAAATTGCAAGAACTGAATGGTTAAGAGAAGGAAGTATTCCATCACATACATTAAGAGCCGACATTGATTATGCAGAATCTGAAGCATTAACAACATATGGTATTATAGGTATAAAAGTTTGGATTTATAAAGGAGAAATATTTTCAAGGGAATTTAGTCAGGAGACAAATAAAAAATAATTATGTTACAACCAACTAGAACAAAATTTAGAAAAGCACATAAAGGTAGAATTCATGGAAATGCATCAAGATGTAACTCAATGAATTATGGTTCATTTGGTCTAAAAGCCTTACGACCGGATAGAGTGATATCAAAACAAATAGAGGCTGCAAGAGTTGCATTAACAAGACATATGAAAAGGCAAGGAAGAGTTTGGACGAGAGTCTTCCCGAATATACCTGTTTCAAAAAAACCCACAGAAGTTAGAATGGGTAAAGGAAAGGGATCACCAGAATTCTGGGCATGTAGGGTTAAACCTG
>CACASB010000036.1 GCA_902535155.1 uncultured Pelagibacteraceae bacterium
ATTCTGAAATATCATTTACTAAATTTAAATCAGACTTGTTGGTTAGATCTGATAACTCTATTTTTAATTCTTCACAAACTTTTAAAAGCAGGTCCCCATCTATTTTTCTTTTGCCGCTTTCAATTAAATTTAAGTAACTTGGCGATATACCAAGCTGTTCTGCAAGTTTATTTGCTTGAAGTCCAAGTTGTCTTCTAAAAGACTTGATTTTTGGGCCTATTTTTAAATCCAATTGACTCATAGTTTTCTATTTGTAAACTTTGTAAATTATTATTTACAATAAATTTCCATATTTTACAAGCTTTTCGTATATAATACTGGATATTGTAAATTTTGTAAATTATAAAGTTTACATGAACGATAAAAACAAGATCAAAAACCAAGTAAATAAGGCTTTAAATTTAAGCGAAGAGACTCAAAATCACTCTAATAGCTCTGGTATTTATTTAAGAGATGATCACTGTGATTGGGGTTCAAGCGGAATGAACGAATTTACTAACGAGTACAATAGTAACTAGTTTCTAAAGTCTTAATTATTAATTTTTTCAAAGGAAAAAAAATGAGCTCCGAGTCTAAGATATCATACGACCTAAAGAGATTTGCAGGAGTAAAAAGAGATTACACCCCAGAAGATGTAGAGCGATTAAGAGGTTCTATAAAAATAGAATACTCAATGTGTAAACATCAATCTCAAAAATTATGGAGATTATTAAATACCGAACCATATGTTAATACATTGGGATCGTTATCTGGAAATCATGCAGTTCAACATGCAAAAGCTGGTCTTAAAGCAATTTATTTAAGTGGCTGGCAAGTAGCAGCGGATGCAAACAGTGCTGGGGAGATGTATCCAGATCAATCTTTATATCCATACGATAGTGCACCTAAACTAGTAGAGTCAATGAATAATGCACTAATAAGAGCTGATCAAATACAGCACATGGAAATTAAAAATGAAGAAATGAAATCAAAAGATAGAGTTGATTATATGTTACCAATAATTGCTGATGGAGAAGCAGGTTTTGGTGGACCTCTAAATGTTTTTGAATTAGCAAAAAAATTTATTAAAGCAGGAGCAGCTGGTGTTCACTTTGAAGATCAGCTAGCTAGTGAAAAAAAGTGTGGTCATATGGGTGGAAAAGTTTTAGTTCCAACTGGCACAATGATCAAAAATTTAAAAGCAGCCAGGTTAGCTGCTGATATCGCCGATGTGCCTTTAATTATTTTGGCAAGAACAGACGCTAACGCAGCAAAATTAATTACAAATGATCACGATGAAAATGACAAACCTTTTCTAACTGGCGAGAGATCACCCGAAGGATTTTATTACGTAAAACATGGAATTGATCAAGCAATATCAAGAGGTCTCGCTTATGCACCATACTCTGATTTAATATGGTGTGAGACTGCTACTCCAAATTTAGAGGAAGCAAAAAAATTTGCAGATGCAATACATGATAAGTTCCCAGGCAAACTACTGGCTTATAATTGTTCTCCATCATTTAATTGGAAAAAACATTTATCAGACTCTGAGATCGCAACGTTTCAACAAAAAATAAGTGCAATGGGGTATAAATTTCAGTTTATTACACTTGCAGGTTTTCATACGCAGAATATTGCAATTTTTGAATTAGCTGAAAAATATAAAAAAGAGGGTATGACCGCTTATTCAAGAATACAACAACAAGAATTTGCAAGAGAAAAAGATGGTTATACAAGCGTAAAACATCAAAGAGAAGTTGGAACGTCTTACTTTGATGCTGTATCTAATACTATCAGTGGTGGAAAAAGTTCTACAACTGCAATGGAAGGCTCTACAGAAAAAGAGCAATTTTAATATTATTTATTTACAATTTAAAAATATTTATATAATCTAAATATGGGGTGCCAATAAGGCTGAGAAATACCCAATGAACCTGTCCGGTAATTCAGAAAGGGAAACTTGGAACAAATTAACATTTTAAATCAATCATCTGCAGTTTTAATTACTTTACTAATTAGTCTTGCTTTTGTTGTTATAGGTATAATTTACTCAAAAAAACATCAAGGATTACAGAATTATCTAGTTGCAAATAGATCTGTAGGAACTTTTTCTTTAACAACAAGCCTAGTAGCCTCAGCTTTAGGAGCTTGGATTTTGTTTGGACCAGCCTCAGCAGCTACATGGGGAGGGATAGGTGCG